>NZ_CAJTLL010000012.1 GCF_910577135.1 uncultured Helicobacter sp.
AAAGATTGGCTTATGGATAATTCTAGGAATATCACTTATCATACAAAGGAGTTGAGTATAAGCGGGGTGTTGGTGTAGAGATTCTACTAAAGAGTATATTTACAAAAAAAGTCGATTTAATCTTTATATTATTAAAACTTAATATAATACAAACATTCAAATTATACTAAGGTGGCAAAGTTGAATAAGACAGAGGCAACCATTGCATATATCATTAATTATTTTCAATGCAATAACTCTCCTAAAAATCTTGGCAAAGTGAAGCTTGTGAAAATTCTATGGTTTGCCGATAGAGAGTTTATGCATAAATACTTTAAGCAACTTACAAATTTAGAGTATAGAAAAATGCCTCAGGGTCCTATGCCTACAAATATTAATTCAATTTTAAAATCTATGCAAAAAGAAGGGATTATTCAAACATTTGAAACATCTAAATATGGCTACACACAACAATCTTTTTTATGTTTGCAAGAGCCAAATTTAGACGCCTTTAGTCCGCAAGAGATAAGCATATTAGATAAGGTCATTATAGACTTACTTGATAAGAGTGCTTCACAAATCTCTCAAGAGACACACGATGAGCTATGGCACTCCATAGAGCAAGGAAAGATAATGCCATTAGAATCAGTCTTTTTACAAGATGTTATCCCTGCTACACAAGATGATGTGAATGGCTAAGATTGATTCACCTGATGACTTATTTAAGCATTTTAACTTTTCCAAAGATTGTAAGTTGATTGTTAGTCAGCTCTATAATACACATAAAGAGCGATTTTTAAAAGCTCTTGCAGGTATATGCGGAGGTATCAAAAGACAAGCTAAAGAAATATTAGAGAATGAGTATGAATATCCTAAAGGAACATTTTATGTAAAAACCTATACGTTAAAGATTGTTTATAAAAAACAGACATTAGAAACTATTGGTGTGAATTGGCAAGATAGTTAATTTTATAACCATCTTGCCTATCATAATGTAATCCCTCGTGTGAAATCAAAGTGGGCGGTTTTACTTTGATTTCAAACATTAAATTTAAGCAGATTTAATAATCCATAGTGGCTTCCTCCTCACAATCCCAATCCACAACCCTTCAGTAATTCTCATTAAGCACTTCAGGATTTTTGCTCTGCAAAAAAGCAATAGCCTCACTTGGCGGAAGTGAAAAGTCAAATTCAAGCATTGCTTTAGAAGCCATCTTATCCCCTATCAATAGTAGAATCTATCCAAAAGAGTGCGCTATTAAGAAAAAGTCGCATTAGCTCCTCATTATCTTTAAGATATATCTTATTCCCACCTTCAGAAACATAGGGCATAAAGGCATTATTGCTTTCAAAATAGCGAGGTGAGATAAACTCAAATTGAGGGTAGATTCTGCTATTTTCTTGTCTATAATTGATAATAAAACTCGCAAAGCCATAAGCAATGGCAGAGCTACACTCATAGAGAAACTTTCTAAAATTGCGATTATTGACAAGCTCTTTTAAAAACTCATCTTATGCCTTATCCTCACCCTGCAAGACTATGGGCTTACCAATAAGGTTGCTTCTGCGTTTGTTTAACTCACTTGCAATATGATAGCCCCGATTCTCTCTTTTACCTCGACCCGCCTTATGTAGGGACAGGAAACTACTATAAAATGCAAAGAACCTTTAGTATAAAGGAGCATAAGAAACTATGTGCTTTGCTTAAAAACATTCGGGCAAATTTATCCTACGCTACAATGATTGCACCTTAGTGAGAGAGTTATATAAGGGATTTAGAATCATAGAGAGCAAAGAAGTGGGTATTCTCTTAATGTTGAAACAAACAAGGGAACAGGGGGTTGTTGTGATGAATTATGAGGATATTGCTTAAAGTTTTGTGCAAATCAAAAATTTAATGGGGTATTTATATGGAAGAAAAAATTGCAAACATAAGAGATGTGGAATATCGCCTAATTGATGGGAATATTTCAATAAGTCATTTTGATGATTTTTGGGAATTATTTATTTTGATAATATTGTTTTTAATTGCACTTCAGCAAAAATATTGTGGGGCTTACAATATTTGATAAACTCCTCCTCACTAAAATTATTCATATCCTTATACTCTCCTACTGCGCATAATGAACTAGCAACAAAGGAATAATTAGCATTGGAAGCTTTCTCATCTTTATTGCGGTAGATAACAATCAAACCGCCTTTTTGAGATTTTCAATTTTTCTCATACTTGTGAGATAAACTTTATGAATACTATTGGGTTCTGATAAATCTTTTAGTATATTAAAATCCTCTGTTTTAAGCATTGAATCCGAAAACATTCCTGTATGATACTGCGGTAAATACCTAAAATATATTTACTGACATTTTTAGTATTTATTGAGGAGAAATCAAGACATATATTCTGTTGCATCTCTTTTAAAGTTGTTGCAATGTTTTTTATCAGGACGAGTTCATCACCTTTATTGCCCCACTGCTTAAACCCATATTGCCCTAGTAGGTTGATTAATGCTGTGTGTTTTGAAAAAGTAGTAAGATAGAGATTAAATATATTGTTAGATATAGCAAAATCAAGCATTCTCTTAATGAGACACTCACCAAGCTTTGTCCTGTGTAGGACAACTTTAAAGTTCCAACTTTTATCCAAGTTTTCGCTAAATCTAAAGGCGGTGTGATGCCTGTGTTATCAACGGGATTTTCCTCTTTAAGATATAAAAAACAAACTAATATTTTTATTCCCCCCTATTCTTTTTTTGTAGAGGAGCGAGAGGCATATCTTTGAAGCGGTGGTAGGGACAATCTTTAGCCTTTTTTTATCACATTTGAATGCAGCTCTGCGATTTGCGCTCACACAAAACTTTAGTAGCAATCTCACCCATTATTGTATCAATAGTTTCATCTTTAAACTCATTAATGCTTAGCATTTCTTTTGGTATCTAGTGTAAGGGTTTTACATAAAAGCTACAAACTACTTTTTGCCTGAATTTTGCTCTGCATTGCCTTTATTATCTCCAGCTTATAGGTTTCTTGCGCTTCTTTGATATCTATATCATAATCTGTTCTTTTAAGATTTTGTTTTGCTTCTTGTGCTGCCTTGACATCTGCTATCGCTGCTCCAATCACTTCTTCCTCATAATTCTTTTGAGCCTCTTTATAAGCACGTGAAGTTTGATTGAGTTTTCTCCCTTTATCACTCGATTCTAGGTTCCCTACCTCTCTAGCGTCATCATGGTAGCTCTCCGTAAGTATTTGATTCTGTCTATAAAATGCTCTATCCCTGATATTCTCAAATTCATAAATAGTGATTTCCTTTAAGCTTAATTTCTCCAATGCCCTATTGAAAGTATTATGAAATTCTTCAAGAGCATTAGAACGTATCCTGTTCCCTTCACTTAATATTTTCCTTTCAGCTTCGTCATATATGCTCTTAGCACTTTCATAAGCCTTTCTTGTCTCCTCCATTTTTCTCTTAGCATCTGCTACAGCCTTTAGCTCATTTCTGCTATGGATGCATACTGGGCAAAGGCTTCATCATAATCTTTTTGTATCCTAGCTGCCCTCTCCTGTGGAGTTTCAAAAAACCCTTGCAGAAAAGGCACATCCACACAGCCTAAACTGACTAAAACACTCATACTATAATCAAACCCTTTAAAATCCCTCCCATTGCTTACTCCTCAAGCATATCTAGCGGCTATACTTTGCTATGAAATTATCTTTTGCCTTGAAATAATCTTGATATACCTGCGTTCTTTTCTTGTTAAAATCCTCTAGGCATTTATAAAATTCACTTTCAAGGTTTTTACACGTTTGTGTTGGATTCGAACTTCCTGCTGAACATTTGTTTTGCTAAGGAGATTCTGCCCTTTCTTATAAACCGTATCTATCTTGCTATTTGTCTCCTTAATCTTGTGCTCAATAGGAGCAAGCTCATTATCGCGCTCATCAATCAAGGCATTATACTCAGCCCTATCGCCCAATTCTTGCGCTTCTTGCAAATGTGGCAAATAAGCTCTCACTATCTTCTTTTTCTCATCAAACAAGACATCCTACTCTTTACCTAGTTTCGTGCCTTGTGCGCTATTTGCAGCTATCTCTTTAGCCTTTGCCTTTAAGCTTTGCAAATCTGCACTTTGCCCTAAACTGACTATGTTTCCAACCAAAAAAACACATTTTAAGATTTTCATTTTGCTCTCCTTCATTACTTAAAATTACACAATGATTTATCGTGGAAAATGCACATATAAGAATCTATTACCTTTTGCGGGTTGATTTTGTATTTTTTTAATACCGCATTAATAAAATCTCCATCTGGAGAATCAAGAACACTTCCAACACAAATTGTGATAAAATCCCTTCTTTGCCCTTCTGGCAATTCTAATTCATCAAACTTCTTATCACACATTTGTGTTAGAAGTGTTGTCTGTTGCCGAGCCAATTTGTCTGGTGCTACCTCCTGTGCGCCCATAAAACTCACAACTAAAAATACAAAAATACTTCCTAAAATCATCCTCCTCATTCTCCCCTCCTTATCTCTACACACCACAGAGTAAAAGCTGTGAATTGACTTTTTCAAAATTATCTTTCTTAATCCCTTTCCATATAAGGAATAAGTCCACAAATGCCCAAATAAATCCAACAAATATAAATGCGCTAAGGAATTTACCTATACCTAGCCCTACATCACCTTTATAATATCTATCTACACCAAGTGCACCAAAGAGTAATCCCACTACAGGACTTTTAAGCTGTATCATTCCTAAAGAAGCTATTTTTTGCTAATCTACTTTTAAGCATATCTAATATTTGTTTGGGGACTTTACCTTCCCAAGCTGTTGCTGTTACTGAAGCTTGAACTACATTATTATCATTAATGTGTCCTGCATTGTTTTGAATCTGCCCTGTATTTTCTTGCATATTCTCTCCTTTTAATTTTTCCTTTAAAGGAAAAATTATACACCCACCCACCCCCCTGAAGATTTGCTTAAAGATTAAAAAATATTACATTATTAACATTCTCTCACAAAATTTGAATATAATCTCACTCTACTAAAAACAAGGAGTAAAAATGAAAAAGACAATTACAATTATAGGTGGTGGTATTGCTGGGCTTAGTGCTGCGCTATTTTTTGCAGCAGCTAAAAATAATGAGATTGACTTTGATATTACTATTTTTGATGACAATCAGTCAGATTTAAAGGCAGCGGCGATTTATAATGTGCCATTTTTCCCAAAAGGCGCTAAGGCTGAAGCGATTTTCTCTCATATCAAAGGGCAAATAGATACTATGCTCAAAGTGCGCTATATCCAATCAAGCGTTACAGAAATTAGCGGGGAAAAGGTCAATCTCATCACTAAAGATAATGTGGGCAATGAAGTAAAAGCAGATTATATCATCGTGGCAACTGGTGCTTCAAAGTGTGATATTAAAGGCTTAGAGGGCTTTGTAGAGCCGCACACCCTTATGCCAAAGCCTAATAAAATCAAGCTCAAAACCAAAGAACGGCAAATGATAAAAGAGGGCGTGTATGCTGCTGGGCTTGTGAGCGGGGTAACTACGATGGTAGCTTGTGCTATGGGCAGTGCCAATGAAGCTGCTTGTGCGATTTTAAGCGATATTAAAGGCACTCTAAGCGTTCATCACGACACACCTAGCAGAGGCTAAGTCTTATCTTCAATGTTTTTCTTTATGGGGGCTTTGCCCCCCCCCTGCCTTTTACTTCAAATCCCTAGTATTTTTTACATACTTGTAAATAAGTTTTGAAGCATAGATTTTAGAATCCCTAGTCTATCTGCAAGTGAGGTATATCCTCGAACCGACTTCTTTAAGTCCCCCCCCCTGAAATTTTGCTTAATGTTTAAAAAAATTTTAAGAAATAAGCAAAATCTTGACATAATTTCTACCAAAATGAATGAAGTTCTCATTTTGTACACGCTAAGAGAAGTAAATGTCAAACACACTGATATTAAGGATACAAAACGATAGGTGTATTTCAAAGGGCAGAAGAAATCCCCTTTGATAGTTGCGGGTGCAGAAGAAATTTTTTTCACTTGCCAAAAGAATTTACCACTTACCGCAACTTTTGGTTTAGAACATATTGTTATGGGTAGATTCATCATTGCTACACTATTGCACTAAAGTGCCACGTAGTCTTACACACGCAAGGCATTTGCAGGGCTTCTCTCTGTAAAAAGAGCCTTACGCGGTGGCGATAGCCACAACAGTGTAGGAACGATAGACTAGTGAATCTATAATATTTCTTTAATTGTTACATGGTCTTATTATGCTTAAAGTATTCTCGAAGTATTGTTTGGTTACAATTTTTGACTTATTTATGAGGCTTTGCCTCGCTTTAGCATTTAGAATCTCAAAATACTGATACATTTTAAGACAGAGGGGGCAAAGTTATGCATACTTTAAGCGTGATTGATACTTTTGGTTTTTTCTTTAGAAGCTTTTATGCCCTACCCCCTCTTAAAAATGCACAGGGCTTTCCCACAGGGCTACTTGTAGGATTCTGTAATTTGCTGCAGTCTCTCTATAAAGACCCATCTTGCACATATATTATGTTTGCTTTAGAGGGCGGAGGGGAAAATAAAAGGCGCGAGATTTTTGACGCTTATAAACGCAATCGCCAATCGCCCCCACAAGAATTGCTTATGCAGCTGCCTATTGCGATTGAATGGATTAAGCAAATGGGCTTTTTGAATATCAGCATTGAGGGCTATGAGGCTGATGATGTGATTGCCTCGATTAATAAAGTCGCTAACGCCCAAAATATCGCGGTGAGAATTATTAGTCACGATAAGGATTTGTATCAGCTCATCGATAAAGATACTTACATCTATGACCCCATAGGGAAACGCAATATCGGTGAAGCGGAGTGCATAGAGAAATATGGCGTGAAGCCTAAAAATTTTATCGATTATCAGGCGTTAGTAGGCGATAGCAGCGATAATGTGATGGGTATAAAGGGCATAGGTGCTAAAAGCGCACAAAAGCTTATCGCGCATTTTGGGGATATAGAATCTATGTATGCGCGTGAGAATGAGCTAACAGATGTGGTGAGTGAGCGGATAGCTAATCTCATAAAAGCAGGCAAGCAAAGCGCGTTTTTAAGCAAAAAACTTGTGGCGCTGCACGATGATTTGCTACAAAGCATTGATTTAAGCAAATGTCTAATGCCCGAATCTAATCCTATGTTAAAAATAATGGACGAGCTTAAAACCTATGGGTTAAAAAATATCATCTCTAAGGTGCAATCCCCGCACGAGCGCTATCAGCAGCGGCGAAGCGCACAAAGAGGTGTAGGCTCTACACTTGAGAGTGTGCAATCCTCACAAACTTTTGCTTTTAAAGCACATTTGCTTGATAGTGTGGAAGAAATAGAATCTATGCTAGATACCATTCCGCAGGGGGCGAAAGTGGGCTTTGACTGCGAGAGTGATAGCTTGGATATGCAGGAGGCGCATTTGGTAGGATTCTCCTTTTGCTTTGATGGTAAGAATGCCTATTATGTGCCGGTGGGGCATAGCTACCTAGGTGTAGGAAGGCAAATTTCTCTAGAATCTGCAAAATCCATTATCGCGCGGATTTTCACATATCCACTTATCGGGCATAATCTTAAGTTTGACTTAACGCTTATCTATCGCACTTTGGGGCTAGAACATAAGGGGGCGATATATGATAGTATGATTCTCTCTTGGCTGTATGATTCTATCGCTCCTGTGGGACTTGATAAGCAAATGATGAAGTGGTTTAAACATACAATGATTAGTTTTGATTCTGTCGTGGCAAAGGGGGAGAACTTCTCACAAGTGAATATTATTGCCGCTACACAATACGCCGCTGAAGATGCCGCAGCGACATTTGCTCTCTATCATCGCCTGGAAGAGGAGTTTCACGCACGTGAATGGGGTGGAATCCTAGAGTTAGCCTATAATTTAGAATTCCCTTTTATCAAGGTGCTAATGGCAATGGAATGTGAGGGGATTAAAGTAGATATGGCACTTTTAGAATCGCTTAAAGACAAGGCGAGCGAGCATATATCACAACTCAGCAAAGATATTTTCACCTCTTGTGGGGAGAATTTCAATCTCAATTCCCCTCAACAGCTTTCCCATGTGCTTTTTGACCGCTTAGGGCTAAAGGCGGGACGAAGTGTTAAGGGCGGCTTAAGCACCGATGAAAAGACGCTTCTAGCGATTAAAGACAGCCACCCGATTGTGAATCTCATACTTGATTATAGGGAGAGCAATAAGCTAAAAAGCACTTATATTGAGCCGCTTTTGCGCTTTGGGGCGGCAAATAGTGAGCATAGAGTCTATACATCATTTTTGCAAAATGGCACAGCCACAGGGCGGCTAAGCTCCAAATCGCCCAATTTGCAGAATATCCCCGTGCGGAGCGAAGAGGGGCGCAAAATCCGCCAAGCCTTTATTAGCAAGGCGGGACATAGCCTTATCAGCATTGATTACTCGCAGATTGAATTGCGGCTTTTAGCGCATTTTTGCAGGGATACTTCATTGATTGAAGCCTTCAAACAGGATAAGGATATACATTTTGAGACGGCAGCAAGGCTTTTTGGGATAGAAAACGCGCAGGAGAAGCGCTCCATTGCGAAGTCTATTAATTTTGGGCTTATCTATGGTATGGGGAGCAAGAAACTCTCACAAACTCTGCAAATTCCACTCAAAGAAGCAAAAAGCTACATAGAGAGCTATTTTGCACTTTTTCCTACGATTAAAGATTATCTTAGCGCACAGGAAAACTTTTTACTTGAGAATGGCTACTCACAGACGTTGCTAGGACATAGGCGGTATTTTGACTTTAGTAGGGCTACGGAATTTATGAAGGCAAATTTCTTGCGTGAGGGCATTAACTCGATTTTTCAAGGGAGTGCGGCGGATTTAATAAAGCTTTCTAT
This sequence comes from uncultured Helicobacter sp., assembly GCF_910577135.1. Lineage (GTDB taxonomy): Bacteria > Campylobacterota > Campylobacteria > Campylobacterales > Helicobacteraceae > Helicobacter_C > Helicobacter_C mastomyrinus. Next base: position 8,901 of record NZ_CAJTLL010000012.1, read on the forward strand.
GCTTGAGATTCACAGAATCTATAGCAAGAGCGATTTAAAAATGCTCTTACAAGTGCATGATGAGCTGATTTTTGAAGCTCCAAGTGAGAAGGCACAGGAATATGCCTATGCTGTGGCAGATATTATGAATCATATTTATACGCTTGAAGTGCCACTAAAATGTGGGATAAACATAGGGACAAACTGGGCAGAGCTGAAGTAGGGAATAAAAGCCCCTCTCTTAAGCTAGAGGCAAAAAGAACCAAATCTCCCCTTACAAAAAAATAAAATTAGAGATTCTATACCTTAAAATCTCACTTGATAAATAAGGTGTAGCTTTAGTTATAAGTGTGTCCTTTAGGGATTAGCAGAGGCTTTAGCCCTGATGGCAAAGGCATAATAGACATACTTCACTAATATAAAAAAACAAAAAAGAATGTAAAATACGGATTTTAAATCTTAAAAACTTAACACTTGCAATGTGAAACAAAAGGGCATTCAAACAAGTATAAATATGCCAAGCCTCCACTTATAAGCTTTTGCAAGTAAGGTTAATTAACTTAATCACAAAGGATTTCAAATGCTGCCCATCATTGCCGCTAATTTCAAAGCCAATCTCACACGCGCAGAGGTGCAAATATATGCCAAAGAACTAGAATCTCTCCTTACACATATCAAGTCAAATACTAAAGCCTCCCCGCAGGTAGATATTTTCCCCTCTGCAAGCGCCTTGCTTAATGATGATTTCACACATTTTCATATAGGAGCGCAAAATGCTTATTTTGCTTTAAATGGTGGATTCACAGGAGAAATCGGGCTAAGTCAATTAACAGAATTTCATATCTCACGCATTTTAATAGGGCATAGTGAGAGGCGCACATTATTTAGCGAATCCCAAGAGTTCATCAACAAAAAGTTTCAATTCTATAAAGCAGCGGGGTTCTGTATATATTACTGCATAGGTGAGCCCCTAGAAGTGCGGCAGAGGGGAGAGAATGCGCTTAAAGACTTTTTAAGTGCACAGCTTAGTGGTATTGATGTGAGCTATCCTCAACTTATTATCGCGTATGAGCCTATTTGGGCGATTGGCACAGGGGTTAGTGCTACAATGGAGCAGATTCAAGCCACACATAATATGCTCTCCACCCTCACACCTGCACCTTTGCTTTATGGTGGTAGTGTGAATGGCACTAATGCAGGGGAGATTCTTGCATTGCAAAATGTTTCAGGTGTGCTAGTAGGTTCGGCGAGTTTGAAAATAGAAAGTTTTAGAGAAATTATCCACGCGGCTTTGTAGCCTCAAAGCTAGAGATAGTAAAATAGAAATTACTCATTATTACGATCAAGCATTTTAAGAAGCACAAAACCCAAGCTAAAATGCTTACACGGATTCCAATTGAGAGCATACGCAAAATCGCAAAAAATATCAAAAGCCCTGATACGAGGTAGATTCCCTGAAGTGCATCTATGCATTTGTAATAAAATCCCAAATATAACTATAAGAGAGGCTAATATGAGGGTTTCCAAAATATCAAGCTCTACTTTTGACTTTTTCCTTTTTACTTATAGGTAAAATTATAGCAGAGAGCTTGATATAGAGTAAATATTTTACGCAAATGCAATTAAGCCTTGTAAGCTTTGTGCAGCATAACAAAGGATATGGATTGCATAATAAAGAAAATTAAAAGGATATGCTTACTTAAGTTTCTCAATGGTTTTTGCTATACCAATAGCCACAGAACAGGTTTTAATAGCATTTTTTACCTCATCACTTGTGGGCAAAAGCTTTTGTGCTGTGCTTTTTGCACTCTCTACCACTGATGCTTTTTCAACCGCACTGCCACCTAGAAACAACTTCTCTTCTTGTGTAAGTTGGCGCACAATCTCCCCTGACACACATTGATTAAGGCTTACAAGCTCTTCTTCATTAAGCACTTTGCCATACGTAAGCTCTAAGGGTTTTTGTATTTGTTGAGCCACTTGTGTCTTTGCGCTTTCTTCCAAATCTGCTTGTAATGTAGGCAAGCTTGATAAACACCCAGCAAACAATATCGCACAAGCTACTAAACTCAATTTTTTCATAAATCCTCCTAGTAAGTAAATAAAGCCCGTATTATCAAATCTAACACCTTAATTCACAGCCTTTAGGGCTTAAACCGCTCATAGAAAGGGATAGGATAAAGCCTATTTAAACCCATAGAGTAAAAAAGGGCAAAAACATTTAATATTTTTATCCTCGTGGAGGGCGGAAATATCGCAATACTCCAAATACTAAGGCAGCACATAAAAGCACCACGATAATGCCACTAAATGCTTCAAAATAGCCAAATGGCTGACTAAGATCCCATATATGCAAGCCCATAATATCAAAACCCATTTTTACCCCTTAAGTGAGAAACTGCTCTAATGATAGCGTAGCGTAATGCTAGATTCTATTTTATGATCTCAAAAGCAAATAGCTTTGCGCACTTTGTCTATCAAGCGGCAACAGGGAATACACCTCCTCGCCAATTTGCACTCTATATTCGTTTGTCTCTTGCGTTCTTGCATAGCTTAGGGCAATACGCGCAGCTAATATTTTATCATTCCTAGAAGCATTAGATTCTACAATGCCTAGCGGTCCTACACAATCAAGCAAGACAATATGCTCCATTAAAGGATTAGGTTGTTTAAGTTTGGCATTTTCCTCTTCATTACGCGCGATGACACACCTTGCACCCTCATCTAGCACAAGATAACGCCCGACTTTAATCATTTCTATATCCTCAAACTGCATTTGACGATGAGCGCTTAGGTCTTTGATTTTAAGCGCGATAGAATCTTGTGTGAGGAGGCAGCCTCCACCGGGCTTTTCAAAATATTTGAATCCATAGTTTTTAATCATCTCAAGTTGCCTTGTACGCCCTCTCCCACTCACATCAAGTAATTTTTCTCTATCTACCCAGCCCATTTTCTCCGGGAAGCTTGGCTCTAGGAGCTTAGCACTCATAGGGCGCAAAAGCAGCTCATCAAGGTATCTAGGCTTATTAGGATTGCTTCCATCGCGTGAAAGGAGACTATCAAACTTCGCATTTTCCCCGATACGTCGCACGAGCTTTCTTACTTGGTCGAGGGCTTCTTTGCGTTGCGATTTGGGACGTTGCCCTAAAACCTCTCCACTGATGACAAAGTCCGCCCCTACCTCTAGCAGATAATCAAATGCATTAGCAAACATATTCGCGTGGCAGTCAATACAGGGATTGAAGTATTTGCCATAGCCATATTTTGGCTTAAAAAGCACATCATTAAAGAATTGCCGCTTAATATCGAGGATTTGAAGTTTCACATCAATTTGCGCGGTGGCATTTTGAAAATATGTAAGCTTACTTTTATTCCCTCCAAAGCCGATGTCAAAATGCAAGGCAATCACATCAATGCCTTGGTCTTTGAGGAGTTTCATAGAAATGAGGCTATCACAGCCTCCGCTAAAAAGTGCTAGGGCTAACATAGGGCAGTAATTCTCCTTGTTTGAGTTGTAGAATTTTATGTTTTGTATCCTTAATTAACGCATTTTTATCCTGCAAACTCATATCGCTATGAGGTATATGCGCTAAGAGACGTTCATACGCTTTAGTGATGAATAATCGCAAATGTTCTTTAAGGCTCGGTAAATCGCTTAAAGGTTTTATCTTATCATTAATAGCAATACTTAGGAGCGGCGGGGCTTCGTATTGCTGATTCATAAGAAGATGAAACTCTTCTTTTTTAGAGCTAAAAAGCGATATGTCAATGTATTCAATCGCAAAATCAATGAATGTAGGCTGCTCTAGGAATGTTTTAATCAAAGTGAGTTCGGCAATATCTTGCGTATGGAGGAGGAGCTGAGGCGGGAGCGAGGGGGCTTGTGTGCGTTGGGTATGGATAAGTCGCGTAGGCACAGAAAGCAGCCGCGCTACAAGGGGCTTGTATTCCTCCTGTAAAAGGGGCGTTAATGTATGGAGGAATTGTGTAGATTCTGCTAATGCCTTTTCTTTTTGTAGTGGATTTTCAAGGGCATAACTTTGCGCGATATGTGTGAGAACAAACTCAATAAAGGGCATAGGAGCGGCAAAGATTTCATTAAGTTCATTGATTTGCTTATTTACCACCATATCCGCAGGGTCGGCTCCATTGGCAAAGATGACCACCCCGCCATCACAATGCGCGTGAGAGAGCATTTGCGCTGCTTTGAAGGCAGCATTTATACCTGCTTTATCTCCATCATAGCTTAAGATGATTTTTGGCTCACCTTTGCGTAAAAGCGGTATATGGTCTTTGGTAAGGGCTGTGCCAAGCGTAGCCACTGCGCAATCAAACCCTGCCTGATGAAGCATAATCACATCAAGATAGCCCTCGCACACGATGATTTTTTTTTGCCTGTAAATTTTGTCTTTGGCAATGTAATAGCCATAGAGTAAGCGTGATTTGTTAAATACTTTGCTTTGGGGGGAGTTAATGTATTTTGCCCTATCGCCACTTATGGTGCGCCCACCAAAGCCTACTACCTTGCCATTAGGGGAATGTATAGGAAAGATAATTCTATTGCTAAAACGCGCATATTCACGTCCGCTATCCTGCCCGATAACGCCAAAATCTAGCGCCTCTTTTTTGCTAAGATTTTTTTGCTTAATGAAATTAAGACTTTCAAAACTTGCCCCGCAATAGCCCAAGCGGAAAGTTTCTATACTGGCATTAGAAATATGCCTTGAGGCAAGATAATCAAGTGAAGCCTGATGGGAGAGGAGGCATTTTTGATAGAATCTCATCATCTCATCAAGTATAAGGCTTTGGGGCTTTTTTTCATATTGTTTGTCTCTTTCCAACGTAAAGCCCATTATCGCAGCGATTTTTTCCACACTTTCTACAAAGCTAATTTTCTCATATTCCATAAGAAACTTAATCGCATCGCCCCCCACGCCACAGCCATAGCAGTGATAGAATCCTTTTACAGGGCTTACCACAAAGCTAGGCGTCTTTTCATTATGGAAGGGACAGCAGGCTACATAGTTACTCCCAGCCTTTTTTAGCTCCACATACGCACCAACAATTTCTATAATATCTATTTGTTGCTTGAGAGCCTCGATTGAATGCTTACTTATCATAAATATAAAGCCTTGTGCGTGATAGGATAAGAGGAGATGAAATTGTATAAAAACAAAGCTTAGATTCTAAAACATATTCGTGAAAAATCATAAACAGACAAGAGACTACTGCTGCAAAAATCATTCTTCCTGATATATAGATAATAAAATGTAGTTTTTTGTAATATTTTTAGTCATTCTAGCAAGATTATTATTTGATAGTAATACTAATTTAATATATTTCATATTATAGTAATATTTATAAAACTATTTACATAAAAGGTATTATTATGCAGCTTAGAATCTTATCCATTTCTATTATGGCTATTTTATCTGCTTATTCAATAATCAATGCTAAAGAGCTAAATTCTGTAACACTTTCTCAAAGCATAGTAAGTATATCACGCATAGATACGGCTATTGATGAAGCTCCGGGTAATGTCAGTGTAGTGAGCCAAAAAGATATTGCCTTGCGTCCTAATCGCAAGTTTAGCGATACTTTAAGGGGATATGAGGGGTTACAACAGAGTAAGTCACGTGGTATGGATACATTTGATAGCGTAAGGATTCGAGGTTTAAGCGGTGCAGCTATTATGGTTGATGGTATTATCTTAAATGATATTAACAATAACACAAAAATGCTTACCGCGATGGATTCTAGCGACATTGCCCAGGTTGAAGTAGTACGAGGGGCATTTTCAAACATTTATGGCAGCGGTGCGGTGGCTGGAGCGATTAATTTCATTACTACAATGCCTACTGCATTTAGTGCAAAAGCTATCTTTGGTTATGGTAATGCCCTAGGCACATCATTTGCGCCTAAAAATACTTTTCATAGCTTTATGAGTATAGGCGATGCACTACTAGATAAAAGATTGCGCCTTAAGGCTTCATTGGGCATCACTACTTCACAAGGCTATGCGGCGGATTCTGTCGTGGTAGCAGATGTGAGCGGTTATCAAGGTGCAAAGCCTACATTAGATTCTAACAGCGGGGCATTGCGATATAATATCGGTGATATGGGCGCACAAGCCTACACAACCTATGATAGCTCACTCAAAGCCGAACTTGATACAAGCGATAATGGCACATTAAGTGGCTATTTGCGGTGGAATATGTATCAATATGACCATAAGAATCAAAGCACATTTATTACACAAAATGGCATTCCTAGCTATGGTAATAATGCCGATGTGGATAGTGGCAAACCCGCACCCATTCTCTATGGTAGAAATATCGGCAAGGAAGCTTACGCGCAGCTCATCTCATCTTTAAACTATAAGCATTATTTGCCGCACGATAGCCACATAGAAGTGAAGTTTTATAATATCCTTGGGTGGGATAGATTCAATAATCCTGATGGTGGGGTAAATCCAACAAATGCAAATACAAGCATTTATGGCGGCGATGGCTCACAAACCAACCATAAATACCAAACAAATAATCTCGATATGCTGTATGCCTTATCCCTTAATGAATCTCATAAAATTTTAGTGGGCGCACAATATCGGCATAATCACTACACGCAGCAAAAACATTATATTGAAAATTGGAAAGATATGAATGCAACTCTTAGCGATTCTCCTACAAGTGGCTATAAGCAAGGAGGTAAAACTCAAGCTATAGGTGTTTTTACACAATGGCAGGGCGATTGGAATAAATATCTTAGGGGATTTTATAGCAACATAAGTGTGCGATATGACTATTGGCAGGGCTATGGGATATATAAAGATAATGATATATATAGCAATAATACCAAACAAACACTTAGCCCTAAAATATCGCTTAATTTTACCCCGCATACGCTCACAAGATTCAAACTCTCCTTTGGTGAGGCTTTCAAAGCCCCTACTTTCGCGCAGATGTTTAGTAATAGAAACCTTACTGATGGCACAGCTATAAAGGGCAATCCAAACTTAAAGCCTGAAAATGTGCTAAGCTTTGATATAGGGATAGAGCAGGATATTCCTATGACTTTTAACACACAATATGGCATAGTGAAAATGTATTATTTTAATAACACAACAAGCAATGCCATTATGCAGTATTCAAGTTCATATTTTAACCCGACTCTGCGAGGGGCATATGACAATCTGGGTAAAAATCGCATACAAGGCATAGAATCTAGCCTTTCTCTCCCTGTGGGCTATGGCATAAATGTGCATATTACCTATACTTTTATGGATTCTGTAATTTTAAAAAGCTTAGAGAAAAGCACAGAGGGAAATAAAGTCGCTGGTGTGCCTAGTCATTTAGCATATAGCGCGATTAGCTATGATGGCTCTAAGATATATGGGAGTTTTGGGGTAGAATATGCAAGTAAGCCCTATAAAAATGCGGATAATAAGCTCACGCCTAGTGGTATATATGGAGCTACTGATAGCTACACAATTGCTGATATCAAGCTAGGTTGGAAAATCAACAAGCATTTTGAGATGGGTGCTAATATCACAAATCTTTTTAATCACACTTATTATAGCTATTACCGCGCGAGTGGTAGAGCATTTTTTTTCTCGATAGAGGGCAGGATTTAGTCATTTAACTTTATGGGCTTGAATGATTGCGCAAACTAAATATTGTGCCGCAAATACTTCGTGTGATTTATTTATACAAGTGAGGCTTTACTTGTGAGTAGGCAAATTTAGAATCGTATTTGCTATTTTTGTTTTGCCAAAAACGATCGTTTGAAAAAAAAGACGATATTCTATAAAGCAAAAAGGAGGTTATTATGGCACTTAGTCCTATTGGTAATGTTACATATATCAATCAAAACTCCCAGCTTGGCAGTATTCAACACGCAAACAATATGCAAAAAGTAGATTTTACGCTTAATGCAAATATGCAAGACTTTGTCGATAAGCTTAAAGCCGTGCAGGAAGTCTCTCCCTCGCCCGAAGTCCAAGCAATTAACCCCGATGACAAACAAGAGAAAAAACGCGAGAGGGAAAGTGAGAAAAAACAAGCCCAAGATTCACATAAAAATGCAGAGGGTTTAACAGAAGAAGAACCAACCTACAAAGCTCAAACACATTTGCTTGATATTCGCGCCTAAAATCTTTGAGGGAATAGCCTTTAGATTCTAATCTATCTATGCCTTCGCTATCAGGGCTAAAGCCCTCGCATTTGCACGAAATGCTAATCTACATTTGTAAAAGCTCTTAAGAATAAGAGCTAAGCCCTCTATTTCCGCCTGAAAGATAGAGTTAAAATTGCGGCTTCACCTTATTTTACCCTTGCGGGATTTCATCAAGTAAGATTCTAAGGCTTAGAATCTCTAAGTCTATTTTCTTTATCTATAAGGGGGAGGGGCTTAAAGAAGACAGCTCGTTGGATTGCTCCCTCTCGCTCCCCCTTATATCCCCACCCCCGACCTGCACTTTTAATGTCTGCACTTCGTGCAATTTTATTTTTATGCAAGTGAGGATATATCCACTTGTGGGGAAATTAGAGAATTTATATTCTATTTTTTATGAGAAGGCTCAACTTCCCCGCTCTCTTTGTAGAAGAGGGTATATCTTTAAAGTGAAGGTGGGAGACGCTCCAGCAGAAGAGAGGTGAAAGCCTACGTGAATCTGTGCTTACAAAGCAAAAGTTCTTTAGATGAATCCCGTAAGGGCATTCAACGCAAAAGGCGGTTAATCCTTCAAGGGCTAAAAGGTCTTGTCTAGACAAACCTTAGAAAGCTAAGCCTACATTTACCCCTATACTATGTGTATAGTTATTTGGCTCTACATAACTGCCCAAAGACTGACCATTTTGATAGGCAGTTTGAAAGTCTGAATCTAAAATATTCCAATATTCATAATAAATCTTCATAAAGTAGGAAGAGTTTCTATTATATTTGTAATCGCCCCTTAAAGCGAGATAATACCCACTTCCACGTGTCTGCGTGAAAGATAAATCATAGTCCCAACCAATATCTGTTGCATAAGATTTATTCCAACCTTTGATAAGCCCTCGATATTGTGCCATAAAGCTAGCATAAACTCTAGGCGAAAGAGGCGCGGATATATCAAGCCCCAGCAAGTAATACACATAATGTTGCTCACGTCTATACGCAGATATAGAATCCACGTCATTAAACAAATACCGATAGCCTGCACCCAAGTTATAACCAATAATCGCATCATCTATTTGCACTCGCGGATTAATCATATATTGCGCAAAAGAAAACCAATCACTCGAATCTGCTTTGTATGGCTGACATTGATCTCTACCACCTTGATTTGGGCAAACGTGTCCATCATATCGAGTATTAGCACTTGTGTAATAGGCTGCATTTAAGCTATGTCTAAAAGAAGATGTAACATTGTGCGTAATGCCTCCTTGCACTCCATACATAAGCCCTGATATTTTCATTACCTGTTCGTTATTTTGAGTTTCGTGATAGCTATAGCTTTCAGCAGCCACGCCTAGTTCATAATTAAAGCTCTTTAATTGTGATACCTGCTTAGACGGGGCTTGCCTAGCTTTTTTAGCAGCCGTGGTTCTTGTATTTGTATTGGTAGCTCCAAGAGCGCAAATATGGCACGATAAAGCCAAACAAAGCACACGTGCAACTATCATTTTCATACTCATTCTTTAATCCCTCCAATCATCGAAGTTAAACTTAACCCTTAGTAATCCTTTCAATAATCGCATTGAAACTACTGCTTGGGCGCATAATTTTCTCCGCCATTATATCATCAAATTTATAATATCCGCCTAAATTGACCTTTTTACCCTGTGCACCATTAAATTCATTGCGGATTGTGGCTTCTTTTGATATTATCTCTTCGGCTAAGGGTGTGAAAAATGCAGCGATTTGCGTATCTGCGCTTTGCTTTGCTAAGGCTTGTATAAAATATAATGTCAAGTAAAAATGGCTCGTGCGATTGTCGTCCTCGCCTACCTTGCGTGAAGGAGCTTTATTATTATTAAGCCACTGCCCAATAGCACTATCAAGCGCATCAGCCAACACCTTTGCCTTAGAGCTATTGCACTTTTGTGCGTAAAACTCAAGGCTTGCCTGCAAGGCTAAAAACTCACCTAAGCTATCCCAACGCAAATGATTTTCATCTACGAGCTGCTCGACTTGCTTAGGCGCACTCCCGCCCGCACCTGTCTCAAACATCGCTCCACCATTAAGCATAGGCACGACAGATAGCATTTTCGCACTCGTGCCAAGCTCTAAAATCGGGAATAAATCCGTGAGATAATCTCTCAACACATTGCCTGTGATAGAAATGGCATTTTTCCCTGCGCGAATGAGCTTTAAAGACTCTAAACAGGCTTCTTTAGGGGCAAGAATAGCGATATCTTTGCCCTTTTCTTTCAATCGTTTTTGCACTAAATCAATCATAATTTTATTACTCGCGCGTTTTTCATCAAGCCAGAAAATCGCTTTATCACCCGTAATATCCGCCCTCTCAATGCCTAAATCAATCCAATTTAGCACAGCGTCATACTTTGCTTGATTTGCCCGATAAATATCATCTTTCTGCACTTTGTGAGAAAGTAGCACTTTATTATCCGCATCTAAAATTACAAATTCCCCATCATTAGGCGCGATAAATGTCTTATCGTGTGAACCATATTCTTGTGCTTTTTTTGCCATTAGCCCCACATTACTTACACTTCCTAAATTCGCAGGATTAAGTGTGCCATTTGCCCTTAAATCCTCAATCACGGCTTCATAAATAGTCGCATACGTTTTATCCGGAATCACCGCATTTGCATCACATTCCTTGCCCTCTTTATCCCATAGCTTTGCACCATTTTTAAGCATAGCAGGCATAGAAGCATCGACAATCACATCGCTTGGAACGTGCAAATTAGTAATGCCCTTGTCGGAATTTACCATAGAAATTTTGGCACTTTTTTCTAAAATCTCATTGTATCTTGCAAGAATCTGCGCTTTTTTGGGGCTAGATTCTATCTTTGCTAAAAGCTCACTCACGCCATTATTTGCATTTACGCCTAAGCTTTCTAACTCATCTTTAAAGCCCTCAAAAAGCTCCTTGAAATACGCCTTAACTGCATAGCCAAATAACACAGGGTCGCTTACTTTCATCATTGTGGCTTTCAAATGCAAAGAAAAGAGAATATCTTGCTTTTTGCAGGATTCTATCTGTGCTTCATAGAATGCGCTTAACCTTTTAGTATCCATAAAAGTGGCGTCTAAAATCTCATTTTGCTCCAATTTTAGCCCTTCTTTTAGCACCTTTTCACCATTAGAATCTCTAAATACAATCTTAGCCGTAGTGGGAGATACTATCAAAACCGCCTTTTCATTATCAAAAAAATCGCCTTCTTTCATATAGCTGACACAGCTTTTAGAATCTTTATTAAAAGGCACGACACGATAGGGATTTTTCTGCGCGTAGGATTTGACTGCATTTGTGCTGCGCCTATCGCTATTGCCTTGACGCAGTACAGGATTCACAGCCGAGCCTAGCACTTTTTGGTATTTTTCTTTGATATTTTTCTCATTATCATTTTTTGGCTCATCGGGAAATTCTGGCACATTATAGCCCTTTGCTTGAAGCTCCTTGATAGCAGCTTTTAGTTGGGGGATTGAAGCGGAGATATTGGGCGTTTTGATAAGGTTCGCATCAGGTGTTTTGACAAGCTCACCTAAAAGCGAGAGTGTATCCTCTACGCGCTGATTAGGATTTAAAGAATTGGGGAATTGCGCTAAGATTCTAGCAGAAAGCGAGATATCAGCAGTTACTACATCGATATTGGCGTGCTTTAAAAATGCCTTAACAATGGGTAAAAATGAATATGTCGCTAAAGCGGGAGATTCATCTGTGAGGGTGTAAGTAATTTTCATAATGTGTCCTTTGTGTGAAATTTGGTAGTATCTAAGTATAGCAAAATTGATTGTGTTTGCAAAAATGGATAAAGATTTTTTAAACTTTTATACTCATAATGGCGAATAGGTAGCATAAATCTAAGGGTTTCACAAATAATAAAAGAAACAGGGATTCTATCTTGCCTTTGCACTTTAAATAAATTAAAGCAAATCTTGCAAAAAATTACATTGCAAGTGTATTTTTAAAGCATAGTGCGCATAAAAAAGAGCTAACACTTATTTTACAGCAAAACATCAAAGCAAAATGGATTAATTGGTAATGCCGCCCGTGAGGCTCACTCTTGTGCCAGAATGATTGGCTATGGTATTTGTGCCAGCATCACTACGTAATAGGAACCCCTCTCCGCTCTAGGGATGATTATCACCCCCTGCCCTATATTAATAATTAAGAGCATTGCCAGATGTATTACGATTAGTAATTACCCCAATTTTACATTCTCTTGCATACTGAGGACAACATTAGGGCTGATAGTGATTGTCGTATCTTGTGTTCCATTGCTATTGAATAAAAAGTAGTTGTGTTAGTAGTATTAGTCGTGATATTACATTAATACCCTCCAGCATTACAAGGAGCTGTCTGTGATAGCTGGGCAAACATATATAACACACTCAAAAGATGAAGCACGACAACAAATAATACTTTTAAAAACTGCGAGTTTCCTAGAATGTTATATACACATAAATGATAATCCTAAATAGCTTTAATATTAAGGTTTTACTAGGAATAAGAGATAATTTTCTTTGATTTTTTACCTTCTTTATATTTATTCCTAATTAAAAAAGTTAGCCTTAAATGCGGGACTGCATTGCAAAAAATAGAAACAGAAATTAAGCTATAATCACAACCAATACGATAAAAAAGGAGATTCCTATGCTCATTATCCACACTACCACCGCTAGCAAAAAGGAAGCTAAGTTTTTAGCTCAATCACTTTTAGAATCGCACCTTGTAGCCTGTGCACAGTATCATAAGATCACAAGTGCCTATCTTTGGAGAGAAAGCAAAGAGCAAGACTACACGATACATCAATCAAAGGAATGGCTACTCACGTTTAAAACGCTACCCTCATATTACAAGGATATACAAGCCCTGCTCTTAAAGCTCCATAGCTATGATGTGCCTGAAATCATAGCATTTGAAGCACAGTCTCATAAGGCTTATGAGGCGTGGATTCACTCAAGCCTATGCTGGAATCCAAATCCCAACGATATGGATATAAACGACACATCACATCAATAATTTATCACTATTTGATTCTTTTCTTTCGTTTTTTTTTTTTTTGATATAAATAGTTCGCGTTTTTTCGCAATTTCAAAATCATAAGGAGATTCCATGAGAAAAGTTATTTCGGTTTTGTTAGCCGTAGCAGTTTGTGGTACTTTCGCAAATGCTTTTGACATTAAAGACAAGGCTCTAGGAGCAGCTTCTGACTTAGCAAGTGGCAAAAGTGTTAAAGACATCACAGAAGACACAAAAAAAGAGCTTAAAAACGCCGCTAATGCGGAAGTTGAAAAACAAAAAGCAGAGCTTGAAAAACAAAAGCAAAAAGCTATGAAAAAAAGCTGATGAAAAGACGGGTGGAGCTGCTTCAATTGCAGGTGAATTGCTTAAAAAATAGCAAAATCCTGCAAGCATAAAAGAACGCACTTATGCAGCCTCTAAACAAATCCCTTAAGGGTAAAACTAACACTTTCTCTACCAAATACATTTTAGAGGTTGAGAATCCTCCCTTGACTCCCTCTAATAAACGCTATCCCTTTAATGCTTCTAAAAAATGTGCATAGAGCGCGTTTAGTTCCTCTAGCTCTTTTGTATGGCAGCACTCTGTAGTAGATTCTAACATCTGCAAACGCTTGAAAAGATACTCAAACAGCGCTCTATCAATATCAGGTAGCTTATTTACCGCATTTATACCTTGTGCGCGCCCCTTTACAATCACACGTGCGGGGATTCCCACCGCCGTGCAGTCTTTGGGCACATCTTTAATTACTACAGAATTTGCCCCAATTTTTGCATTCGCCCCGATACGTATATTCCCTAGAATCTTCGCTCCCGCACCTATCACCACGCCATCTTCAATTGTAGGATGTCGCTTGACTTTATCTAAACTCGTGCCCCCTAGCGTTACCCCTTGATAAATCATCACATCATTTCCCACCTCGGCGGTTTCGCCTATCACTACACCAGTAGCGTGGTCGATAAACACGCGTCTGCCTATTTGTGCTGCGGGGTGAATATCGACATTAGTAATAAAGCCCGTAAGCCCCATGATGATACGCGCCAATACTTTGAATCCAGCTTTGTGGAAACGATGGGCAATGCGATAATGCACGAGCGCAATCAATCCGGGATAGTTGAAAAACAGCTCAATGCTGCGATTAATAGCGGGATCTTTTTGCCTCACTATGCAAAAATCCTCTTTAATGATACGCCACAAACCCACTTTTTGTTCTGTTTGTGCTATGTGTTGATTTGATATATTTGATTCCACTTGTGCCTATTCTCCCTTAGTTGTAATTGTGCGCAAATAGCCATTCTCACTTAACATCACATAAAGCCGCCCAAGCATATCTTTCTTACCCTCACTATCTAGACTCTCATTATCCTCAATGTGCTGCTTCAATCGCCGCTCGATGTCCTTTGTATCATAGTCTAAATCATCAAGCACATCTAAAATCGTCTGTGCTTCAATGAGATTGGTTAGCTCGTGTCCCTTACTATCATCATTAAAGCTCACACTAAACTCTGTAGGGTGTGTGAAAAGATTATGCCGCATACCTAGCACCTCTTGATACGCTCCCACCAAAAAGAATCCTAAGAAATACTCCTCTTTGGTTACATCAACATCGTGCAAAAAGATGGGTTTTTGCGCATTGAATGCAATCTCTCCATCGGAATCACAAGTAATATCCCACAAACTCGCGCTACGATTTGGGCGGCGATTAAGCCTATCAAGGGGCATTACCGGGAAATTCTGTGCTAATCCCCAATAATCAGGCAGACTTTGGAAAAAGCTACAATTTAGCAAATAGCGCTCCTGCACCTGCTCTTGAATCTGCAAAATTTCATTAAAATTCTTATGTTTTAAGAGCTTAATCACTTTTTTAATAATCAAATGCACGAGTACTTCAGTATTTGAGCGGTCTTGTAAATCAATATAACCCAAATCAAAAAGTGTGAGCAAAGATTCCATATGATCTAGGCTATCGTGCAGATATTCAATTGCATTTTTCTCCACCACACTATTATAGAGGTCAAAAAGCTCCTCGATAAGCGGAGGATTATGCTCTTTAAGCCTCAAAGCCTTCTCGTCATATTCTTGTGAAAATAGCTCTAAGACAGGGGCAACGAGCACGGCGTGATTTGCCGCGATGAAACGTCCAGATTCAATAAAAATATCCGGCTCTGGCTCATTTTTATTCTTAGCAATCTCACGCAGGGAAAACACTACATCGCCGCTAAACTCGCTCAATGTATAGTTGCGATTATTCGCACCCTCGTGCTGGGTATATTCCACCGCTAAGCCTCCGCCGATATTGACACATTGCAGATTCTCCGCACCTTTTTTGCGTAACTCCGCATAGATATTCCCTGCCTCTCTAATAGCACGTTTAAGCGGTGAAATATCACTGATTTGACTGCCTATATGAAAGTGAATCATTGTAAATTTATGCAGTAATTGCTCTTTTTCAAGCATATTAATCGCCTCTAAAAGCTCTGTGCTTGTCAATCCAAACTTTGAGTTTATACCTCCGCTTTTCGCCCAAATGCCCATACCCGTGCTGTGAAGGCGGATTCTTAAGCCGATGTTGGGGTAGGGTTCGCCTAGCTCCTTTGCCACCTCGATAATCGTCTCTAGCTCATTTAGCCCCTCAATCGTAAGCGTAATGTCGTGTCCCATATTTGCTGCGCTAAAGCCTAGAGAAATCATCTCCTTGTCTTTAAAGCCATTCACCGTTATGGGAGCATTTTCATTCGTGTAAGCCATAGCAAGGATTAGCTCGGATTTACTCCCTGCCTCTAGCCCATAGCATTTATCTTTACTTTGCTCTACAAGTGAAAGCACAAAATTAGGCATTTGATTAACTTTCAAGGGAAATACCGCTTTAAACTTACCCTTATAAGAATACTCCTTAATGGCGCCCTCAAAGGCTTTAAACACCTTATCCACTTGATTTTTAATTAAATGCGGGAAACGTAAGAGCAAAGGTCCTTTATAGCCTCTCTCTCGGGCTTCTTGGACGATGTCAATCAGCGCTGGTTTATGCTTATGATTCACCTTTACCTTGCCATCGGCGATAATAAAGTCATTATTACTCCAAAAATTAATGCCATAATCTACCATTATCCTTGCCCTGCCTCTTGCTAAAGTGCTAATAAAAGAGTGTGAATTATAGCACTTTAAAAGCATTTTATGGCTATACTCGCACCATAGAAACATAAATTTCACTTTTTTTGCACAATGGAGCGTTTATGGCTAAAGCAATGCCTACACTTGATATATGTAAAGAGCATTATGCCTCGCTAGGATTCTTAGAATCACTTTTAGCGCGGATAGGGGATTTGGGCGTGATTCAGGGGGATTTTAGCGCATTTAGCCTAGAGGTATTAGCAAATGATAATCCTTCTATGCAAAAGCTAAATCTACAAACAAGGGGCAAAGATAGCGCAACTGATGTGCTAAGCTTCCCTTTGCACTATGATGATATATGCTTTCAAAATATATGTGCGGATAGTGCAAATCTTAGCAAAAATGCTATGGGGCTATGTCTAGGTAGCGTGGTGATAAATGTAGAATTAGCTCAAAGTGTCGCACAAAGGCTAGGGCATAGCACACAAGATGAGATTGCCTTGCTTTTTATTCACGGCTTTTTACATATTTTAGGCTATGACCACGAAGTAGATAATGGGGAACAGAGGGCATTAGAGCAGAAAATTATAGAATCTTTAGATTTAGGAGAGAGCCTCATCGTGCGAGAATCCATATAAATGCTAAGGCAAAAAGCCTCTCAATGCAGAATTGGCACTTATAGTAATCAATGTAGCAGAGACGCTATACTAAATTATAAGCTATTTCTTTTTTTTACAAAAAGACCCTTATTTCATATACTCTCCTCTGCAAAGAAAGGGGTTATATATTTTCCGGATTCTTAGCAGATATGTTTTTTCTACCTATTCTATTCTCTTAACACTACTCTTACTATTTCGCTCTCCTTGAGAGGGTTCCTTTTCTCTATACCATGATACCTGTGAGTATTGCTGGTAAGATTTAAGCGGAGTGAGTGTAGGGGCTAGCATTTATCTAATCCAGAACAAAAAATGAAACGGAAAAGGTTATTCTTGTTTTTGACAAAACGTAAAATCTTACTTCTTTTACTTTACAACCTTTCATATTAATAAAATTTGATATATCTCTACCCAATATACGAACTAGATTTTCTGGGGAATTTAAATAAAGTATACGAGCCTTTATCAATCAACGTGAATCGAATACCAATCCTTCCTATTTGTCTTATTAATTGATACTTGCTGAAGCGACACCTTTCCTACTCTGTATCCTTTAGGCTCTACGTTACTATTAGGATTTGTCTTTTTATCTAAAGCTTTAATTTTTGCAATATCATTTTTTAATGCTTCTTTAGTGGCACGTAATATACTATTCAATCTGGATTCTAATCTATCTGCTCTCTCAGATCGCTCGCCTTTACATCTAATATGCTTTAGGATTAAGTTAATTGTAAATAGTAGGGGAGCCGACACACATCGGCTACCATTAGCATCAAACCTCTTTTCACACAAAATGTAAAGCAGGTTTGATAAATTATCTGCTTTCCCCCTTAGTATCATCATTTAAGGATATACTCTCACTCCGCCATTACACCTTAAAAAGAGGTGTTTAGCTAAAATACTATCTTTCCTATCAAGTGCATTTTAAGGTTTAGATTCTATAATATTTCTTTAGATAAAAGGAGAGCAAATGAAACAATATAGAAAATGGCTTATGGGCGCTCTGGTAGGGTTGCTTAGCCTTGTAAGTGCACACGCCCAAGATATAAAATCACCCATAGAAGTAGGCACAAGCAATGCCTATCGCCCTTTTGCATTTGTCGATAGGGCAAATGCAATGGCAGGCTATGACATTGAGGTACTAAAGATTCTAAGCAAACACGACCCAAAGCTTGTATTTAAATTCAATGGGGTGCAGTGGAATGCAGTATTTCCCGGGCTAGATAGTGGTAAATTTGACCTTTTAGCCTATCAAATCACCAAGACTAAGGAGCGTGAGGCAAAATATATTTTCTCTCATTATCCATATTTTAATGATATTAGCGGCGTGATTATCCGCGAGAATCAAAGCATTAGCGACTTTACACAGCTTAATGACAAGAAAATTGGCGTGAGCGTGGGGAGCAACTATGCACGCGATTTAGAAAACTACCTTAAAGCCCACCCCGAGCTAAAAATAGAGATTAAATACTATAAGAATCCTCCTGCCCTTATCGCCGATTTGGGTGCAGATAGAATCCAAGCCATCATAGGCGAACCCATTAGCTCAATTAACATCGCTAAGGCACAAAATATCAAGCTCAAAGCTACAGATATAATCCTTGATAAAACGCCGGTGTATTTTGTGTTTAACAAAAAAGATGTAGAGCTTAGAGATGCCATTTCTGCTGCGCTCAAAAAAGCCATAGACGCTAAAGACTTGCAGAATCTAAGCATAAAATACTTTGGTAAAGACTTAAGCCAATAATGTTTGATACGTCCTATTTTTTGCAGACATTTTTTACGCTGCTTCCCGCCCTGCCGCTTACATTTTTCCTAGCTATTGGCTCTTTTGTGTGCGGGGCAGCTTTAGGCTTTGTTTTCGCGCTTATCCGCGTCTATGAGGTGAAATACCTCAACGCCCTGCTTATGCTCTATATCTCATTTTTTCGTGGCACTCCGCTTTTGGTGCAGCTCTTTATGTTTTATTATGGGCTACCTATTGTGCTACAAAGCTATGCCATTGGCATTGATTTGCATAACCTTGATGGTCTCTACTATGCGCTTATTGTGTTTTCACTCTATGCGAGTGCGTATCTATGCGAGATTTTCCGCGCAGCATTGCTCTATGTAGATAAAGGGCAAATCGAGGCAGCCTACTCACTAGGTATGACAAATACTCAAGCCCTAAGGCGCATTATCCTCCCTCAAGCCTTTATGATTACTTTGCCAAACTTGCTTAATTTTTTCATTATGCAGGTTAAAAACACTGCCCTAGCCTCGATTATCGCTGTGCCTGAGCTTATGGGTTTAGCCGATATAGAATCTGGCAGAAGCTCAAAATTTTTAGAAGTCTATTTAATGGCGGCATTGATGTATTGGGTAATGTGCGTAGTGCTTGAAGCGGTGTTTTCAAAAATCGAAAAGCATTTTGCCAAATTTAGAAAAAAGTATGCCAAATGATAGAAATGACACATATTAACAAAACCTTTAAAGCCCATCGCGTGCTTAAAAATATCAATTTAGAGGTGCAAACGGGCGAGATTGTTGCTATTATTGGTCCAAGTGGTGCGGGGAAAAGCACACTTTTACGCAGTATCAATCTCCTAGAAAAGCCCGATAGCGGGAGTATTAGAATCGATGACATAGAGCTAAACTTCGCCCATTTTAGCAAAAAGGAGATGTTTAGGCTGCGGCAAAAATCAGCAATGGTGTTTCAAAATTTTAATCTCTTTGTGAATAAAAATATTTTAGAGAATGTGAGCGAGGCATTGATAGTAGTGAAAAAAATGCCTAAGAGTGAGGCAAATGATAGGGCAATGGCGCAACTTGGTGCCGTGGGATTAGCCCAAAAGGCAAAGGCATATCCCTATGAGCTAAGCGGCGGACAGCAGCAGAGAGTAGCCATAGCTAGAGCCTTAAGCCTAGATCCTAGCATTATGCTCTTTGATGAGCCTACTTCTGCACTTGATGTGGAGCTAATAGCTGAAGTGCTAGAAGTAATTAAAAGAATCCATAATCAAACAATGCTTATTGTTACCCACGAGCTGAAATTCGCTAAAGCTATCGCGCATAGAATCATCTTTATGAGTGATGGAGAGATTATCGAACAGGGGGCGGCAAAGACATTTTTTGAGAATCCTAAGAGTGAGCGAGTGCGAAGCTTTTTAACCAAAATCACGCAACTTGGGTAGATTCTATCAATCTTTGCTAACACCTTGCTACATTTCAACACCCCATACCCTTGAATTGCCCTATTTTGCTTTTGATTAATCTTCACAAGGCATAATGCCAAGCTCAAAACTTAAAACAAAATTATTGTGAAAAGGATAAAAAAATGGCTTCAGTAACATTCAAAGGAAACCCGGTCAATCTTTTAGGAAATAATGTAGAGGTAGGCGCAGCTGCTCCTAGCGTAACGCTAAAGGCAGGAGATTTAAGCGATATAACCATTGGTGGAGCTAACAATAAAGCTCAAATCATTTTAACTATGCCAAGCCTAGATACTCCTGTATGCGCTACGCAGGCGAGAGATTTTAATAAAAAAATTGCTTCATATCCAAATGCTGAAGCTGTGATTGTAACCTTAGATTTGCCTTTTGCTATGGGCAGATTCTGCAGTACAGAGGGCATTACCAACCTTAAAGTGGCAAGTGATTTTATCGCCAAAGAGTTTGGAGAAAAATATGGCGTTTTAATCGGCGATGGTGCGCTTAAAGGACTTTTAGCTCGAGCTATTTTTGTAATCAAAGATGGCAAAATAGCCTATAAAGACATTGTGAGCGAAATCACAGAGTTGCCAAACCTAGAGCCTTTAGATACCCTCTTTAGCGGTGGCTGTGGCTGCTCTCGCTAAATTCTTGCCTTAGGGCAAGGTTCTATACGCTTTTCTATATCAAGCCTACACTTTGGTTATAACAAATCAGAGCCATTTAGGATTTGCCGTCCAGCTTACAGAAAGCCATATTTTATAGCTTGGTATCTCTAGTGCTTTCTCTATCCGCTCTCTTATCGTATCAAATTCCTGCATACTCACAGGCTTAAAGTTCCTATCTGTGAGGATATTCACCTCTACCATATAGAATCTACCTGATTTAGCCACGTGCGTATCATAATCGCTAAAGCCAAATTCTGCGCTTAAAGCCTCCATAATCGCTGTGATTTTTTCATCGATCTCTGGCGGGGCTACCATAATCAAATCTTTGAAATTTGCAATAGCTATGCGAATAGGCGACACGCAAAGCAGTAAGGATAATAGGGCTAAAAGCATAGGGTCAATGTATCGTGCTAGGGGGTGAGCCTCGCTACTTTGAGAATCTATAAGCACAAAGCCAAAAAATGGCAACAAATAGATAATTCCAAAAGCTGCCAATGCACCCAAATACAGCACACAATCGATTTTCCATTCAGTATTATCTACTTTAATCAAATCAGATTCTAGCACCTTTGCATACACTAATGTATAGCCAAATAGCAACGCACAAAACACACAAGCACATAGGCTATAAATCGCCGCACCACCAAGCTCTACCGCATATCCTCCGTGCAAAATGCTTTGAATTGCATTAATAAAGGCATATACACAGACAAATACCAGCACTAAAGACTTAAACAGATTCACCATTGGTTCAAATCGCACATAGCCGTATTGAAAAATATCATCATCCTCTTTATAAATATAACGCGAGGTAACCACACTAAGCGCCCCTAATCCCATGCTAATAAGCGCTACAAATCCACCAAAGATAACCGCCATAGACTTTACCAAAATCCCAAAGCCAATGCCAAAAATCGCTAGAGTGAGTGCGCTAAACATCAATACTTTTAGCACAAATTGCTCTTTTTGCGAGGCTTTGAGCACATCTTGCAGAGAATCTTTGAGGTTTTTCAAATGCGAATGTGCGCTCTCTTTTGTTTTCTGCTTTGCTGTCTCTCTGTCTTGAGAGGCAGAATCTTTATGAAAACGCAATTTATTATCGCGCACACTTGAGCCATAGCCTAGATAGTTTTTATCGCTTTTGGGAGAAAGTCCGCATTCATAAGCGTGAGAAGTAGGAGCAGATTTCATACAATGCCTTTGGTGATAAGATATAAAACAATGGTTTTATTAAAATAATCCTATCCACTTTCTCGCTCAGCTATCGTGGTGCAAAACATCGGGAAAAAAGAGGGCAGTTTCGAGGATATACCTCTCACTCCGCCGATGTTGCAAGTGTGGATAAGCACTTCGTGCGTATGAAGCTAGAAGCGGATGCAGCGAAGCAAATTCCGTAAGGACAAAAAGCGAAGTTCTCCCCGATTGCAAAAAAAGTAATCCTGTAAAGGCAAAAAGCCGCCGCTTTATTCTTTTTTAGGTTGGGGAGAGGGGAAACCTTTTCTTTTTGCGACAAATAAAAAATCTAAAGTGTTAAGATAATAAATATCAAGCAAAACCTATCATTTTTGGCCAAAACAAGATTTCAAAATTGCTTACCCATAAGTGAGAATATACCTGACTTGTAGATTGCTTCGGTGATTCTCCCCTCGCAATGACGTTTGGCGTGGATTGCTTTGGCTGCCTTGCTCCCCCTTACATATCGCTACTAGATTACTACCCGCCCCTATGACACTTTAATATGAGGCTTTAAAAGGATACTAGATACCCGCTCACTCCGCATAAGACAAGATAAAATATTTATAGCATATAGCCTTAGTTTTTATCTGTATCCACAAGCTTATTCGCGCCAATCCAAGGCATCATTGAGCGCAATCTTTTGCCCACTTTTTCAATTTTATGCTCACTTAGATTCTTTCTCTCCGCATTCATTCGTGCATATCCAGCTTTACGCTCTAAGATAAAATCTTTTGCAAATCGCCCTTGTTGAATGTCGCATAAAATTGCCTTCATCGCTTGTTTTGATTCTGCATTAATCACACGAGGACCGCTCACCATATCGCCGTATTCTGCGGTATTTGAGATAGAGTATCGCATATTTGCCAAGCCACCCTCATAGATTAAATCCACAATCAATTTTAGCTCGTGCAAACACTCAAAATATGCCATTTCTTCAGGGTATCCCGCCTCTACTAATGTCTCAAATCCAGCCTTTACCAAGCTCGTAACGCCTCCACAAAGCACAGCTTGCTCACCAAATAAATCTGTTTCTGTCTCATCTTTGAAAGTGGTTTCAATAATCCCGCTTCTGCCTCCGCCAATCGCACTTGCATAGCTTAAGGCAATCGCCTTAGCGTCATTTCTGCTTGTATCTTGTGCTACTGCGATTAAATCCGGAATCCCACCACCTTTTACAAATTCACTTCTAACGGTGTGTCCCGGAGCTTTTGGAGCGACCATAATCACGCCAACTCCCTTTGGTGCGATAATCTGCCCAAAATGAATATTGAATCCGTGTCCAAAAGCGATGATTTTATCCTCACTCAAATGCGGGGCAATATCCTTAGCAAATACATCAGCTTGCAGCTCATCAGGGATTAAAATCATAATCACATCAGCGATTTTTGTCGCCTCACTCACTTCAAGCACTTTAAATTTTTTCGCCTCTGCCTTAGCCCAGCTAGAGCCGCCCTTATATAGCCCGATTACCACATCTACTCCAGAATCTCGCAAGTTTTCCGCGTGTGCGTGTCCTTGGCTCCCAAAGCCAATGATAGCTACCTTTTTCTTTTGTATAAGCCCTAAATCACAATCTTTGTCGTAATACACTTGTAATGCCATTACCTTTCCTTTCTAGGCATAAGCGCCTTTCAAATAAAATAAAACCTCAATTATAGTTAAAACAAACTTAGTTATAATTAATACCATTTCAAAAAGCCATAAGGAAATAGTATGCGACCTCAACACAAAGGCAATTCTATGCCCCAACCCTTGCTTGAAAACGCACAAATTGATTTTGTATTTCAAACCATTATCCACCTCTTGCAAAATGTCGATGTAGAGCTAAAAGAAGCCTTTATCCGCATTAAGCAATCCATAGAAAAGCACGATAGCACCACTCTTTTAGCTACTTTGACACAGCTTAATACACAAGATAAAACACTCTCTATTATCAAAGCCTTTACCCTCTATCATATGCTACTCAATATCATTGAAGAGCTTAATGCAAGTGCTAATATGGAATCAAACAAACTTGCCAAAACTCTGCAAGAACTTGCTAAAGAGGGCTATGAAAAGCCTGAAACTCTAGCGATTTTAGAACAATTATGCTTTTATCCTGTCTTTACCGCACACCCTACAGAATCTCGTCGCCGCACATTCCTTGAAGCACATCATCAAATGAGTGAAAATATCAAAGCTATTTTTATGCACAATGATGAAAAAGCTAAAAATCAGCTACTTTACCGCCTCACATTGCTATGGCACACACATTTAGTAAGAAGTGAGAAAATGGAGATTCTCTATGAGCTTGATAATCTGCTTTATATCATTGAAAGCTCCGTGCTAGAATCTGCCACAGAAGTGCTAAATGCGGTTGAAACCCTACTTGATAAACCCTTAGAATCCTCCCCCATCACGCTAGGAAGCTGGATAGGGGGCGATAGAGATGGCAATCCTTATGTGAATAATGAAATTATGACAAAGGTGATGAAAATTACGCATAATGCGATTATCAACATCTATATTAACAAATGTGAGAAGCTCATTCGGGAGCTTTCTTTGTCTATGGATTTTATGAAGCCCACTCGCACCCTTATGCAATCGCTCCATAATGAAACCCACGAGCTTCCACAGAGTGAGGCGACACTCTATGCCAAAGAGCCTTTCCGCGCAAAACTCTACCTCATAAGAAAAAAGCTCAAAAACCGCCTTATTGCGATTAATGCCCCTGAATCTGTGCGTTTTACCTATGCTAACTCACACGAGCTTTTAACAGATATTGATATGCTTATAGAATCTCTAGATTCCATAAGCGCACAAGGCTTGAGGGAATTTCGCCATCTTGTGCTTTTAGGGGGATTCCATTTATTTGGGCTTGACTTTAGGGAGCATAGAGATACCATCTTAAATAGCATAAGCGAGATTTTCTGTCTGCTTGGTTTAAGCGATAGCGATTTTAAGGATTTGAGTGAGAGTAAAAAATGCGCGATTTTAAATATCGCCTTAAGCAAAAAATATGAGCTACATACGCTTATCGATCAGCTTTCTCAACCTACACAGCAGCTTGTAGGTGCATTTTTACGCATACAATGGGCGAAAAAACACATCAGTGAGCGGATTTTGCAAAGCTTTATTATCTCTATGAGTAGCGAGGCGAGTGATTTACTCTGTGTGCTGTGGTTTGCTAAGCAAAGTGGCTTATGGAAAGGGGGTAAAAAGAGTGAGGGTAAAAGAGGCAAGGCGAGGATTTCTATCACGCCGCTTTTTGAGACGATTGATGACTTGCAGAGAGCGCAACATATCATCAAGGTGCTTCATACCAATCCGCACTATCAGCAATATATGTATGATAATGACAATACGCAAGAAATTATGGTGGGCTATTCGGATTCAAGTAAAGATGGCGGGATTTTCGCAAGTAATTATAATCTGCATTGTGCCATTAGCAATATTACACATTTGCAAGATGAGCTAGGCATTAAGATTAACTTTTTTCACGGCAGGGGCGGGAGCGTGAGTCGTGGGGGAGGTAGCTTAGAAGAAGCGCTTCTCTCCTCTGCGCCTAAAAGCGTATATAAGCAACTCAAAACAACAGAGCAAGGCGAGATGATAAGCGCAAAATACTTACACAAACATATCGCTAAAAAGAATCTCTCAAGCACTTTATGCGCCTTGCTGAAAAAGGAGGTAGCAGATACATTTTGTCTCAATGGCGCTTGTGAGAGCGATGCGCCTATTATGGCATTGCTTAAACCTGTATCTTTAGCTTCTTATGCGGCTTATCGTGCCCTTGTATATGAAAATAAGGGCTTTATGAGCTATTTCAAAATGGCAACGCCCATCGCCTTTATACAGAATCTCCATCTAGGCTCAAGACCAAGCAAACGCAAGGATACACAAAGAGTGGAGGATTTACGTGCGATTCCTTGGGTGTTTGCTTGGACGCAAAATCGCTCTATTATCCCTGCGTGGTATGGGTTAGGCAGTGGGTTAGCAAAGGGGGATAAAAACGCCCTCAAAGACTGCTATCAGCAATCGCTTTTCTTTAAAACAACCATTGATAATATCTCTCAAGCAATGCTTAAAGTGGATTTAGATATTGCTAGGCTATATAGCGCATTTGTGGCGGATAAGGCGGTGCGCGATGGGATTTGGGAATGTATTTATACAGAGTATCAGCTGACTTTGGAAAATCTGCTGCATCTGCGCGGGGAGAGTGAGCTGCTAGATTCCCAAAGGGCGGTTAGAGAATCTATCCTTTTGCGTAAGCCCTACCTTAGTGTGCTTAATCTCACGCAAATTGAATTGATTAAGAAATATCAAAGCTGTGGCTATGCAAAAGCAAAGGAGAGAATCTTAGAGCAAATCCACGCTACGATTGTGGGTATCGCACAAGGCATTCGCAACACCGGGTGAGAGAGGATCTAAACTCTACCTAGAGCAATGATATTTTAACAAAAGATAGACGATAATGCAAATATGCCTCATATAAGCATTAAATAACCTTTAACCAATATAATTACAGCAATTCTTAAAACATAAGGCAGGCGATGAAAATAAGCTTGATTTTGATACATTTTTACAAAGCCTTCAAACGAGTAATAGGACTTTAGATTTCTTTGTGGATTGGCAAAAATGCTTAAAAAATAGAGATGATATAAGCATAGCCTTAAATCATTTGAATTTTTTGCTTGGTAAAGAGAGGAGTGAGCTTAAAGCTTGCATTAAAAAACTTTTTGGGGAATATCCAAAGGCTTTTAATGTGTTGCATATTCTTATTGCGGTAAGAGACAAAAAGGATTTGGTGCTTGATGTAAAGGGGGATTTTGTTCCATTAAATACTTATTTTGTAAGCGTTGAAAAAATCTATGAGTTTATCTCTCAAACGGGTTTAGAGCAGATTTTTTGCAATAAAAATATTAGGGATTTAAATGATTTTGTGTTTGGTATAGAGGTGGGGCTTGATAGCAATGCAAGGAAAAACCGCAGTGGCAAAGCTATGGAAAAATGTATTAGCAATATTTTTTCTGAGGCTGAACTCATTTTTAAAGAGCAAGTTGATATTAGAGATTTTAAAGATTTGCACGAAGCCTTTGGGGTGGATATTAAAAAATTTGACTTTGTGATTTATGGCAAAAATAAAACGTATTTTATAGAATCTAACTTTTATACAGGTGGCGGCAGTAAGCTGAACGAAACAGCAAGATCTTATCAAGATTTAGCCCCTAAATTTGAAGCATTTTCAAACTATAAATTTATTTGGATTACTGATGGTAAGGGTTGGCTTAGTGCGAAAAACAAGCTACAAGAGGCTTATAAATATGTGGAAATTTATAATTTAAGCAATCTTAAAAATTTTATACAAAGGGTTAAAAATGACACTGCCACGTTTTGACAAAGATTTAAACCCCTGCTTTGTCAGCAATGATAAGCTTTTTACACTCTATCAAGGCGATTGTAATAAGATTTTGCCTCAATGTGAAAATAGCATTGATTTAATCTTTGCCGACCCGCCTTATTTTCTCTCAAATGATGGCTTAAGCATACAAAGCGGTAAAATCGTGAGTGTCAATAAGGGCGAATGGGACAAAGAAGCAAATATCACAGATATTGACGCATTTAATATGGAATGGATAAGCAATGCAAAAACTGCCCTCAAAAGCACGGGCAGCATTCTCATTAGCGGCACTTATCATAATATTTTTTCTTTAGGCAGAGCCTTGCAAAAGCTTGATTTTAAGATTCTAAATCTCATCACTTGGCAAAAGACCAATCCCCCGCCAAATTTTAGTTGCCGCTATTTGACACATTCTACTGAGCAAATTATTTGGGCAAGAAAAAGCGTAAAACACAAGCATATTTTTCACTATGAGATTCTAAAAAAGCTTAATGGAGATAAGCAAATGCGTGATGTGTGGAGCTTCCCTGCGATTGCTCCTTGGGAAAAGGCAAATGGCAAACACCCCACACAAAAGCCTTTGAATCTGCTTGTAAGACTGCTTTTAATGGCAAGTGATACGGATTCTCTTATCTGTGATCCTTTTAGTGGCAGTTCCACCACAGGTATAGCGGCAAATCTTTTAGGTAGAAAATTTATCGGTATAGAAAAAGAAAAAGATTTTATAGATATATCCACAGCAAGAAAATTAGAGCTTGAAAGCAATTTTGATGACATAAGAAAGAGAATTGCGGACTTAAAAAATATGCAATAAGGATTTTAAACGATAAAAGAGGGTTAAAAATTTAGAAAAGCCCCACAAAATAGCGTTAAATAAAAGGCTAATTAAAACATTAAAAAGCACTTATAATGTTCATATTTTGCTGTGTGTTGCATAAAGATTCGTAATCGTAGCAAGATGAAAGTTATTTCAAAGAAGTTTAGAGCATTGTTTGCTTGATGAACATTTTAGTGAGTTTATTTAAAGAGTAGAATCTACCCTCCCAAATGGCAGGGAGGGTAAAAATAGAAATATGTGAGAATTGAAGCGGGGCTTACATCATACCGCCCATACCACCCATTCCGCCCATATCTGGCATTGCTGGAGCTGGTTTGTCCTCTTTGACTTCATTAATAGTCGCTTCCGTAGTGAGCAGGAGGCTTGATACAGAGACGGCATTTTGCAGTGCTACACGCGTAACCTTAAGCGGATCGATAATGCCCTCTTTAAACATATCCACATACTCGCCCGTAGCAGCGTTAAACCCAAAGCCATCTTTTGCATTTTTTTCTACTTCATTGACTACCACACCCGCATCATATCCAGCATTTGCGGCAATTTGCCCAAGAGGTGCTTTAATAGCGCGTTTGATAATATCATAGCCAATCGCCTCATCACCCTCAAGCTTAAGTTTTACTTTTTGTGAAGCACGGATAAGCGCAGAGCCACCACCAATAACAATACCTTCATCAACTGCTGCTTTTGTCGCAGAAAGCGCATCATCTACGCGGTCCTTTTTCTCTTTCATCTCTACTTCACTTGCAGCACCTACCTTGATAACAGCTACACCGCCACTAAGCTTAGCCAATCGCTCTTGGAGCTTTTCTCTATCATAATCGCTTGTAGTGTTTTCAATTTCCATTTTGATTTGTGCGATTCTATCTTTGACATCTTTTGTCTTGCCCTTACCATCAACGATAGTCGTATTATCTTTATCAATGACAATTCTTGCCGCACTTCCTAAATCCGCTAAAGTCGCAGATTCTAAAGTCTTACCAAGCTCCTCGCTAATGACTTGTCCGCCGGTAAGAATGGCTATATCTTGTAACATTGCCTTGCGTCTATCGCCAAAGCCCGGAGCTTTAACTGCTGATACATTAAGCACACCGCGCAATTTATTCACTACCAAAGTCGTAAGAGCCTCGCCCTCGATGTCTTCAGCGATAATCAAAAGCGGTTTGCCACTTTGCATAGTCGCCTCAAGTAATGGCAGAATCTCTTTCATATTAGAGATTTTCTTATCGGTTAAAAGCACATAGGCGTTTTCAAGCTGTGCTGTCATCTTATCAGTATTAGTTACAAAATATGCGGAGAGGTAGCCTCTATCAAACTGCATACCCTCAACCACGCTTAACTCATCATTAATCCCCTTTGCTTCCTCAACAGTAATAACGCCATCTTTGCCTACTTTTTCCATCGCTTCAGCAATGAGTGCACCGATATTTTCATCGGAATTTGCAGAGATAGTCGCCACTTGGGCAATGTCGCTCTTGCCACCTACTTTTTTACTTGCTTTTTTCAATTCCTCTACGATAGCCGTTACTGCTTTATCCATACCACGTTTTACCTCGATAGGATTTGCCCCAGCAGTGATGTTTCGCAAACCTTCTTTATAAATACTATAGGCTAAAACGGTAGCTGTTGTCGTACCATCACCGGCTGCATCAGCTGTCTTACTCGCTACTTCTTTTACAAGCTGTGCGCCCATATTAGCGATAGGATCGGCTAATTCAATCTCTTTTGCCACAGAAACACCATCTTTTGTAATAGCCGGTGCGCCATAGCTCTTTTGAATCAGTACATTACGCCCTTTTGGTCCCATTGTTACCTTTACAGCATCGCTTAATTGCTTAATGCCCTCATATAACTTATTTCTTGCAGAATCTGAAAAATGAATTTCTTTACTTGCCATATCTTACTCCTTAAGCTTTATTATTTTTCGATAACGCCCAAAATATCATCTAGTTCTAAAACCATATATTCTTTAGAATCTAGCTTGATTTCCGCGCCCTTATATTTGCCAAATACGACTTTATCATTTTCTTTAAGCACCTTATCATCTTTGAGCTTCGCACTCACTGCCTTTACAATACCCACAAGAGGCTTTTCTTTCGCATTGTCTGGGATGATAATGCCTGAACTCGTTTTAGTATCTTCCTCAACGCGTTCTACAAGAACTCTTTCACCCAAAGGTCTAAATTTCATTATGGACTCCTTGCAATATATTTAAAGTTAATCAAAAATTTAGCACTTAATTTTTGAAGTGCGAGAATTCTATATGTTTTTATTAAACAAGTCAATACTTTATGGTTAATTTATAAATAAACTTTAGTATAATAAACTAAGATTATGTATGTTTTACTTTATAAACTTTATAAATTTTTCATAATAAACTTGATTCAAGCAACCCAACGTATCACACAATAATCATAATTTTAGACAGCGAATCTGTTAGCCTGATTTTGCTAGATATTATTTCAGCACTTCAATAATGTACTTGTTTTTACTTCGCAAAAGCCAGAGGGGGTTTAATCTCATCATAAACTTACATTCCTACAAATTTAAGCCTAACTAAAAGCTATATGCGCCTCACCTCCTCATAGTTTTGCCTTTATATTTAAGAGTATAACACGCGCCTAAGAATTAGCAAAGAGGCATACCTCCACACAAAGTTGAGATTGAAATAAGGTATAATTAAAGAAGGAAGCATATAATCAATATTTAATAAATCTTTAAAGAATGTCTTTCATCACTTTAAGCTTTAAATATAAAGAAGAAAACAAAGTTTTTGAGCATATTTTTTGTTAATAAAACCCATTTTTTGCTACAATCGCATATTTTGACTTCGACATTGATATGGAGTTTGCTCTATGAATTATAAAGATACTTTGATTTTGCCTGATACTAGCTTTCCAATGCGAGGAAATCTCCCTCAAAATGAGCCACAAACCTATGCAAAATGGCGTGATGAAAGGCTTTATAATCGCCTTAAAACTCGCTCCCTCCCCAATGCTAAAAGCTTTTGTCTACACGATGGTCCCCCTTATGCAAACGGACATTTACATATAGGACATGCTTTGAATAAGACTCTAAAAGATATTATTATCAAATATCGCTATTTTAAGGGAGAAAATATTCGCTATACGCCCGGGTGGGATTGCCACGGATTGCCTATCGAACAGCAGGTAGAGCAAAAAATCGGCAAGGCAAAAAAGGATAGCCTAGAGAAAACCAAGCTCCGCGCCCTCTGCCGCGAACACGCACAAAAATTTATCACCATTCAATCAAGTGAGTTTCAATCTTTAGGTATTTTAGGAGATTTTGAGAATCCTTATAAAACAATGGATTTTGCCTTTGAAGCGCAAATTTATCGCGCCCTTATCGCGCTTGTTAAAGAAGGGCTTTTGGCAGAGCGGTTTAAGCCTATTTATTGGAGCTGGGCGTGTGAGAGTGCGCTTGCTGATGCAGAGGTCGAATATCAAGATAAACAATCAGATTCTATATTTGTCGCCTTTGATTTAAACGATAAGGCATTAAAAAAGCTAGGTATCCCACAAGGGAAGCCCATTATTTGGACGACTACGCCTTGGACACTCCCTGCGAATGTCGCCCTTGCCTTTAATCCTACAGAATCTTATGTGCTTACTGATGATGGCTACATCGTGGCGGCAAACTTACATAGCGCGTTGGTAAAGCAGCTTGGCATTAGCGCAGGTATCACACACACTTTTGAGGCGAAAAAATTAGAGGGTTTAGAGGCGATAAATCCACTTAATAAACGAATCTCACTTATCATTTTGGGCGAACACGTAGGTGTAAGTGATGGCACAGGCATCGTGCATACTGCACCGGGACACGGCGAAGATGACTACTATGTGGGATTAAAATATAATTTGCAAGTGATTATGCCCGTTGATGATAAAGGAAATTTTAGCCCTTTGGTAGAATCTATGGGGCTTGTGCCAGAAGCATTTGTAAGCGAATTTGTGGGAAAACATATCTTTGATACACACGAGAGTATTTTTAAGATTCTAGGCAAGGCATTGCTTAAGAGAGATATAATTACACATAGCTATCCACATTGTTGGCGCTCTCATAAACCTGTGATTTATCGCGCCACTACGCAATGGTTTATCTTGCTTGATAAGCCCTTTTTTGCCGGTAAAACCTTAAAAGAAGTCGCCCTAAGTGAACTAGAAAAGGTGAGATTCTATCCTGCTAATGGCAAAAACAGAATCTATTCAATGATTGAAAATCGCCCTGATTGGTGTATCTCTCGGCAGAGGGATTGGGGTGTGCCTATCGCCTTTTTGATTGATAAAGATACAAATACACCTTTACTTGATGATGCGGTGCTAGAGCATATCGCAAACATCTTTGAAAAAGCAGGTTGCGATGCGTGGTGGAGCTATGAGGTAGAGAAGCTTTTGCCCCCAAGCCATCAGCATTTAAGCAAAAAACTCACAAAGAGTAAACATATCCTTGATGTGTGGTTTGATAGCGGCAGCACGTGGAGTGCGGTGCTTGATAATGAATACAGAATCAAGGGCAATAACTATGACGCAGGGGCATATCCTGCAGATATGTATTTAGAGGGAAGCGATCAGCATAGAGGGTGGTTTCAAAGCTCACTTTTGCTCTCTTGTGCTATTGCTAAAAAAGCACCTTATAAAGAAGTGGTAACGCACGGCTTTACCTTTGACAGAAATGGTGAAAAAATGAGTAAAAGCAAGGGCAATGTGATTGCTCCAAATGAGATTATTAAGACACAAGGCAGTGAGATTCTAAGGCTGTGGGTGGCACTCAGCCATTATCAAAGCGACCAAAATATTAGCGATGAGATATTAAAGCAAGTGGGCGAACAATATCGCAAAATCCGCAATACGATACGATTTCTCCTTGCTAATGCAGCTATAAATCCGCAAGATATGGTAAGCAAAGATGAGCTAGGGCAGATAGATAGATGGATTCTAAGTGAGTGCGATAGGGTGTTTGATGAGGCATATCACTACTTTGATGAATATGAGTTTGCTAAGGCATTAGGTGTAGTGATGAACTTCCTCACAAATGAGCTAAGCGGTATTTATTTGGATTTGTGCAAGGATATACTCTATTGTGATAGCGCAGATTCTATACGTCGCCGTGCCATACAGAGTGCTATGGTGATGATTTTGCGCTCTTTATTGCATTTTATCGCGCCTATACTTACCTATACAGCCGATGAAGCCTTTAATCACGCAAGCCACGCGGTAAAAGGAGCGCATAAAGATGTCTTTGATATGCTAAGAACTCCTTGCAAAGCGCATTATAATACGCAGGTTGATGTAGATTTTGCCTATTTATTGCGCGTGAGGGAAAAGTTTGGCGAAGTGTTAGATAGCCTTAAAAAGCAAAAGATTCTTAAATCCTCACTTGAAGTGCTGCTGCAAACTCCTAGCGATATAGCCCTGCTTGATAAATGGCTCATCATCTCTGGGGCAAAGAGCAAAGTGAGCGGTGGCGAGGCATTGGCAAGATTTGAGATTGAGGGGCAAGAGTTTGTGCTGTATAGGGCACAAAAAGACAAATGCGAGCGGTGCTGGCAATTTGTCGTTAGCGATTCTAGCCCATTGTGTGAGCGCTGTGCGGCTGTGGTAGAGAACATGAAGCAATGAAGTGGGCCAATGGGCTTTGTGGGTAAGCAAAGCGGTTATAAGTCTTTGCTAATTTGTGTTTAAGGATTACCTATGTCCCAAGATTCTATACATAATGCTAAAGATGGGGATTCATCCTCCCCAAAGGGATTTGAAAAACTCTTGTTGATTTTTATCCTTGCTTTTATGTCAAGTATCGCGCCACTTTCTACGGATATGTATCTCCCTGCTTTGCCAAATGTAAGTGAGAGCTTTGCGGTGAGCGATTTCTACGCACAGCTTTCACTTGCGGCATTTTTTATTGCCTTTGCTTTTGGGCAGTTGATATATGGACCACTAAGCGATGCCTTTGGGCGCAAAAAACCCTTGTATGCGGGGTTGGTGCTATTTATCACTTCAAGTATTGGCTGTGTGCTGGTAGATTCTATTTATGCCTTCATTGTGCTAAGATTTTTTGAAGCTTTAGGTGGCTGCGCGGGAGTGGTGATAGCTCGTGCAATAGTCAATGATAGGTTTGCACTCAAAGATGCTGCAAGTGTGTTTGCGTTGATGATGGTAATTTCCTCGCTCGCACCTATGCTCGCCCCTGCGCTTGGGTCTATATTACTTGGGTTTTTTGAATGGTATAGTATCTTTTTGACACTTTTTAGCTTAGGCATAGTGCTGTATATACTCATCATCTTTGTCCTTAAAGAATCTGCCCCTAAGACTAAAACGCCCTTTTCTCACCACGAAATCATCAAGCATTACAAACTCATTTTAAGCGATAAAATCTTTATGGTCTATGTGCTTTCAGGGGCATTTGCTATGGGGGCATTATTTGCCTATATTACGGGTTCATCATTTGTATTTATGAATGTTTTTGCATCAGATAAAAATATTTATAGCCTCATTTTTGCACTTAATGCCCTAGGGTTGATGATATGCTCTACGCTTAATGCAAAGATTGTGCTTAAAACTTCACCTGAATATATATTAAAAAAGGCGTTTGTGGCTATGAGTGTGTTTGCTTGTATATTGATAGGTGCAGGAATGATAGGGGATTTTATATTGTTTGAAATGGCACTTTTTGCGACGCTTTCTTCACTAGGATTCTTACTGCCTAACCTTACGACTTTAGCAATGGCGCGATTTAAGGCATATTCAGGCACGGCAAGTGCTGTGCTAGGGACAATACAATTTACCTTGGCGGGTATTATGTCATTTCTTGTTGGGGCATTTGAAGCAAACACACCCATTTTGTTAGCATTAGCAATGGCAATTGCCGTGTGGTGCGGTAGTGGAATATATATGAGTATATTATTTACAAACAAAAAATAAAAAGTATAATATAATCATTCTTATTTTAAGGAGGATTATATGAGAATGTTCTGCTACATTGGTATTGTAGGGCTTGTGGGGATTTTAAGTATGGGTTGTGCCACGAGCAGCAGCCTTAAGCATAAAAGTGCAGCAGCTACGGGCTGTCCGCCAAATGAAACACAAATCAGCAACAAAAAGCATACTTTCTATCCTGCTGAAGGCTATACCTATCGTATTTCTTGCAATGGTAGGAGTTTTTATTGTGAAAGCACATCTATTGGCACAAAATGCGGCCCT
This sequence comes from uncultured Helicobacter sp., assembly GCF_910577135.1. Lineage (GTDB taxonomy): Bacteria > Campylobacterota > Campylobacteria > Campylobacterales > Helicobacteraceae > Helicobacter_C > Helicobacter_C mastomyrinus. The sequence continues at coordinate 44,367 of NZ_CAJTLL010000012.1, forward strand.
ACGCAATGAGAGAATCTTAAAGATTCTATTGAAATAGGAGTGTGCTAAGTGTTTGTTTTAGGGTTAGGGATAAACCCCACCACATCCTGAGCTTTAGATAATGATTTGAGATTTTCTTACCATTAATTAAGGGATGGGCTTCATAGTCGGGGATGTAGCGGATTTTGGCAATCCCATATTAGCATTACCCTCAAACTGCCGCTCAAAGTAATCCATAGTTTGATAGCCTCCTAGTGCGTTTTTTATGTCTGCTTCGAGGCAGCCACTCATCGTAATGAAGCTTATAGAAAGTATGAAAAACATTATATGCCACATATTTATACCCTCGAATTGATATATACAATAATGAATTTGTGCAGCAAAACTGCAAACATTTTTCTTTAAGATGTGTGATTCTAGCGTTTATTTTCTAAAAGTGCCTTTACACTCTCGCGCACAATGGATATATTATGCGATAGGTTATATTCCTGTGCAGCTTTGTGGGAGTTTTGCTTATATCGCATAATATCCTCACAGCTTAGAGCATTAAGCGCATCAGTCAAAGAGCGGATAGCAAAATCACGCGTTATAATCACATTATGATATTTCTCACCAAGAGCCATCATCTGCACTAAAGGGGCATAAGCAAGGCTAAACGTGATTGGATGTATTCAAAAATTTATTAGACAAAGTGGAGCGGGGGTTGTAATTATGCGGGGAGACATAGATAAACCCTATATCATAGGAATTGCCAAAAGGCACAATTTGATTAAGTGGTAGTGGAGATAAGATTCTAATATGTTTGCCTTGGGATTGCAGGGCTTGTATGCGGGATTCTATCTTAGTGCGGAATACCCTCTGCCCCCACCCGACAAAAATAAAATCTATGCAAAATCATTCATCAAGCCATTGACATAGCTCTATCACCTCATCAATACCGCAATTTTGATTAAGTGCGCTGTGGTAGAGAATCTTTATACATTCTGCATTCACTGCCCTAGGCGTAAGATTATAAAAAGGTGGCAGGGGCATTAAAGGATGAGCATTAATCTCAAAATGCTTTTTATACATCTCACAAAAGGCAGAAGAAGCGGCAAAGACTCTATCTGCTTTAGGCATATAGGTAGCATAAAGATAACTATTGAAGCGTTTGAAAAGCACTCGCCAACACAAAGAGCTTGTGTTTTGCAATGGATAAAACTCTTGTGTGTCAAAAATGACTCTTGTTGTATGCCTTACCCCATCTTTATGTATGCGCTCGCTCCACTCTAATCCCGTAAATAGCACAGGTAAAAGCAAAAGGTCGTGGCACACCATATCATAGCAATAATGCTGCAAATGCTCGTAATCGCTAATCGATTGTGTATGAAGCTAAGTTTGTCTCATCTTTGAAGGGCGACATTGCAATAAAACTTAAACTCCTCCCATTTGGTGCGCCTTTTATAAGCTGAATAACTAAAGCTTTTAATGCTAATTTCCCTCTGCACAGCATCTTTAATTATCACAGGTGACATCTTGCTGCCATCATCATTATCAATCCCCATCACATTCAGCTCATAATCATCTTTAAGTATCTCTTATCATTGCCATAGCACGCGGACAAGTAGCTATATTGGCTGCTGCTAGGATTAAAATACGCTGCATCATTTATTTGTCCTTAGTTATCCTTTGCATTATCTTGCTTTTTTGAAAAACTTGTTCCTAAAAATTTTTTGCGATATACTTTTTGCACTTTTCCACAGCGGAGGCACTATCTGTAATTATCATTGTCTCCTCTCTAGGATAAAATGAAAGAAAATTGTAACTCCCTATCATAGATCATTGTATGCCTTCATTGTCCCATAAGAGCATTTTAGATTGTAAAAATTTGAATAATGTTGCAGCTCATCAATACTCGATTGATTATCCCTCGCCCAGTATCATCACGACCACATTTGAGAAAAATTTTTACATCTCTATTGAAGGCGAATTTAATATATTCCTCGTAGGGAATAAGTCCTGCTTGCCCAATCCACGGGAGGCTTATATAAATAAAACTTATCGCATAAGAAAACACATATTGCAGCACTTGCGAGGTTTCTTACACCCTAAGAATAGTGTTTGGGACAATAAGCTCTTTTGCCTTGGCTATCTCCTCAATCTTTGCCTTTTGTATCACTTTGTGAATATTCTCTTTGGGTTCTGCTTGCTCCATAATACTAGAGCTCTTTTTGTTCTTTCTCCCACTCATCAAACGCCCTTTTTAAGGTGTTAATTAATATTTGTGCATTATCTAATGCTTCATCATTAGAATCCTCAAGGTGAGTAAAGACTTTTTATTCACAAATAAGTTGTGTAGCATAAGCAATATTTTTACATCACCGCTTAACTTATTTACCACCCTAAAGACCTTTAAAATCTTATATCTTGCCTTGCAGCATAACATCATACTATGAGATTCTAAGACAAGGCAGATTTCTTTGCGAGGCTTATTTCCATCAACCTTTTCATTATGTCCCAATCATAAATAGCATATAGTGTTGAAGTGTTACACTTTTCTTGTATGAAATCAACATATTCGCCCTCTGCACTTAATCTCTCAATTTCTATACCCTTTTTAAATTCCCTTCAGTAAAAGCCAATCCAAATTTACGCCATTAAAATTCATCACTCATCATTGCTCCTTTGATGTTTATTTATTATGATAACACATATTTTTAGGAAATACCCCCAATCAATTTCTATTGATTTTAGAGGGTATTTTGAGGTTTTAAAGCCATAATATCTTTAAAGGCATTAATACCCTCATATAATTTTATCTCATCAGTTATTTTTCTTGCGTATGCGACTGCCTCTTTAAAGGCATTAATAGCCTCTGTATCACCCTGTGCGTAGAGCTGAAGCAAATCTTTTGCTTTGCTTATATACTCATCTTGTGAAAAGGCAATAAGTGGCAAATGGGCTTCATCAAGTATTTTAAGGGCATTTTCACATTCTGCATCTGTTTTATGTGAGCCATCACTATGGGGTATCTGCTGCCATTTTTGCACGATTGCTAAGAGATGTTGCTTACGCGTTAGTTCATCCTGCTTGCTCATCATAAGGCTTAAGCCGCCTTTTGCAGTGTATTCAATGCGGCTTTCACCCTGCTCTAGCGGGAAGCTATCAAGCCATATATCGATGATATGCCCATAGATTCCACTATCAACATATCCCATAAAATACACACGTTTTAAGAAATCCTTGCCCTCTTGTGTGGATTCAAACACGTTCATAATGCACTCGCTAATCAATGTGCTATTTCCACCCCCACACGCAAGATAAATACTTTGTGGAAAGAAGCGCATAATCTCCACCACACATTGCCAATATTCAGTTGAGTGGAGCTTCATTAAACGCCCGATTGTCCCTAAGATAATAGCATTTTGGGGGAATGTAGCACGTAAGGATTGCATCTCTTGCTGAGATTCTGCACTTAAGGGCGGATTATAGAATCGCTCTAGCATTTTCACAGGCACGCCATAGAAATCATATCCCTCGTGCTGGATATGTCGCTTATTTTGGCAGATATGTGTCATTTTCACATCAATACAAGGGAGGTCATAGACAAAATTGCCGTGTGAATAATATATTTGCAATGGTGCACTACGCGAGGCGAAGATAAAATCACTTATGCCATAGCCATTATTTGGGCTAATGAGAATGCAGACATTATCGCGATTTATGGCACTTTTGAGCGCGAGGGCTTTCTGCAAATGCGAGTTATAGAATCCCTTGGTATTCAATGGAGAGACGACATCTACCACCTCTATGCCAAGTGCCTCATAATAGCGGATAACATTTATATCATCAACGCTTTTTTCAAATAGCTTCATCGTGTAGATTTTAACTTCATATTCTTGCCTAAAGTCTTCATCGCCTAAAAGATTGCTTAAAAGGCTGTATTCTACCTTATAGGGAGAATTTCCTACTAATCTATCGCGCAAAAAGCCTATGCACTTTTTACCACTTTTATTATCGTGAATCTTACTCACACCATAAATACCCTGTGTGCGAGAAAAAGCCTCATAATACTTGATTGCTACACTATCGATTTCCGCACAAAAATTACGCCATTGGGCTTGATGATGAAAGTTATTGCCGCACATATGATAAATAAAAAACTGCATATACATCGCCTCATCAATCCCCGCAATATCGCCTCCTTCAAGCAAAGCATAAAATATATCCCGCCATAGCGGATAAAGCTCAAGCCACAAATGGTGATTAAAAAAATGTGAAACATTCCAAAAGCAGTGAATCTGCCAATTCAAAATGCTTCGCCGCGCTAAGGGTGGATAAGAAAGGTAAGTTTGCCTCTCTTGAAGTGTTTTAAGCGATGATAAAAGTGTAGGCATACTCACATCTAGATTTTCAAAAAAATCTACGATAAATTGGGTGTGTGCCAAGCTTGCAGAAAGGTTAATATCTACAAGAGCGATAAGCATAATATATTCGCGCACAAGATGTTCAAAATCGCACATATTCATCAAAGCTTTTGAGAGAATATAAAGCTCGATAAATAGGACATTTTCCGTATCGCTATTTCCCTGTGAGAAAAGGTTTTCTTGTGCGAGAGAGAGAAAAGATTCAAAACGTCTATCCACCTCTACATAACCCTCTGGGGAATGTGCAACAAAAAGCAACATATAAAAATACTCAGTGCCGCAAATATGCCCATCACAAAATAATGCATAGATTTTCTCCCGCAAAATCGTAATAATCTCTACTAAAAGCGCATTGCCATCAGGCTTGGATTGCAACAATACAATGTCATTTGTCTTAATTGCACGAAGTTCTTTGATAAGTTCTTTTAATTGGGTTTGAGAATGAGGAGAACGAAGAGCATTTATAAAAATATGAAAAAAAGATGAGATTCTATCGTATTGCTCATAAAAATGCTGGGAGAAGCTTTGAATTTGTTGCATATAGAAATTATTCTTCTTGTGTAAAAGTATGGCTTATTTGTGGTGTTTCTCTATCGATAATCCACACATACCCAAGTTCTCCTGTATTTGCATAAGGCACTATATCAGCACTTAAATAGCCATAATTCTCCCGCACATTTTCCACCACGCCCACAGGAATATTTTCTAAAAAGATACCATCAAGTCCGCTTGTAAAGACCTTATCCCCTTTACGTATTTCGATCCAATCAGGGATATAATCAATGAGCATTTTGCCCTTATGAGAGCCAGACACAATACCCATAGCCTTATGTTCCCCAATATACACATCATAATGACAATTTTCATTGCCATTTAAAAACCCCTCTAATCGTCCATTTTGCACTACTGCTACCCCAAAAGCAACATTGTCTTTAACAATGCCAAAGATTCTATCCTCAATCTTTTCATTCTGTCGATATTCGCTCAAATCTGTATCAAGCCACACTCTATTACGTTCTCCCAATGTCGCAAACGAAATGATACGTGCCTGATGAATCTCACTACCACTATGTGTAATCCCACCCCTGCCTATGAGATTACGTAATTTAGCATTATCATCTTTAAGTATCTGTTTTTCAAGTAGCAGCCTATCATACTCTGCCACTTTTGCACTTAGCATCTCTATTTGTTTAGCCTGATCAAAGTATTTGTTGCGAGCATTTTCCATACTTTCTTTAGAATCTAAGAAAAATGCCTTAACATAATCGCTTACTCCTAGAATCTTTGCCTGAATGGATTTATCTACTTCCATCAAAACCAAAATACATATAAAAAAAACAATCCCAAAAATAAGGATTTTATATCGCATAATTCTCTCTAATCAAAAGCAAGTTGATTGAGTAAATCTAGGTCTTCCATTGCCTTACCCGTGCCTCTTGCCACGCACAAAAGTGGCTCTTCACCCACATAAACAGGTAGCCTCACAATATCTGAGAGATATTTATCAAGCCCACGAATTAATGCCCCACCGCCTGTAAGCACAATGCCATTTTCTACAATATCCCCTGCTAAATCTGGGGGCATAGATTCAAGCACAGATTTAAGAGCATTGCTTATCTCACGTAATTGATCCTTCATCGCTTCACGCACGTCTTCACTCGTAAGCTCAATGGTGTTAAGCAACCCACTCACTTGGTCGCGCCCACGCACCTGCATAACAAGAGGCTTTTCCATAGGAGAGGCTGAACCAATTTGAATTTTAATCTCTTCTCCTGTGCGCTCACCTATGAGGAGATTAAATTTCTTCCTCACATAGTCCATAATAGCTACATCGAGTTTATCTCCAGCCACCTTGATAGACTTACTAATGACTAATCCACCTAAAGAAATCACACCAATTTCTGTCGTCCCGCCACCAATATCAATGACCAAATTTCCCTTAGATTCTTGAATCTGCAGTCCCGCCCCAATAGCTGCTGCCATAGGCTCTTCTATCAAAAACACTTCTCTTGCCCCTGCACTCATTGCAGATTCTTTAACAGCCTTCTTCTCCACACCTGTTAGCCCATAAGGCACACACACCATAATGCGAGGACGAACAAGCGTTTTACGTTTATGAGCCTTCTCAATAAAATAACGTATCATTTTTTCAGTCATATCAAAATCAGCAATTACACCATCTTTCATTGGGCGAATAGCTTGAATGCCATCAGGGGTTTTTCCAAGCATATCTTTAGCTTCTTTGCCCACAGCAAGAATCTTGCCCGTGCTGAATCTATCAGCCTGCACAGCGACTACGGAAGGCTCATTGATGATGATACCCTCTCCTTTAACCAAAACCAAAGTATTTGCTGTCCCCAAATCTATCGCAACATCTTTGGAAAAAGTCCCAATGAGTCTATCCATCAGCATAAAAGCTCCTTAAAAATGCAAAATAAATTGTAAATTATACATTCTAATCCTTTGCCAAACCTTTGTTTTGTCTTAAATTAGGCTCTTTTTTGTATATTTTTCTTTTTTTAAGCAAAAAAGGTTTTTCTTTATGAGCAATACATTCTTTTGTAATCGTAATTTCATATCCTTCAAGCTCAGGCAAATCATACATCAAATCAATCATTGCTTCCTCCATAATCGACCTTAAACCTCTTGCACCCGTTTTGCGAGCAATAGCAAGCTCTGCAATAGCCTCAATCGCACCCTTTTCAAAATGCAAATACGCTCCATCAATCTCAAATATTTTTTGATATTGTTTAATAAGCGCATTCTTGGGCTGAGTGAGAATCTGCATCATTGCTTCTTTGCTGATGGGGGCAAGTGTGGTAATCATATGAAGCCTACCAATAAGTTCAGGAATAAGCCCATAAGCAATTAAATCATCAGGCTCTACAAACTCAAGCAACGCATTCTCCTCACTCTTTCCTTTTTTCTCCCCGTGGAATCCAAGTACATTGCCACCCAAACGTCTTTTAATAATATCGCTCAAACCATCAAATGCTCCTCCGCACACAAAAAGAATATCGCTTGTATCAATTTGCACAAAGTCTTGATTGGGGTGCTTCCTCCCGCCCTTGGGGGGGATATTCACTAAGCTACCCTCAATAATCTTTAATAGTGCCTGTTGCACACCCTCACCAGATACATCACGAGTAATAGAGCGATTTTCCGAAAGACGTGAGATTTTATCAATCTCATCAATAAACACTATACCTTTTTGTGCCTTTTTTACATCACCATTCGCCGCCTGAAGAAGCCGCGTGAGGATATTCTCTACATCTTCACCCACATATCCTGCTTCTGTGAGACTTGTAGCATCAGAAATAGCAATAGGGATATCTAAGAATCTTGCTAAAGTCTGTGCCATAAGTGTTTTACCGCTACCTGTGGGACCAATAAGTAAAATATTAGATTTAGAAAGCTCCACATCGCGTAAATTCTCACTTACTTGCTCCTCTCCTTTGATAATGCGCTTATGATGATTATAGACAGCTACGGAAAACACACGTTTTGCCTCATCTTGCCCTATCACATATTCATCAAGTTGTGCTTTGAGCTCTTTAGGAGAGGGGGTATTCATAAGCATAGGCTCTTCCTCATCACTCTCCTCTTTATCGTGCTTCATATAGCCCGTAAGCGTTTTATAAATAACACTAATACAATTTCTACAAATATACACACCGGGTGTGCTTCCAGCTATAAGGGGATTATAAGAGCTTTCTTTTGCCTTACAAAAACTGCATTCTTTTTTATTGGCATTATCCATTATTTGCTCCTCTAAAGGGGATTCCACGTGTGCTTGAGAGGATAAACTCACAAATATAACGTATCGTATGGCTTGGATTTGATTCAAGCTGTGCTTGAGCAAGTTCACGTATAGGTGCGTTACGCGAGAATAGAAACTTATATATATGGCTTATCTCATCAATCTCTTCACGGGAAAAAAGTTTGCGCATACGATGTTTATTTAATCCCCTAATATAGGCTCTATTACCTTCTGCAAGGCAATATGGAGGTAAATCTTGCACCAAGACAGAGCCTCCACCTATCATACAGCCACTACCGACTTTGACAAATTGATGCAAAGGTGTCAAACCGCCGATATTTACGTAATCACCAAGCTCTACGTGTCCACCAAGCGTAGCATTATTAGCCAATACGCAATCACTTCCTACAATGCAATCGTGCGCCACGTGAGTGTATGCCATAAATAAGTTTCTATCGCCGATGATGGTTTTGCCTCGCCCTCCTGCTGTGCCCGGATTTAAAGTAGTAAATTCACGAATGAGATTTTCATCTCCAATAATAAGCTCTGTCTTTTCGCCTGCATACTTTAAATCTTGTGGTGGCACGCCCACAGCTGCATTATTAAATACCTTATTACCCCTACCCAATGTTGTATAACCACTAATATGCACATAATTTCCTATAATGCAATCATCGCCGATTTTTACATTTTCATCAATAATACAAAATTCTCCAATTTGGACATTTTGCCCTATTTGCGCACCATCTTTGATAATACTTGTTTTTCCTATCATACCCAATTCCTAAACTTAACTTTTAGAATCTGCATCGGCAATCATTGCCTTAAGTTCTGCTTCAGATACAATCTTATCGTCTACAAACGCCTGTGCACCCAGCTGCCATACACTACCCTTATGCTTAAGCACTCTTAATTCATATAAAAGCCTATCACCGGGCACGACAGGTATGCGGAATTTGACATTATCAATCGTCATAAAATACACAATTTTGTTTTCTGCCTGTGTAATATCATCGCCAAACATACTGACAAATGCCAACAAACCACCCGCTTGTGCCATACCCTCAATTTGCATAACACCCGGATAAATAGGCTTATGGGGAAAATGCCCCAAAAATATCTCCTCATTAATCGTTACATTTTTATATGCCTTGATATAGCCATCTGGTTCTTTATTATTGCTGTTGGCTCTTAGCTCTATCACTCTATCCACAAGCAACATAGGATAACGATGCGGGAGAATCTGACGGATTTTTTCTATATTCATAATCGGCTCTTGCATAAGTCTCAACTCCTTTTAAACAAATATAACATTTTACCAAAAAATCTTAATATGTAGTGATAGCAAACACACTGCTCTCTTGAAAATACGCATCAATAAAGACTCTAAGAGAATACTTGATACATTTATCCAAAACAATGATGGGATTAAGACTATCAGCCCCGCATAATGCCGCACGTAGCAATAGTTCACATTCATAAGCAGGAGGATTGTATACCATTTCTTGTGTATCTTTATAATGTGTCTTTAGCAGTAAATTTATATCATCAATGCTGATAAACACGCTATCATCGTGTTTTGCATAGCCTATTTCTACACTTTGCATTTGAGATTCTATATCTTTGATAGACTCTCTCACATATGTAATACTTGATGTTTTTACCATATTTTTGCTTTTTGAATGTGTTATCACATAAGAATTTATCGCTTCGCCATTATCCATACACACACTACGCAAATTGCGCCATAGGATCTTTGAGCGTTTATAAAGGGCATATTCCCTCCCTTCACTCTCACACTTATCACGTATTTCGAATATAAGTTTGCGTTGCTCATTGCTTCCGGGCATAATTTGCTTACCGATATTACTCATCAATTCTAATGGAATCTGCCTTTGCTTCTCCCTTTGTTTGTTGAGAGCAAACTGACAGCCACAATAGGTTTGCTTATAAAGCTTATCTTTGTTTGCCAATTCGCTTTGAGCTTGTGTGCCTCCATTGCTCCGCACATCAACCTTTATAAAATCCAAATTATAAGCTAGGGCTATCTCATCACCCTCCGCAAAAAGAATCTTCTGTTCCTTAAGCGGACTAGAAAGCAATGTTGAGGTAAAAGACTTGATAGACATTTTTGCTGCCACTTGTGCTGTTTTTTCTAAACGCATATCAAAACACTTGACACATCGCTCACCTTTTTCAGGTGCTTCTTCTAATCCCTTTACATCTGCAAACCACTTTTTGCTTTCATATTCTCCCTCTATGAGTTCGACCCCCAACATATTACAACTCCTCTTTACATCAAGCAATCGTAAATCATATTCTTCTTTGGGATGGATATTTGGATTATAAAAATATCCTATCATTCTGCTTTGCGGATATATCTTTTGCAACTCACTTAAAAAATAATGGCTATCCACAGAACAGCAAATATGCACGAGCATATCTTGACTTTTATTATGTATATGACTTTGCTCACTCATTCTCTATCCTTTGCAAAATACCAAAATGACACTACTCCTATAAACACAACGGCTGCCAAAAATACTATAAGCACCATATCTAGCTCTGTCATTTCGCGCTCCTTTTAATTTCATTCTATAATAGAAACATCAAACCTCTATAAATCGTCTTTAATCTCTATATTTGCTTTACTTGTATAATGTTTCCTGTGAAACATTACGACTTTGCTGTTGCACTAAAGTGCTGCAAAGTCTTGTTTAGTGGAGCATAGCCCCACACAAAATGCCTGAAGGTTAACTTATAACCGCTTTGCATTCATCAAGTTAGTTCTCTAAGGCTTGGTATAAGCTATGTAGTATTTGTATTTTCTTGTGCTACTTTTTCACGTAGCTGCCCACATGCTGCGCTAATATCCACACCCCTAGATTCTCGTATCGTGCAGAGTAATCCTCTCTGCACTAAAAAATCTGCAAAAGCCTTAACATCATTTATTTGCGGACGTTCAAACGCACTGCCACTATGAGAATTAAACAAAATAAGATTGACTTTTGCCTTAATGCCATTAAGCAAAGAAAGCAATTTTTTCGCGCTTCTTATATCATCATTCACATCTTTAATCATAAGATATTCAAACATCACTCTTTTTCGGGTATCGATAGGAAACTGCCGCACCTGCTCTAGCACATCAGCGATATTATAGGCTTTATTGATAGGCATAAGCTTTGAGCGTAGCTCATCATCGACAGCGTGCAGAGAGATAGCTAACTGCACTCCAAGATTCAGCTCCCCCAATGCCTTAATCTTAGGCGCAATACCACTTGTAGAAATTGTTTGTCGTCTCGCGGAAATACTTAACCCTTGAGATTCACTGAGAATCTTAATAGCCTGTGCGACATTTTTTAAATTATCAAGCGGCTCACCCATACCCATATAGACGATATTTACACTTTTATGTGCGGGAATATGATTATCCCTTTTCATCATTACGACCTGCTCGACTATCTCACTTGCATCAAGGTTCCGCACGAAGCCACCTTTTGCTGTGGAACAAAATACACAGCCAATTTTGCAGCCAATTTGGCTTGAAAGACACATCGTCCATTTTTCACTCTCACACACTTCACCCTTTTTCCGCTTTTCACGCATTTGTATTAACACAGATTCAAAAGTATGTCCATCTTTGGTAGCAAAAAGATACTTCTTACTCCCATCGCGACTGCATTCTACACGTATGGGTTGAATCTGTGAGAGTGCAAAGTGTGATTGCAAAAACTGCTGTGTAACTTTTGAGATATTATCCATACGCCATATATCATTTTCATATCGATGATAAAGCCAATGATATATTTGCTTTGCACGAAATGATGGAGAGATGAGCGCAGATAACTCCTCTAATGTATAGCTATAAAGACTAGGATTGGTATCTAGGCTTTTCATATATGTTTACCTTTTGTTTTATTTCCCAATGCAAGAGAAAGATTCTCTATAAATGATGAATGCTCGAGCAACTTTTGCTTTATCGTATTGTGATTTTGCATAAACTCCTTATGTGCGTTTTGATGACAATAGTTACTCACAGCAAATACACCCACACACGGAATCTCAAAATATTGCGCCACTCTCATTACTGCAAAGAATTCCATATTTTCTAGGGCAATACCTGCATTTGCAAAAGCTAAAGCAATATGTCCATCGGTTGTAATATAATTAGAACTATTCACTATCACTTTTTTATATCTATTAAGCGTTTCACGTGAAACATAATCATTTTCGCCCAATGTATTACTTTCAATATGATTATCCAAAGGCGTATAAGCCTTCCCATCTAAAAATGCGATTTCAATTTGTGTCGCGCTATCAGCAATACATACATCCCCTATATTGATGTCTTTACTATATGCCCCCGCACTCCCTACAAAAACTATACTATCTATACATTCCCTCATACATATTTGCATTAGTCCTATGGTGCTCTCACATAGCCCTATGCCTATGGACTTTGCAAAGGCAAAATACTCTCCATTACCCGCACATACTATCATTTACACGCCTACCATTCCCCATATTTTAAACACACTAGATTCTCACCGAAATACCCTTTTGCTGCAGATAATGTTTCAAGGCATTGATTTCAATCTCTCCATAATGAAACACACTCGCTGCTAATGCCGCATCAGCTCCATATATAAACGCATTGGCAAAATCCTCCATTTTCCCCGCACCTCCACTTGCGATAATAGGCACATTCACACAAGAAGCTAAAGATTCTATCATCGCTTTATCATAGCCATTTTTTGTACCATCAGTGTCCATACTTGTAAGCAAGATTTCTCCCGCACCTCTATCACACACTTCTTTTACCCATTCTACCATATCTTTCCCCGTATCTACTCGCCCACCATTGATATAAATATGCCATAAATGCGGGGCTATCATCTTCGCATCAATAGCCACGACAGTACATTGTGAGCCAAATCGCTTTGCACCCTCATCAATCAGCTGTGGATTCTTAATCGCTGCGCTATTAATACTAATCTTATCACACCCCGCATTAAGTAAGGCAGACATATCCTCTAAAGAACGTATTCCTCCACCCACGCTAAAGGGTATAAAGATTTCTCTAGCAATATTTTTTACAATCTCTATCATCGTGCCTCGCTGCTCATAACTTGCCGTAATATCAAGTAGCACTATCTCATCTGCACCCTCATCATTATAACGTTTAGCAATCTCCACAGGATTCCCCGCATTTTGCAATCCTACGAAATTTACACCCTTTACCACTGCTCCATTGCAAACATCAAGGCAGGGGATAATCCGTTTTGCTAAACTCATTATTTTGCTCCTTTATATTTTAAACATTTAGATATTGCCCCCTACAATATAGGCAAAAACATTGTGTAAATATGTAGATTTCTTAACGTTATGATAGCTAAATACTCTTTACAAATACAAAATATTTGCATACTTTAGGTTATAATGCTGCTGAAATAAAGGGTAAGATAGTGGCAACATACCGAGCAAAAAAACATTTTGGGCAGAATTTTCTGCAAGATTCTCACTATCTCCATAAGATTATCCAATCCACTCCCACACTCCCTATCCAATGTATAGAAATTGGGATTGGCTTGGGTGATTTGACACAAGAGCTATTGAAAATAGAACCCTTGATAGCCTATGAAGTCGATTTAGACTTATGTTCTTTACTTGATAAAAAATTTTCTAGTCATATTCAAAGTGGACGATTAAAAATCATTTATGAAAATGTTTTGAATCTCCACCAAGAACAACAATGGCTTTATGAGCAGGAATATAAGGTGGTCTCTAATCTGCCTTATTATATTGCCACACATATTATTGTGCGACTTTTGCGCGATAGATTCTGTCGTGCTTTACTTGTAATGACACAAAAGGAAGTAGCACAAAAATTTTGCGCCTTAAGCGGAGAAAGTGCATTTTGCGCCTTAAGTGTTTTAACACAAACTTTAGGCGAGACACAAATGCTTTTTGATGTGCCAAATAGTGCCTTTTCTCCTATACCAAAGGTAACCTCATCTGTTTTTGTGATACATAAACATCACCTTCAAACATTTGAAGCCTTTTCCCTCTATGATTTAGAATCTTTTTTAAAATCTGCATTTCACGCACCACGTAAGACGCTTCTTAAAAACCTCTCTACTGCTTTTGATAAAAAGCTCTTAGAAAAGGCTTTAGAATCTGCCTGTGTGCCGTTCAATGCACGACCACACGAAGTAAAGACAAAAAGTTTTCACCACATTTTAGAAATTCTTAAAAAAGGACACAACAATGGAAGACAAGAACACACCACAGGAACAAAATAACCAAACAAGCAAATTTAAATCATTTGCAGAAAGATTCAAAAAAAAGACCCCTCAAGAACAAGCCGATGATATGACTGCTTTTTCTCATACAGAATCTACTCCACATACACCAAAGGACACGCGTAAAGCAAAACCCTATCAAAACAGACAAGGCAACTCTCAAAATAATAACGAGCAGGGGCAAAAATCATTTGAAAAACGCAAATGGCAGGGCAAAAATCCTATGACTCAAAATCAAAACAAAAATTCATCTCACAATGAGCCAAAAGATGGCATTAGAGAAGTGCAAAATGCAAACGAAAAAGGCAATCTAGGACTACATAAAGATCTTAAAAGAGGCGTAGAGGCAAATACGAGAATCCAACGTCAAAGCCTCAATCCTCATAGCAAACTAAATCTCAACACAAAGGCAAGTGTGCGCATTACACCTCTGGGTGGATTGGGCGAGATTGGCGGGAATATCACCGTGATTGAAACGCCTGATTCTGCCATTGTCATTGATGTGGGTATGAGCTTTCCTAATGAAGATATGCACGGCGTGGATATCCTCATCCCTGATTTTAGCTATCTCTTTGCGATTAAAGACAAAATCGCCGGTGTTATCATCACCCACGCACACGAAGATCATATCGGGGCTGTGCCTTATCTCTTTAAACTCCTGCAATTCCCCATTTATGGCACACCTCTACCGCTTGGTATGATAGGCAGCAAGTTTGATGAACACGGATTAAGCAAATGCCGCTCTTTTTTCAAAATCGTAGAAAAGCGCAAACCCATTAAAATCGGCGCATTTGAAGTAGAATGGATTAATATCACGCATTCTGTGATTGATGCCTCCGCCCTTGCTATACGTACCGAAGCAGGGGTAATCCTACACACAGGAGATTTTAAAATCGACCACACACCTATTGATAATCTCCCCACAGATTTGCATCGTTTAGCCCATTATGGAGAAGAGGGCGTTATGCTTTTGCTAAGCGATTCTACAAATTCCCATCGCAGCGGCACGACACCAAGCGAAGCGAGCGTAGGACCGACATTTGAAACACTTTTTAAAGAAGCTAAAGGGCGTGTGATTATGAGCACATTCTCCTCTAATATTCACCGCGTATATCAGGCTATCGCCTATGGATTGAAATTTAATCGCAAAGTCGCAGTCATCGGGCGCTCTATGGAAAAGAATCTTGAAATCGCCCGTGAGCTAGGCTATATCGAGCTACCTCAAAATATTTTTATCGAAGCGCACGAAGTAGCAAAATATCCCGATGAAGAGGTGCTCATCGTAACGACAGGCTCTCAAGGTGAAACAATGAGCGCACTCTATCGTATGGCAACTGATGAACATCGCCATATCAAAATTAAGCCAAGCGATATGGTTATTATCTCTGCTAAGGCAATTCCGGGCAATGAAGGCTCTGTCTCAACCGTGCTTAACTTCCTCCTTAAAGCTGGGGCAAGAGTAGCATATCAAGACTTTAGCGAGATTCACGTAAGCGGACACGCCGCACAAGAAGAACAAAAGCTTATGCTAAGGCTCATTAAGCCTAAGTTTTTCCTCCCCGTGCACGGCGAATACAATCACATCGCTAAACACAAGCAAACCGCTATCGCCTGTGGTGTGCTCGAAAAAAATATCTACCTTATGGAAGATGGCGACCAAATCGAAGTGAATCCTAACTATATGAAAAAGGTGCGCAGTGTCAAAAATGGTAAAACATTTATTGATAATCAAATCAATCGTCAAATTGAAAATGATGTCGTGCTTGACCGCCAAGCCCTAGCCAGTGATGGCATTGTGATTATTTCTGCAAAGATAAGCAAAGAGCGCAAAATTTTAGAGACCAAAATTTCAAGCTATGGACTTGTAGCAGATAAAGAGGATAAGGGCTTTGAAAAGGAAATGAATGAGACCCTAGAATTTATGGTAAAAAACTTTAAGGCAGAGGGATTTAATGCAAAGAATCTCGAAAATGAGGTGCATACCCTTTTTAAACGGCATATTTTTAAGAAAGTCAAAAAATATCCTACCATCGTGCCAATGATTTATGTCGTGTAGGTGCGCTATGGCAAAGCTAAATTACACCCTCATTGCAAAAGATGTCCTGAGTATAGAATCTAAAAGTTTACTTGATGCTGCAAAGCGACTTGATGAGGAGGAATTAAGCGCGATTATAGAGAGGATTATCCACTCTAAAGGAAAGCTTATCGTATGTGGGGTGGGCAAAAGTGGGCTTATCGGCACGAAAATCTCTGCCACGCTTTCTAGCACAGGCACGCCAAGTGTATTTATGCACCCCACAGAGGCTATGCACGGGGATTTAGGCTTAGTGCAAAAAGATGATATTATCCTTGCGATTAGTTATAGTGGCAAAAGTGAGGAATTACTCAACATCATTCCGCATATCAAACGTTTGGGGAATCCTATCATCACGATGAGCAAGGATAAAAACTCTCCTTTATCCGCGATGGGTGATTATTTTTTAGACATTAGTATAGAAAAGGAAGCCTGTCCGCTTAATATCGCCCCTACGAGTTCTACAACGCTCACCCTCGCACTTGGTGACGCCCTAGCCGTGTGTTTGATGAAAAGACGCAATTTTAAGGCAAATGATTTCGCCTCTTTCCACCCCGGCGGTGCATTAGGTAAACAACTCTTTGTAAAACTCAAAGATGTAATGCAAACAGACAATCTGCCCCTTATCTCGCCTGATATGCCACTCTCTCAAGCTATTATCATAATGAGTGAAAAACGACTAGGCAACGCCATAATCACACAAGATAATGCGCTATGGGGGATTTTAAGCGATGGGGATTTGCGCAGAGCGATGATGAATGCTGATTTTCGCCTTGACGCTCCTGTGAGTGCATATGCTACGCGCTCTCCAAAAACTTGCGATAATCCAAATATTCTTGCCTTTGACGCACTCAAAATGATGGAGGCAAACAAGATTCAACTACTTATCATCACAGATAAGCAAAATCATATACAAGGTGTTATACACTTACATACTTTGATTGCAGCGGGACTAAAATAGTCATAAATAGTCTCATAAGGAGGAGAGTATGTTTGAAAAAATAGATGAAATTTTTAAAAATATTGAGGATATTCGCGATGATATTACCATATTGCTCAATATCGCTAAAATCTCACTTGTAGATTATATTATGATTAAGCGCGGCTCACAGGATATGCCCGAACATCTTGGTTTTGATTTACTCGCACAAATTGATGTTGAAATAGAAAAGCTCAAGGCACAAATTGACGCACTTAATAAACTTAAACGAGAACTCCTTGTATTTTAAAACAAATCTTTAAAGACAAGCTCTCATATCGCCTTCGCCTCCTTTAATCCTTGAATCTATAGGTATTTTCTGCCAAAGCCCCTTTATACTCATAATTAAAATATAACTTTTCTCACACTTTTTAATTTTCACTTTAGTTTTCATTTGCTATTATCAGCTATTCATTTGCAAATCATTCTTATT
>NZ_CAJTLL010000013.1:0-43232 GCF_910577135.1 uncultured Helicobacter sp.
AGTAGCTATCTCTACCATTGGAATAAGCATTCCTAAACCACCAAAATAAGGTGCTACTCATTATGGCTACAAGTATTGCTAGAATCTGCATTGTATAGATTCTGTTTTATTGTTATTGTGAGACTGTTCCTATTCTAAAAACTCAATATCTTTATTTTCTCCCATAGTTCCTCACCTTTTTTATTATCGTTAGAATCTATAATATCTTGCATATGTTCTTTGATGGATTTGGTTTGATTGTTGAAAGATATGCACTTTTTGAGAGATTCTAAAAATTCAGGTTTAATACTCCCTATATAGAAATTATTATCTTTAAAATTAAAAGGCTTGCACTCATACTTTAATGCGAGACAATTAATTCCCTTTAATTTCTCTATAAATTCATTAAATTGTCCATCAATATATAGTTCTATTTGGCTAAGAATATAAGATTGAAAAAGAACTACATAATCAAAACCTAGATTTTTAATAGTCTCCATTCCCTTCTCTGTTATTGTAACAAATATAGTATGGGGTAGATTAGGTGTTGTTTCTATTACATAACCTTGAATTTCAAGGTATAGCAAATCTTTTATTTCAAACACCAGATTGTTTTCGTTCATTTTTATTTGTGAATTTTCTTGTATGTCAAACCTTATGGGTTGTGCTCTTAGGTCATTATTTAAGGTATATCGTTTTGCTATATAGTAAATTTCTCTTAATAGTCTTTCTTGTTGATGTGTCATAAATGTTCCTTTGGGATTATTAAGTCTTTTTTGGAATCTTATATAATTCCACTCTTTGCTGCATTATTTTAAAATTAATTATCTCATCTCACACTTCCTTGTATGGTTTGTATCTCCTCATCATTCAAGCAATACAGCTTATACACTAATTTATCAATTTGGGATTCTAAAGCGGAAATATCAAAGGTGGAATCTTTTACTTTAAATTTTAGAATCTCATCAACTAAAGCAATGATTTGATTCACGATATGTTGGTTTGCTTTGGTGGTTTGTGGAATCGGGAGTTTTTCTATATATTGTTTTATCCACCGAAACACTCCATCACCCAAATTTGAAGCAATTTGTTGCATATAAAAATAAATGAGTTTTGAATTAAGAATCGCACACAAATACTTATCATCTCTCGGGATAAAATAGCAAGTTTGATTGATATAATATCCCTTGTCTTCATATATAAAACAAGGGCTTTGAGTCATTTCCGCCCAAATGATTTTTGCTTCAAATTGTGTGGAATGTTGGCTATCCAAAAATGCTGCAAATAATTGATAAATTTTATCAATTACCTCTATTCTCTCTCTCTCTCTCTCTGCTTTGTAGCTCGGATTCTATGATGTTGATTTCATTTTGATTTAAGCCATAGAGTTGGTAGATAAGGGAATCTAATCTTTGCTCTAGCTCCTGTGTTTTTTGCCTTTTAGATTCTAAAATCTCACTTGCAAGACTTTCAATCTCTTTTAAAAGTGTAGAATCTATTTTATGCGTCTCTATTACGGGCAGTTTTTCTACAAAAATTTTGCTCATAGATAAACCATCTGCTTGGAGTGTGCTACAAATTTGTTTTAAATACCAAAAACTCATTTTTGAAGCAAGGACGGCGTTAAGATATTCTAGATTCTCACCCTTAATCATAAAAGCAGTTTTGTCTAAAAAATAACCCATTTTATCAAGCATAAAATTCACACCTTGTGTTGTTTCGGGATAAATAATTTTAGATTCATACCGATAGCTTGGTATTTTTAGCCCATCGCAGAATCTAAAGGCTTCTTTTAATGTTAATTCAAAAGATTCACAAAGCATTGTTACCAATGCAAGAAGCCTACTTTCCACACTCGCAATTAGCAATAGTGCTATGGTTATTTCGTGGGGGGGGGGCGTCGTGCTAATTAGCTCTATTTCTCTATCATTTAGTCCATAGAGGGCATAGACCATAGAATCTAGTTTGGATTCTAGTGTGTTGGTGGGGGCATTTTGTGCTTTAGATTCTATGATTTGTTCTACAATATTTACAAACGCTCTCTCTTGCTCCTGTGTGATTTTGGGGATAGGGAGTTTTTCTATTTTTTCTTTTGCGCCATAGGCATATTTGCCTGTTTCTATAAGGTTTGTCATTTGCGTAATGAGAAATTTATAAAGTGTGCTATTCATAAGTCCTAAAATATAAAGCAAAAAATTTTCTTTATATTGCTTGTCTGTTATCATAAAAAGGGAATTGTTAAAATACATCGTTTCTTTTGAATAGGCAAAGAAGTATTCTCCACTTACAGGATTCCATACGATTTTAGGCTTAGCAAATTCATTGATATAAGCACAATTTCTAAGATTATAGGGCGTTATGCCTTTATCATCTCGGTTATAGAATCCTTTACCCTTACTTTCTCCTTTATTCGCCACTTCATCAAAATGTGCTTGTAATGCTGGATATTCCTCTATATCAATGGGTGGAATTTCTACACAATCAATATCGTTTCTTTTTCTTGTTTTAAAATCCTTAATTTTTAATCCAAAAATTTTTGCTTCCTCTTTTGTGATAATATAGGAATTTCTCGTGCAAATAAGCCAAAGATTCGCCCACGCATAGTTATATCTTTTTATATCTTGTCCGCGCAAAATAGGCTTTATAATCTGCTCTGTGCGTTCTTTTTCATTTATCATTAAAAAGTCATTCTTGTATTCTAAATCCCGCTTTGTTTCTGCTAATTTTTCATTATATTCAAAAGCTAAATAGGGTTTTAAACTATTCTTGCTATTATCGCAAATGCTTAAAATTTCTGCTCGTTTTTCTGAAGTGATAAGAAATACGCCCTCTTTTTTGCCATTGACTTTTACATCATTGCAGCCTGTTTTGATACCATAATTTATATTTATATCCCAATCCTTTAGCGGTGTGCCGATTGCCTCTATCTTATCTTTGAGGGCTTGGGTCTCCTCATCATTAAATGCAAAATTCTCTTTATTTAGAAATTTTTGTGGACAATCTTGTGCGTTTTCTTTGAAAAATATCATCAAGCTGGAGCTGATTTGATATTCACGTTTGAATAGAAAATGTGGGAATATATGCTCACTTTGAGTTGGAGTAGCATATATGGTCGTAATAGCCGTATCCACCGTGGCAGTTTTAAAGATTTTCACGCCATTAAAATCGTAATGTGAATCAATGCAAAAATCTAATAATAGCTCTCGCAAGTTTTTCCAATAACCGCCCCTGCACCATTTATTGCTCGTAATAAAGCTTAAAAATCCTCCATTTTGGAGCAAATTTAAGCCCTTAGCATAAAAATAAGTGTAAATATCTGCTGAGGAGTTGGCAAATTTATAATGTTTGCTGTGGCAAACAAAGTCTTTAAATTCATTAAGTATAGTGTGTTTGTTTGGTATATCCTCTTGACGAATGTAAGGGGGATTGCCTATCACTATATCAAAAGCCCCCTTGTGCAAATACAGGAGCGAAAAAGAAGCGGTATAAAAAGCATTTATCCGTGTGGAAGTCATTTTGTGCGTAATCTTTATAGAGCTGCTCTAGGCTCTGTATGTATTGTTTATAGTTTAATATATTTTGCTGTTGTTTTGCCCTCTCTCTTTGTTTGATAGCTGGGTTTCGCTCCTCGCTTTGGACAATTTCTTCAATTTGTTTTATACGTTTGTCAAAGGCAGTTTTCATAATGGCAAGAATTTGCTTTTTTAGGGCGTTTTTATCTGCATTTGGGTCATAATAGGCGAGAAAAAGCTGCTCTAGTTTTTGTGTCGCATTCAAATCAAAGATGGAAGCACTTATATCTCGCTCTCCCAAAAGATTGACTTGGTGGATTGGGGCATTCATATCCCTTGCGGCGATGACTTCGATCCCCTCTAGCGTCTATATTAGGCTATTGCCCTGCATAAATTTAAAATCTAGGTTTGGCAGCGGTGCGGGTGTGTCCTCATCTACGGCGATTGAGAGCCAAAAGCGGAGTTTCGCTATCTCGATAGCATCGGCATCTATATCTATGCCATAGATTTGCTTTTGGATTATCTCGCGTTTCAAGGCTGCGATGTCTTGGGCTTGCATAGTGGGGTTGAGTAAATGTAAGATTCTCAAAATCTCATTTAAAAGCCCCATAGGAAACGCTCCGCTACCTAGGCTAGGGTCTAGGATTTTAAGGGATTTTATCGCGTGGGTAAGAGTAGTAGTATTTTGGGAGATAAAATCATCAGTTTTAGCGTGAAAGATAAGATTGTAAATAGCCTCTTTTTGCTCCTGTGTGGTGGCGTGTCGCTCTTGTAAAGTGCGCGTGATGGCATTTTGACACATAAAATGCACAATTTCTCGTGGCGTGTAAAAAGCCCCTGTTTGCTTTTATAATCGATAAGATTCTCAAAGACTTTGCCAAGCATTTCGGGGTCTATGCCGATTTCTGTATTATCGGGGGTGGATTCTTCAATAGTGAAGTTATAGCTCTCAAACACATCAAAAATCGCTTCAAAATCACTATTATCAAGGACTTCACATATAAAAGGAGAGGATTCCATATTTTCTTTACGTCCATTTATTTGCTTGGTAAATGCCTCAAACAATCCGCCATTAAGGAATGGAATCTTGCTCTCAAAAAGCGATGAGTAATCATTTTCGTGCTTGGTATTTAGGCTCTCAAAAAAGAGCGGACAAAGATATGTGGCATAAAAGGATACATTTTTTTCTTTCGACTTTTGAAAGGTAGTGTATAAAAAGCCCTTATCACCACTCCCATAGGGCATATCTTTAGGCACACCTAGCCAACCTTTCTTTTGCAAAAAGTATAAAAATACAATCCGCCCTAAAAGCTTTTTGACAAAGGCATTGATAGCTTTAGTCTCGCTTAGCCCCTCATAGCCATTGAGTACATTCAAGGCAACGTGATTAGCAGAAAGCTTTTGACTTAAATTTTCATAAAGCCCCTTGTATTTTGCGTAAAATTCTTTTGTAACAGGCTCTACGCTAAAGGCTTCTTGGAGTGTGTTTAGGCTTTTATCTTTGGTATTTATGAATTTTTGCAGCTGCTCTTTTGCCGTTTTAATTTTAGCATTTTCTCCTAGTGTGAAGCTAAAGCGGCGGGGATTAGAGAAAGCGGGTTTATTGAGGTTATAGTCATAGCCTTGCGTTACAAGGCTTAAGCGGAAATTTTCTTTATCATTTTTATCGTAGAAAACTGCCAAGATGGCACTCATATCTAGCGCATTGTTCTTGATGATAGAGCTAAGTTCTTTATGTAGTGTTACCTTGGCGTCTATACTCTGTGTTTCAAAGGCAAATATACCTAATTCATCGGATTCTAATAGGATTGGCTCACATAGTTTTGCGTAGGATTTGATGATGTTGCCTGCTTTGTAGAGATGTGGCTGTTCTGTTTTAATATTTTGGGCTTTGCTGCCAAAAGATTCTATGATGAAATCTTTAAAATGCTCGTAGTCATAGGGCTGGGTTAAAAATGTATCAAGTGCGCTCATAGATTATCCTTTGTTGGTTGGGTTGTCATTGTGAAGCACGTTAGGGGTTTTGTGGCGTGTATTTGCCCGTAGGGATTTAGCCCACCCCCTAACCCCTCCGCTAAGGGAGGGGGAATGATAGAGGAAGATTCTGTATTGTCTCTTAGCATTTCAAGATTTTGCAAGTTATGGATTGCTTCACTGCATTCGCAATGACGATAGATACGCAAGTGTGGGTTAGCACTTCGTCCAGACGCTTGGGCTTTGCCTCGCAATGACGCAGTTGCTGCATTACTCATTTTTGCTGCCTTTGGTAAAAGTGCTAATGCTTAATTGAATCTGCGGCGGGGTGTAAATGCTAGAATCTTGATTGTATTCATTGGTATTTGCGGCAAGGGCATATTTTTCTGCCAGGTCTTTAAGGGTTTGGGCGAGATTCTCATCTTGTGTCTTTACAATTTCTTTGGATAAATGTGTATGACTGCCATTTTTAAGGGCATTTATCAAAGATTCTCTCACGCTCTCATCTGACTCTTTGCAATAGCGAATCTTGGCAATAGCTTGCCTATCCTTTGGATTTAGCTTGTTTTCTTGCGCGTTAAGCTCTGGCTTATCTTTCAGGTCTTGCTCGTGGCGTTTTAATGCGGCGTTGATGTGGCTGTAATGTTCTTTTAACTGCTCTTGCGTAGGCTTTAGAATCTTGGCATTAAAATGTGCTTTGAGAAAATCGGCTATGCTATAAAAGTCGCTACTGCTTACTTCTGGCTCGTTTATGAGGCTTTGAGTATTTGTAGCGATGTGATAGGGATAGAATCTTGTTGTTTGAGTTTTATGTGGCGTGTGCGTATGGGCAATGTAGGCATAGCTCTCATTTTGGGTAGATTCTATAATAGAGCGGGATTTTAGCGGCAGGGCTTTGATACGCATAAATGCCTTTGGGTCTTTATCGTGCAGCTTTCGCAAGTCTTTGAGATATTCGGTGTCCTTGCTCTGCTCTTGGTTGCTTTGATTGATGAGGTTGTAGAGCTGTTTGCTTTCTACGATTTCATTTTCATCATAAATCGCAGAATCCTCGCCCAAGGCAAAATGAAAGCTTTGTATTTTGCTGTGAGCAATAGCATTAATATTGATAATCTCATTAGCTAAATGCGTGGGCTTGAAGTTATAGATATGTATAAATTCAAAGCTCGTGCCTATGCGGTTTATACGTCCAATTCGCTGCATTAATCTTGTGGCATTGTAGGGTGTGTCATAGTTAATGATAATATCTGCGCGGTGGAGATTCACGCCCTCTGCCAAAACATCTGTGCTTACAATGAGTGAATAATCATCTTTTTGCCACTCTTTAGGATAATTGGCATCAAAATTAGCTCTAATATCATCTTCTAAGCTGTCTTTATTTGCCGCACTTATATTTAAGATTCTATCCTTAAATACGCTATTTTTAAGTGTATCCTCAAGGTAGTCTGCTGTGGTCTTTGCCTCTGTGAAAAGCACCATTTTATGATGTTGATTGACATTTAAAAAATCTTTTAAAACATCAAGCTTTGGGTCAATCTCCACCTGCTGTCATTGTAAGAGCAGATTCTGCAAAAGGGCTTTGTCTTTTTCTAGCTTAAGGGTAAAATTTGGCGTAAAATCTTCTACTTCTAAAGCTATAAAGTCATCTTCCCTCTCTTCTAAAAATTTTTCTAAATCCTCATCATTTTCACTTAACACAGCTTCATAAAGCTTATCGCGATTATCATAGTATTTAGGGATATAGATGTGCTTGTTCGCAAACATTCTAAACAGCATATTATGGGAAGTGATTTGTTTCTCTAGTGTGGATTTGAAGGCGGCAATGCTAGAATCAAAACGTTTGAATAGAATCTGCTTAATGAATTGCTGTAATTGATGAGTGGATTTCATAAGGAAATCTTCGCCATCTGCTCCCTCTCGCCCATAGGCTTTCATATATTTTTGTCGCCCAATGCCTGTAAGATGAGGGAAAATCAAATAACGTGCATAGGTAAAACCGCTTTGATTTTTATCTCCCTCATCGAAATTAAGTATCGTAAGCGTATGGGTCGCTAAATGCTTGGAGATAGAATCTAGGTCATAGGTTAAATCTTTAGGCTTTTCTATGCGGGGAAACTTAAGATTTTGAGCTTTCATATCATCTATATAGAGGGCTTGTATATCGCCCCTCGTGCGGCGAATCATAATATGAGTAAGGAGCTTCTCACGCAGGGTGCTATTGATTTCTTCTAGCTTTTTGTGTTGTTCTTGTATTTGATCTTTGGGGCTAGGTTTTTGCTGGTAGAGTTTTTTTAGCTCTGTTTTAATCGCATTAAATTGTTTTATAAGCGGACTAAAGAAATGTTCTAGATTCTCCACACCCTCAATGCCTGAGTGGCGGGGATTGCAAAAGAGATACACTTGATTTTTAATATCCTCTGGGGAGTTATTTTGCGGGGTGGCAGAGAGCAGCATAATCTTTCTGTTTGCAAATGATGTCGGTACGTGATAGGGGGTTTTGCAAAGATTCTGTAATGCCTGATAGCGATTGGTTTTGCTTGTGCGGAAATTATGGCTTTCATCGATGATAATAAGCTCGATTTGTGCTATTTCATCTTTGCTTAGTTTATGGAGGCTATCGTGTGTGGTAATATCGTAATTTGTAATATGAATATCATCAAAATGTTTTTTCCACGATTTTTTGAGGGCAGGAGGGGTGATGATGAGAATCTTGCCCTTGATAATCCCATCTTTGCGACATTTTTGTGCGATGATAGAGGCGATGAGGGTTTTGCCAAGCCCTACTACATCGCTTAAGAAAAAGCCATTGTATTTTTTGAGTTTAGCTATGCCCTCTTGAATGGCGTGGATTTGGTAGTTATAGGCGGTATAGCCCTTGAAAAGCGATTCTATGGAATTATCTGTTGTGAGGCTTTCCTCTCCAAAGTGGCTTAAAAGCAGCTTGTAGTATAGGTCTTTGGGGGAGAGGATCGGCAGATAGCTTTGAGTAGTGCAGGATTGTATATCTTGGGCGGTGATTAGCACGGCGTTGTCCCATAGCCTATTAAATTCGCTTAAGGCGTAAGTGATGTCATTGGATTCGGTAGTGAGGAGATTCACCTCGTAATTTTTCTCTAATCCATTATATGTGAGATTGGAGCTGCCTACGATAAGAGAGCCATTATAGAGTTTGGCATCGTTCGTGTGGCTTTGGATAGGAGACGAAGAGAAGACATAGAATTTTGCATGGACATTTTTCTCTCTTACTATGCGGATTTGAATCTTATTAGACTTTAGGAGGTCTTGCAAAAGGGCAAAAGATGTCTCTACATCTTGTGTGTAGTCCTCGCTCTCTAGCGTTTGGGCTTGATTTTGGATAAAAGAATCGCGGAATCTTTTATCTTGGTGGGCTGGGTCAAAACCTTTTTGCGATAGCTCATAAAGCAGCAAATCCACATCAAGCCCCACAAGAATGCGGATACTCTCTAGTGTGTCATAGGCATTTGTAGTGCTGGGGTTTTGGGGTCGAGAAGAGTGTGTTTGTGAAAATGTGCTTTGAGTAGGGTGCATTAAGAGATTATGAAGCCGCCAAAAGCCGCTAATACGGAAAAATCCGATAAGAAAGCTTAAGTGCTTGATATGAGTACCGCCATAAAGGGCGTTTTTAAATTGATTAATGAGGGTGTCATTACCATTATGATTGGTAGTGAATTTGGTATTGTGCGGAGGTGTGTGGGCTGTGTGTTTTGGTTGATTTTGAGGTGGTGGAGTGAGATTCTGTGTAGATAGGGTGGAAGTAGAATCTACTCTATCCCCCCCCCCCGCTGCTATTTAAGAGGTGTTGCATAGTATTCCTTTATGTTTTTTGGATTATAAGATTCTATACTTTAAAAACTCACTTTGCAAGTATGGATAAGCACTTCGTGCAAATGTGGTGCAAAGCACAACAGCAAAGGCATCATAGAGAATCTATCCTAATTTTTCTTTTAAGAGTTCATTGACACGGGCGGGGTTTGCGCCTTTGGCATTTTTCATCACTTGCCCCACAAAGAAGCCAAAGAGCTTGTCTTTGCCGCTTTTGTATTCGCTCACTTTATCGGCATTGGCTATAAGGATAGATTCTATAACGCTTAAAATCGCACCATCATCATTGACTTGTGCTAATCCCATAGAATCTATGAGACTATCCACATCACCGCCACTCTCTTCTACAAGCACATCTAGGATTTGCTTCGCACTTTTGCCACTGATTTTGCCCTCCTCAATGCGTTTAACAAGTGTAGCTAAAGTTTTAGAATCCACCCCACAAGTTTGCAATGTGTTCTCTCCCTTTAATCGCCCTAAAAGCTCTGTGGTAAGCCAAGTAAGCGCACCTTTAGCGCTTGCACCCCTCTCAAGCATAGATTCAAAATATACACATAGCTCAAGGCTACTTGTTAGCACTCCCGCATCGTAGGGTTTAATGCCTAAGTCGCTGATGTATCTTGCCCTTTTTTCATCGGGCATTTCAGGGATTTCCTGTGCTTCTTGCATAAGCTGCTTGTCGATATGTACAGGTAGCAAGTCAGGCTCGGGGAAATAGCGATAATCAGCTGCTTCCTCCTTGCCTCGCATAGAGCGCGTGATACCCTTAGTAGTGTCAAAAAGGCGTGTCTCCTGCACAACCTCCTTTTCATAGCTACCATTTTCCCACGCTTCAATCTGCCTTTCCACCTCGTATTCGATGGCTTTTTGGATAAACTTAAAGGAATTGAGATTCTTAATCTCTACGCGGGTGTAGAGATTTTCATCGTCTTTTGGGCGGATAGAGACATTCGCATCACATCGAAAGCTCCCCTCCTGCATATTCGCATCGCTTATACCGAGGAAGCGCACGATAGAATGGAGCTTTTTAAGATAGGCTATAGCTTCATCACTACTTCGCATATCTGGCTCACTCACAATCTCTAGCAGAGGTGTGCAAGCGCGATTTAAATCCACTTTTGAGTGATTATCTTCGTGGATATTTTTCCCCGCATCTTCTTCAAGGTGGGCGCGAGTAACACCTATAATCTTTGTCTTATCATCAAGTGCTATCTCAATGCTGCCTTTACCCACGATGGGAATCTCAAACTGGCTGATTTGATAGGCTTTAGGCAAATCGGGATAAAAGTAGTTTTTACGCGCAAAAATGGAATTTTGATTAATCGTAGCATTAATGGCAGTGCCAAATGAAATAGCCTTTTTTAGAGCTTCTTTATTCAGCACGGGTAGGGCACCGGGCAGTCCTAGGCAGGTGGGACAGACATTTTTATTAGGCTCATCGCCAAAGCTTGTGGCACAGGAGCAGAAAATTTTTGTTTTGGTATTAAGCTGGACATGCACTTCTAAGCCAATGATTGTTTCATAGCTGGACATAAGGTAACCTTTGTAAGATAATGTTTGAGAATGTAAGGTGCTAGTATAGGGAAAAGTCAATAAAAGATTCATAAATTTTTAAAAAGTTTTTTTATAAAATAGGGTATTTAATGAGATGGCTAAAGTTTATTGAACTTTAGTTGAGGCAGGGTTTGTAGGGTATTTTTAAATGCCGATGTTAAGATATTTTATGACTTGTTGGGAAATCACAGTGAAAAGAATGGTATTTTTTTTGATAAGCTTAGTGCTGAATGTTGGAGTGGCACAGGATTTACAGCTTTATCAAATAGATACAGAACGCTCAAATCCTGCACTATCAATAGATGATAAGACACTCAAAGGGGCAGATACAGAATCGGGTAAAAAAATAAGCAAAGGTCTTTCATTGAAAGCCGATGTATTTGCTAATGAAGGCTATTCAGAGGCTGAGCTTGAAACGGGCAATGCAAATTTGAATGAGATAGAAGCCCCGATGTCGCGCTATGGCGCAGGAATAGAGATAAAATATGCTATTAAATCGAATTCGCGTTTGAAGCTAGAGATTTTTTTTTTAAGGGCATTAGAGCTTAATACGCAAAGAAAAGGCGGCAAAGTTAAGGCGTATGATAACGGGATTCGATATGAGGAAAATGCCTATGATTATGGTGATAAAACGATGTATTCTGCGTGGGCAAACAGCATTGGTGTGGCTCTAACACTTCTAAGAAAACATCATCTTATGCTGACACTTAAGCAAACACAGCTTGCAAGTAGTGGAACATCACTTGGATTTTCAAATACATTCAGTAATAAAATAGGTTTATCGGGATTTGATTCAAGCATTGCTGGGTCAATATGGGGAGGCAATGTGATGAATCCCTGGGCTGCAACTACACAGATTTTTTTAACATATAGCTATGTTTTTTGAGGGCTTTAGGTATAATAAATAGGTATAATAAAGCTTTCTAACAGCAAGTGAGGTAAATATGAAGACAATCAGTGTATTTGGTGGAGGAGCTTGGGGGAGGGCTTTAGCCTTTGCATTAGCTGAAAAAAATCAAGTGCAAATCATTTCAAGACGTGATATTACCTCCTTGCTTACCCCACTTAACGAAAAACTACAAATAAATAATCATTTACCAATTGTGCAGATTCCTCATCTTGAGGCATTAGAGGCAGATTATTTTGTAATGGCGATTGCCACAAGCGCTTTGCGGGAATGGCTTGCTTATGCTAAGTTGCCACAGGGGATTAAGATTCTCTGTGCGAGTAAGGGTATAGAATCTGGTAGCGGGGCGTTTGTAAGTGATATTATGGAGGAGAGCATAGCGCATAAAAATATTGCTTATTTAGGTGGGCCTAGTTTTGCTTATGAGGTGGTGCAGTCTCTGCCTTGTGCACTTGTGATACATTCTCGCAATCTTGTGCTAGGCCGTGAATTTGGAGCATTAATGCCACATTTTATTAAAACGTATGTAAGCCCTGATGTTGTGGGTGGTGAAGTGGCTGGAGCGTATAAAAATGTGATAGCCATAGCAGGGGGGATTTGTGATGGATTACGCTTTGGTGCAAATGCTAAGGCTTCGCTCATTGCGCGCGGATTGGTAGAAATGAGTAGATTTGGGGAGCATTTTGGTGCGAAAATGGAGACATTTTTAGGGCTTTCTGGGGCGGGAGATTTGTTTCTTACTTCTCATTCTACGATGTCCCGAAATTATCGTGTGGGGCTAGGTTTAGCAGAGCAAAAGAGTATTGAAGAGATTCTAAAAGAGCTTGGTGAAGTGGCTGAAGGTGTGATTACTGCAAAAGCTATTACAGAAATAGGGCAAAGGGAAAATATTTATACACCGATTGCTAGAGAGATTAGTTTGATTATAGAAGGAAAAAGTGTTAAAGAGAGTTGGAAAACGCTTATGTCGTAGCCACGAGGGCTACGAAACTTATTTTTTAGCTTTGGCTACTTCGTCTTTAAGACCTTTTCCAGGACGGAATTTAGGAACAGCCTTTTCTTTTGTTGTATAAGTTTTGTTTGTTCCGGGAACTTTACCTGATTTTGCTTTTTGAACTGCTGTTTCAAATTTACCAAAACCTACAAGCTCCACGCTTTGTTTTTTAGATAAAGCCTTAGAAATAGCATCGACAAAAGAATTTACTGCTTTCTCAGCATCTTTCTTTGTGTCGTATTTGCCAACTTTTTTGACTAAATCTACAAATTCTGCTTTGTTCATTACAAACTCCTTGCATATTAAAAATTGAACAATCCATTCTATACAATTTTAAGCTTGAAGTCAAGTTATATTGCACATAATTTTTGTTTTTTTCTTTTGTATGGAAAATTAGATGATATTTTGGAGAAATTTTTTCGCTATCTTGATTTGTTCCATATGGGTTTTTATTTCAAGCTGTTTTGATTCTAAGAGAAGTTTAGTTTGATGGATAAGCTCTAGGGCTTGAAGCTTATCTTCAAGTGGAGCATTTTGTAAGTTTTGAGGCAGATTGCTTACAAGCAGAAATGCTTTTTGGTCATCTTTTTGCAGTAAGGCGACTTTTAATTTATCGTGCCAATTCATCTTGATTAATCTCACGCCAAGCTTCTAAAAGTCCTTTGGCTACATTGATAACAGTATCAATTTTTGTCGTATCATTAGCAACATTAGCTTGAGTAAGGAGCTTAATTTGATGTGTATAAAGCCCTGTGAGATAAACTGCTACTTCACCACCCTTTTCATAATCAAGTATGTTAAGCAACTCGGTAAAAATATCTGTGGTTTTATTAATATAATAGATTTTTTTCTCTATGTCTTCGGCTTCCATATAGCGTTTGGCTTGGGCACAAAATCTCAAAATCCCTTCATAAAGCATTTCTACAAGTTTAGCAGGGGATTCTACAGAGACTGAGTTTTGTTGATAGAGGTTATAAGCATTGTTGCCATACATGAGTACTCCTTATTTTTTAGCTATGGATTGATCAATCATAAGCTGAACGCTACTAAAGGCATTGTTGGTTTTAGAGATTTGTGAATCATAGGCTGCAAATCTCTGCGCCATAATGTCATAGCGCATATTGAGCTGTTCGACTGCTTTTTTACGATCTTCACGTAGTTTTTTATCATCTTTTGTAAGACTTTCTTCAAGCAATTTAAGACGTGCATTGCCGCCATTTAAAAGCCTATCAAGCTCTTGGTCAAATTTTTTAAATACCCCATCAACCTGAACTTCTCTAAATTCTGTCGTTTTAAGACTACCATTAAAAAAATCTTGTGTTCCTTGAGGATCGGCAGCTAGGGTAGATGTAAGCTTACTTACATCAAGGCTCATCTTACCTTTTTCGTCAAGGGCTAAACCATATTTTGCCAAGCTTTTAATCTCTGTATCTGTTACAATGGTTGTAGAAAAAATACGATTGAGTGTAGGGCGGATAGAGCGAATATCACTATCACCATTAAACACACCTGCAATCTTAGAATCTTCATCATATCTTGTTACTTCATCAAGCTTCATGGCAAGGGTATTGTAAGATTCTACAAATTTTTTCACACTCTCAATAATCTCTTCATCATTACGTGTAATACTAATTACAGCAGGCTTGCCGGGCTCGGTGGTGGTAAGCAGCTCAATATTTACTCCACTTACTACATCATCAATATTGTTTGTGGGGCGTTTCATTGAAATGCCATTATATGAAAATACAGCATCTTGGGCAGTCTGGACTTTACGAATCTTAAATAATTCCTCTTGGGTTTTAGCATAATTCATCGTAGCACCACTCTTTAAACCCAAATCTTCAAGCGCTTTTTGACTCGCAGGATCATTATTGGCATAGATATTAACCTCACCTGTATCGGAATTAATCACGAGTTTGCCCTCATCATTGACAGAACCATAAATACCAGCAATATTATTAATGGCTTCGGCTATATTTTTTGCATTTTGTGCAGCGGTATTTTTCTCTTTAGTGAGTGTTGATAAATCAAGCGGGACACTCCCTATATGGATAGTGCCTGTGAGCTTCCCAGCTCCTACACTTTTGGTTGCTACCATTAAATCATCTTTTATGCTCTCCTTACTCTCATTGAATCCTAGGATTGGCGCTTTTGTGCCTTCAATTTGAATCTGGTATCCACGTTTATCATTAATGGTGAGTGTATCACTATTGGCTCCACCTATACCGATATTTAAGTCATTATCAAGCAATCCATCAAAATCAGCATCGCTCTTAATACCAGCAATCACAGCTTCTTTGAGTGTTTGGGCATTATCTTGTGATTTTGATTCTGTAGCAGTTTTGGGAATTGTTATGGAGAGAGTTTTATCAATACCTTTTTTATCTTTAAGGGTGATAGATAAATCACCATCTTTGAGCTCAAAGGCACCACTTGGCACAACAGATCCACTTATAGTAGAGCCAAAATATATTCTTGAGGATTCGCCTGTGTCTTTTGAATTGATCATAAGCTGATAGGGGTTTGAACCGCCAGTTTTCATCACAATCCCCATCACTTCGCCATTGGTGGTATCAGTAATGAGCTGGGCTACTTCTCCTAACTCCATACCCGCTTTAATATCAATGGTATAATCCTTCCCTTTGTGATGAAACTTTAATACAGAATCTTTTTGGCTAAAGATAGATTCCCTGCTTTCATACTTTGAACCTATTTCGTTGATGTCAGAGGTCGCCACAGAATCTACATCGATTTTAATATCTTGTGTGGGGACACCTGCGGATATAGTGGCTTTGAGCGCATCGCCGATGACTTGGCTTGAGCGTCCTAGGTAGGTTGAGTAATCTCCAAGTTTATTTGTGCTAGATTTTAGCTCACGCAAAGTAGAAGTGATGGCAACGAGTTCGGTTTGTTTTTCGACATTTTTTTCAATTTTTTTGTCGATAGGGTCGATAAGAGAGGCTTCATCAGCTTTTCTTAATTTATCAAGCACATCGTGGTTTAAAACCTTGCTTCCAAGCCCCAATGAGCTCAATGTCCCAAGTGCCATATTCTCTTCCTTCCTCAAATATCTTAAAATAGATTTGCTATTTTAAGCTTAACCTTGTTTATCAAAGATTACGCCGATTACTTCACGCATTCTTTTCATAAGCTCAATGGCTTCTTTTGATGGAATCTCACGTATGACTTTACCGCCATTGCTTTCTTTAACGGTTACCATAAGTCCGGGTATATTCTCATCATATGAGAAATTTAAATCTGTGCCTACACGTTTCATCTCATCATTAAGCTTTTTGCTTAGTTCGCGTAGCTCATTTTCAAGCTGCTTTTTATTTTCTTTAGCTTGGTGCTGTGAGATTTCTTCCTGTCGTCGTGCCTCGATAGAGCGTGTATCTTCCGTGATAGCCCTACCGCTAGCATTAACCATATTAACAAGCCGTGTTCTAATGGTATTGCTATTATCGATTTTATTGATACTATCAATCATAACTTCCTCCTTGAAAGCTCCAAAAAGATTTAAGTAAAACAATATCGACTAAGAAATGAAATTTTTAATTTAATTTTATAAAATCTGTGGGATTGATATGTTTATCTTTTTGTGTGATTTCAAAACTTAGACGCTCATTTACTTTGCCAATAATCATTCCTTTTTTAATGCTTAGCCCTGTTTTGATAGAAGATTCTATTTTGTCCATATAGGCATAAATGGTATGTATGGCGTTGCTATGTTCAATAATTACTACTTTTTTTAACCCCGGTGCTTCTTTAGCATATACGACTTTACCATCAAGCACATTTTTTACATTTGCGTTGGGTGTTTTGGGGTTGAACATAATAGCGGCATTAAAAATTTTAAATTTATACACAGGGTCAAAATAGGGTCCAAATTTCTTTTCTATTATATATTGATCAAGTGGTGGGAATGTCTTAGGTCCTTTATATGCGATAGTGGGCATATCTCTATATGATGTGCCAAATTGTTTGGGGGCTTTAATACTATTGGGGCTTTTTTGATTATTGATAAAGGCTTGTTGTTGATTGGTGTTTTGGGCTTTCTGCTCTTTGACAATATTAAGTTTAGAGAGAATATCATCAAGATTCTTACGTTCTTTAACAATGTCTTTAAGCTGCTGGTCATAGACTTTGAGTTCGGCTTGCATTTTGTTAAGAGTGATTTTTTGCTGCTCTTTGGCTCGCTCTAAATATGTTTTTTTGTCAGTTTGTGTTTTGATTGAGTTTTGAAGTTGGGAAATGGCATTTTCAATTTTTTGCATTTCACCAGTGAGTATATTTTGCTTGGCATTGATGTTTTTAATCATTTTTTGATTATATTTGTGCAAGATGTCATAGATATAGTGCTCCACTACACTATCTTCGGAATCAATATTTGCATGGCGGTTAATGATCATTTGGAAAGCAATATTTTGTGTGAAAATCTTCACCACTTGTTCTTCCATATTTTTTTTTTGCCTAATGAGTGTGTCTAGCTTTTTTTGAGAATCTTTGAGGGTTTTTTCCTGTGAGAGGGATTTACCTTGATTTTGGGTAATATCTTTTTGTAGTGATTCTATTTGCTTGCCAAGCTGGGTGAGCTCATTATTCTTAGTATTAATAGCCTTGCCTAGCTCATCAAGCTTTTTGCTGATAGCTTTTTCTTGAGATTGTGCACTGGCAAGCTTATCTTTATTTTTTGCAATATCTTGTTCGACATTTGCCATACATAAGGTGGCAATGACACATACCCCAATCCAGCTAAAGATTCTCATTAGAGGTCTTTTTGCTTAATGATGACAAAAACCACTGATACGATAGAAACAAGCACTGACGTAAAGAGCAAAATAATAAAGTCGCTGCCCATATGGAATATGTCATTTGTTACTTCAAGTGTGGTAAGGACTTCTTGCATTTTATGGTAATTGATGAGATAAGCCATACCCACGATAATGGCAATGGCAGAAATAATAGAATCTATAAAGGCAAGGCGGAATAAGATGCCATTTCTCATCCACGCAGGTGCACCCAAAAATGCCATAATCTCCATTCTATCGCTATGCTCAAACTTCCAAATTTCAATTTGTTTTACCATTAAAATATAGCTAAGAATAGCAATCAATGAAGCAAATACAATAATAGAGCCTTTAA
Organism: uncultured Helicobacter sp.; assembly: GCF_910577135.1. Lineage (GTDB taxonomy): Bacteria > Campylobacterota > Campylobacteria > Campylobacterales > Helicobacteraceae > Helicobacter_C > Helicobacter_C mastomyrinus. The sequence continues at coordinate 17,906 of NZ_CAJTLL010000013.1, forward strand.
TAATCAGGAGGAGTTTATAGACTTGTGAGTGGCTTTTAGTAAAAGATTCTACCTTTGTTACACCATTGAGTTTTGAAAGGGTGGTATTGATTTTAGCCAATCGATCTTCATCGGGGAAAGAAGAGAGTTTGAGCGAGTAGAAAAAGGGCAACTCTCTTTGAATAGCTTCAAGGCTTTCACGACTTAAATCTTTTTTTAATTCACTCATCATATAATCGGGGGCAATGGCTTTAAGCTCCTTAGCTTCGCGTATAAAGCTTTGAATCTTATCTAATGTAAGTGCATTTTTAGAAGCAATAACAATAGAGTAACTATCTGAGAGTTTATTCTCGTGCTTATTTACCGCACGATTGACAAGCATAATGCTTTCAAGGCTAAATAGAAGGGCTAAAAGCGGAATGATCAGCGCTAAATGTCTCCTAAGCAAATTCATAAACCACTCCTTCTTCGATATGTAATCGTCTATATGGGATATTTAGCCTATCGGGCATTCGGTGGGTGACTACAACAACGGTAATGCCAAGCTGCTCATTTACGCCTTTGAGGAGATTCCAAATTAATTCACTTGAATAATCATCAAGGTTACCTGTGGGCTCATCGGCAAGGATTATGGTAGGATTATGAGCTAAGGCACGAGCCATTGCTACACGTTGCTGCTCACCACCGCTTAGCTCTAGGGGGAATTTATTTGCTTTATGTGAAAGCTTGATATGCACAAGGAGCTTTTCCACTTGGGATTTGCATACTTCTTTTTTATAGCCATTTATAACCATAGGTAGCATTACATTGCGCTCAATATTCCATTCTTTAATAAGTTTGTAGTCTTGAAACACAATGCCAATGCTGCGGCGCAAGTGATTGATGCGATTTTTAGAAGCTCTTTGCATACTTACCCCAAAAACATTAAGATGTCCGCTTTTAACATCCAAATGCCCAAAGAATGAGCTTAAAATTGTGCTTTTTCCGCTTCCTGAAGCTCCTGTGATAAATACAAATTCCTTTGCATTAATACTAAATGTTGCATCTTTAATAACAAGTTCATCATTATAGCCTAGATTAAGATTTTTCGCTTCAATAATTGCGCTCACATATTACTCCTGTTTTAAAATCTGTGTCAAATGTGTGTGTGCTTTGATAGCTGCTTGTGTGGGGATAGGCTTGTTGCCAATATAATGTGCGATTGGGGTTTGAGCAAAGGTGATTTGCAAAAACGCATTTTGAGGTTGATGAAAATCCCCAAAACACAGGGTCAGCACATATATATCTCCTGCACAATATAAATTATCGATATGTAAAAACCAGTCTTTAGCGATTTTTTTATATGGAAAATTTGTGTAATTATCCAAATTTTTTCTTAGAATTTTATCAAAAGAGAAGTTTTTTTTATAATTTTTCATATTTTCTGGGGTATTTTGCACGTTTTGTTGAAAAATTTTCATATCATAAATGTCCTTTTGCTGCCTCTCCCATCGCGCTTCGTATTTGCTTGTGATAATATTTTTACAATTTTTATGCACTTCAAGGCTTATGTGTGGCTCATTTAGAGCAAGATTCAAAGCGTCTTTAAAATATATCTCATCATCGCTTCGTAAATGCAACATTCCTTTTGAATCTAAAACGCGCAAAGATTGTGTGAGAAATTTTTGTGAAAAGATACGTCTATGTGGTTTTTTGTTCCACGGGACAGGGAAATGCACATAAATACCTTGTCCGATATGGGCAGGGAGAATCTCAAGCAAGATTCTTGCATCAGCATTGATAATATAGAGATTTTTTAAGCCTAAAAGCTCAATCTGCCTTAGAATCTGTTCAATAGAAGGTGTGTGAATCTCTATGCCCATACATACAAGATGAGGATTGCTTTGTGCTAAATGTAAAAGGTGGCGTCCAGAGCCAAAGCCTATTTCAATAAGGCAGTTATGATGAAAATCTAAAAAGTATTCTATATTTTTAAGAAAGGGCGATTGGAGATTCTGACGCGGAGAGTTATCACTAAGATTATGGTTTATAAGGGAGGTTTGTTTAGAGCTTAGAATCTTAAGAGAATCCTTAAGTATCCCTGTAGATAAGCTTCTAGCAGTTTTTTCGCATTTTATAATGGCATTATTCTTTGCCTTCCTGTATTGTTTGCGGAGAAAAAATTCTTTGTCTTTGTGTCGCACAAGGATAAGGGATTGCGTATCGTCATTGCATTGTAGAGCCTCATATACAAATGTAAAGCCATCTTGCGTAAAGGGCAGTGGTGGCAAAGATATATGTGAGGCAAGAAAATGGGGCATTCTTATTTACTGCCTTGAATGAAAAGCTCTATTTCTTTTGTAGGGGCAGATTCGATGCCATTTTTATCGATACTTGCCACACTATAAAGATAACGTTTGCCTGCTTGCATTTCTTTATCGATAAATTGATTATCATATATATCGATAAAACGAGCACTTTGACCCCATAGCCCACTTTCTTTGCGATAAACGACATAGCCTGCTATGCGCTCATCACTAGGTGTTTCCCAAGATAATATAGCTTTATTATCAGCTACTTTAGCTTCAAAGTGTTTGGGTGTGATAGGTGGCGGAAGGCTAGAACCTTTCGCAGGATTACTGCTTAATCGCCCTTGTAAGCCATTATCCCCTAAAAGTACGACTTGATAATAATAGCTCACACCATCTTCTTTTTCTTTTAATTTATGCGTGTAGTGAGTTTGATTAGTGGTGGCAAGATTTTTGTAATTTTTGTCATTGGTGGAATAGGAGATTTTATAATACTTTTTGCTCACACCTTGCGTATCAGGGGCTTCTTGCCACGTGATAGTAATTGCACGTGGTAAATCTGTGGTGGCTTGAATATTTTCAATAGGGGCAGGTTGGGGCGTTGTAGTAGCACTTACGCTTCGAGAAGGCTTACTTTTCACGCCCTCATGGCTTTGAGCGATAATGCGATATGTGTAAGTTTCCCCATCTTTTAGTTTTTTGTCAAAATATTCTACACTTAAACGATGAGGGTTAGTCTTAATCGTTTTAAACTCCCCTGCTTTATTTAATCGCTGAATGAGATATGAATCTACGCTAGGATTGGGGTGGGGAGAGTAGATAATCTTAATCGTTCGAGGCTGGTTATTGATGGCAAAAATACTCTCTACAGGATCGATAAACGAAGTTTGGACGTGAATGGGCTCGCTTTTGGGGGATATGGTATTATTTTCGCCCAATGTCGCAAAGGCATAGATATATTTTGTTTGTGGTTGGAGATTGATGTCGTAAAAATGCGTTGCAAAGCGATTTTTAATCGTAGAAATTTTTTGCCACCCTTTGCCACTGCCCGATTGAGAGCGATAGATAACAAAACCTTGTACACTTTCATCTTGAAGCAGATTCCACTCAAAGCCCACAGAAGAGACATCAGCAAGTGTATTAACAGAATGAAGACGCGGCAAGGAAGCATCTTCTTCTAGTTTTGCGCCAAAAGATGAAAAACAAGCACTAAGAAAAACACTCAAAAACGCGCATAACCCTATCTGTTTCAAGGAGCTGCATAATGTTTTGACAATCATTTGGTATGTCCTTTGTGAAATGTGTTTGTATAAATTCTAGCATATCTCTAAAAATAGGTGCTTTAAATATATGATTTTGTTTGCTTCTTGGGTGATTAAGATAGAGTATATAGGCGTGGAGCAAGATTCTCTCTTTATAATGGTAGGTATTTATATGGCTTTTATACCCATAGAGTGTATCGCCTAGAATATGGCGGGAGAGGCTCTCTAAGTGGGCGCGGATTTGATGAGTCCTGCCTGTGTGGAGCTTAATGGCAATGAGTTCGCAATGTCCGTTATTTGAAGTGGCAAGTTTTATAAACGTGCTTTTAGAATCCCGCACTCCCTTAGGGATAGCATTTTCATCACGAATATGAATCTTGCTCATCTTAAGGCGGTTGTGGGGATTGCGCCCCATATAGCATTGCACTCGTTGATTGCTTTTAAGCGGTGTATCAATGATGGCAAGGTAGTATCGCCCCATTTGACGCTCTTTTAAGTCTTTAGGAAGTGTTGTGTAAGCAAGAGATGATTTAGCAATCGCTAATGCGCCGCTTGTTTGCTTATCAAGGCGATGGATAATGCCATATCGCTCCTCGCCGCTTAAAGTGTGTAGAATATGGGCATTTGCCTTAAGCCAATCTGTAAGGGTAGGCTCTTTGACACTTGGGGCTTCGTGTATGACAAGATGAGGAGGTTTATTAATGATAAGTATATCGCTATCTTCATAGAGAATCTCAATCTTAAAGCGCTCATCATTGGGATTAAAGGCGGTATGGATAGATTGCATAGATGCTGTAATATGAACAGATTCTGTAAATAGCTGTGAATGTGCTGTGCAAATATCTACTTCAATGCAATCATTAAGCTTAAGCAAAGTGCCATTTTTCAAGCAAGGTGTGTTATTGAGAAAAACTTTTTGAGATTTGATTAAATGATGGATTTGATTTTTGCTATTTTGGAGTTGTGAGCTTAGGTAAGAATCTAAACGCAATTTGCCATTATTTAAGTCAAGGTTTGATACAATAAAACTCTGCATTTTAATCCCATTTTGTGATTTTATTTAAGAGGAAAAATAGTGATTGATAGACGGATTCTAGCATCTTTTGATTATATTTTAATTTTATTTGTTCTACCACTTGTGGGATTCTCTCTTTTTCTTTTAAATGAGCTAGATTCAGTGCTTTTTGCAAAACAGGTTAAATATATCAGCTTGAGCTGTGGCTTGATGATATTCTTATTTTTTATCCCTTTTAGGAAGCTTAATAGTGTAATTATGGCTTCTTATGTTATATGTCTTGTGTTGCTTATTTTGGTGCATTTTATTGGCACACAGAAGCTTGGTGCGCAACGTTGGGTGGATATTCCTTTTACGAGCTTTTCTATCCAGCCAAGTGAGATTATGAAAATTGCTTTAATGCTCTTTCTTGCTTCTTATATTACTACAAATCCTCCACCAAAAGAGGGCTATGGCATTAGAGAGTTTTGTATTATTAGCTCATTTGTGCTTGTGCCTTTTGTGATTATCCTTAAAGAGCCTGATTTAGGGACGGCTATGATTATTCTGCTTACGGGCTTTGGCACACTTTTTTTAATTGGGGTGAATAAAAAAATTTGGATTGCACTTGGGCTTGTTGTTGTTTTTCTTGCGCCTGTGGCTTATGTGGTTGATCCGCTTAAAGATTACCAAAAAAGACGTATCGTTGATTTCGTTTCGGATAAATCCCCTTATCAGGTAAATCAGGCACTTATTGCCATTGGAGCAAGCGGATTCCTTGGTAAATCTAAGGAAGAAGCGACACAGTCTCAACTCAAATTTTTACCCTATGCGAATACGGATTTTATTTTTGCATATTTTATGGAACGTTTTGGTTTGCTTGGCGGTATTGGGCTTTTGACGCTCTTTTTTTGTATGATTGTGCATATTTTAAGTTTAGGCTTTGCCTATGCGCAGGATTATTTTTTGCGTGTGGTGGCAGGGTATATTGCGATTTTGATTTTTCTTTATGTGGGGATTAATGTTTGTATGGTGATAGGATTAGCCCCGGTAGTCGGGATACCTCTACCTTTAATGAGTTATGGTGGGACAAGCTTTGTCACCTTTATCACGCTTTTTACTATCCTTGAAAACATTCTTGCCTTTAGATTTGTTTTTGAGTATAATGCCACGACTAAACGCGGACCTTTAGCTCAGTTGGTCAGAGCACTCGGCTCATAACCGATTGGTCGCAGGTTCGAATCCTGCAAGGTCCACCACTTCTTTTATATACTTTTCATAAACAAATCGCAGCAAACTTCAATCAATCTAACATAAATTTGGCATTAAATATAAATTTATATTGTGTATTGCAATTATATCTTGAGTGGCTGAAAATACCATATTTACGCGTTTTTATACTTTTAAAGTAGATTAAGTTTAATCCACATATCAAAAAAAAGCATATTTTTTGTGAGAAAATTAACATTTTGCGCTTATTGTATGCTACAATAGCGAATATATATTAGCTTATAGTAAGGTTAGCTACGATGATTACTTGGATGCAAAAACATAAAAAATGGCTTGTTGTCACTATCTGGATCAGTGCTATTGCATTCATTGGTGCTGGAATGGTGAATTGGGGTTCATATGGGTTTGGCACAAGCAATGACAAGGTAGCTAGAGTAGGGGAGATAGACATTCGCATACCTGATTATCAGAGGGTGTATAATAATGTATTAAGAGAGTATGCGCAGATTCCACAACTAGGAGGCATACTTGATGAAGCTCAAGCTAAGCAGCTTGGCATACCGCAGATTGCACTCGAGCGTGTTATTCAGCAAACGCAGTTATTGAATTTTGCACGTGATTTGGGCTTAAGAGTAAGCGATGATGAAGTGGGGCAAGAGATTCTTCACGCTAATGTATATGTTGATGAGAATGGACATTTTAGTCAAGACGTATATAAGGCAGCCCTTAAAGAAATGCACATAAGCACAAATGAGTTTGAGGAAAATATAAGGAATGCACTTTTAATAGAGAAGGTTTTTACTCTAATGAACGCAAATCCTGCTTTGGTGCCTACCTGGTTTGTTACTCCTTTAGAAAGGCAGACAATACAATTAGCCTATGGAATAAGTGATAGACTTATGGTTAAAAGCATACCCATCTCTCAAATAAGGATTAGTGCAACCGATGATGAACTAAAGGCATTTTGGGAGCTTAATGCGAATAATTGGAAAACACCTATGGAATTTGAAATCGAGTATATTTTAGTACCTTTTAGTGAGCAGCACCCTGATAAAGAAGCTTTGAGAGAGCATTATGAAAATTTTAAAAGTGATTATCTTGATGAGAGTGGGCACTTGATGAGTATGGAGCAGGCTATGGATAGACTTACTTATGATGTGCAAAAGGTGGAGGCAGAGAGGATTGCTAAAAGAGAATATCGAGATTTAAGAAATGGTAGCAAGAGCGGCATAACTCGCACTATTAAAGAAGATGAGGGCTTTTTTGTAAAACGTGGCATTGATTTGGTAGTGGCAGATATAAAGGCTGCACACGAAGGGCAGGTGCTAAAGCCTATTGAGGCAGATGAGGGCTTTGTAATCCTAAAAGTGCTTCATAAAAAAGAAAGTGTGAATAAGAGGTTTGAAGAGGCTAAGAGTGCGGTTAAAGAACAGTATATACGTCAAAAAACAAAAGATGGACTTGTCGCGCTTGCTAAAGAAAGCGTAAAGGATTTTAAAGGCATAGATATTGGATTTGTAGATAGATTCTATAAGGGCACTATTCTTGCGCTTAATGATACGCAAAAAGCTCATTTTCTCTCTCAAGTGTTTTCTTCTCAAGCTTTGGAGGGCTATGTGCTTTTTGATGATCAGGCGGTCCTTTATCGTGTATTGGAGCAATCCTATAAAATAAACAATCAAGCTGACGATATAACAATGTCTGCTAAGAATATGAAATTTCAGGTTACTTTTGATGCGTTGGTCGAATATCTTCATAATACTTATAAGACCACTATTTATATTGATGTAACTAAGTGAGGTAGGAAGTTTTGAGTCGAATTATTTTGGGTGTCGATATTGGTAGCACAAAAATTTGTGCAATTATTGCTGAGATTAAAGATGATGGCATACCGCATATAGTTGGCACAGGTATTCATAAAGCAGAAGGTGTTAAAAAAGGTTCTATTACTAATATCGAGCAAGCTTCGATGTCGATACGAAATGCGGTTAATGATGCAAAGATGGTTTCAGGAGAGCAGATAGATAAAGCCATTATTTCGCTTTCTGGGGCTTATACAAAGAGCATACGAGAATCAGCGATTGTTAATGCACCACATAATGAGATTGGGCTTAAAGAAATCCATCGTGTTATGCAAACAGCTATTTATAATGCTGCAATACCTGAAGATCACGTGCTTATCCACGCCTTGCCTTATGAATTTCGGCTAGATGGGCAGAGTTATGCTGAAGATCCTATGGGTATGAGTGCTTCGCGTCTTGAAGCGTTTGTGCATATTGTTACAGCTAAAAAAACAGCATTAGAGAATCTTAAGCGTGCTGTGCGTGAGGCAGGATTAGAGATTGAAAATATTGTGCTAAGCAGCTATGCTTCATCAATAGCGGTTTTAAGCGATGAAGAAAAAGAGCTTGGGGTAGCCTGTATCGATATGGGAGGGCAAACTTGTGATTTGATGGTGTATAGTGGCTATTCTATGCGATATTGCGATTTTTTAAGTGTAGGTTCTCATAATGTTACTATTGATTTAGCCACTGCTCTTAACGCCCATCCTAATACTGCCGAAGAGATAAAAATAGAATTTGGGAAACTTATTTTAAATGAAGAAGATAAGACAAAATCCATTAACGTTCCTATGATGGCAACAGGTAAAAATACCACAAAACTTGTGTCAATGGAGATTATCCATGCAGTGATTTTTGCCCGTGTGGAAGAAACTTTGAAGCTCTTAGAAAAAAGCATTGAAAAGAGTGGCTTAAAAGACAAGATTGGTGCAGGTATTACATTAACAGGTGGTATGGCAAATCTTGATGGTATGCAAGAGTGTGCTTCAAGCATTTTTCGCAAACCGGTGAGAATCTCAAGACCCATAGCAGTAGATGGACTTTTTGATAAGCTCAAAGGCACAGATGGAGCTACGGCAGTGGGATTAATCCTGCACGGAGCCGGGCAGCATACAAATTATGAAATGGATTGTGAGAAAAAGATTCGCTATAAGAAAAGTAGTGTTACCACAGATAATAATGATATACATAATATTGAATTGCCAAAAAATGCCATCCAAGAGCCAACATTGGGTTCAAAAATCACACAGATTGAAAATTTTACAGAAATTATGACGTCCAAGGAGGACAAACATAATAATATTGTTGTAAGATTTTACAAATGGGTGAGTCAATTATTCTAGGGAGAAAAATATGGAAAATGTCATAGATATTCAAGAAGTTCAGCCTCAACCACAAGGAGCACTTGTTACGACCATTGGTGTAGGCGGTGGCGGATCAAATATGATTAATTATCTTATGCAGGTTAATCCGCATAAATCAGTGAAGCTTATCGCGGCTAATACAGACGTTCAAGCTCTTTATAAAACAAATGCCGACATTAAAATCAAACTTGGTGAAAAGCTCACAAGAGGTTTAGGCGCAGGGGCACAGCCTGAAATAGGAGAAAAGGCAGCACTAGAGACTTATGAGGAGATTAAAGCTGCTTTAAGTGGTTCAGACATAGTATTTATCTCTGCTGGGCTTGGTGGTGGCACAGGTACAGGAGCTGCTCCCGTTGTGGCTAAAGCCGCAAAAGAGATAGGAGCACTCACCGTTTCTGTGGTAACTAAGCCTTTTAAATATGAGGGTGGCAGGAGGACAAAGCTTGCCGAGGAAGGTTTGCAGAATCTTAAGGCAGAGAGCGATTGTATCGTGGTAATCCCCAATGAGCGAGTGCTTTCAATTATCCCTAAAAATTATAGTCGGACTGAAACTTTTAATATGATTAATGATGTGCTTGCACGTGCGGTAACAGGTATGTCTAATGTTGTTTTGAATTGTGGTGAGGGTGATATGAATGTAGATTTTGCCGATGTGCAGACGGTGATGAGTTATAGAGGTTTGGCTCTTATGGGGATTGGTGAAGCCACAGGTGCTGATGCAGCAAGTGAAGCTATGCGTTTGGCTATACAATCTCCTTTGCTTGATAATATTTCTATTGATGGGGCAAAAGGTGTGCTTGTGAGTTTTGAGGCACATCCTGATTACCCAATGAATGCGCTTAATGACGCAATGGAAATTGTGCATTCATTAGTTGATGAAGATGCAAATGTGGTGATGGGGACATATACGCGCAATGATGTATCTGCCGATTATGTAAAGGTTACGGTTATTGCTACAGGCTTTGAAAAAGAAATTGTAACATCTGCTAATGATACGGATATGTCAAATGTGCAGAATCCTTCAGCACAAGCGCAGGATAAAGGCATTCAGGAGCTTAACGAACATTTCCGTGTAGTTTCTCAATCTTTTAAAGAGGAGCACGGATTATTTGAAAATGAGCTTGATGTGCCTGCCTATCTACGTGCTGCAAGAGATTGATAATATATTTATATGCCAACCTATAAAAGTGTCGTAAGGGCAGTGAGCGATATATTGGCGAAGGCTTTTTTAAGGGGGAGCGAGAGGGTAATCCAAAGAGTTCACTTCTTTAAGCCCTAAAAACATCAAGAATCAAAACTTCAACAAAGTAATATGTTTATAAAAATAAAGAGTTAAACATAAAGCATCGTTTGAGGAGTGGAGGTAGATGGCGTGCTCGGAGGGATTCAAACCCCCGACCTACAGGACCGCAACCTGTTGCTCTATTCAGCTGAGCTACGAGCACATAATAAAGGCGATATTGTAGCTAAATATCCTTAAGCGTGCTTTACATTTTTAAGAATCTTAAAATGTCATACATATAAGACTTGCAAATATATCATAGGGGTGATTAAGAGGTGGTTAATGTTCTTATCACCACTCCTGCTTGAAAGATATGCCCCTCTTCCTCCATCGTAGAAATTACCTCATTTTTTATCTTTTCTTTTTTAGGGGGGGGGGTGTTCCTTTTCTATCCCCTCCCCCGCTGTGGAGATTGCCTTACTCTTTATCCCTCTCCTTTTTTGGGCAGATTTTGCTTCTACTTTCCCCTTCCCTTGCGATGGTGGGCAAAGCAGGGGAATAAAGAGAGAGGGGGGGGGATACCCTCAAGGAAAGAGGAGGGGAAAATCCCTAAAATCACAAGAGATGGATAAGGAAAAAGTCTTAAGAGGATTTCATAGTCTCTAACATAAGAGAGGGCTTTAGAAATGTTATATTCCCCATATACACATTAAGGGATTTTTCCCCTTTGTGTTGTTTGCTTATATGAGTAGATTTTGGCTGCGGGTTCTGGCAAGATAAGCCATAGATAGCGCTAGAGATTTAAGTTTGATAAAGTTCATTAAGCTATAATAGCACTTTTCTAAAAGGATTTATATGCTCAATAAAAAGATTCTAGTAACTGGCGGCGCGGGATTTTTAGGATCGCATTTATGTGAGAAGCTCTTAGAGAGAGGCGATGAGGTGCTATGTGTGGATAATCTCTTTACCGGTGCAAAGCATAATATCGCGCATTTGCTTACTCATCCACGATTTGAATTTATGCGGCATGATGTTACATTCCCGCTGTATGTGGAGGTTGATGAGATTTATAATCTCGCCTGTCCTGCCTCTCCAGTGCATTATCAATTTGACCCCGTGCAAACAACTAAAACCTCCGTGATGGGGGCGATTAATATGCTAGGATTAGCCAAAAGAGTAAAGGCTAAGATCCTCCAAGCCTCCACAAGCGAAGTCTATGGCGACCCTGAAATCCACCCACAAGTAGAATCTTACAAAGGCTCTGTGAATCCTATCGGTATTCGTGCGTGTTATGATGAGGGGAAGCGTTGCGCGGAAACATTATTTTTTGACTATCAAAGACAGCATAATCTTAATATCAAAGTGATGAGGATTTTTAACACCTATGGTCCTCGTATGCACCCCAATGACGGGCGAGTGGTGAGTAACTTCATCATTCAAGCCTTGAGGGGAGAGGATATTACCATTTATGGCGAGGGCAAACAAACGCGCAGCTTTTGCTATGTTGATGATTTGATACGTGGAATGATAGCGCTTATGGATAGCAGAGATGGATTCTATGGACCTGTGAATATCGGCAATCCCAATGAATTTAGTATGCTAGAACTCGCGCAAAATGTGCTAGAGCTTACAAAATCAAGCTCAAAGCTTGTATTCCTTCCCTTACCGCAAGATGACCCCAAGCAGCGGCAGCCTGATATTGCCTTAGCGAAAAAAGAGCTTTCTTGGCAGCCCTGTGTAGAGCTTAAAGAAGGCTTAGCAAAGACGATAGACTACTTTAAGAGCTTCCTATGAAAAATAATTATTTCCTCTATAATCTTAGAGGTATTGCACGTAGCCTTATCCCGGCGGTGTTTTTGCCTAAAAATAGAGAGAAGATTCTGCATAATGTGCAGGATAGGGCAGATATTGAATATATCAAATCGCGTGTGGATTATTATTGTCAGCTTAAGAGACCTATTCAGCTTGATAAAGAGGCAAAAAGCCTTGATTATCTGCGTTTTACACGCAAGAAAAGTGTGTATTTCTTTGATACGTATGAGTGGGCTTGTTATTTTCCGCAACATTTTAAAGCGCATTTTATGTTTGGGGATATAAATTTTATCTGCCCTAAGCCCTCTATTACTAAATCTCGCCCGATTGAATCGTGGATAAAAGCACAGAATGTAGCAGAGCAAAATGCAACGAGGGGGGGGGCAGTAGATGAACTCCCACCATTTGCTAATTCTACTTTGCTTAATCTTGAGAAGGTGCGGCATTTCACATTCATTAATGATCCTTATGCTTTTGAAGACAAACGCGATATGTTATTTTATCGCGGGGGTATTTACCAGCCACATCGCACTGCCTTTTTTGAAAAATATTTTCATCACAAAATGTGTGATTTAGGACATACGGGGAGCAAAAGTATCCATAAAGATTGGCAAAAGCCTAAGATAGGTATCGCTCAACATCTCCCGTATAAATTCCTACTTTCCCTAGAGGGTAATGATGTAGCGAGTAATCTCAAATGGGTGATGAGTTCAAATTCCCTCTGTATAATGCCAAAGCCCAAATTTGAAACTTGGTTTATGGAAGGCACACTCTTGCCAAATATCCATTATGTGGAGATTGCCCCTGATTATGCTAACCTTGAAGAAAAGCTTACATATTTTATCAATCACCCTGATGAGGCTAAAGCCATCATTCATAACGCACACGAATATATCAAGCAATTTTTTGACAAGCAAAGAGAGGCGATCATCTCACTTTTAGTGCTTGAAAAGTATTTGTACTACACAGGACAGATTGATAAATTAAGAATCTAACTCTCTTTAGCTCTTGTAAATGTGCGAATAATCCAAAAATAAAGCGTTAGTTTAGTTTTACCCCTGCAGGATTTATTTAAAAAAGCTTTGTTTTACAGAAAGTTTCACTTTGTCCTTAAAAGCTAATTGTTTTGAAAAGATGTCATTTGTGAGAGTGAGTAGTCTATCTATGAACACCTTTAGCATTGAATGGCACGAAGTAGAGATTTGACTTCATACCGAAGCAAGACTTATATTGTAACAGCAAAGGCAATAGTGATTCTAGACCTTTAAAATTAGCTTATGACTAAGACAACGTCTTAGTCATAAGCTAATAACTTTAGGCGCTAGTAGGGGCTCTGCCTCTGCTAACAAGACCTTTCGGCGATTATATCGCAGTAGCAAGGGCATAATGAATCTACTTTACACAAACCAGCGCCAGTATATAAAGGCAAAAAGCGTTACAAGCACAATTCCCACTACACTTAGCACAAATCCAAACCGCACCATATCCCAAGTTTTAATATTCCCTTTGGCAAATACAATCGCATTAGGCGGCGTGGATATAGGTATCATAAATGAAAAACTCGCGCAAATGGTAAGTGCAAGCATAGTGATAGCAGGCTCACTGCCTTTTAGGAAAGATTGCGTAGCAGTGTAGATAATAGGCAGCAAAATCGCAATAAGCGCGGTGGTGCTTAAGAATCCTGTCGCGATTATCGCACACACACAAGCTAAGAATAAAAACACGATAAAAGGCAGATTCTCAAATTGCCTAAAATACCCTTCAAATACCCCACCAAGCTGGGATTGTGAAAAGGCAGTAGCGATACAAAATCCCGCCCCAAATAAGAAAATCAGCTCATAAGGAATAGACTTAGAATCATCCCAATCTAAAAACCCAATCTTTGGCACAAACATCAATAGCCCAAAGGCAAGCAAAATCACATTTTCATTCAAGCCCAAGCCGCTATAAAATGGCTTAATCGGGGAGTTAATAAAAAGCACAGCTAATAAAATGATGATAAAAAACAAAAGCCGCTTGTGCGCGGGGGTTATCTCCACATCATCAAAGACATTAACCTCTAATGAGTGCTCATTTATCCCATAAGAGAGGATAGAAATCATGGCAAATAGCATAAGGCAAGTGAGCGGTGCCATCATAAAAATCCACGTAGTAAAGCTAATGCCTTCAAAACCAAGACTTTCTAAATATCCTAGGAAAATTAAATTAGGTGGTGAGCCAATAGGTGTGGTAATCCCGCTGATACTCGCGCCAAATGCCACAGCGAGTAAAAAGCGCATTTTTAAAAAATAATCTTGTGTGATGGAGAGCGCAATAGGCAAAAGTAAAATTGCCGTAGTGGAGTTTGAAAGTGCTGTGCCTAGCACACAGGCAGCTAATCCTAATGCGGATATAACGCCCTTTGGTGTGGTAGGGAAAAGCCCTAGAAATTTTTTAGCTATCACGCGGTGTAAGCCGATTTTTTCTGTCGCTGTGGCGAGCATAAAGCCCCCTAAAAAGAGGAAAATAATAGGATTAGCATAATTTGCCGTGGCACTTTGAGTATCAAGAATCCCAAAACTTGGGAAAAGGATAATAGGTAGCAGTGAGACCACGCCTAAGGGCAGGGCTTTATTCGTCCAAAGGGTAACAAGCAAAGCGATAATGCCAAGCAGAGCCGATACCTTAAAGGACGCCTCGAGGTAAGTTTTTGCCAAAAATGCCGCAATAAGCCCAAGACACAATGCCACAAGCATACCGATAATCGTCTCATACGTTATACTCTTCTTTTTAGCCGCTTGGGTGAAATGTGTGTAGATTCTGCGTGCTTTCGCCCTCCTGTATGCCTTTAAATGTGGGGTTTTGCGCGATTTAAGCACGGCTTTAGTAGCCTTTGTCTCTTGTGTCTCTTGTGTTGTGCTATCTTCATTTTGCTTAGAGCTTTCTCCCGTAGTAGAGGGCATTTGCGTGGGAGAAATAGGAGTCATATCTGGCATATCCTCTTGTGTGTGCGAAGTATTTTGCGATGTCTTTTGCGCTTTGCGTGGCACAGGGCGTCCTTTATATGATGTATTGATGATAGAAACCCAACTTTAAGCTCAAATCTTATGCTTGTTTGCATTATAAAGTAGGAAGTTTTAAGAATCTAAAAGGTGTGATTATAGCATAATTTGTACGGCAGGGTAAAGCCTATATCGATATACATATACCCCCTATATGTATTTACTCATTTATGCCATAATCACATTTATTTTTCTATTGAAAGGCTATGTAATGAATCCCGCAAATCCCGCGCAAGAAAATAGACACGATTTGAGCTGCTCCTGCTGTGCAAATCCCGCGCAAGATTCACAAAATAGCAAGAAAGATATGTATTATATCATCGCTCTAATCGCCATTTTTGGCGTGTGTATGGCATTGCTCCATATAGAATCTTTAGCGCGATTTGAGCTTATGCCTCCACTTATCTATATTGTGCTCATTGGTATTTATTGCTATGCGGGGAAGCCTATTTTTCTGCATTTTTGGGAAAACTGCAAAAACAGGGTTTTTTTTGATGAAAATACCCTTATGCTCTTTGCCACAATCGCAGCGTTGTGTATTGGCGAGATAAGCGAGGCGGTGGCTGTAATGCTCTTTTTTCGTGTGGGAGAGTTTTTAGAATCTTTAGCCATAGAGAAGTCTAAGCGCTCTATATCTGCGCTTTTGGAGGTTATGCCTGACATCGCGCATAAAAAAGACAAAGATACACTCATAGATTTGCCCCCCCAATCCCTGCAAATAGGCGATACAATCTTTATCAAAGTAGGAGAGAAAATCCCCACTGATAGCCTCATTGTCAAGGGGAAAAGCTATATCGATATGCGCTCAATCAATGGCGAGAGTGTGCCTGTGGGGGTTAAAGAGGGAGATTCTATCATAGCTGGGGGCATAAACACAAGTGCTTTGCTTGAAGCAAAAGTGCAAAAGCCTTTTAAAGATTCTCATATCGCTAAAATCGCTGCTCTCACGCAAGAAGCAAGCGCAAACAAAGCCAAAACGCAAAAAACTATTACATCTTTTGCACGCATTTATACGCCTATTATTTTTGTGCTATCTCTTTGTATCGCCTTACTCCCGCCACTTTTTAATGGAGAATGGCACGAGTGGATTTATCGGGGGCTAGTAGTAATGATGATAAGCTGCCCTTGCGCACTTGTAATCGCCGTGCCTTTGGGATATTTCGCTTCTATTGGACGCGCAAGTAAGGAAGGAGCGCTTTTCAAAGGCTCTATTTACCTTGAAACGCTCTCTTTGGTAAAAAATATCGTATTTGACAAGACAGGCACACTCACGCTTGGCACATTCCAAATACTCCATATCTCACCAAGCAATGGCTACACAGAAGATTCTCTACTTGAACTCGCCGCTCTAGCAGAGGCACACTCAAGCCATCCCATCGCTACTTGTATTAAACATCGCAAACAAGTGCAGATGGAATCCCTTATATCCTATGAGGAAATCAGTGGGGAGGGAGTGTGTTTAGTATGCGATAGGGGGGAGATTCTCGCAGGGAATGCTACATTACTACAAAAGAGACATATTGCCTTTGAAACACAAGAGAGTGCTCATACTATCGTGTATATCGCCCATAATGGGGTATATGCCGGATATATTTGCATAGGTGATAAGCTAAAAGAGGGGTTAAAAGATGATTTAGAGGCTTTAAAACAATGTGGCATAAGGCATTTTGCCATTCTTAGCGGGGATAATCAAGCAAGTGTCAATGCCGTAGCTAAGGAGCTAGGCATTACCCAAGCTTATGGGAATCTTCTCCCTGCACAAAAAGAAGCCAAACTCACGGCATTGATGAGCCAATGGAAGGGAAAAGTCGCCTTTGTGGGCGATGGGATTAATGATTCTATCGTATTAGGACGAAGTGATGTAGGCATAAGCATTAACACAGGGGAAAGTAGTAATGATATAAGCAAGGAGAGTGCGGATATTATCTTGCAGCGCAACTCATTGTGTGGGCTAGTAAAGGCTTTTCACATCGCTTTTCACACGCGTTCTATCACGTGGCAAAATATCACCTTTGCGCTTATAAGTAAGCTTATGCTGATCATTTTAGGGATTATGGGTATTGCGAATATGTGGTTAGCGGTGTTTGGCGATGTGGGCGTGGCACTCCTAGCCTTGCTTAATGCTATGCGTCCCCCACGCCCTCACAAAGTAGATTCTAAGTAAAACTCTTAAGCCACAATCTCTAAAATAGCTCCTTAATGTCTCTCTCTAGCACTTTTGCAATCTTATAGAGATGTTCTAAATTAAAATGAATATTCTTATATCCCGCCTGTGCTCCAGCGACTAAAGAGACAGATTTATACCCGATAGCTAGGCTCAAATCAAGCTGTGATAACCCCTTTTGTTTGCAGATTCTAGCGACATTCTAAGCGATGGCGTGATGGATAGGTTCAAACAAAGTGAGCCCTGCAAACAATCAGGCAAATATACAAAATGCTAACAAAGGGACAAGCGGGATAAATCAACAATACGCCCAAAACAAGGCAATAGAAGGTATCGCAATAGCAAATCCACGCCTTATAACTACAAGATTCTAGGAGAGATGGAGGGCAAGGACAATGCCAATGACACACGAGGAGCAGCAAAAAGGAGTTTGCGAGAAGGCGTAATTAATGATTTAAAAATGAGGCGGGAGCAACGGCTAGCTCAAGCAAATGCGTTATGCTAAGAATTATGAAAGAAGAAGCAAAATGCACGAGTGGTGGTAAGGTATTTGACTGCGCCAATGGCATACTTCAAGGCACTAAAGCTGCTTATCCCCTTTCATATAGAATCCGCGCTGATCTATATGATTGCGGCGATAAGCAACATTAAGGTATAAGATTTAATGCTATTAAAGCAGATAATATATCTTTAAAGATAGTTCAATACAAGTGTGGGTGGTTATATCACATACGCACAAAGTGCCCACTTACATTTGTAAAGTGAGTTTCACAAGGTAGAAACTCTAATCACTACCCTCTAGAACCATAACGCATATTTGAAGGATAATGCTCCTGTGAGCTGCTCTTGTGCGAAGAGGGCATCAATTTGCGCGCTTATTTCACTGCTTTTACCCACAGAGTAGAATATACCCGCACTGCTTGTGCCTATCACTCGAGGTAATTTAAAGAATGAAGAAGCACTGCCTGAACCAATCTCTAAAGTTGTCTTTTGTTCATTATTGATAGTGTATCTTGCTCCTAGTGCAACAGAATATCTTGCCTTATTTCTAAAGGCTTTTGTGTATTTGAGCTGTCCTGTGGCATAGGGCGTTAAGAATGTATGTTCAGGATAATGCTCAGGGATAATCACATTGCTATTATAATCAAGGCTAAAGGCTTCAAGTTTCATTATCCCATAGCCTATACCAAACTCTGGTGAGATATAGCTATTATTAAAGATATTATAGAAATTCCCTCCAAACCTTATTTCCGCATCAGCTCCATACGCAGAGAGTGTTTGCTGTGTGGCAGCATTATAAGGATTAGTGAGAGTAAGCTCAAGCTCTGGCTTTTGCATTTGAGCATGGACTATGACTTTCATATACAGCTCATTCATTCTATGAGTAAAGAATGAATAATAATACTGCAATCCTGCTAGAATAGATTGATTGGTGATATTTGCTGAACCTGTAGGTCTAGGCAAGAAGCTAGAGGCATATTCATATCCTACATAAAGCCCCATTGTCCCAAATGCTCCTAAATGCGCAAATCCTCCTGCTAATGCACCTCCTGCATATTCCACACCTATATCCCCATCGCCTAAATCTGTGCGAGTATAGCGAGTAAGTGGCATAATGAATGTTTGCTTACGGGCATCTTCAGCGTGAGGAGCGTAAATCATATCTGTTTCGTGGAGCAAATCCACATTGCTATATCGCAAGGCTACTTCCATATCATTATCATCTTTTACTCTGTTACCATCTGTATCTACACTCTTAGAAGTAACCGTATAAGTCTTACCTTTTTTATGTCTTAAAGATTGGTGGAATAATCTCTTAGACATAGAATCCATAAGATTGCTTACAATGATATTTTTAGTAATCACACCATTAAGCAATGTCTTTGATACATCTTCTCCGGGATTGCGCTGTGGTCTAATACCTATGGAAAAGCCATCGAGTAAATCGTGTATATCGACGTTAGGTTGCATTGTAAAGAGATGTTTATCAGCTTCTATATTAAGTGTGGTTTGTCCTCCTAGATTCTCTGCTTTGCCTAATGTGCCTTCTCCCTCACCCCATTCATCTGTTTTATTCACAATATCACCACTTGTGTTTTTAATCTCTTTAAGAGCTGTGGTATAGCTACCATCTGCTTGTTTTTGCACAAAGAGGGAAGTGTAGTTATATTTTTGTCCCCATTTGTTAGTGTCAGCGATGATGAGTACCCCGCCATTCGTATTAGTGCTACCATCAGCATTCTTATGCGGAGTGAAGGTAATCTCATTTGGATTTACATTGTTGCCTAGAATAATATGTCCATTGGCATTAGTTCCACCAGATTGATTGAAGTCATTATATGTGCCTCCTGCAGCTGTGGGTCCTCCTGTTTGGTCTAGTTTTAGCA
This sequence comes from uncultured Helicobacter sp., assembly GCF_910577135.1. GTDB lineage: Bacteria > Campylobacterota > Campylobacteria > Campylobacterales > Helicobacteraceae > Helicobacter_C > Helicobacter_C mastomyrinus. Next base: position 37,490 of record NZ_CAJTLL010000013.1, read on the forward strand.
CCCAGTTTGTGAGGGTAATATCTGTGCCATTAGAAATAGTCCCATCGATATGCACGCCATTATTATTAACATTAATAGGCGTAGCATTGGCATAATTATTCGCTGATATATCACGTCCCCATATAATCTGCTTTGCATTAATAGTCCCGCCAGTGTTATTAAATGTCTCTCCCCATATATCAATCGTGCCACCACTAATAGTTCCACCGGTATTATGAAGCTCACCATATTCAATATTACCTTGAGCGTTTGTCATACCGCGGATATAGAGTGTGCCTGTTGATTCACGATTATTGCCATTCAAGGTATCTAACACTTCATTTTCTGCTTTTATCTCAATGGTTCCAGCACTATTTGTAAGCTTAGTAATATACACATCATCTTTAGCCCCTAGCACATAAAGTTCTGTGTTATTGCCTGTATTGTTGCTTGTATAGTCTTTAATCACAGCGCCAAGTGCCACTTTATCAATCACACCTTCGTTATTAAGGGTATCTAGCGTTGCTCCTGCTCTATGGTCTAATGTAGTGATAGAGCCGCCTTTATTATTCATTAGCCCATTATTAAAGCTACCACTATTCACAAGTGAGGTAATGCTACCGCTATTTTGTGCCATATTTGTTACAGAGCCTGCATTAGTGAAAGCACTTATCTGCCCATTAACAGCATTTGTAAATCCTACAAGTGTTCCATTATTGCTTAATGTATCTATGTTTCCTTGAGCACTATTTGTAAATTGAGTTACAGTTGCATTTTGAGCATTAGTAAATGTTCCCACAGAACCAGCTTGATTATCAAAGCTATCTATTTGTTTATTATTTGTAAATGTATCAAGTTTGCCTTCATCTGTTTGGGGATTAGGATTTGCATTTACAAATCCTTTAATATGTCCATCATTGGTGCCATCTTTGATATGTCCTTGGTTACTTATAGAATCTATGGTTCCATCAGTTTGGTTTTTAAGATTATCTATCACACCTCCACTTTGGTTAGTGAGATTTGTAATGGTGGCATTTGTTTCATTGTCTATTTCTGTGATAGTTCCACTATTATCAATCTTGCTTAGGGTATTTTTATTGATAATTTTATCTATCTTTCCGCCATCAGTAGAGCCTTGCGTTTGAGCTTGATTGGTAATCCCGCCATTAAGCTGCCCTTCATTGGTAAGTGTGCCTATATGTCCTGTGCCAGAGTTGGTAAGATTATTTAAAGTGCCTTGAGCGAGGTTTGTTAAAGAGCCAATTTCACCATTATTGGTAAAGTTATTGGTTACAGAACCGCTATTTTCAAAGGTAGTAATCTCTGCTCCAGCTTCATTACTTACATCAGTAATAGTTGCTCCAGCCTGATTATCAATGCGGTCAATCTTAGCATTATTCTTATTGCCTAGACTGCCGATAGTGCCGCTATTGTCAATCTTTGCAAGATTTGCTTGATTATCAATCGTATTTATATTGCCATTTGCTTGGTTGGTAATGCCCCCATCAAGTGTGCCTTTATTTGTAAGAGTGTCAATCGTGGCATTACCTGCATTGGTAAGATTATGTAATCTACCTGTTTCATTATTATTTAAAGTTGTAATTGTCCCTTGATTTGTGAAGTCATTTTGCACTAAACCGCTATTTTCAAAGGTGGTAATCGTGGCATTAGCTTCATTAATCACACCTCCTATCGTAGCACCTTGATTGTTAGCAATTGTGGTGATAGTCGCATTTGTCCTATTGCTAATGTTATTGGTAATCGTGCCATTATTGGTAATTGTCCCTAGTGTAGCAGTATTAATAATATCATCAATTTGTGCGTTAGTTTCGTTTGTAATCCCACCTGTGAGCTGCCCATCATTGGCAAGTGTGGTAATGGTCGCATTTGTAGCATTGGTAAGATTATTCATTGTCCCTGTGCTGTGATTATGTAAAGTTGTGATCTCGCCTTTATTTGTAAAGTCATTGGTTACAGAGCCACTATTATCAAATGTTGTAATGCTGGCATTTATTTCATTGTTTAAGGTGTCAATTGTTCCGCCTTGTTGGTTGTCGATTCTTTGTATATTGTCGTGGTTTTCAATAGTTTGGATAGTTCCGCCATTCTCATTGGTGAGTGTGCCATTGAGCATGCCTCTATTGGTAAGGGTGGTAATCGTCCCTGTGCTAGAGTTTGTTACATCATTTAAAGTTCCACCATTGTTATTATTTAAATTCGTAATTGTGCCATTATTAGTAAAGGCATTGGTTACCTCTTGATTATTATCAATGGTCTCTATCGTGGCATTTTGATTATTGGTTAAAGTCGTAATGGTCGCATTATTTTCTACCTTGGTAATGTCCCCGCTATTATCTATTTTATCTATATTTTGGTTATTCGTAATCGTGCCAATGTTTCCATTTGCTTCATTGGTGATACCATTAGTAATTGTGCCATCGTTTGTAAGGGTTGTTATCGTTGCATTACCTTTATTAGTGATACCATCTTGGAAAGTGCCATTATTTTGAAGCGTAGTTATTGTGCCTTCATTACTCAATTTATTAGTTATAGTTCCTCTATTGGTGAGGGTTGTAATGGTAGCGTCGCTTTCATTATTTAGAGTGGTAATCGTGCTACCCGTTTCATTAGTAATGCTGTTTATTGTTGCATTGCTGTGGTTAGTGAGCTCTGTAATCGTGGCATTATTATCATTGCTGATAGAGCCTATCTCGCCGCTATTCTCAATCTTAGAGAGATTGCTCTTATTGATAATAGTATCTATCTTGCCACCATCGGGGGCTGTGGTTTGAGCTTGATTTGTGATTGCGCCATTGAGCGTTCCCTCATTGGTCAAGGTTTTTATATGTCCAGTCCCAGAGTTGGTAAGATTATTCATCTCCCCACCGGTTTTGTTCGTAAGATTATCAATCGTCCCATCATTGGTAAAGTCATTTTGCACGATTCCAGCATTATCAAAGGTGGTAATTGTAGCTCCTGCTTGGTTTTCTACCTCTTGTATGCTTCCACCAGCTTGATTATCTATCGTAGTAATGCTTGCATTACTTTCGTTGGTGATTTTAGTAGTAATGCTCCCTCTGTTGGTAATGGTATCAAGGCTAGATTTATTGATAATATCACCGATTTGTCCATTTGTCTCATTCGTGATTCCCCCTGTTAGCGTTCCAGCATTGGTAAGGGTGCCTATCTGGGCATTGGCTTCATTTGTGAGGTTTTTCATATTTCCTGTGGTGTTGTTATTTAAGGTTGTGATTTCTCCGCGATTGATAAAGTCATCGGTTACGCTTCCGCTATTTTCAAAGGTAGTGATAGTCCCACCAGCTAAGTTATTTAAATCTGTAATCGTGCCATTTTCTTTGTTATCGATTTTCTCTATCTGGCTCGCATTATTTAATGTGCTAATGGTCGCATTGGCTTCATTAGTAATTCCTTTATTTATAGTCCCACCGGCTTTATTATCGAGTGTAGTGATAGTCCCGCCACTCTTATTTGTGATTCCATCTGCGAATGTCCCCTCGTTATTAAGTTCTCCTACGCTACCTTGATTTTGAAACTCTTGGGTAACACTTCCGGTAGAGGTATTTTCAAACTTCTTAATCTCCGCTCCAGTATTATTAATCACTTCAGTAATCGTAGCCGTATTTCTTACATCGCCTATTTCTCCACTATTATCAATCTTATCTATATTTTGGTTATTCTCAATTTCTTTGATATCTCCACCTGTTTGATTGGTGATCCCTCCTGTCAAGGTGCCATCATTGAGCAGCTTAGTTATTGTACCTGTGGAGGCATTGGTAAGATTATTGAGTGTCCCGCCATTATTGTTATTTAATGTCGTAATCGTGCCATTATTGGTAAAGTCATTTTGCACGCTTCCATTATTATCAAATGTCCCTATAGTTGCGTTCTGGTTGTTAGTGAGGTTTTGGATAGTGTTGTTGTTTGTAAAGGTTGTTAGAGTTCCATTAGTTTCATTTGTGAGATTGGTTATATCCCCTTCATTTGTGCCGTTTGTAATGGTTCCAGTGTTGGTGATTGTCTCAATTTGGGCATTGGTAGCATTGCTAAGATTATTGATAGTTCCGGCATTACTAAGTGTATCCACTTGCCCTTGTGTAGTGTTGCTGAAATTCTCTATGGTGGCATTAGTAGCGTTAGTAAGGGTAGTTATCTCTCCGCCATTATTATTTAAATCAGTTATGGTTCCACTATTAGTAAAAGCCTCTATCACGCCATCGATAGTATTATCAAATGTGGTAATACTCCCTTTGTTATCCCCACCTTTAATCGTACCCTCATTCGTGATAGTAGTAATGCTCGCATTTGGGTCAGTATTGCTAAGGCTATCGATTGTCCCGCCTTGCTTATTCTCAATGCTTGTGATAGCATTTTCATTCTCAATCTCTGTGATCGTGCCGCTATTATCAATCTTGCTTAGATTATTTTTATTAATGATTTTATCAATCGTGCCACCATTAGCGCTATTAGCACCTCTTGCTTCATTGGTAATCCCGCCTGTGAGTGTGCCCTCATTCGTAAGCGTACCGATATGCCCTGTGCCAGAGTTGGTAAGATTATTCATATTCCCGCTAGTTTGGTTATTGAGCGTAGTAATCGTCCCATCATTGGTAAAGTCATCAGTGATACGTCCAGCATTATCAAATGTAGTAATGGTAGCTCCATCAGCATTATTGATTGCTTTAATCTCTGCTGCATTTTGGTTATCAATCTTAGCAATCGTAGCTCCGCTTTGGTTATCGATTTGATTAGTAATGCTGCCTCTATTTGTAATCGTATCAAGTGTGGCTTTATTGATAATATCAGCAATTTGTCCGTTTGTCTCATTGGTAATCCCACCTGTGAGTGTGCCCTCATTAGTAAGCGTTCCGATACTTGCATTGGTAGCATTTGTGAGGTCTTTCATCGTTCCTGTGGCGTTGTTATTTAATGTGGTAATGCTGCCTTCATTGGTAAAGGCATTGGTAATATCCCCGCTGTTATTGAGCGTAGTAATGGTAGCATTGGCATTATTGTTTAAATCCGTAATCGTCCCACCCTGTTGGTTCTCTATCTCTGTAATTGTGCTGTGATTATCAATCCTGCTAATTGTCCCGCCATCTTCATTCGTGAGTTTGCCATTGAGTGTCCCCTCATTTTTGAGAGTGCCGATGTTTCCACTGCCAGAGTTAGTAAGATTATTGAGTGTCCCGCCATTATTGTTATTTAATGTCGTAATTGTGCCATCGTTTGTAAAGTCATTGGTTACTTCTTTATTATTTTCAAATGTTGTGATAGTAGCACCCTGATTGTTAGTAAGCTCTGTGATTGTGGCATTATTTTCTACTTGAGTAATCTCCCCGCTATTGTCGATTTTATCTATATCTTGATTATTCGTAATCGTACCGATATTTCCGCCCTGCTCATTGGTAATCCCTACATTAATAGTCCCATCATTGGTAAGATTCTCTATCTTTCCACCATCTTTATTGGTAATGCCCTGACTAAAAGTGCCTTTGTTATTAAGGGTTGTTACTGTGCCCTCATTGCTAAATCCATTAGTGACAGTCCCACCTGTTTCATTCCCAAATGTCCCAATGGTCGCACCAGATTTATTAAATACATCTGTAATCGTGCTTGCATTGGTAATAGTGGTTATCTCTCCGGTATTATCTATCTTGTCAAGTTGTTGATTATTCGTAATCGTACCGATATTTCCGCCCTGCTCATTGGTAATCCCTACATTAATAGTCCCATCATTGGTAAG
>NZ_CAJTLL010000013.1:43331-56613 GCF_910577135.1 uncultured Helicobacter sp.
GGGTAGTGATTCGCCCATTTTGTTTATTAGTGATTCCATTAGTAAAGGTACCCTCATTATGCAAAATGCCTACACTCCCCTCATTGTCAAAGGCATTAGTTACTTGAGCGTTAGCTTTATTATTAAATTCAGTGAGCGTGGCATTTGGTTTGTTAAACACATCAGTGATTGTAGCGCTATTATCTACCTTAGTAATCTCTCCGCTATTGTCAATTTGAGCTATATTGCTATTGTTAGTTATCGTGCCGATATTGCCATTTGTTTGATTAGTGATCCCCCCTGTAATCGTGCCATCATTGAGGAGATTAGTTATCTTCCCACCGCCTTGATTGATAATGTTTCCGCTAATTTGCCCATCGGTATTGTTATTAAAGTTTTCTACCTTACCGGCATTGCTAAAGGTATTATCCACTAGCCCATCATTATTAAATGTGGTGATCGTAGCGTCTTTTTCATTATTCAAGCTATTAATCGTAGCATTGTTGTTATTGGTAAATTGGTTTATGGTTCCATTTGCTTGGTTGGTAAGGGTTGTAATCGTCCCGCTATTTTGTCCATTTTCGATAGTGCCGCTATTTGCTATTGCATCCATCGTGCCATTGGTTTGATTATTGAGATTCTTTAGCGTCCCGGCATTGGTGAGATTACCTACACTGCCTTGAGTGGCATTGCTAAAGTTATCGATTGTCCCGCCTGTTGCATTGGTAAGATTCTGCACTTCCCCGCCATTGTTGTTAAATGTTGTGAGTGTGCCGCTATTAGTGAAGTTTTCTACTACCCCATCAGTGGTATTATCAAAGGTTGTAATAGTCCCTTTGTTATCCCCACCTCTAATCGTGCCTTCGTTATTTACTGAATCTATTTGAGCGGTTGTAGAGATATTGCTTAGGCTATCGATTGTCCCATTTTGCTTATTCTCAATCGTAGTAATGGTGCTTTCATTCTCAATCTCTGTAATGGTGCCGCTATTATCGATAGTATCAAGGGTATTGCGGTTAATAATCTTATTGATTTGTCCTTGAGCCTCATTGGTTAGCCCACCTGTGAGAGTGCCCTCATTAGTGAGAGTGCCTATATTTCCTGTGCCTGTGTTTGTGAGATTGCTTAAAGTCCCTGTGTTTTGATTATTAAGATTAGTAATCGTGCCATCATTTCTAAAGTCAGCAGTCACACTTCCAGCATTATTAAATGTGCTAATGGTCGCTCCAGCTTCATTGCCCACTTCGCCTATGGTGGCATTTGCCTCATTACTAATCGTATTTATTGTCGCGCCATTTTCATTACTGATTTTATTGGTAATCTCTCCTTTGTTTGTAATAGTATCGAGTTGAGCTTTATTGACAATATCACCTATGGTTCCCCCATTGGGGCTATTTGGATCTTTTGCTTCATTAGTGATACCCCCTGTGAGCGTTCCCTCATTTGTAATCGTGCCTATGTTCCCTGTGCCGCTATTGGTGAGATTCTTCATAGTCCCGCCGGTAAGGTTATTTAAATCAGTGATACTTCCATTATTCGTAAAGTCATTTGTGATTGTCCCGCTATTATCTAATGTAGTGATACTCGCCCCATTATTGTTATTAAGGTCTGTGATTGTCCCTTGATTTTCAATTTCAGTTATATCGTTATGATTATCTATCGTGCCTATATTTCCGCCTGTTTGATTGGTAAGCTTCCCATCAAGCTGCCCCTCATTTTTAAGCGTCGTAATCGTGCCTGTGCCAGAGTTGGTAAGATTATGCAAGATTCCAGCAGTATTGTTATTAAGCGTCGTAATCGTGCCATTATTAGTAAAGTCATTTGCTACTTCTTGATTATTGTCAAATGTCTCTATCGTGGCATTAGCATTATTGGTAAGCTCGGTAATAGTCGCATTATTTTCTACTTTTGTAATACTCCCGCTGTTATCGATTTTATCTAAGTCTTGGTTGTTGGTAATATTGCCGATTGTTCCGCCACTCTCATTGGTGATTCCCCTTGTGATTGTGCCATCATTGGTAATGGCTTCAATAGTCCCGCTTTGTTTATTGGTAATGCCATTGGTAAATGTGCCATCATTGTCAATTTCCTTTATAGTGCCATAATTGGCAAATTCTTGTGTAACCTCACTATTTGTAGTATTTGCAAACTTATTAATCTCCGCTCCAGCATTATTAATCACTTCAGTAATGGTCGCATTATTGGTTACATCACCGATTGTCCCACTATTATCAATCTTATCAATGTTTTGATTATTTTCAATTTCTTTAATGTTTCCGTTATTTTCGTTTGTAATCCCCCCTACGAGTGTGCCATTATTGGTAAGTTTATCAATAGTCCCTGTTCCAGCATTGGTAAGATTATTGAGTGTCCCGCCTTGATTGTTATTAAGCGTCGTAATCGTGCCTCTATTGGTAAAGTCATTTTGCACCTGTGAATTATTATCAAATGTCCCTATCGTGGCATTGACTTCATTATTCAAAGTATCAATCGTAGCATTATTAGTAAATTGATTAATAGTCCCATCTGTGCTGTTCGTAAGGGTCGTAATATCGCCATCATTTCTCCCGTTTGTAAGCGTGCCGGTATTTATAATAGAATCTACTTGCCCATTGGTCTCATTCCCAAATGTCGCTATCGTTCCGGCATTGATGAGTTCTCCTACACTACCTTGAGCAGCGTTGTTAAAGTCAGTTATTGTGCCACCTGTTGCGTTAGTGAGACGTGTTACCTCTCCCCCATTATTGTTAAAATCAGTTATCGTGCCAGAGTTAGTAAGCCCATTAACGACCCCATTGATATTATTATCAAATGTGGTAATTGTCCCTTGGTTATTCCCGCCATTGATACTGCCCTCATTATTCACAGAATCCATTGTGCCGGTGGCGGTATTGTTTAGGTTAGTAATCGTCCCACCTTGCATATTGTTAATATCTGTAATATTGGCAGTGTTATCAATCGTGGTAATCTCCCCGCTATTATCAATCTTAGCAAGTTGTTGATTATTTTGAATGGTAGTAATGGTCGCGTTATTTTCATTTGTAATTCCTGTATTTATAGTCCCATCATTAGTAAGTGTAGTAATGGTCGCGCCATTTTTATTGGTAATACCTTGATCAAATGTTCCGTTATTATTGTGGAGAGTATTCACTTGCCCTTGATTTTCAAAGGCATTTGTTACATTGCCTTGATTGTCAATCTTGTCAATCGTGGCGTTTTGGTTATTGGTAATCGTGGTTATTGTGCTGTTATTTTGGTTAGTAATTGTGCCAATATTTGCATCTGCTTGGTTGATGATTTCTGTTAGGGTTGCGCCATTTTCATTAGAGATAGAGGTAATTTCTCCACTATTATTAATGTTTGCTAAGTCATTTTTATTAATGATGTGATCTATCTTTCCGCCATCAGGAGTTGTGCCTTTTTGGTTAGTAATGCCTCCTGTGAGTGTGCCTTCATTGGTGAGTGTGTCTATATGCCCAGTTCCAGAGTTGGTAAGATTACTTAGGCTTCCTGTGGTTTCATTATTAAGGGTAGTAATCGTGCCATCGTTGGTAAAGTCATTATGCACAGTTCCAGCGTTAGTAAAGGTCTCAATGGTTGAATCTACTGCATTGGTAATATCTGTAATATCTCCTGTGCTTTGGTTATTAATCGTAGTAATGGTTGCACCCGATTCATTGGCGATAGAAGTAATAGTTCCGGCGTTATTTATCGTATCTAAGTCGTTTCTATTCATAATGCTATCAATTTGTGCGTTTGTCTCATTGGTAATCCCACCTGTGAGTGTGCCTTCATTGGTTAGAGTGCCGATACTTGCATTGGTGGCATTGGTAAGATTATTCATACTTCCTGTGGCATTGTTATTAAGCGTAGTTATTTGCCCCTCATTTCTAAAATCATTTGTTACGCTTCCGCTATTATCAAACACATCTATTTGCCCGGTGGCATTGTTATTGAGGTTAGTAATCGTCCCACCCTCTTGATTATCTATCCTTGTAATGTTGCTAGAGTTATCAATTGTGCCTATTGTGCCCCCATTTTCATTGGTAAGAGTGCCATTGAGTGTGCCCTCATTTTTGAGAGTGCCTATGTTACCTGTCCCGGCGTTGGTTACATCATTCAATGTTCCGCCGGTATTATTATTGAGATTATCTATTGTTCCCTCGTTTGTAAAGGCATTAGTTACGTTGCCTTGATTATCAAAAGTCTCTATCTTTGCATTTGCAACGTTAGTAAGTTCAGTTATCGTAGCATTGTTATCTACCTTTGTAATGTTCCCACTATTATCTATCTTATCTATATTTTGGTTATTCGTAATCGTGCCAATCTCCCCGCCACTTTCATTAGTGATACCATTAGTAATTGTGCCATCATTGGTAAGGTCAGTAATCGCCCCACCATTTTTATTGGTGATGCCTTGATCAAATGCCCCTTGATTATTTAATGTAGTAACCGTGCCTTCGTTATTAAATTCATTGGTTACCCTGCCTTGGGTTTGATTACTAAATTCATTTATAGTCGCGTTAGCTTTATTAAACACATCTGTAATCGTGGCGTTATTATCTACTTTGGTGATTGTGCCAGAGTTATCAATCTCTGTAATATCGCTATTATTCGTAATCGTGCCAATCTCCCCGCCACTTTCATTAGTAATCCCGCCAGTAATGGTGCCATTATTAGTAAGATTATCTATCACACCGCTATTTTGGTTAATAATATCTCCGGTGATTTGCCCTCCAGTATTGTTATTAAAGTTTTCTACTTTCCCCGCATTGCTAAAGGTATTATCAATGCGCCCACTATTATCAAATGTCTTTATCGTGCCATCTTGTTGATTATTCAAATTATTAATCGTAGCATTATTAGTAAAGTTCTCTATAGTTCCATTGGCAGCATTGGTAAGGTTAGTTATATCTCCCTCATTTGTCCCATTAGTAATCGTTCCTGTATTGGTGATTGTCTCAATTTGGGCGTTGGTTTGGTTATTAAGATTATTCATTGTCCCAGCGTTACTAAGATTCTCTACCCGCCCTTGGGTGCTATTAGTGAAATTATTGATTGTCCCATTTTGTGCGTTAGTGATAGTTCGCACTTCTCCGCCATTATTATTAAAGTTTGTGAGTGTGCCACTATTGGTAAAATCCTCTACTACCCCTGCTGTCTCGTTATTAAAATCTGTGATTGTCCCCTCATTATTCCCGCCTCTAATCGTGCCTGTATTATTGATAGAATCTATTGTAGCTGCGGCGTCTGTGTTATTAAGGTTTTCAATAGTACCGCTGTTATTGATATCTGTAATGCTAGAGGTATTATTCACATCAGTAATATTGCCTTGGTTATCGATACTCGCTAGGTTGTTATTGTTATTAATCGTAGTAATCGTGGCATTTGCTTCATTGGTAATCCCGCCAGTAATCGTATTATTATTGGTAATATCAGTGATACTCCCGCCATCCTTATTGGTGATACCATCTTGGAAAGTGCCATCATTGGTAATCGTCCCGACATTACCCTCATTTTCAAATTTATTAGTAATCGTGCCATCATTATCAATGCTATTAATGGTAGCTCCTTGATTATTTGTAATAGTCTCTATCGTGCTACCTTGTTTGTTATTCATACTATCAATAGTCGCGCCATTATTATTAGTAACCTCTGTGATGGTGGCATTATTATCGTTGTTGATCGTGGTAATGTTCCCGCTATTATCAATGCCCTCTAAGTCATTATTATTATTAATCGTGCCGATAGTCCCGCCATTTTGTGAGCCTTGCGCTCGGGCTTCATTGGTAATCTTCCCGGTGAGAGAGCCATCATTGGTGATTGTGCCTATGTTACCCGTGCCGGTATTAGTGAGATTATTCATCTCTCCAGTGGCTTGATTATGCAGTGTGGTTATAGTCCCCTCATTTCTAAAGTCATTGGTAATTTCTCCAGCGTTATTGATAGTATCAATACGCGCTCCGTCATTATTAGTAATATCTGTTATCGTGCCGCGATTTTCATTGGTTATCGTGCCAAGCGTGGCGTTATTTTCAATCTTAGTGATAGTGCCTTGGTCTTTATTGGTGATTCCCCCATTGAGCGTGCCATCATTCGTAAGTGTGCCAATATTTGCTCCACTTGCATTGGTGAGATTATTCATTGTCCCACCAGTTTGGTTATTGAGTGTGGTAATAGTGCCCTCATTGGTGAAGTCATTTGTGATTGTTCCGGTGTTATTGAGCGTAGTAATAGTGCCTGTGGTTTGATTATTTAAATCATCTATTGTGCCTTGATTCTCAATCTGGGTTATAGTGCTGTGATTATCAATCGTGTCAATAGTGCCACCATTTTCATTAGTGAGCGTGCCATTGAGGTTTCCCTCATTTTTGAGAGTGCCTATGTTACCGCTCCCAGCGTTGGTGAGATTATTTAATGTCGCGCCTTGATTGTTATTGAGCGTAGTAATAGTCCCCTCATTTCTAAAGTCATTGGTTACTTCATCATTATTGTTAAATGTGCCAATAGTAGCACCCTGATTATTAGTGAGCTCTGTAATCGTAGCATTATTTTCTATCTCTGTAATCGTGCCAGAGTTGCGAATATTGCTTATATCTTGATTATTTTCAATTTTGCCAATATTCCCTTGGGATTCATTGGTAATCCCTCCAGTGATACTCCCATCATTTGTAATCGTAGTGATACTCCCGCCATCCTTATTGGTGATACCATTTTGGAAGTCTCCGGTGTTATTTATTGTGCTTACATTTCCTTGATTTTCAAAGGCATTAGTTATATTCCCGGCATTGGCTATCTCTGTGATAGTTGCACCATTTTCATTGTTAAGCGTTGTAATCGTATTGTTGGCGGTGTTATCGATTTTTGTAATTGTGCCGCCATTTTGGTTATTAATCGTAGTAATAGTGGCATTATTTTCAATAGTGCCTATATTACCGGTATTTTCAATTTGTGAGAGGTCATTATTACTGATGATAGTGGTAATTGTGCCGCCATTTTCGTTGGTGATACCCCCACCTATGATTTCCCCATCATTTTTAATCGTAGTAATCTCTCCGCCATTTTGATTAATGATATTGCCATTAATGCGCCCATCGGTATTGTTATTAAAAGCCTCTACCTTCCCGGCATTGCTAAAGGTATTATCAATCAATCCATCATTATTAAAGGTTGTAATAGTTGCCCCGGCGTTGTTATTAAGGTTAGTAATCGTAGCGTTATTGTTATTGGTAAATTGGTCGATAGTCCCGCCATTTTGGTTATCCAGCGTCGTAATCGTGCCGCGATTTTGTCCATTTTCGATAGTGCCCGTATTTCCTATTGTATCGATTTGCCCTTGGAGTTCATTATTGAGATTCTTGAGTGTCCCGGCGTTACTAAGATTATTTACACTACCTTGAGCAGCGTTAGTAAAGTCAGCTATCGTGCCTGCGGCTGCATTGGTAAGATTCTGCACTTCACCACCATTGTTATTAAAGCTATTGATTTGAGAGCTGTTTGTGAAGTTCTCCACAACGCCATTACTAGTATTATCAAATGTGGTAATAGTCCCTTGGTTATCCCCACCTTTAATCGTGCCATCATTGCTAATAGTCCCCATTGTAGCGTTTGCAGCAATGTTATTCAAATTTTCTATTGTCCCGCCTTGCTTATTCTCAATATCAGTGATATTTGCGCTATTATCTACCTTTGTAATCTCCCCGCTATTATCTATCTTATCTATATCTTGGTTATTGGTAATCGTGCCAATAGTCCCGCCACTCTCATTTGTGATTCCCACATTTATAGTGCCATCATTAGTAAGCTCTGTGATAGTCGCACCATTTTGATTGGTAATGCCTTGATTAAATGTTCCGTTACTATTGTGGAGATTGGTTACACTACCTTGATTGTCAAAGGCATTGGTTACACTACCTTGGTTGTCAATCTTATCAATCGTGGCGTTTTGGTTATTGGTAATGGTGGTTATCGTGCTTCCTGTGGTATTGGTAAGAGTGCCAATGTTACCATCGGTGTTGTTTGTAATGTCTGTAATGGTGGAGTTATTCTCATTGCTAATGCTTGTTATCTCGCCGCTATTCTCAATCCCTGCGAGATTATTTTTATTAATGATATTATCGATTGTCCCACCATTTTGGGTATTAGGGTCTTTGGCTTCATTGGTAATCTTACCTGTGAGGTTTCCCTCGTTAGTGAGAGTCCCTATATGCCCAGTCCCAGAGTTGGTAAGATTATTTAAAGTCCCGCCATTTAGGTTATTAAGATTGGTTATCTCTCCATTATTTGTAAAGTCATTTTGCACGATTCCAGCATTATCAAATGTAGTAATGCTAGCATTTGCTTGATTTTCTACTTCTTGTATGCTCCCACCAGCTTGGTTATCGATTTTTGTAATGCTTGCATTGCTTTCATTGGTGATTTTATTATTAATGCTCCCTCTATTTGTAATCGTATCAAGTGTGGCTTTATTAATAATATCATCGATTTGTGCGTTAGTTTCGTTTGTAATCCCGCCATTAAGTGTGCCCTCATTGGTTAGAGTGCCAATACTTGCATTGGTAGCATTGGTAAGATTATTCATACTTCCTGTGGCATTGTTATTTAAGGTTATGATTTCTCCATTATTAGTAAAGTCATTGGTTACTTCCCCGCTATTATCAAAGGTCGTAATACTCGCATTAGCTTTATTGTCAATATTGGTAATCACCCCGCCATTTTGGTTGGTAATAGTCGTAATATTCGCGCTATTATCGATATTGGTGATTGTGCCGGTATTATCTATACCATCTATATCGCTGTTATTGGTGATTGTCCCAATGTTCCCACCAGATTCATTTGTAAGTGTCCCTGCGAGATTCCCTTCATTAGTAATATTATCAATGCTTCCGGTGCTGGAGTTGGTTAAGCCATTCATCGTTCCACTAGTATTATTGTTAAGATTGGTTATCTCTCCTTTATTAGTAAAAGGATTGGTGATTGTCCCAGAGTTATCTAATGTGGTTATCTTTGCGCCATCTTCATTGGTTAAATCCGTAATTGTGGCATTTTGTTGATTCTCTATCTGCCCTATCTCTCCGGCATTATTATTAATATTAGTGATAGTGGAGGTATTAGTGATAGAATTGATATTACCCTCATTTGTGATACTTGAGAGGTTATTGTTATTGGCAATAGTAGTAATGCTCCCGCCAGATTCGTTAGTGATACCATTGGTAATAGTGCCATCATTAGTAAGTGTGCCTATATTCCCACCATTTTGGTTGGTAATCCCTGCATCAAAGCTCGCTCCAGTATTATTATTAAGCGTATCTACCGTCCCGGCATTTTCAAAGGCATTAGTGATACTCCCGCTATTTTCTAGCGTAGTAATTGTGCCTTGCGCGGTATTATTAATGCTCTCTATCGTGTTACCGGTAGTGTTATCAATAGTGCTTATTGTGCCAGAATTTGTAATATCAGTAATAGTATTATTATTATTTACACTTGTAATCTCCCCAGAGTTATTGATAGACGAGAGAGCGGAGTTATTCTCAATCGTAGTAATTTGTGCATTTTGTTCATTAGTAATGCCATTAGTAATCGTGCCATCATTATTTATCGTGGTGATTTCCCCACCGCTCTTATTATTTATCTCATTAAAGGTTCCGGTATTTTCAATAGTGGTTACTTGCCCTTGGTTATCAAAGGCATTGGTTACATTACCTTTATTATCGATAGTATTAATTGTGCCATTATTTGCGTTAGTGATAGTATCGATTGTCCCTTGGGCTTCATTATTAAGATTCGTTACATTCCCGTTTGCTTGGTTATTAAAAGTATTAATTTGGGAGTTATTAGTTACATTCTCCATCGTAGCGGAGTTATTGACATTGTCAATCGTGGCATTATTGGTGAGCGTTTCAAAGGTCGCGCCATTGCTATTATTGATAGCAGCGATATTTCCTCCGGCATTGTTATTAAAGGTCTCCACTCTTGCAGTATTTCCGGTGTTGGTTAAATTTGTTATCGTGCCTTCATTGCTCCCTGTGGTAATTGTGCCGGTATTAGTGATTGTCTCCATTGTAGCGGTGTTTTGATTATTAAGATTAGTAAGACTCCCAGCGTTATTAAGATTCTCTACTCTCCCTTGTGTGGCATTGGTAAAGTCAGTTATCGTGCCACCTGTTGCGTTAGTGATAGTTTGCACTTCGCCGCCATTGTTGTTAAAGTTATTGATTTGATTGTTATTCGTGTAGTTTTCTACGACACCATCAATTTCATTATTAAAATCTGTGATTGTCCCCTCATTATTCCCGTCTTTTATCGTGCCTGTATTATCAACAGAATTTATTGTAGCTGCCGCAATTGTGTTATTAAGATTTGCTATCTCTCCACCATTTTTATTCTCCACTCGCTGTATTTGAGCGGCATTATTCACATCGTTAATATTCCCGCTATTATCGATAAAGTCAATATTTTGGCGATTATTGATTGTTCCTATCGTGCCTTTATCTGCGCCATTTGCTTCATTGGTAATCCCTCCGGTGAGATTCCCATCATTATTAAGCGTAACAATGCTCCCTGTGGCATTATTATGGAGATTATTAATGGTGCCGTTATTTTCATTATTAAGCGTAACAATGCTCCCGGCATTTTGGAAGTCATTAGTGATATTGCCAGAGTTATCCAGTGTGGTGATAAGGGCATTTTGCCTATTGAATAGTTCCGTAATAGTGCTATTATTATCCAACGTTGTAATCTCTCCGCTATTATCGACTTTAGGAAGTTGCTGATTATTGGTTAATGTACCGATCTCCCCACCGCTCTCATTAGTGATTCCATTAGTAATCGTGCCATCATTGGTAAGATTAGTGATCTCCCCACCGCTCTTATTGGTGATACCATCTTGGAAAGAGCCGCCATTTTGGTTATTAAGGCTAGTTACATTTCCCTCATTTTCAAAGGCGTTTGTTACACTTCCGGAGTTATTGAGCGTTGTGATATTCGCTCCGGCATCATTGGTTAAAGTGCTAATCGTGCTATTAGCATTATTGCTGATAGTGTCTATTGTCGCGCCTTGATTGTTGGTAAGAGAAGTAATCGTTTGATTATTATTAATAGTCGTTACGTTCCCGCTATTGTTGATATCGCTAATGGTATTGTTATTCGTAATAGTGTCAATAGTTGCATTTGCATTATTGGTAATAGTCGTAGTTGTCGTGGTGTTTTCTATCTCTGTTATCGTGCCGCTATTGGTGATAGAATCAAGAGCTGTGGTGCTTTGTTGAATGATTTTAGTTATACTCCCGCCATTTTGATTAGTAATCCCACCTGTGAGCGTGCCATTATTGGTAAGCGTGCCTATATTTCCCGTGCCAGAGTTTGTGAGGTTAAGTAAGATCCCTATGCTTTGGTTATTAAGAGCAGTGATAGTCCCATCGTTTGTGAAGTCATTGGTTACATTCCCGCTATTATCAAGGGTCGTTATGGTCGCTCCTGTTTGATTTTGCAAGGTATCTATCGTGTTTTGATTATCTATCCTTGTGATTGTTCCGGCTTGGTTATCAAGGGAGTCAATCTTATTGGTATTTGTAATTGTTCCCATTGTGCCGGTATTTGTGGCATTTTGCACTGAGCTATTATTCGTAAAGGTTTGAAAGTTACCTCCGCTGTTGGTAAGATTTGCTATATCCCCGCCATTATTATTTGTAAAGTCAGCTATCGTGCCTCCCGTGTCGTTGGTAAGGTCAGTTATACTCCCGCTATTTTGCCCATTAGTCATCGTGCCAGTATTGGTGATACTATCGATTGAGCCATTAGTTTGATTATTGAAGTTGGTTAAAGTCCCAGCATTCTCCAGCGTAGTAACACTACCCTGTGTATTATTGGTAAAGGTAGCTATGCTCCCCCCATTAGCGTTGGTAAAGGTATCGACACTCCCACCATTATTATTAAAGTTCTGTATTTGCCCTCCACTTTGGTTAGTGAAGTCATTTATATTCCCGGTAGATTCATTATTCAAGGTAGTTATCTGTCCAGAGTTAGAGCCTTGTGTGAGTGTGCCTAAATTATCTAGGCTAGTAATGACAGAGTTTGTCCCTGTATTTGTGAGGCTTGTTATCTCTGCATTATTTTGATTGGTAATGCTATTAATGCTCCCAGCATTTTGATTGGTAAGATTCGTAATGAGATTGCTATTATCTATCGTGTTAATAGTTTGGCTATTTGTAAGCGTATTTATCGTGCCATCATTGTCGAGGGTAGTATTGATAGTCCCTTGATTCTCTAGGGTGGTAATGTTTCCTGTTGAGCGGTTATTCAGCCCATTCATCAGACCTGTGTTAGTATTTTGCAGGTTATCGATAGAGCCGCTATTTTCTAAAGCATTTGTCATAGTCCCAGCATTTTGAAGGGTATCAATCTGTGCATTCACATTATTAGTAAGCGTGGTTATCGTGCTACCTGTGGTATTATTCAAGTTAGTGATACTTGCATTGGCATTATTGGTTAGGTTTGTTATCGTTGCCCCATTCTCATTGGTCGCGCTCCCTATAGTCCCACTATTAGTAAGAGAGCTTAGGGCGTTTCTATTAGCAAGAGTATTGATAGTCCCACCCATTTGATTGGTGATACCATTATTCATATTGCCTTCATTAGTGAGCGTCGTAATCCTGCCTGTCCCAGAGTTTGTGAAGTTTGTAAAATTCCCGTTTGTTTGGTTATTTAATCTGTTTATCATACCATTATTGGTAAAGTTATTAGCAACGCTGCCATTATTATTCAATGTCCCAATATTGGCATTAATATTATTGTTAAGAGTGGTTATGGTTCTGTTGTTGGTTAATGTAGTGATATTGGCATTAGGATTATTACTTAAAGTAGCGATATTCCCAGTATTTTGAAGGCTAGTGATGAGTGAGCGCTGCCCTGTATTTGTGATAGTGGTAATGGTGCCTGTATTATTAAGCGTTCCTATAGTGTTTGTCCTATTTGCAGCATTTTCATTAGTGATAGTTGTAATGGTTCCTGCATTAGTGATAGTCCCAGTATTCCCAGAGCTACTAGAGGAGCCGCCATTATTATAACTCGTGATAGTCCCACCTACTTGGTTATTCAAGGTAGTTATGGTATTAAAATTTCTAACCCCACCAGTGATAGTCCCACTATTAGTAAGAGTCCCAATAGTCCCTGTTTGACCATTTCTTACCAGCGGAGTAATAGTCCCCGTATTATTAAGCTGAGTGATTGTCCCTCCACCAGTCCCATTACTATTAGAGTTATTAAACGTCGTGCTAATAGTCCCTGCATTTGTGAAGTTATTTAT
>NZ_CAJTLL010000014.1 GCF_910577135.1 uncultured Helicobacter sp.
CCCAACTTTTTGCCCCTATGGGATTTATAAGCAGTATCTCAAAATATGTAAAATGTGCTTTTAACGCACGAACCAGGGCTCTAAGCCTATCTATATTAATGTGTTGATTAAGGAGTGCTATGGAGATAACAGATTGCTTATGTGTGGAATCTTGCATAAAAATCCTTAGTAAGTATTTAAAACTCTAAAATGCCTATTTTATATTACCACGCTGTTTGCAAGTGTGGAAAAACACTGCGTGTTGTATGTAGCTAAAGCTTATGAATAAGACGTTGTCTTATTCATCAAGTGAGTTTTTAAGGTAGAGATTCTCTATTCTATCCTATACACCGCTTTTTAAGGTTGGCTCTCCGTGCAAATGCGAGGATTTTAGCTCAATCAAAGGCATACATAGAATCTCTATTCTAGCACAAAAATATTACTATTAAAAGAATATATATTTTATTTGCTATACTTATAAAATGAAATCTCAAGCATATACCATAGAACTTTTTGGCGTGATACAGGGCGTTGGGTTTCGTCCTTTTGTCTATCGCTTAGCCCAAAGTATGAATCTTAAGGGCTATGTGCAAAACCGCTATGATAGGCTTTTTATTTATATAGAGACAAGCCATAGGCATATTTTAGATGATTTTCTTACCTCACTTTTAGACCAGCCTCCACAAAATGCGCATATTACGCATTATCGTATTAACGATGTTTTAACACTCTCTCCTTTCTCGCATAATGGCTTTGAAATTAGAGATTCTCAAAATATGCCATCAAATGCACCTTGCTCTTTGCCACTTGATACGCGCCCGTGTGAGAAATGTTTAGCTGATATGCGTTCCAATGGGCGATTTAAGAACTATGCTTTTACCACTTGCACCCATTGCGGAGCGCGATATACGATTCTAAACGCCCTGCCTTATGATAGAATCCACACTTCTATGTGCGATTTCCCTATGTGTGAGGAATGCAGCAGTGAATATAGCAATGCGTTTAATCGTAGATTCCACGCGCAGCCTATTTCGTGTAATATGTGCGCGATTAGAATGCGCTTGATTGATAAAAATGGGAAGATTCACACATATAAGGACGCTAGAGATGATATAAAGCTTATAAGGCAAGTTGCACAGGCTATTGAGGTGGGTAAGATTCTCGCTATAAAGGGCGTAGGGGGGTTTAACCTCATAGCAAATGCGAGCAATGTAGAGACAATTGCCACCTTACGCACGCGCAAAAATCGCCCTAAAAAGCCCTTTGCCCTGATGTTTAAGGATTTAGCACAAATAGAGAGCCTAAGTGCTATCTCTCCACTTGAGAGGGAGGCTTTGCTTTCTCCACAAGCTCCTATTGTGCTTTTACGGAGGCATTTTCAAAAGGGCGGGATTCTAAGTGAGGAAGCTCTCTCGCTTATCGCTCCTGATGTTAGCACTTTGGGCGCGATTTTGCCTTATAATGGCATTATGCACTTGCTTTTTAGGTATATCCACACGCCGCTTATTTTCACAAGCGCGAATCTCGCCTCCTCGCCCATTATCACGGATATTGATACATTGCTAGAAACATTTTGTGGCGCAAATGCCCTTATTGATATGGTGTTAGACTATGATAGGGAGATTCTGCACGGGGCTGATGATAGCATTATGCGGCTAATGGCAGGGGATATGCGCCCTTTGCGCTTAGGCAGGGGCTATGCACCTTGTAATCTCTCTTTGCCATTAAGATTTCAAGCAGATGGGCCGATTGTAGGTATGGGAGCAGGGCAAAAATCTACTCTAAGCTTTGTTGATAGCAATCAAGTGCTAATAAGCCCATATATAGGGGATTTACAAAGCGTAGATTCTATAAAGCGATACGAGAAGGATTTTATATTTTTTAGCACACTCTATAAGCAGGATATTGGCGCACTCGTGTATGATTTACACCCACAATACCCCTCCACACAAAAGGCTCTAGCTTATGGTAATGGTAGAGATGTTAAGAAATATGCCCTCTCTCATCATAAGGCGCATTTTTATGCCCTTCTTGCTGAATCTAATGCTTTAGAGGAGGCGGGCATTGGCATTATATGGGATGGCACGGGATTGGGTGAGGATAGACATATTTGGGGTGGGGAATGCTTCTTGTATCAACCTAATGGCTGTGGGGATTCTCATACAATGGAGCGAATCTATCATTTTGATGAATTTGTGCTTTTGGGCGGAGAGAGCAGCATAAAGGATATTGGCAAACTCGCCCTAAGCCTAATGTGGCATTATGACATAGAAAATATTGCAGAGATAGTGCATTTCACGTCTCAAGAGATAGAGCTTTTAGCCTATGGGTA
Source organism: uncultured Helicobacter sp. (assembly GCF_910577135.1). Classification (GTDB taxonomy): domain Bacteria; phylum Campylobacterota; class Campylobacteria; order Campylobacterales; family Helicobacteraceae; genus Helicobacter_C; species Helicobacter_C mastomyrinus. The sequence continues at coordinate 2,312 of NZ_CAJTLL010000014.1, forward strand.
TGAAAGGGCTATGTATCCGCTCACGAGCTCCGTAGGGAGGATTATAGATGCAGTGGCTTATATCCTAGGGATTGTGCAGATTCAAAGTTATGAGGGGCAGAGCGGGGCATTGCTAGAATCTTATGCATATAGGGATAGCTCAAGCAATGTTGTGCCCTATGAATTTGTAATAGAAAATGATGTAATTAGCCTCGATTCTGCGATTAAGAGCGTGATAGCAGATAGGGCAAATCCCTGCTTGGGTGCGAGGCGATTTTTAGAGACACTCGCTCAGATCGCCCTTACTTTAGCAAAAACTCAAAAAATACCCTTTAAAGTGTATTTTAGTGGCGGTGTATTTCAAAATAAGTTTCTTTGTGATAAAATTCACGATTTATTTACAACACATCACATTCCTTTTTATATGCATCAAAAATTACCTTGCAATGACGCGAGTATTAGCCTTGGACAGGCGGTATTTGGGATATTGCAATCTTAAAAATGGAGTAAATATGCAAAAAATATCCTTAAATCGCGATGAGCGTTTGAATAACAATCCTAATTTAAATACAAAATCTATTGAAATAGTGAGTAAGATTCTCTCTAAAAATGACCTCAAAGCACAGGAGCTAAGGGAGATTTATCGCTCACTTGGCTTGTATGTGGTTAATCTTATGAGTTCTCCGGGTAGTGGAAAAACGACTTTTTTAGAATCTTTAAGCACTTATACAGATATGCGTTTTTGTGTGCTAGAGGGGGACTTGCAGACTAATCGCGATGCTTTACGTTTAGAGGAAAAGGGCGTGAGTGCGTATCAAATCACCACAGGCGAGGCGTGCCATCTTGAAGCGGCGATGATAGAATCTGCCCTAGAGGCATTGCAAAAGCAATGTGATATGCGACAAATGGAATATTTGTTTATCGAAAATGTAGGGAATCTTGTGTGTCCGGCGAGTTATGACTTGGGCGCGGGGCTAAATATCGTGCTACTCTCTATCCCTGAAGGCGATGATAAGGTGTTAAAATATCCTACGATGTTTATGTGCGCTGATGCGGTGATTGTAAGTAAGGCGGATATGATGGGGTATTTTGATTTTCGCTTAGAGCGCGTGAAAAGCGATTTAGCACAATTAAAGGCGAATGTGCCGCTATTTACGGTAAGCAGTAAAGAGCGTGAGAGTGTTATAAAAGTGTGTGATTTTATCGCAGAGCGACGCACACAGGGTTATTGTAGCACTCATCAATTTTAAAACGTAGCAAGAAATAAGGAGTAAAAATGTGTTTGGCTATACCTTCTAAAGTTGTAGAACTTAAAGAGCAGAATATGGCACTGGTGGATACACTGGGCGTCAAACGTGAGGTGAGCTTGGATTTACTCAATGATGAGGTAAGTATAGGAGATTGGGTGCTTTTACATATCGGCTATGCGATAAGTAAGATTGATGAGGAGAGTGCGCGAGAGAGCTTGAGGCTTTATGAGCAGATTCTAGAAGCTATACGTGAGGAAGAAGAAGCCTTGATAAAGGCAAATGTATGAATATTTTTATTGTCAATCTCAAACGTGCTAAAGAGCGTAAAGCTCTTATGCAAAAGCAGTTTGAAAGGATGAGTGCTACTCAAAAGCAGCAATATAATATTATTTTTTTTGAAGCCATTGACGCTAAGGCTGGAGAACATCTTGCCTTTAAGCAGTATTCTAAAATTGCAAGTATTTTGTTTCGCGGGAAAGAAATGAGTGATGGAGAGAGGGCGTGCTTTGCAAGTCATTATAGTCTGTGGCAAAAGTGTGTAGAACTGAATGAGCCTATCATAGTGCTTGAAGATGATGTGGAAATGATAGGGGATTTTTGGAATAAGATAGCGCATATCGCGACAAGTGAATATGTGTATGTGCGATTGATGTATTTGAAAGAAAATGCATATTTTTATACATTGCCTGATGATTTTTATGTGAGTTTTGATAGCGCTGCAGGGACACAGGGCTATTATCTTACACCATTAGCTGCAAGAACTTTTATAGAATCTGCTAGGATATGGTATCGCCCAGTAGATGACTATATGGATATGTTTTATATACATCATATCCCTGCTGTGTGCGTTACACCTATCTTAAGGGAATTATCTATTGAAACCACGATAGATGGGCGAGAGAGCAAGATAAAATGGTATGTGAAAATTATAAGAGAGATAACAAGGGCATATTTTGAATGTAAAAAAATGTTTTTTTTAGGGTGCAGTAAAAAAAGTCTTTTGCTGCCAAAAAATGCTTTGCAATCTCTGCAGATAGGAGTAAAGCGTGCAAGGTTCTAATATAGATTTGATTGAAAATTTCCGTGATAAAGATGTGATGCTCGCCTATGCTAAAAAGATAGAAAAGCTCTCTTCTAGGCTTAAATCCCCGCTTCATATTATGGAAGTGTGCGGCGGACATACACATACGATTATGCGCTATGGGTTGCAGGATTTGCTTCATAAGGATATTGACTTTATCCACGGACCGGGCTGCCCTGTGTGTATAATGCCTAAAAATCGCATTAATCAAGCCTATGAAATCGCTATGCAAAAAGATGTGATTTTGCTTACATTGGGAGATATGATAAAGATTCCGGGTTCACAAGGAAGCCTAGCAGATGCAAGGGCGAGGGGGGCTGATGTGCGCTTTGTGTATTCTCCTATGCAGGTGCTTGAGGTGGCAAAGGATAATTCGCATAAGCGTGTGGTGTTTTTTGCCATTGGGTTTGAGACCACTACGCCTATGAGTGCCGCATTGCTTGAGAGAGTTATAGAATCTAATATTAATAATGTGCTCTTTCATATTAATCACGTGCTTGTCCCCCCGCCTTTACGCGCAATTTTTGATTCTAAGCAATGTCGTGTCAATGCTTTGATTGCACCTTCCCACGTAAGCGTGATAAGCGGGGCAAAGATTTATGCAGATATTGTGCGTGATTATGCTTTACCTGTGGTGGTGAGCGGCTTTGAGCCTGTGGATATGATGGAGAGCATTTATCAGCTTGTAAAGCAAAGTATAGAGGGGAGAGCAGAGCTTGAGATTCAATACAAGCGTGTTGTGAATATGGAGGGTAATACAAAGGCACAAGAGCTAATAGAACACTATTTTGAAGAAAGAGAATCTTTTGAATGGCGTGGGCTAGGGGAGATAGCGCATTCTGCCTTAAAACTTAGGGGTGCATATAGCCATTTGGATGCGGAAGTGGTATTTGATGATATTTTAAGCAAAGAATATGTGCCGGATAATAAGGCTTGTCGCTGTGGGGATATTTTGCGCGGCGTGGCTAAGCCCTTTGATTGCAAAGTCTTTGGCAAATCCTGCACCCCAAGCAATCCTCTAGGAAGTTGTATGGTAAGCAGTGAGGGGGCTTGTGCGGCATATTATAAATATGGCGGTGCATTACATCGATGAATGATTTAAAGCAGATTCTTCTCTCAGCAGCACATATTTATTACCAATATCTAAGTGATAATAATTTAGGTTTAAACGAGATTGCTATCAAGCAGTTTGAATGTAGAGATGATGAGCTGATACTTGCGTTGAAATATAGTGTAGGTGATATGGATTTAAAGCTAGGCGGGGCGTTGCTTTTGCAAGTGGGAGATAGGCTTTATAGCATTGCTGAGGCAGATTCTCCAAAGGAGAGTGAGGTAATGCTGCATTTTTATGATGAGAAGCAAAGGACACTTTTTCTTAATGTCAGTGAAGCGATGGCAAAGATGTTAGAAAAGGCGCAAAAGGCGAAGATCCCATTAAAGCTTTTTAGTGATTTGAAGTTTTTAGTGCAAAATGTGGCTGATTTTTTTGATAAATATGGCGAGAAGCTGCGTTTGCCAAGCTCTATAGTGCATAATCCTACCCCGCATATTCCCCGCTTAAGTGAGGAGCAAAATATCGCTTTATCCAAGGTGCTAAACTCACCTTTAAGCTATGTATGGGGACCGCCGGGCACAGGAAAAACACAAGCTGTGCTTTTTGAAGCCCTTTTGTATTATATCAAGCAGGGGAAGAGAGTGGGCGTTGTCGCTACGACAAATAATGCCCTAGAGCAAGTGCTAAAAGCTCTCATTAAGCAATTTGACAATCTAGGCTTAGCAAGGGATATGATATTGCGTTTGGGTATGCCTACATTGCAATATATGAGTGAATATCCCCAGACTTGCGACCCAAGCCTTTTGCAAAAGCGTAAAAAACTCGATTTATTTAGCTTCCAAGAAAGCACACAAGATAATATCAAAATACGCCTCAAAAATGCCTTTGTAGTGGGAGTAACGCTCGATGGCTTTATCTCCCGTTATGACAAATTAGATTTGCATTTTTCACATATTTTTTTAGATGAATGCGCGTATGCTTCATTGATTAAAACCTGTGCTTTATGTGTCGATAATACACCCCTAGCGCTTTTTGGCGACCATAAGCAGCTTTCTCCTGTGTGTGAAATGCCCCCAAATAAACTTACAGAAGCAGAGAATGATAATGCATTTGTGTGGAATCTCTCTGCCCTTTTTCTAGAAGCTTTTTGCAAAGGAGAAAGCCCAGCGCAACTTGCCAATATGAACGAGCAAGGTTATTCCATGCCGCCCTTGCAAGACACGATTCTAAGCACATTAAGCAAGACACATCGCTATGGAGACAATCTCGCGCGTTTGCTTGATAATTATGTTTATCATATAGGTTTAAGAGGCACAGAGATGCAAATGGAACTTTTTGTAGTCGATAGCGGCGCAAAAAGTGAGTCAGATAAGCAAATAAGTGAAAATGAGGCACAAATGTGTGCACGTTTGTGTGAGAAAATCGCAAATGAGGAATACGCGGTTATCACGCCCTTTGTCAAGCAGAGACAGCGACTTGTGGAGCAAATCAAACGTGATAGAGTTTTTACCATTCATGGCTCACAGGGGCAGGAGTTTGATAATGTGATTTTCTCTCCTGTGAGTTTGCATTATCATTTGACAAATTCTACTCAAGCACACGCGCTTTATGCGCTTAATGTGGCTATTTCACGCACGAAAAAGCGATTGTTTATCGTGTGTGATTATGCTTTTTGGAGTAGGCAAAAGGGGCAATTAATCTGGGCGATTCTGCAAGAATCTAAGCCATTTGTTTTAACTTAAGGAGTAAGAATGAAAAATACACATATTAGCCTTTCACACGGAAGTGGAGGCGTGGAATCTAATGCACTTGTTGATGGTGTGATACATAAGATTCTAGGTGAGGTGATGTGCGAGTATGGAGAGGATGCGGGGGTCTTTAGCGGTGTGAAGGGATATGCTATCAGTACAGATAGCTATGTGGTAAGCCCTATTTTTTTCCCCGGAGGCGATATTGGCAAACTCTGCGTGTGCGGCTCAAGTAATGATGTGAGTGTGCGAGGGGCGACACCGCGATATTTGACTTTGGGCTTGATATTAGAAGAGGGCTTTACTATGGAGGAGCTAGAGCAGATTTTGCATTCTATCAAGAGAGAGGCGATTCAAGGGGGATTACGTATCATCACCGGCGATACAAAAGTCGTCCCAAAGGGCAATGCGGATAAGATTTATATCAATACCACGGCTATTGGGGAGATAAAGGATGTGGATTGGCGTGTGGGGAATATACAAGAGGGTGATGATATTATCCTTAGTGCGCCTGTGGGGACACACGGGGCGGTAATCTTTTGTGCTAGGAATGAGATGGCATTGCAAAATGACTTACAGAGCGATTGTGCGCAGCTTTATCCGCTTATAGAATCTACCCATCAATATGGTAATGCTATACACGCTGTGCGCGATGCGACACGAGGGGGTGTAGCAGCGGTGCTAAATGAATGGAGTAGGGGAGCGTGTGTGGAAATAAATATACAAGGAGGGAAAATCCCTATTTTGCAGCAAGTGCGCGGCGTGTGTGAGATACTTGGCTTAGAAGCGCTCAATCTCGCTAATGAGGGAGTGCTATTAATGGCAGTATCACCGCATAAAAGCAAAGCAATTCTAGAATCTTTGCGCTCTCATACTTTAGGTAAACAAGCTTGTATCATTGGTAGGGTATCGCGTAAGGTAGCACATATACAAGAAGCACGTGTGATTGCAACAAATGCGTGGGGCGGAAAATGCTATGTGGAATATCCGCAAGGAGAATTGCTCCCTAGAATCTGCTAGATTCTATATAGATAAGTGCAATAACTACACTACCACCTTCTTACTTAGCAGAGAGATATTTATCTTTCATCCCCCCCCCCCCCTTCTGTCAAGGGGAGGGGCTATACAACTTGCCTCTTTTATTGATAGCAAGGCTTTTTGTTTCCCTCTCACTTATGCAGATATGTTTCTTTCTCCTCTCTTCTAATGGAATGTAACTCATCCCTTATCCTTTCCATTGCAGAAAGGCGAGAGGCATATCCTCGAACACTTCGTGTATATGGGATTAGATAGTGTGAATTGTGGATTTGACTTTACGTAAAACAAGACTACTGTAACCCCTCGCGTAAAATCAAAGTCATTTTGCGTTTGAAATCAAAGTGAGGGATTTTACTTTGATTTCAAACATTAAATTTAAGTAAATTTAATAATCCCCAGCAGTAAAACTAGCCCTTTAAGCCTCTTATCCCCAACCTTTAAAAAAGCTCTATAATCTCTCTTAAGTTCTCTTGCCTTATCTTATCTCCCAGCCATTAGCCCCATCATATACTACTCATTCAAAAAACCATTAAATCTTTTAAACACCCACCATACGCATTTAAATTATAACACATTAAAAGCTTTTTAAAGCCTTTATGTTCATTCCCTCACATTTCATTACTTTTTCTCATCTTTGTGCTACTCTCACTCTCGCATTTGTTACAATCACTTATTTATTATAAAGATTCACAATGCCACAGCTCACCTTTAGAGAAATCATAGAGCGCATTAAAGACATACTTGCCACAGATTCTATCCTAAAGCCTAAAGACATCGATGTGGCAAAAGCTCTTAATATGTCGCCAAATACCCTTGCACAAGCAAAGTTTAAAAACTCTATCCCTTATAAAGCCATTATGGATTTTTTAGAATCTAAGCATATCTGTATCAATACCTTTTTCTATGGGAGTGCACCAAAAGAGAGTGTTCATACTTTCGAGCATTACAAGATTTTAAAACTTTATAGTGCTAATGCCTCTTTGGGTGGAGGCTGTATCAATGAACATATTAGCACACAAGAGATTGTCTTTGATGAGCGGATTTTAGCACATTTAAAAGTGAGAGATTGTGAGCTTATACTCGCACTTGGCGAGAGTATGGAGCATATCATCACCGATAGGAGCTTGTGCCTTGTAAATCGCAAGGAGGGCAGTATAAAAAATGGCAAGATTTATGCGGTGCAGACAAATGATGGGCTTTTTATCAAGCATTGTTTTATTAAAGATAAAAGACTAGAGCTTATCTCTGCAAATCTTAACTATGAGCCAATAAGTTATAGTCTTAATGAGGTAGAAGTTATAGGACGGATACGAGGGGTGATTGCTCCTGTGTAAAGGTGTTAGCTTTTGGGTGAGATTGGTTTTTACAAAGCAATTTTATTCGCCAATCTCTCCTAAAATATACTCCTGCACAAGCCCTTGCAATTCATCTTGCAAAGATTGAGGGACATTACCCTTATCATTGATAGGTAGAAATGCCCGAGCAGGAATGATAGTTTTATGATTTCTCCCTGCTTTACCACCATATTGATGAATCCTCGCATACACTACATTTGTGCCTATACTTGCACTCTTGGCAGTATGTGAAGTGGAAATAGAATTTACTAGCTTTCCTTTATCTACAAGCTTTTTCTTTAAGCCCTTGCTCTTTTTAAGCGTAGCAGATGATAAAGGCTTCCACTTTTCACCAAAGGGTGAGGTCTCTTTTTCAAAAGATTGTGAGGTAAAAAGGGCTAGAGTATTAGCAATGTGTGCCATTAAAGGCTCTGTATCTTTGAGGGCAGATTCTAAGTCATTCATTTCTTTGATAAAATCATCAAGCGCAATTTTTGGCATATTTACTCCTTTGTGTGAAATGTGGTATAATATGTTTTAGAGGTTTTACCTGTCGTGGTGTATAACCCACCCCTCATTAATGCCCGATGAGCTAATGGGAAAAAGTAACGATATTGCCGCAGGACTTTATCACCTCTCTAAGGGTTAAGGGCAGCCCTAATATTTTATATTCTCGCTACTTTTACTTAAACTTACTAAAAAAATCTCTTTTTTATTTTCAGTTACTTTAAACACAGCCTTATAGTAATGCCCTAACTTAGAAAAATACACAATATGCCTTTCTCTACTATGCCTCACCCTATACTCACTCCCTAACATCTCTTCCACTAACGAATAATCAAAGCTATCGACATTGTTATGATGAGTGTGTGTCCTTAGTGTCCAACCACTTAAGAGTATATGCTCTGCCTTTGTGGCTAACTCCCCTTGTAGCTTTGCTGTGGCTTTAGCAATAATAATATTCTTAGAATCTACGCTTCTCTCTTGCTTAATTGCAGATACTTGCCATAGCTCATTTATCTCCTTAAACCTTACATTTCTTTGCTGTATAAATGCTGCTATGGCTTTTAGCCTTGTGATAGCATTTGGATTATTCGCGTGGATTTTAAGTTTTTGATTAAGAATGTGAGCAAGAGCCGCATTATTATCACTTATATCAAATGTTGCTTCTTGCACATTTGGCATATCACTTATATTACTTACCTTTAAGCCAAATCTATCAAGCTGCTCTTTAGTATAAGCTTCTACTCTGCATCTACACCCAAAATCAGCCCCAGGATAATGCTTCTCCCAAAAGCTATGCTCACGGGGCAAGATAGTATTATGCAAAAGCTTATGTGAAAGCCTCGTGCGCGAATCATTTATAGCTACATAGCGATAATATATCTCACCTTTGAGATTATCTTGTGTCATTTTACGCCCTTGATTATAAGAGTTAAGGATATTTTGATGATAAATTTGCTTTAGTCTTTTTGGGTTAAGGGGGGTATTACTTTGGGTAAGCAAACTTTGCACGTTTTGCTTCCACTCTTTAAACTCCCGTCCCTGAAGCAATGCTAAGCTTAAAGATTTTTGCATATCGCTTAATAAATCTACATTGGCAATGCCTTTAATAGTAAAAACACGATTATAAATATTATGTTTTAGGGTGGAAAGCTCATTAAGCACTTCAGGCTTTTTGCTTTGCAAATAAGCGATAGCCTCGCTTGGTGGTAGATTGAAATCAAAGTGTAACATCATCTGCCCCAAAGAGTGCGCCATTAAGAAAAAGTCGCATTAGCTCTTGCTCTTTTAAAAGCAAATCCTCCCCCTCAAAACTCAAAGCAATCTTTTGTGCTGCCTGCTCATAACTCTTGCAATCTTTTAAAAATGCTCCCAAATCAAACTCGCTCTTAGGATTCACATCTTGCAAGGCTTTATCAATCTCTAGTTCTTGCCCTGTGAGTAAGTCTTGAGCTTTGTTGAATGATAAATTGTGAGAAGTTTGCGTAGAATCTGCATAGCTCAAATGCGAGATTTTAAAGGTTTTCTCTAAATGTTCTATGGGGATTTTCACACCCATTTGAGAGAGGATTAAATAAGTATCGGCTTGAAGTTTCTCATCTTTTTCTGTATTGGTGTCAATTTCAAAGCTAAAGGGTGCAGGAGTAGCAAAATTCAGTGCAAGCACTTGCTTGAGTAATGAATGCAAACTCTCACCTAATAAGAGTGCATCAAACTCTGTGGCATTTTTTTGCATTTCATTATGGATATTGCCGAGTGCCTGCGTGCCATTTTGTGTAGAGTTAGAGCTCAAAACTTGCCCTGTGATGAGCTTAGAAATACTCTCATCACAATAGCGCACAAATTCTAAAAATGTGCCTTTATCTACATTGCCATTGACCACTTCTACTATATCATTTACCCCAAAAAGCCCCACACTATTGCTTCTTAGCGCAAGAGCTGATTTTAGAATTTCTGCTGCATTTTCTCTGCTATCTGCCATATCACTTTTAATGATAATGGGTGGAATCGCATAGCTATCAAGGTAAGTCATATATTTCATAAGAGAAATATGCTTTAATGATGCAATGGAGATGATTTTATAAATTAAAGATTGCTCGATGATATTGCCTGTGTCTGTGGGGTGATAATGCGTCCATATACCTGTATTGTCCTTAAGATATATCTTATTCCCGCCTTGAGAGACATAGGGCTTGTAATTGTTGTCGCATTCAAAATAGCGAGGTGAGATAAACTCAAATTGAGGGTAGATTCTACTATTTTCTTGTCTATAATTGATAATAAAACTCGCAAAGCCATAAGCAATGGCAGAGCTGCACTCATAAAGAAACTTTCTAAAATTGCGACTTTTACTTAGCTCTTGAAGAAATATATCTTGGGCTTTATCATCGCTTTGCACCACAATAGGCTTACCGATGAGATTACTCCTACGTTTATTAAGCTCACTTGCAATTTGCGTATCAAAGCGTTTAAAATGATCAAAACACGAAATCACTTCACTTAAACTCTCCGCATTGAGTGCGGATTTAACTTGTGAAAAACTTATCGCATTTGGCACATAGTTTTGATAGCTTGGCTCTAAGTTTATATGCGGTGTTTTAAGCCCTTTTAAAGGCTTTTTAAAAAGGTTTTTGATATTCATTTGCGCTCCTTTATATTAATCCCTCGATTTCTATGCTTACAATACTCGCACCCACCTTGCTTAAAAGAATCTCGTGGTTTTTCAAAAAACCAAAGCTCATAAGGCATTCATAGTTGTTTGCGATGATAAACACCACTGCTTGCCCTCTTAACTCGGCTAATTCATAGCTTACCTTATCCATTTCATCATCACTCACTAGCACATTAAAGGCATTTGTGCGCTTGAAATTGCCCTTTGTTAAAGAAGTATTACCTTCCTCATCTGTAAGCACTTTAGAAAAATCAAGCATAGAGATAGAATTATCCGCATAGAGCGAGATTCCAAGTTCAATTAAATCCCCACAAATAATAGAGCCAATCTTAATATCTCTAATGCCCCAAGCCCTTACCCTAAAGATAATATTGCGCGTGAAAGTGTTGCGCTCATAATAAATATGATGTCTATATTTTTTACCCCAATTTCCAAAGAAATATTCACTCCAGCTTGAAATATTTTGCCCATAAAGTTTGTATGTCCGCTCTTCAATCACTTGTGCGTTACGCACATCTATGACTTCAATACTCAAAAACTTCGCCTCAATGTTGCTTATATAAATGCCCTTTGCACCAAAGCAAGAAAAACTTATATCTAATTCATCTTCCGCGATACAAGAGGTATTGAGATAATAATCAAAACACGCCCATTGATTGCTAGTTCCTACTTTTTTCCAACTCAAAACATCAGTCAGTGGCTTATTTACATTATCACTTAGGGCGACATAGACATATTTATCACTATGCACCTTGTCATCTTTGTGATACTCTCTACCTAATTCAAAGGTGGGGGTCGATTCTAGGAGATTAGAATCAATAATCACAACTTCACTACGCGTTAAAACTTTCACTTTTGCGCTCCTGCTTCTAAACTTTCTTGAGATACGCGGAGCATTTGTTTGAGTGTACTTAACATTGCCACTTGAATCTTCTCACTTGTGTCTTTTGAGCGTTCATCAATCTCTGCTATCTTTTTAGCCTTTTCAAGGTAGGGGTCAATCATATTGAGCTTTGTTTTGTTCTCACCCTTTAGGGCTTCCTCATACTTTTTACTCGCATCAGCACTTTGTATTAATGCCTCGCCTAGTGCGTTAATGCGCTCGATTGTGTGTGGGTCGAAATTCTCCCTTAATGCTTCCTCTCGATAGCTAAGATAATTATCGATATTCACATCAGCTGCGCCCAGTGCCTCTTGCAAACGCTCAAGGCTCATTTGTGCGAGTTCCGCACCATAACGCGCCGCTTTTGCGTCCTCTCCTTTGTAGGTATAAAGCCAAGTTTGAAAGCTTTGCCCCGTGGTGATAAAAGTATTCAAGCTCTCACTTAGAGCCTCGCTCACTTTTTTATTCACGCTTTTTGCATACTCTTCCCATACCTTATAAATCGCATCGGTATTTGGAGTGGGAGCTGTGCTTTTTAATGCTTTGCTTGGTGCTTCAAAAAAGCTTTTGATAAGCTCCTTTGCACCTGCATTAAGAATCTCATCATAGTCTTTGTATCTCCCAGCACGAACGACAATCTCTTTTACACCACCGCCTATGTCTTCTAGTAGATACTCATATCCCCTTATGCCCTCTCTTATGTTTCTTAGTGCGATATTTGAGGCAGAGCAATATTCAGTCCAGCTCTTCGAGGATTTTTTAAGCCCCCAATACTTTTTACTATCTTTTTGCATATCTGCAAATTCTCGCGCACTCACATTGTCTTTTGTAGCCTTTGAGATAAGCTCCACTCCCTTTGCTTTGGTAGTAAGCTTGCTTGAGCTAAAGCTTCCTATCAGTGCTCCACCAATACTACCGACAAGTCCGCCTACAAGCGCACCAACAGCTGTGCCTATCACAGGCACAAAACTACCAATAGCCGCTCCCGCTGCACCACTTTGGCCGTATTTTTGTGTCTTGGCGGCATTCTCCTTATCGCTTATGAAGTTACCTACTAAGCCCCCAGCCGCACTTGCAATGCCAAATCCTGCAAGGCTATCCCCTGCGACTTCTCCTAGTGTAGATTCTCCAATTTGCAAACCTGTTGCTTTCCCTATAATCCCGCCGACTGCGCCATCACTGCCTAAGCCATCAATGGCGGAGGCGAGGGATTTATTCATAGATTCTATAACAGAGGATTCCATAAAGGCAGCAGAGATGGAAGTTGCAAAGCCCTTTGTAATAGAAGTTTGCATAGAGCTAAACAAATCCTCGCCAAAGTTTGATAAGCTGACAAATTTGCCATTAAGCGCATTATTGATATTCTCATCAAGCGCAGAGTTAATGTTGCTCTTTAAATCCTCATAGGTTTTTGAATACTCTTGTATATGGCGCATTTTTTGCTCGTGGAGTTTTAGTTCCACTTCATAGAGTCTATTGGCTTGCTCTATGGAGATTTGCCCTGATTTTATCTTTTGTCTTAGCTCTAAGTTTAAATGCGTGATTGTGCGCTCATAGCGTAAGGATTCTAATTCTAGCTCCTTTTGTTTGCCCTCTTTCATCAAAGAGATATTCTTTTCTCTTATGGCAAATTCATTATCAAAATAGTTTCTTAGCAAATCCCCATCTTTTGTGCCGCTGCCTTGCTTCTTATTCGCATTCGCACCGATTTTGCCTTTAAGCATTTGAGTAGTTTTTTCAGATTCTAAACCCTCTTTGGCTTTGTCTTTCCAAATATCTTGGATTTTCTCAATGCCCTCGCCAAAAATATCGCCATAGCCTTTAATATTGCTCATCATAGCAGCTTTTAGCTCTTTATCTTTATTATTTAGTCGCTCTATTTGCGATTTATGATGCTTATCGTCCTCACCAAAGCTAAACACACGTGCCATTGCGTGATAGGCAACCTGTGCGCTATTGATAAGTAATCGCAAAGAGTTGATAAGTAAGGATAGAGTGTTTTGCAGCATCTTAAAAGCCGAGCTTAGCATTGCTGCAGCACTTTGAAAGCTCTTTATTACGCCTAAGAGTATATCACCTTCACTCGCGCTATATCCAAAAGCCTCTGCTAAGTCATTAATGGCTGCTACAATAGTATCTCTTTACCATCATTCCAGCCTCAAAAACAGCACTTACAAGTGTGCTTATAATATCAAGTATGCCTTGAAACACGCTAACAATCGTGTCTTTATGTGTGCTTAAAAACTGCGTGAGTGAGGCAAGAGATTGCTTCATAGAATCAAAAAATGGCGCAATAGCACTTTGCTTAATATCATCAAAGGTGGAATTAAGCTTTGCCATACTTACAGCATAGCTATTAGCACTAAATGCAGCACTTTCACTAAGCGGTCCTAACTTCTCCATAATGAGTTCATAGAGTTTGCCCTCTTGTTTTGCTTTACTCATCTCCTCTGTGCTAAGCCCCATAGCACTCACAAATCGCCCAAAATCTGTGGCAGTGTTTGCTATGCCACTTCCTAAAGAATCTAGTGTTACCTTTAGAGAATCCACACTCACACCGCTGACATTAGCTGCTGCGGCAATAGCTTTCATTGCATTTTTTGCTTGCTCTAAACTCATAGAGCTACCTGCAGTAGAATAAAATCCCTTAAACATATCGCTCATATCGCTCACAGAGTAGCCAAGCTCTAGCCCTGAAATCTTTAAATCATCAACAACCTGTTTTGATTGTTTGAGGGCAATCTGCCATTTTTCTTGGGCATTTAGCATCTTGCCTGTGGTTGTAGCATTTTCGTGGTTAATAGAAATAAGTGAGGCGATGGAATTATTTAGCTGTTCATATTGAGCATTAAGTGCAATAGCTTCTTTAATGGGTGTAACAAACACATCTTTGAGGATACTTAAGCCTTGTGCAGCAAGCCCTAAAGCACCTAAGCCCAAAGTCGTCTTGCCAATGCTAGAGCCAAAGGATTTGCTCTCTTTGTTTGCGTGGGCGAGATTTTCCTGCGTGCTTTTAAGCTCTTTATTCGCGCTTGTTAGCTCACCCTTTTTGACATTAAAGATAATCTCTGCAATGACTTTTGACATTATGTTTCCATCTCCGCAATCATTTCTTTATAAAGGCTTAGAATCTCTAGCGCATCGAGTTGATATTTAAGCGCAAAGTCTTTGAGTATGGCATAGTTAATGCTCTTTATTAGCTCAAAGCCCCCTATATTAAACTCTAGTGCGAGGTTAAACCCAAAGGCGAGCAGCTGCTCTTCTAAGTCCTCTAGCTCTATGGGCAAAGGCACACTTTTACTATCCTTGCTTAAAAATGCTTTTTCCTTTGCCCAGCGGATTAGTTTTTTCTTTTTGCGCCTTTAATGGCTCTAAATTGTTCGTTTATCGCGGTGTAAAAGTCTGCTAATGAGCCATTCTCAAGCAAATCTACGATAAACTCATCTTTTTTCTCACCCTTGATATTCTCGCTTAAATGCTTTTTAGTAAGCTCAAAGCCTTTGAGTGTGTCTTTTTGGGATTCAAGCTCGGCGAGTTGGTTGGCATTACTCTCTAAAATCTCAAGTTCTATACTCTCTCCATTACTAAGCTGTGCTTGAATATTGATACTTGGACGTTCTACCTTAAATACAAAACTTTTATTCATTTTCTACTCCTTAATTAGATTCTGTCTCATTCACAACCTCTTGTGGCTCATCTGTTTGTAGATTTTCCTCACCCACTATCTCCTCTTGGGCTTCCTCTTTTGATTGTTGAATGTAGTGCGTATAGTAGCCCTCATCGGTTTTATTCGCACTGCCTTCAAAATCCATAGTTGCAAACTCTTCGCTCATCAAGGGCAAATCTCCGCTCATCTTGATATTTGCCTCATAAATCACGCCCACAACCTGCTTTGCTTGCACGGGTGTGCCGACAAAAGTAAGCTTTGCTTTAAGCAGCGGATTACTCCCTGCGTCAATTTTGACAAAGATACAAGCACAATCTGCTACCGCTCCACTTGGTAAAATCTCACCTTTCTTAAAAGCTACCTCTTTTATCTTAGAGCCCAAAGCTGCAGCGAGGTTAGCAGGAGAGAAACTATTGCACTTTATCTTAAGTGTATAACTCTCTTCAGTTACCACTTCTGCGATTTTTTGCTTTAGTCCTCCACTTCGTGTAAAAGCAGTCGCGGTTGTCGTATCACGCGTGAGGGTAATCTCTGTCGCACCC
The DNA here is from genome assembly GCF_910577135.1 of uncultured Helicobacter sp. Lineage (GTDB taxonomy): Bacteria > Campylobacterota > Campylobacteria > Campylobacterales > Helicobacteraceae > Helicobacter_C > Helicobacter_C mastomyrinus. The sequence continues at coordinate 18,063 of NZ_CAJTLL010000014.1, forward strand.
ATATCAAACTTTTCCCCGCTTAAACTTCCATCTGTGTTGTAGGGCTCTATATACATCACGCCCCCGCTCAAAAATAAATTGTCCTTTTGTGTGTTGTTTATTGGCATTTTTTACTCCTTTATTATGCAATTTCTTTTGCTTCAAGCTCACAATTTTCTAAGCCGATTTTTTTACAGAGATTAAAAAACTCCAAAATTGCTTGTGTGCTACCACCGATTGTGCCTGTGCTATCATTTTTACTCTTACCTAGCAAAATGCAGCCTTCTGTATCCTGTGGGTAATTGCCTATGTGAATAAGAATGCTACGATTCCTAAAGCTAGGTAATTCTTTATCGCAAGTAAGCAAAATCGCAATGTAAGGGTGTGTTTGTTCTCCATTTGGAGTTTGCACCTTACGATAATATAGTCCTGTCTTTTTGAAATTCTCAAGCATGTAATCTTTATGATTTTTTGCAAGTGAAGCATTTTTGCCTATCTGCGCCCACTCTAATTGATATGTGCGTGGCATAATACGCTTATCTTGTTTTGGTGTATCAGTAGATTCACCGATATTCTCACAAGTAAAGCAACTCCATATCTCTTTTAAAGTGTCATTCTCTTGAATTTCATTCACACTAAATTTACCTAATGTAGAATCCTCGATTTTTGCGACATTTGGCTTTTTCACATCTTTGTGTTCGCTTAGTCGCTGAAGTATAATTTTGTATTTCATTTATTCTCCTTGTGATAAGATTTCTAAACTCTCAACAGCATCTTTGTAAGAATAGTATTGAGCGATATTCCCGCTTAAAGATACGACAAAGGCGACCAAAACAATAAAGCGGACAAGTTTATATGCGGTGCTATTCATTTTTGCCTCCTTTGCTCTCTTTATTGCCATTTTTAAAAGCAAGTAGCTCTTTTGCAAGATTAAGTGCCTTTTCAATTCCTAAAAATCCAAGTGCAGCAGCAATACCTACTCGCGCAAGGTAAGGCAAATCAGTAGCACTTAGAGTGGCATAGACAATCGCACACAAAAATGATGAAGTAACTACACTTTTCAAAGCAACCTTAAGCAAGTAGCGCATATCATTTGATGTATCTTCTCTTTGTTCCTCGTTAAAAAAGCTCACAATCCCCGCTAAGATACCAACAATAGCAATGGGTAAAAGCTCTAAATAATGTCCTGCTTCAATCATAGTATTACCTCCACTACACGCGCTACACTAAGTGCCACAGAGACGATAATCATCGCCCATAGGCTCTTATGCACGACAAACCAAAATCGCTTGTATGAAGGCGAAATATCGCAGTGATACTTGCCAATCAAAAACCAGCGAAAATAAAACCACAGCTCTTTAAGCTTGTTTTTACATTTTCTAAAGAAACTTCGTTTTGTCATTTTTCACCTCTGCACATTTTTAAATCCTGTTCCAAAGCTTGAGTGTAGGCAAATATAGCAATCACATCTTTATTTACCTTGCCACTGCGCTTTGGTCGCTCTCTTTTTGCTACTCCGCATTGTGTTGGGATTAACACCTCTGTTGTTCCTCTGTGTTTTAAGCCACAGCCACTAAAAAGTATGAGGCTAAGGAGAGGAAGAGTAAAAAATAGTAATCGCATTTTCTATCTCCTGTAATGTAATATGAGAATTTTCATCAGGCTTGAGATTACTCACAAAAGCAGTATCAGGCGTAGCTTTCTCATAAGCCTTTAAAAAATCCTCTTGTAAGCTTAGAGATTTTGCGTTATACACCTCTATAACTTCTTTTTGTAGGCTTAGAGCTTTGAGTGCTTCATTTTGCTTTTGCAATGAGCTTGAAAGCGCGGCATTCTCTACTTGCAAATCCACGATAAAGCTATAACTCTTAAAGCCCATAAAGCAAATGCCCACAAAGGCTAAAGCTAAGATAATCATTTTATTCATTGCTTCCTCCTTGTTTTAAGATTGAGTGTGATTTCATACACAAAAAGCCCATTTGTTTGCGTGAAAAGCCCCACTTTCTCCCAGCTCATAAGCGAAGCATTAACACAGCTTAGTGCATTTGCCCTGTGCTTAGAGCAAAGCTCTAAAATCTCTTCTATGCGTAAAAAAATGCTAGAGCCATCTTTGTTAAGAGAGTTTCCTGCCACATAGATTTTAAGCTCATACTCGCGGTAGCTCTCCTCTTTGCTCCTCATAGAGCTAAAAAGCAGATAGTTACCCTCTTGTGTGATTCTATCTTCGCTTAAAAGCAAGAGATTGCAGCTTTTAAAAAGTGTTAAAACCTCGTTTAATAGCGTTTTTAACAAAATTCACTCTCCCTGCTTTGTGCCGCATAACAAGCACTTGGGCTTTTTGCCCCCTTTTCATCAATAAAGGGCACGTTTTTTACGACTTCTAGTGCGTTTTTGAGTAAAAGCTCATCTTCGCCATTGAGCTCTATCTTGAGATAGATTTTAAGGCGAATATAGGCTATATCAATACGCGCAAAAGTAGGCACATCTTTGTTTTTGCAAATCTCATCGCTTTGAGCTAGTGCGATTTCTAACACTTGCCCTGTAATCTCGCTAGGATTATCAAGGCTTTGTGTCGCGCGAAATTTAAGATGTGCTAAAAGCTCCATTACTTTCCCTTTGACTTTTTTTGCTCTACTAAATCATCACGCTCACTCTCTTGCTCTTCCTCCACAGAAAGTAAAGAGGATACTTGAAGCTCTAAGGTTTCAATTCTCTTTTCAAAAGCACTTAGCCTCTCATCAATTTGTGTATTGAGCCCACCTTGCGCTTCACGCAAGGCTTTTGCATTTTCTCTATTTCCCATTTGTGCGCCTCCTTTTAGTGTTTAGATTTGAGAGCGAGTTGCCACATTCCATACCCTGCATTATCCTCTGTGCGGATTCCATATAAGAAGCTATCTCGCATAAAGACATTTTCATCTGTGGGTTTATCAAGCCCTGCAAACTCCACACTTCTATTGATTTGTAGCACGAGGGGCTTTAGGACTCGTGTTGTGTCAAAGAGATACCACGCACTTGCGTCAGTAAGCCTATCACACACGATGTAGTCGCACATTCCATAAGTGATGTTTGAAGAGCCATTACTCAAAGTTTGTGCTTTAAGAATCTTAATCGCTTCTACTTCAAGCTCTGGTGGGACTACAAGTAAGCTAGGGCGGATTCTCAAAGGATTGCCATATTCATTACTCACCCCTCGCATTTCCTGCCTTGCACTTAAGAAATTTGCTTGATTAAGTGCAAGAGATAGGGAATTACTAAAGGTTTGACTGCCTACTTCGTGGTCTGTTGCAAAGAAAGGTCTGCCATCATAACACGCGCTATTTGCCTCTAAAAGCCCAAAGACGATTTCGTCATAATGTTCACGCACAGATTCAGCCATTGCTTGCACGCGAGGCTTGACAATGCCTAAACTATCATACTCAATCACATCTCGGCTCACTTCAATAGTGCTCTCCCATTTCTTACGCGTAATGGTGTAGGTATTTGCCTTAAGGTCTTTAAGTGTGCGCTCACCCGTCCATTCAATCATATTTGGAAAATCACCAATCCACGCATAATCAACGCTAATAGTGTTTGCTTTTACTTCTGTGGCAATTTTCTTATAATCCTCATTTTCGCTTTTTAAAGCATCGTTGAAAACCTTGCTTAGTCCTTTTGAGACTTGCTCCATATATGCAGTATCTAGTTTTGGCATTTTTTCTCCTTTAATTACAAATCAAGTTGGGCTTTGATATGCTCATCAATATCTAAGCCTTTTTTCTCATCAAAATCTACGCTCTTGTTTTTCAAAACGCTCTCACATTCAGCCTTGCATACTTCTAAGAAAGCACCTAAATTTTCTTTATTCATCGCAAGTGCAGCTTCTTTACGCGCAGGGAGCATAGAGGAGTTTTTAATCGCTTCATTGATAAGCTTTTCTTTTTGCTCTTGTTCCTCTTTGCTTTTTTGTTCTTGTGCCTCTTGTATCTGTGCTTCTAGTGCTTTGATTCGCGCCTCTAGTGCCTTATTTTCTTCCTTTGCCTTTGCAAGCTCATCTTGCAAGGCTTTTGCTTGCTCATTCATTCTCTCTCCTTGTAGGGTTTGCTCATTATTTAAGGCAGTGAGCGAAGAAAGATTAGGGCGATTGACAAGCCCAATAGAGACAATATCTACAACCTCTCCTTGTGCGTTTTTTAAATACGCAGGGGAGATATAGCGATAGACTTTGTCTTCTACAAGAGACTTGCCTATGGAGTTTAGCTCTAAATCCGCATAGATTCCATCTTCTCTTGCTTCAAAAGAATCTAGGGGAAACCAGCCGAGTGCTTCTTTATCTTGATGGTCTTTATCAAGCATAATGTCGCAACCCTTAAGCTTTAGTCTCTCTAGCACAAGCGCAGCATTGAGGCTAAACTCTCTCCCATCAATGCCACTAAAAGAGCCACAAGGCGAGATTTTCACTTTCTCTTTTGTGTCCTTTTGTGCTTGTGCGCTTTGAAGCTCCAAAAACACTACATCTTTCATTCTCCACTCTCCTCACTTGTTTTAACCTCACTCGCGTGAGTAAATCCCGCTTCGTTCCTAAAACCCTGCGGGGGCACTCATTTGTTTGAGTGTTGGCATTCTAGAGTTCTTTCACGCATTGTTTTGGTGAAGTTTTCACAAAAACAATGCACGTAGGCTTGGTTTAATGCTAACCCAAAAAGGCTTAAGTAAAAAAAGGATTTTAAGAGTGAAGAACATAAGAGAACAAATAAAAGAGCGATACATTCAAGGTATGGATATTGTAGATATTTGCACGAGCCTTAACATCACCCGCGCAGGATTCTACTACCACAAAAACGCGGATTTAAAAAAAGGCATTAATTGGGATAATCTCCTTTTAGAATCTAAGCGAGATATTAGTTCCATAAGAGACAAAGAGGCGGTGTTTATCGCCACGCTTATTGCGAGCTTTGAAGAATTTATGCAAAAAAGCAAAGAGAATGGATTAAGCCCTGAGGCACTCGATAAGCTTCATCAATACGCGCAGACTTATTGGAGGCTCAAAGCCCCAAAGAATGATGAATTTTCACTCAAATCTAAACTCATTGCCACTGCGCGCGATACGATTAATGAAATCGCAAATATCGCCCTCAAAGAAAATAATGAGATTGTGGCGGATTTTTTAGCAAAAAATGCAGATACGATTATAAATAAGGTTTTTAAGGATAAAAATTGAAAAGTAATATCTACCAATACCCTTTAAGCTTTAAAACGATTTTAAACGCATTTAAACGCAATTTAAAAGGTATTATGTGATGAATGATTTAGCTATAAAAGAACTTAAAAGCTTCCTGCAGTATCTACCTATCCTTAATGATAAGGAACGTAATAAACGAATAGCGCGCGCAAAGAGTGATTTTACTTACTTCGTGCATACTTATTTGGGACATCACATTGGACTTCAAAACGAGTGTCCAAAGCACGGGCATTTGCACGAAGTGGGATTTACTCCCACGAGTGAGGTTAAAATAAATGAGTGCCCCCCGCAGGGCTTTAGGAGCAAGGGCAATTCACTTGCCCGAAGCGAGATTAAAACAAATGAGACTTCAGTCTTTAGAAATTGGGTATATGAGGAGCTACCACATATCAAGGATAATAAACTTATCATCAAAGCCTATCGTGGCGCAGCCAAAACTACGCTTATCTCTCGGCTTTTTGTGCTATGGCAGATTTTAGGAGGAAACAAACGATATGCCATTATCATTAGCTCCACACTAGATTTAGCCAAAGAAGGTATAGACCTTATAAAAACCGAGCTAGAAGATAATGCTAATCTCAAATGCGACTTTAACATCACACCTTTTAATGTATGGAGCGCGGAAGAGATAAGCTTTGAAGTCAATACATTGCCTTGCAAGATTAAGAGCTTTGGTGCGGGTAAAAAGATACGCGGGACAAATTTTTTAAGCATACGCCCTGACCTTATCGTATGTGATGATATTGAAAATGATGAGAACATACAGAGTAAGACCCAGCGTGATAAGCTCTATAGTTGGTTTAATAAAGCGATTTTAAAGCTTCCCTCACGCACAAACGCAAGTTATCAAATCCTACTTGTAGGCACGACCTTGCACTATGATAGCCTATTGCAAAGAATGCAAAAGCGCGATGATTTTAAGAGCTTTAACTTCCCGCTTTTAATCAAAATGCCAAGCAACCTTGAGGAGCTTACACGCGAAAATCTTAGCAGCTTTAAACCCAAAGGCTACAAGCTTGATGATAAGCGCGCAAATATCACAGAGATTCTAAGTGACTACTTGCAAGATTGCTCAAGCTTTTACTCCGAGTTTCAAAATCTCCCGCTTGATAAGGAGAATGCGCCTCTTAGCACTTATAGCACCTATGATGTGCTACCTCAAGGCATAGATTCTATAACCATAGGCATAGACCCAAGTATGGGTAAGGCAAGAGGAGATTACTTTGGGCTTGGCGCGATATTTTATGTAAAGAGCCAAAAGAAGCTTTATGCCACAGCAAATGGCTATAAAATCACACCCGATAAGATGATAGATAAGATTATCGCTTACTATTTAAAACTTAGCAAAATTACGCCCACTATCACAATCGCGTGTGAAGAAATAGCTTTCCAAGAGTTTTTTAAAAACACACTTAAAGAGAGAATGCGCTCACTCAGGCAATTTGTGCCAATTATTGGGATTCGCAATGCCGCGCATAAAAATGTGCGCCTTGATGCCCTATCTCCACTACTTTCTCAAGAGGATATGCGTATTGATACAAACGCACTGCTTCTAAGAGAGGAGCTTGATACTTACCCCAAATGCGCACACGATGACTTGCTTGATAGCATAGATATTGCGCTTCAAGCCTTTAATAAAGGCGTAAAGACAAATTACAAAGCCATAAACAAGGCACAAAAAGAATACAAGAGCCTATTTCAACACGCAAGGGAGATTTTTTAAATGCAAAAAATTACACCATTACCCACCCCGCCCACCACACACGATACACAAAGCTTTGATATAAGGGCTGATGCTTTTGTAGAAGCATTGCCACAATTTGGCGAAGAGCTTAATAGCTTTGCTTTACAAATAAATGAGCTCGGCACAAGCGTAGAGCAATCCCTTAGAGAGCTAGAACTTGAACTAAAAGAGAACCTAAAACAAGATAGGCAAGGCTTTAAAACAGAAGTAGAGAATGAAAAAAAGAATGCGATAAAAGAGATATTAGCACAGACCGCATTGCAAAGCGACCAATTCATAAATATAGCTCATCATATTCTCTTTACCCTAAGAGAGATAAAACACAAAAGGCAAAGAAAGCAAGAATGGCAAAATAGAATCGGGCAATACACACTCTTTTTTCGCTCCTCTTTGCCACAAGGTTATGTGGCAGCGGGGAGTATATTAAAAATAGACGAGTATCCCTTAGCTTATCTGTATTTTAAAAGCACGAGTAAAGGCTTACAAGAGAATTGCCCTAAAGGCTATTTTAGACTACCTAAGCCAAATATCTATGCTAAGGCTACAAACAATCCCTCCCTTGTAGGAGCTTTTGAGAGAGAGGGCTTACCAAATATCACAGGAGGAGTATATCGCATTGCCGAGACTTTTCACGATTATGGCTGGACAAGTGGGGCATTTGCTAAAGAAGGTGGTCATAACTCGGGTGGCACGCCAAAATCAGTTGATTGGAGCAACGCAGCAGCATTTAATTTCAATGCCTCGCGTTGCTCTGCTATCTATGGGCGCACAAATTCTGTGGAGGTTAATCATAATCTCCTCTTAGAGGGGTTTTATGTAGGGCAGAGGATTCCACCCCCCCCCCCCCGAGACACAAAGCGAGGGCAATTCATAGGTTTTGAGTGCGTGGGTGAAGGATAAAAATTCAAAGGAGTAAAAATGGGAAATATAGAAGAAATAACACTCTTACAAGAGATACAAGAAGAAGTGAGGGAAATAAGGCAAGTTTCTGGCTTTGATGCAGAGGTTAGAGCTTTAAACACTTTGAGCCAAAATCTCGCACAAGAGCTTAATAACATTGCAAAAGAGGCAAAAAAAGAGAATCTTATAAAAGAGAAACGACTTTTACAAGTGCATTTAAAACAAGCTCTAATGTATCAAGAGGTATATGTAGATAAAGATGGCAAAATAGTATCCTATGGCGATGTGTATATGCAAGGACTTTCTCAAAATAACACAGGAAGCGGTAGGACACATCTTGGCTCTTTTACACGCGTGGCTTTGCCTAGTGATATAGAGTTTGTAGAAGTATTTGGCGGACATACAACCTTTTATGCTTTGCCAAAAGAGGGGAACTTCCTCTATGTGTGGGGTGCAAATGTGGAGGGTTGTGCTGGAGCAGGACATACTCAAGTGATTCCTATGCCTGTGAGGGTAGAAATGCCTGCGCGTGTGGTAAAAATTTGCTGTGGGACTAGCGAGGTAGATAGCAAACAAAGTGCGGTAGCACTGCTTGAAAATGGGCTAGTATATGTGAGCGGGAGTAATTCCATAGGAGAGCTTGGCACAGGTAATACGCTTCCACTCTCTACTTTCACACAAAATCCCTATCTATCAAATATTGAGGATATTTCATTTGCGAGTAATGGCTATGCGGGGATAATGCAGTGCATTGATAGTGAGGGGGCTTTGTGGGTATGCGGACATAATACACAAGGTGCGTGTGGTAATGGCAATAACACACATATCACTATCCCCTTTAAGATTAGCTTTAACCAAAAAGTGAAATACGCAAGAGCGAGTATTAATAGATACTCAAATGTAGATTATAGCACTTGCTTACTTATCTTTGAGGACGGGAGTGTGCGTGGAGCAGGGTATGGAGGAGATAATAATCTCTCACAAGCTGCCACTGGTAATAGCAATATTTTTATCTCCTTGACTAACAATCAAGGCGAAATCTTAAGTCATATCATCAAAGTGTTTCCAGCAAGTATTTATGGAACTGCGTGTGCGCTTGATGAAAGCGGGAATCTCTATGTATGGGGTAAAGGAAGCTATGGCTATGGCAATGATATAGGAGGGAATAATCTCATTGCCCAAAAAGTCTTAGAAAATGTAGAATCTCTCGTGCATTGGGATAGAGCAAATACACGCATTATTGTTAAGCTTAAAAGTAGTGATAGTTTCTTGGGCTTTGGTTTTAATACCGATGGGAGTTTAGGCATTGGCACAAATGCAAACTCTAACATATTCACTCCCGTATATGTCCCAAGCAATGTGAGCGAGTTTGCCTTTATAGGATTTGGTGCAGGCGGGCATTTGGTGATGATAGCAAAAAATAAACTCTATGCCTGTGGCACTGCGAGCAATGGCTCTATTAAATACACCACACCTACACTACAAAAACAATAGGAGGATTCTATGCAAATTTATGAATTAAGCAAGGACAAGGTTTTACAAGTGAGCGGGAGCTTTGTTTATATCGGTGAGATTGATGGCAAACTCTATGTAAAGGGTGAAAATTTAAGTGAGCCCTTTATCTCTTCATCTTTACTGCAATCCTTACAAGATATGCTTAATGCAGAGCTTGAAGCTGCACGTAAAGAGAAGGAAAAGGAGCTTAATGCAAAATGTGATGAACTCCTTAAGAGCTTTACTAGCAACGCACTAGGGGAGAGCTACATATATGATATGAGTGTAGAAGACCAGCTTAACCTTATGGCTCTTGCCACATCAAAGGCAGATTCATATTTTAGGTGTCATAAAGTAGGAGAGCCAAAGGCAAATATCCCGCATACTTCTGCACAGCTTAAAAAAGTCTATGCTGATGGCATAAAATATAAGAGCGATACTATCTATGCTTGTGGGGTGCTTAAAGCATATCTCTTAACTTTGGAAGATATAGAGCAAATAAAGGCATTACAATGGGAGGATTATGAGCGTATCAAAGCACAAATGGAGCAAAGTGAGGAGTGAATCTTTGTTTGAATGTTCTTTAGAGTTATTTTTCATTTTTTAAATAAGGTTTTAAAGCTTTGGCGACATCGTCTAAGGTTTTGGCTTTAGCGTAATTTTCTAGCCACGAATCTACCCAACCCGCTACTTCATTGTTTTGTTTCCAATTTGTAACGCTTGTGTAGCTCATATTTACCGCATTGGCAAAATCTTTTTTATTTAAGCCCAGATTCTCTAATGCTTTATCAAACTCATCATAAGTCATTTTATTCCTTTAAATAATTTATTTGTGAATTATAGATAAAAATAAATAAAATATTTATAAAAACTTGACTTATCAAATAAATAATGTTATAATTATGACATAAAACAAATCAATAGTTTGTTTTAAATCCAAAAGAAAGGAGCAAAGATGAAAACTTTAGATTTTATGATTAAGCTCGCAGTTTTAATCTACATCATCTCTAAAATAATCCAAACTTGGATAACCTAAGAGAGGGGCAAAAGCCCCCTAGTTTTCATCTTGATGCTATTCTACCATAAAAGGAGTAAAAATGAGTGAAGTTTTAGAGGTTTTGGAAGTGGTATTGTTGGCATACATTGCCATTATGGTTACAAAGCAAAGAAAGGAGTAAGCTATGCAATTACAAATGTTTAAAAATGAAAACTTAGGACAAGTGCGAGTGTTAGGCAATAATGAAAATCCTTTGTTTTGCCTTAGGGACATTTGCGAGGTATTAGAACACACTAATTCTTCAAGAATGTTAGAAGCCATAAATGCAGAGTTTGGAAAGGGGGTAACTCAAAGTTACCCCCTTCAAACCAATGGTGGAATCCAACAAGCCACCTTCATTACCGAGCCTCAACTCTACTTCGTGCTAATGCGTAGTGATAAACCAAAAGCAAAGCCATTTCGCCAATGGGTAGTAAGTGTTGTCCTCCCTAGTATTAGAAAGCAAGGGTATTATGAGCATTCAAATGCTCTTATCAATGAATTGCGAGATTCTAATCTTTCAAAGGATAGGGCATTAAAAGAAAATGAATGCTTAAAAGATGAAATCATCGCCTTACAAAACAAGATTATAGTGTTCTATGAAAGCAAAGAGCGAGAAGTGCCTAAGCATTATAATACTTGGCTTAATAGCGAAGAAAAAAGTAAGATTTTAGAGCTTTTTGCCTCTGGCAAGAGTGTCTCTCAAATCCAAAAGATTCTCAAACGCTCTGAATATGCTGTGCGTAGTGTGATAGGAGGGAACAATGCAAGAAATTAAAAACAAAACTGATGTGCGAGACAGACTTTGTGATGTGCATCAAGAACTTAAAGGGATTGCTGCGGTGATGGATATGTGTGCGCATTCTTGCCAATATGGTGGAGTAGGTATGTGCCAAGAGCAGTTTTATTTTCTTAGCAATAGCCTAAATGTTTTGGTAGATAAACTTACTCAAGTGGAACAATATCTGAAAACGATTGCACCTTAGTAAGAGAACTCTATAAGGACTTTAGAATCATAGAGAGTAAAGAAGTGCGATACTCGCTGAATGTCAAAGTGAGAAAGAAAACAAGGGAGGTTATTGTGGTGAATTATTAAAGAAAAATACAAATAAGACGATATTACTCCCTTGCCCTCAATGCTTTTAGCAATAGCCTTAAGCTTTGAGGGTAAAATTAAAAAAAGGAACAAATATGCAATTAGTTCAAAAAAATAAAAGATATATAAAACTAAAAAACAAGAATAAAATGAGTGCTTTTGTATTAGAATTTGATAGTAAAAATCTTGAAGAAAGAGATGAGATAATGAGTGAAATTGAAAAAATGGTAAAAGATTATTGTGAAGAATACGAAGATGATATGGTTAAGTATAAATCCAAAGAAGATATGGCAAGCATTAGCACATGCGTTGTTATCGGTTATCCTTTGAATGAAAACATTAATTATCTTGAGCGAAATATACAAAGACAAGAGACAACTGATAAAATCAAAAGTATTGTGAAAGGCAAATCAACGATTTCCCCCATATTTTTTGAAGAGATTGACCCTAGAGATTACATTTTAAAATTTTAGTATTTTACCCTCACCTAGCCTATTTTAGGCATTGGTGTCCTTAAGAAACTCATCAATACCTCGCAATTTATCCACTAAAACCTTACAAGAAAACGCAAAGAAACTAAATCCCTCACTATCAATATTAACTCCATTACTTATAGCCCAACTACACAAATCCATTATCGTGTAAATCCCGAGCAAATGGCTAAAACTTTAAGAAACTGCTTTGGTTACATTGATTGTGCAAGTTGTGAAAATTGTCGCTATTGCAGTTGGTGTTTTTATTGCACAGATTCGGAGTTTTGCAAAAATAGTAATTATTGTAAAGGTTGTAAGAACTGCGATAGGTGTTCTTATTGTCAAGAGTGTGAATTTTGTCAAGGGTGCGCATATTGCCAACGATGTAATTTTATACAAGGATATACCGCCATTCTAAATAATATAATACCTATTATTCGCCCCATTTTTTAGTTTAAGAGATCTGTTTTTAATCTTTTAAATACCTAAAAGATTGCGGGGCTGTAAAATTGGTATATTCATTATAAGGGCATAGGGGCTCTTTGTATTTATTGATATTTTTGATTTTTATCGCATAGGCTACTTGCCTATCTTGAAAATATTGCATATAAAAAGATTTTTTAACGCCTGAGTGTCTCCTTGTCTTTTCCCAAACTTTTGCAGGATTGTCTTTGACAATTTCTCCTATTTCAAACTCCCCAATGATTTTCCCCACAGGCTTTGTAACATAAACTTGTATGCATTTAACTTTTTCTTTGAATATAACCTTGCGATATTCAAATCTTTTCTTGCCATTGAAAATAGCTTCGGCAAATTCAGGCTTAATGGATAATAATGCTTTCATTTACTTCTCCAGCCTTTAGAATTTGTTGGAATTCATCATCATTTAGAGATACAAATCCCCAATAAGGCTCACTTTCTCTTTTGACAATTCCTCTTAATGTATCCAATATAACTCTCTTTTTAAAGGAAATATTATAAGTCATTTTGATAATTTTTGGATATTTCCTACTTTTATAATATTGTTTTAATTCATCTTCAGTAAAAATATTGTGAGGCTTACAATATTTGATAAACTCCTCCTCTGTGAAACTACTAATATGCCTATACTCTTCTACTACACATAAAGAAGTAGCAACAGAGGAATAATTAGCATTAGAAGCTTTTTCGTCTTTTGTGCGGTAGATAATCAATAAATCGCCTTTTTTGAGATTCTCAATTCCTTGTATTTTTGTAATATAAACTTTGTGGATACTATTAGCCTCTGAAGAATCTTGAAGTATATTAAAATTTTCAGTTTTAAGCATTGAATCTGAAAACATTCCTGTATGATACTGCGGTAAATACCTAAAATATATTTACTGACATTTTTAGTATTTATTGAGGAGAAATCAAGACATATATCTCGTTGTATCTCTTTTGAAGTTGTTGCAATGTTTTTTATCAAGACGAGTTCATCACCTTTATTGCCCCATTGCTTAAACCCATATTGCTCTAGTAGACTGATTAATGCTTTGTGTTTTGAAAAGGCGGTTAAATAGAGGTTAAAGATATTTCTGGATATGGCAAAGTCAAACATTCTCTTAATGAGACGCTCGCCAAGTTTTGTCTTGTGTGGGACAACTTTAAAAGTCCCAACTTTTATCCAAGATTTAGCTAAATCTAAAGGCGGTGTGATGCCTGTGTTATCAACGGGATTTTCCTCTTTAAGATATAAAAAACAAACTAACTCATTTTTTTCGTAAAGAATATAGGCTTTTTCACCTTGCGAGGCTTTTTTATTATACCAATTATCAAAGCCTTGATAATCTTGCCTCAAAGAATCAAAAAAAGTATCTTGCAAATTAACTTTACTAAAGGATTCATATTGAATATTTGCCATTTTTACTCCGTTTGAGTTATGTGGAATTATACAATGATGTTTTTTAATCATTCCTTACTGTCTCCTTTTTCTTTTTTGCCCTCCCGCACAATCTCACGCACCTTTCTTTCACTTAGGTTATATTTATGCGTTAAAAAGGCAAAGTTATAGCCATTACACTCTTTGATGATACCTTCTCTCGCACTCGGGGAGACTTTGGGGATATAGATACTCACACCCCCATACTTTTTATAGATTTTTTCCCAACTCATACCATTTTTATAGCTTTCACAAATGTTTTCAAGCAAATTATCTTTCATTATCGCTCTCCTACTATCTTTTGTAAGCCTGTGATAACACAAGTAGCTTCACTCTTTGAAAGCGTATGTGGGAGCTTCAAATCGCCAATTTGTCGTTTGACAAACTTACAATAAGCCCCATCACCCCAGCCTAAGAGGGCAAGTAATGCGGCTATTTTTCGCTCCTGTGAGCCACTTATCATTTCACCCCTATGCTCTCTTTTTACAAAATCCCTATCGCTTATATGCCCATTAAAAATCCCAATTACCTCCCTTAGCTCCTCATCACAAAGAGCCTTACAGCTCTCTACGCCATAGCGCACAAGTAGCCAAGATTCCCACGCATTATTTTCTTTGATAGTCTTATATTGCGGGTGGGTGTGGATAATGCAAAGTAAGCTTTTACGATTAGCCTTAATTGTTTTCATATTCTGCTCCTCTATTATCCTTAACATCACAAGCCCCTATTTCACGCGGTGTTGTAAGTGTTGTAGGTGTTGTAATCAGATGATAAGTAAGGGCATTATTTTTCCCTTTTGGCAGACTTTCCCAAAATAAGCCCTCAAAGTGTTGCAGTGTCTCTCGTGCCCATTTATCGCCCTTTTCATAGCCACAGGCAAGGAGGAGCTGCGTTTTATTAGGACTAGAATGCTCTAGCACCGCCTTTGCTTTTAAAACAAAGTCTTTTTGCTTCTCGTTCATATTAGCGATTTTAGAATCTACCTCATTTAAGCTCAAATCCCGCACATCAATGCCAAAGCTCATATCTCTAATACCCGCTCTCTCTTTTTGCGCAATGAGCTTTACGCATACCTTTTGTGATTCACCCTCCAATCTCTCCAAGCGATACATCACATCGGTAGAATTGCGTATATGTGAGCTGCCCTTGAAATTCTTTCCATCTTTGTTAGAATGGTGCAAGGCTATGATAGTAGCTCCAGCCTCACGCAAATTCATCGCCACATCAAAGAGTGCCATTGCGCTTTTGTCATTATCAATATCCACAAAATTACGCAATGAATCAAATATAAACACATACCCCTCATATTTGCTTCCCAGTGCCTGCTCCTCAAGCGCACATAAAAGCTCAAAGGGCTTAATATTAAGCTTACAGCGATGAATATAAGCGATTTTAGGCTCATTTAAAAGCAAAGTATCATAGCCCCTATCCACAAGCATAGAGATGGGATTATCTAAATCCACATACACGATATGTCTCACGCTCTCACTCTTACAGAGCTTCTTGCAAATTGCCGCACTCAAATAGCTTTTACCATTGCCACCATCGGCATAAATGGTAGTAATCATCTTTTTAGGCAAAAAGTGCGGGATTAAAAACTCAAGTTTCTCGTGTAGATTTTCGCCCTTAAGGCTAAGATTATATATTAATTCTAAGCTCATCACGCCTCCTTAAAATTTTGTGATTTCTCTTGTGCTATACGCCTCTTGATAGCCTGTGCGAGATTCTCAAACTGCTTTGCAAAAATAGAATCTCTGTTATAGGTAAAATCTCCTGTGGAGCGTTCCTTATAAATTTGCGCTACCCTTTGTGGCTCTTTAAAGCTATTTTCTTGCTGTAGGCTTAAGAGCGCAGTAATATCTCTAAAGGTAATGCCCGCTTCTTTACACTGCTGCCTATGCTCTTTAAAGCTCTCTCGTAAGCGTTGCTTGATGTTTTCAAATTGAAAGGCAAACTCTTGTTTCGCGCTTGAATGTGAAAAATAAAATATGAGCTTATCTCCCCTCACAACCGCATATTTAAACTGCTTATCTAGGTGGTAGGGTGCAATGGCATACTTTGCCATCTTTTGTGTGAGCTGCCACGAAAATAGCTTATTCCAAAATATCATACTTTCACACGACATACCATATTTTATTTTTAACATTCAAATCCTTTTAAACCATTTTGCTAAAGAAACTTTGTTTTCAAACCCCCTTTAAAAAGGGGTTAAATCCTCATTTATTATTATTTAATGCCTCAATCTTAGGCTCAATGCGGAAATTATCTTTCACTACGCGCTTCAATCCAAGCTTGACTAATGAGCCTTCATCTAGCTCTGCCAAAGCCTCTTTATTTGGCTTCTCCTCATAAATGAGGCAATCCCTTAGCCCAAAGCTCTTAATCGCTGCAATTAAAGATTCTACCTTTGACTTCACGCGTGGGACATTTACCGACTTACTTAAGCGATAACCAATCGTGCCAAAGACTAGCTCTTTGCTTCTTTTGTCTGCAAAGTCCGCCTTATGGCTCTCACAAAAGCATTCTATCTCTGCGCGGATAAAGTTTGCCTCATTGCTTAAAGATTCTACTTTGGGCTTATACTCTTCTTTAATCTTATTGCAAGCAAGCGTTACCTCGCCCTCAATATGAGTGATTTTCACCTCTAATTCACATAGTCTTTTAAGTGCCTTATCTACACTCTCATAATCTTGTATTGCCATTTTTTACTCCTTAATTGGTTTAATGTCTTGCTTCGCAGGAAGTAAATTCCTGCTTCACGCCTAAAGGACGCACTTGATGATTTGCTAACGCAACTCATCAAGTGAGTTTCACAAGGTTTTACCTTGCTCCTTCATATATAATCATATTAAGCCTTGTAGCTAACTCTTTTTCAAGTATCATTCCTTGAGAATACTCATTGTATGGGCTTCTCACGATATAGATTGCATCACACTTTTTAAGCATCTCTAAACTCGCTCCTATCGCATAATCCCTTTGTGTGCGCTCATCATATACGCCTTCAAACACAAGCACAGGGGAGAGAGGGATATATCCCATATCTACTACTGCCTTGCAGCCATTAAGCGCAAGAGAGGTAATCGTGCTGAAAGCTTCTGCCTCATCTTTTATACTAGATAACACTGCCGCATAAGGGCTACTTACAAAAATCATCATTACCGCTCCTTTACCACATCAACGCATTTATAACCATTTATCGCCTCATTCACGCCTCCTTTGAGAAATATATACTCATTATTCACAAAGTAATGTGTGCTTAAATACCTTGCCTTGCGCCCATAAATATAAAAGGGCTTAAACAATTCAACCTTGCTCATTTTGCACCTCCTTTAGAATCTGCCACGAGCTATCAAGGAAATACAATACTCCATTGCACTCTATGCGGTAGTCATATTCTTGTGGAATGTGTTTCACTACGCCTTCGCCATACAGCCCTTTTACCTTGTCGCCATCTCTAAATTCTATCCCCACAGCATCAAAGCAGCCACATCTTGCTCTGTTATCTTTCATTTCATCTCCTTACAGAATAATCATACTTACCGCTTGAGCGATAATGTCTTTATCAAGTTTGACATTATGAAGTTCTGCAAGTCTGCACGCTCTTTTATAAAGCTTTACGCTTGAGCGAAAATTGCCCTTTGTATAGGCGTGTATGCCTTTTATAAAAACCTCATTTGTCTCCGCTTCGCTAAGCCCTTTCAAATGCCATTTGCCACCTATGCGTGAGTAGAGCTGTCGCAATTCACCATTTTTACCTATGAGATTCTTTAAGAGAATCTCCGTGCCAAAGAGGATAAGAGGGCAGGAGCTAAAATCCCAAATCCTGCGTAAATCCTCTAACGCCCTCACACTCAAATGTTCCGCCTCATCAATGAAAATCACCACATCGCGCCTTTTAAGCTCTTTGGCTATAAGGAGCACTTTTTCGTGCAGATTTCTCCCGCCGCTAATATGTGTGCGCTCGCATAGCTCATCTAAAATCACTCTAGCAGTGCTATGGAGTGTAGCTTCAATGAGAATCGCATTGGGGTGCAAGCACGCATAGTCTTTAGCAATCGTGCTTTTTCCGCTCCCTGCACAGCCTACGATAATGGCAATCTCTTTATCTCTCACCGCCTCATTGATGACAAAATCAGCCATTTGCTTATCGTGGCTTTCATAGACTTGCACATTTTCTTTTCTTGCGCCTCCTTTGTTTTTGTTTGCATAATCATCAAGGTAGAGCTTGATTTTGCGCCCTAGCTCTTTATTATTGCCCTTATACTCGCCCTTGCGAAAGGTAGAGATACTCGCGCTACTTACGCCAATAGCTCTACCCAAAGCCGCTTGAGAGATATTTTGCACTTTTAAAAATATCTCTAGCTCCTCACACACTTGATTTAAATCTACATTTTTCATATAATTTTCCTTTTCATTCATTTAATGTCTTGATACTTTGAGCGAAGCCCAAAGTATCGTAAAGGATACGCTTACAACCGCGCTATGCTTGGTTGTCATACGCACTTGTGCTTATCCACACTTGCAAGCGAGTTCTTAAGGTTCTCTCTTGCTTTGTAGCAAGTGATTTGCACGAAGTGCTAATCCATACTTGTAAAAATCTTACAAAAGGTAGCAAAGCCACCTTTTGCGCCTAAAGCTTGAGTTATGACTGCTTCGCATTCATCAACTCGTTTTCTAAGGTTAGGGCTTATTAGGAAGTGCTAATCCACACTTGCAACACCTGCAAAAAAGCCAACGCTTTTATTTTGCCTTTTTCAATACCGCTGCTTCCCAGCTCACATCTTTTATATTTTTTGTTTGTGTTTCATTTTTTACCTCCTTTGTGGTATCTAAAATTTCAGCGCCCACCGCATTTTTACGCGCCTCATCTAAGAGCTTTGCTTGATAGAGATTGCTATCATTAATGGCTTTGAGTGTGGGCATATGCGTTTTTGGCATTTTCTTGTGCGCTTGTAAAAGCATTTGTGGGAATTGTGCCTCGACTTCTGCGCGTGCCTCTTGCATTTTGCCCTTGCGCGCTTTAAGCTCTTTATAAAAGATTTTTTGCGCATTCCGCGCCATTTCCGCACTCATCTCCTCGCTATCAAGATTTGACGCTACGCCGATGAAGCGGTGCTGCTCGTCATACATAAAAAGCTCTTTGGTGTTATTGATATTTGCTGCCACAAATACACTTGTATGCGCGAACATAGCAGCACTTTGATACCACAGCCCACCATAAGCGATACCTTTTTTATTCACAGTGCGCCTCTCAAGCGGAGAAAGCTTAGAGCAAAGCTCATATTCGTGGATTCTCACTGCCTCATTTACACGCGCGTTATATGCCTCTGCGGGTGTAGAATCTAATCTCTGCAAATACGCATTATTCATCAAAGAATGCGTGTAGGCATCTATCATCTGCCCTAGCTCTTTAAGCGTGTGAAGATTGGTTTGATTGCTTTTTTGCCCTCTTTTCAGTCGCCTCTGTGCGCGAGAGAAGAAAAACTCAATGGCTTGTCTTTGGCTCACACTATGCCCGATATAGCCTTTAATCCATTCCATAAGGTGATTTTGCAAACGCGCAAAGTTGCGCTCCACATAGGGCTTACACCACCCAGCATACGCCTTAGAGCGTATATGCTCTATATCAAGGCGGGAGAGCACTTCTTTGATATACTTACTCACAAATGCGCTGCCGTTGTCGCTTTTAATGCACTTTGGTTTGCCATAGGTAGTGATGTATTTTGCAATGGCGCGAGAGACACCGAGCGCATTTTCGGTATCGCTTATATGGAAGCTACACACGCCACTATAAGTATCAATGAGTGAAATAAGCACAAATCGCTTTTGCCAAGATTCTATGTTCTCTACCTCAAGCCCTAGAGCGCGCGCTATCTCGCTTGTATCAATAATCGCATCAATGCTTGTGGCATCAATCTCTACAATTTGATTAATAGAATCCACTGCATAGTTGCTTTGCCCAAGTGCAGGGAGGAAATTCCCCACTGCCGCATCTTCGCCACGATAAATAATTTTTGCTTCTATGGGGTGGGCTTTTAAGTAAGCCTTGACATATCGCTCAAGCACACAATAGCTTATTACCTCGCTCCTTTTGGCTAAAAAATCCGCCAAATCCGCCTTGCCCACACTATCAAGGTGGATATGCAGCATTCTATGCAGTGAGGAGATATTTACCCTCCCACGACTTGCCAAAATAAGCTTGTTTGTGAGCTCCTCTAATCCAAGCTCTTTAATCTTGCTTTGCTCTTTTCTATTTTTACCTCGCTCATCAAGCAATAGCTCAAGTCCGCCTCTCTTATATGCCCTCTGCCACGCATAGAGCTTATTTTCGCTTAAAGCTATGGAGTATTGCCCACCTGCATTCAGCAGCGCGATAAAATCTTTTGCATTCACACCTTTTGTCTTATATACTTCCCATTCTTTGATAATGGATTTTTTCTCCAAAGCGAGATTCTTATCTTTTTGTGAAGCTTTGCTAAAAGCATCTAAAGCCCTCAACTGCCCATCATCATCTTTATTATCAAACATAGTCTTAGATTGTGCGCTTTGTATAAAGTGTGATGGACAGCTCAAGGCTTTTGCCTGCTCTTGTGCTAAAACGCTAGAAGTGCCTATTTTATGCTGTGTTGTCAGTGTTGTAGGTGTTGTAATCTTTTGCAAAGAAGCCTCTTGTGCTTTTATATAAGATTCCACAAACGCCTCTGCCTCTGCTTGTGTAGCAAAAGGCTCACTCCAAATGCGGAGGACTTTACCCCCACGACCTATACCATTTCCATAACTAAAAGGTAAAAATTTACCTTTATATAAGCAAAATTTTTTAGATAAAGAATCTGCCCTCTTTGCCGCCTTTAATATACCTTCAATATTGAATTTATGTAGAGTGGCAAACTCCCTGCTACTTACCCATTGTCCCATTTATACCACCTATGCTATTTAAATCCATCAGCCTCAAGCATTTCTTTCAGCTCCTTAGCTCTCCCACGCTTACCTTTTGTAAGTCCATAAGAAATTTGATTTAAAAGCCCTATGTCCTTTTCGCTTAAACCCTTAGACTTTGCCCAAGTGCGTAATTTCATACCTTTTGCTGCCATTACTGCACTCAAACTTTGTTTTTTCATTGCTTTGCCTCTTTGTTTATGTTATAATGCCGACCAACCCCCTGCAAAGCAGAGGGTAAGTTCGGTTATAGCTTAAGGCTAAGGGCTATTTCTAGCCCCCAAACCTTAAGGGTTACAACCAACTTTTTGAACTTCTTGACTTTCATCTTAAAGCTCCTAAAGTGGTATTCTACCCGCCCACCCAACCGATTTATTTATTTCTTATCCTTTGTTGGATAATATTTCTAAATAAATATATAGAATTATATGTAAAATTTTACCTTTTGTCAAGTAATTTATTACATAAAAGGAGAAAAAATGTTGGTTGGAGACAGAATTCGAGAGGCACGAATCGCAAAATCGCTGACAAGAAAAGATTTAGGGGATATGATGTCTGTTGCAGAAAAAACTATATATAATTATGAAACAAATAAACAAGCAGTTACACTTGACTTTTTGGAAAAGTTGAGTGATATTTTAGGGCTTGATTATGAATATTTTGTCCATAAGTCAAAGTCCATAAGTCTTAATGATGGTGTCCATAAGTTGTCCATAAGTCCCAAACCTACCGCTCAAATCAATACTGATATAGTTCAAATCCCTATTTATGATGATGTAGTCGCAAGTGCAGGAGGTGGCGTGATAAACGATGAGTATCCCGCACAAAGCGTAGGCATAGACAAAGGCTTTTTGCGCACACACTTTGGGCTTAGCTCATTTCTTGGGCTTTCTATTATCACTGCTAAAGGCGATTCTATGTCTCCTACAATCCCAGAGAATTGCCAACTCCTAGTCCAAAAGAGTGTGCCTAAAGAGGGGCAGATATGTGTAGTGCGTATTGATGATGAGCTCTATGTTAAACGCTTACAAAAGCTCCCCAAATACCGCCTTATAAGTGATAACAAGAGCTATGAAAATATAGAGCTAGAGGGGCGAGAATATGACATTGTCGGTGTGGTTGTGGGGTTTTTTAAACGAATGATTTAAGGGCGTTTAAAAGCGCATTTAATCGCATTGTAAAAGGTGTGTCAAGTAAATGTAAAGTAGATGTATAGTTTTTGTAAAGTAAATGTAAAGTTTTGTTGAGTATTTTGTCAAGTTTTGTAAAGTATTTGAGCGCACTTTGATTTTTCAAATATCCCTCATATTCTCGCACTTTGCTTTATTTGATTATTTTCTCTCTCACTTTGATTCCTGACAAAACTATACAACTACGCGGTGGCGATAGCCACAACAGTGTAGTAATAATAGCCCAAAAGGCTTATTGTCGTGGGCGGGCTTCATTCACGCGGAGATTGCGTCCGCGGAAGTCCTTTTCATTCAGCGCGTCAATGGCTTTGAGCGCGTCCTCATCATTCATTTCTACAAATCCAAATCCCTTGGGTTTGCCACTCTCTCTATCATTAATAAGTTTGACAGAAAAAACTTCCCCAAATGGAGCAAATAGCTCCTTTAACTCATCACGAGTAACCGCATATACTAAGTTTCCTACATAAAGTGTTTTCAAAGGCACTCCTAAAGTAAAATATCAACTCCCCCATTTTTTAAAGGTGTCCTTTGTATGCTATGATTTATTTACTTACAAGATTCTTAAAATAGGCTTGTTTTTACTATTCGTTGCGTAAAACTTGCAAAGTATCTACTAATGATGCTCTCCTTGCAGGATAATACGATGAAAGGCATACGATGATTACCGCACCTATGATAGTGAGGCAAAAATCAAGTAAGGATAAGTCAAGGGGTAGCTTTGAGCTACCATATACATCAGCAGGAAGCGAGATGATAGGAAAGGTATCAAGCACATACATGGCAATGCCTGTAAGAATAATGCCAAAAGCAATACCCCCTAGCCCGATTACATTACCTACCCAAAAAAATATTTTTTTGATTTCTGCTTTACTTGCTCCAAGTGAGAGGAGCAGAGCGATTTCTTTACGGCGATTCATTACCACCATAAGCAAGGAGCTAATGATATTAAGACTTGCCATAACGATAATAAGCATAAGCACAATAAAGAGAGCGCGTTTTTCAAGCTCTAGGGCTGAAAAGAAATTGCCATTTTGTTGCCACCAGCCCTCAATCCCCGCACGAGCAGGAAATTCCGTGATTAAAAAATCATTAATAAGCTTAATATCCTGCATAGGATTTTGTGTATAGACGTGTATACCATCATATACGCCCTGCGGCACACGGCGGATTTTCTGCAATGCTTCTAAATTCGTATAGGTATAAGCCTCATCATACGCTCTCAAGCCAGATTCAAAGAATCCTGCGATAGTGAAACGTTTATTAATAGGCGTGTAGCTAAAGCCTGAAGGCTCAAGCTGTGTGAAAAATAAATCGAGCTTATCATCCACTTCTAAGCCAAAATGTTCTTCAAAGCCCTTGCCTACGAGGATAGAAAATGTCTTTTCTTTAAAGGCGGTGATATGTTGCTCTCTTTGTTTGATTAACTCTTCACTTGAGAGGGTATCACTCGGGTGATTACTCTGTGATTCAAAGGCTTTGCGCACCACCTCATTGATTTGAGATTCTGCATACATATCCACGCCAAAAACCATTGCCGCATTCATTGTGTTACCCACCTTCCCTACGGCTTGATAGCGCAAATATGGGCTGAAAAGAAATTGCGGGAAGTGATTTTGCAAGGCGTGTAGTATCTCATCATCAAGCCCCGTATACGTCGTAGAGTATATACTTAGAGGATAATTCATCACAAAAAGTTTGCGCTCAAACTCCTTTGACATGCCATTCATAATTGCCATTGCTATACATAGCACCATCACGCCTACACCCACGCCAAAAAATGCAAGCAAAGCAGTGATAGAGATAAAGGGCTGTGTCTTATCAAATCGCAAATAGCGGGGCAAAAGATAGAGAGTAAGCGTTTTCATTAAGCTAATAATCCCTTTTTAGGTCCGCTTTTGCCGTGGCAGAGCTTATATTTCTTACCACTTCCGCAAGGACAAAGCTCATTGCGCGAGATTTTTACTTTTGAGGTGGTAGAGGCATTTGAATTAAAATCTTGCAAATCCTCCTCTAGCTCCTCTTGCATATTTTTTAGCATTTTATCTGCCGCGCTTTCCTCCTGCTCTCTTAGTTGGATAATGTGCAGCATTTTAGTCGTTTCAATTTTAAGATTCTCTACAAACTCTAAAAACAGATTGTAGCTTTCTTTTTTGTATTCAATCAATGGGTCTTTTTGATTATATCCGCGCAAACCTATGCCTGTTTTGAGATTATCCATTGTATAGAGATGTTCTCTCCACGAGCTATCAAGCACCTGCAAATAGATAATGCGCTCAATCTGAGCCCTATGTGTGCTATCGAGCTTTGACATTTTACCTTCATAGCTTTCACTCATTTGCGTGATAAGCTTTTGGAGTAATTCATCATATTCTAAGTCCTCACAATCTCCCAAATCAAGCCCTAAGTCCTCACTCACTTGAGCCTTAAGCGATGAGATATTGAAATTACTGCTATCATCACCGGGCAGAATCTGTGCCTTATAAAGCAGGGATTGCGCAGTGATGTCGCGATTGGTAATGATACGCTCATTCAAAGAATAGTTTTCGTCAAGCAATTCATTCCGGAGCTTATACACTGCCTTGCGCTGCTCATTAGCGACATCATCATATTCAAGCAGATGTTTGCGTGATTCAAAATGGAGATTTTCTACCTTTTTTTGTGCGCTCTCAACAGAGCGAGTAACAAGGCTAGATTCTATATGTTCACCATCTTTCAGTCCAAGCCGCTCCATAATGCCCTTAATCTTATCGCTTCCAAAGATTCTAAGCAAAGAATCTTCAAGACTTAGGTAAAATTGACTAACTCCTGGGTCGCCTTGTCTCCCGGCTCTCCCGCGTAATTGATTGTCGATACGTCTGCTCTCGTGCCTTTCTGTGCCGATGATGTATAATCCCCCCAATTCGCGTATTTCATCATTGATTTTAATATCCACGCCACGTCCAGCCATATTCGTAGCAATCGTAACCGCCCCTTTCATCCCTGCATCTTTAATGATTTCTGCTTCTTTGCTATGCTGCTTGGCATTTAGGACGGTATGGGGGATTCTCTGTTTTTTAAGGAGTTCGTGAAGCACCTCACTTTTTTCAATACTTGCTGTCCCTACAAGCACAGGCTGTCCCTTTTTGTGAAGCTCAGTAATCTTAGTAATTAGGGCATTAAACTTCTCTCTCTCACTTTTATAGATAAGGTCATTTAAATCTTTGCGTTGCACGGGAATATTGGTAGGGATACTCACCACCTCAAGATTATAGATTTGTAGAAATTCACTCGCCTCTGTTTGCGCTGTGCCTGTCATACCCGATAATTTTTCATAAAGGCGGAAGTAGTTTTGAAATGTAATATCAGCTAAAGTTTGGCTCTCCTCTTTAATATCTACCTTTTCTTTTGCCTCAATGGCTTGGTGTAGCCCCTCGCTAAAGCGTCTGCCTTCACTCAAACGCCCGGTAAATTCATCAACGATAACCACCTCATTATCCTGCACGACATAATCTTTGTCTTTGATAAAGAGATAATTTGCCTTTAGGGCTTGGTCTAAATGATGAGAGAGCGTGGCATTTTCGATACTATAGAGATTATCAACTTTGAAAAGCGATTCAGCTTTTTTGATACCCTCCTCATTAAGCAAAATGACACGATTTTTTTCATCAATGTTAAAATCCACTTCATTTTGAAGCTTTTGAGCTACACTATTAGCAAGTTGATAATGCTCTAGAGTGCGATTTACAGGTCCAGAGATAATAAGCGGTGTGCGTGCCTCATCAATAAGGATAGAATCCACTTCATCAATGATGACAAAATAATGCTCTCTTTGCACTTTTTGTGTAAGGTCATATTTCATATTATCCCGCAAATAGTCAAAGCCAAATTCATTATTTGTGCCATACACGACATCACAGGCATAGGCTTGCAAACGTTGGTTATCATCGTGGATATCGCTAGTGATAATGCCAACAGAAAATCCTAGAAAGTTATAAAGGGGCTCTAGCTCCTTTGCATCGCGTTGAGCGAGATAGTCATTAACGGTAACGACATGCACACCCCTGCCACAAAGGGCATTGAGACAGACTGCGAGTGTGGCTACAAGCGTTTTTCCTTCACCCGTTTTCATTTCTGCAATGTGTCCGTTATTTAGCACCATACCACCGATAAGCTGCACATCAAAATGACGCATACCTAATGTCCGCTTACTTGCCTCACGTGTGATGGCAAAGCTTTTGTGAAGCACTCCTTGCAAAGAATCCTCACCATTTTGCACCCGCTCTTTTAATTCGCTAAACGCATTTTGGAGTGCCTCATCGCTTAAGCTTTCATAAGTGGATTCTAAGGCATTAATTTTTTGGACTTCTTTGCGATATTGTTTAATAAGTTTATTGTTACGAGAACCTAAAAAAGTTGATACAAGTGTTTTTAGCATAAATGAAGCCTTTTTGGTAAGAAATTGGGCGTAATTCTAACATACTTTAATATACTTTGGTAGAATCTCACATTTTAATTTAAGGGTGAAGGATTGTGTAAATGCGTGTATTAATCATAAGTGTGATAATGCTACTAGGCTACTGCGGGACGCTCTTTGCGTGGGGAGAGAATCTCAAAAGCATAGAGGCAGATTTTGAGCAATATATTGAAAATGATGATGGCACGAGCGTGTATTATAAAGGCAAGATTCTAGGCAAATCTCCTAATAAAGTAAAATGGGATTATCAAATGCCCTTTAAAAAAGAAATTTATATGAATGATAATAAGGTGATTATTTATGAGCCGAGTTTGGAGCAGGTAAGCCACTCGACTTTAAGGACAAATAGTGATTTTATATCGATTATCAAATCGGCTAAAAAGCAAGATGATGGGAGCTATCACACGCAGGTTGATGGCGTGGAGTATGTGCTGTTTGTGGATAAAAATGACAAGCCAGAACGTATTAACTTTGTAGATTCTATGGGGGCAAAAAGCACATTGAAATTAAGCAACGTGAAGCTTAATACTATAATAAATGATAAGGTATTTGATTTTGTTACGCCAGAGGGTGTGGAGGTTGTTGAGCTTAAAATGCGTTAGCGATATAAATCTCTATAAAGGGGGTATATCCTCAAACACTTCGCGCAAATATGGCGGCTTAATAAGCCACCACAACAAAGGTATAATAAAAATATAAGGAGTGAAGATGTTTGATTTTAAAAATGCCAATAAGGCGGTGATAGCACATAAAGAAATGTTGTGCGACAATCTCACGCCTTTAGCGGTGCTAGGGGCGTTAAATGCAAAAATGCTTTTAGAATCTGCCTATAATGAAACAGGCAAGGATAGATATTCCATTATGATTTTATGTGAGGCTTTTTGCGTTTATAAGGAAAATGGAGCATACATACTTGTATGCAACAATCAAAAAATGCTCTTAAGCGAGGCTCTAGCAGGATATGAGGTGAAAATCCCCGATAAAAGCGCAGATAATCCCTTTAAGCAAGATGGTTTTTTGGAATCTCTTGCTCTTGTGCGCACTCTAGCTCCCAATCCACAAGGGATAACCCCGCACGATTTGCCCTTGCCACTTGGTGGAGCAGGGTATATAGGATATGAGTTTTTTGCTGAAATCGAGGAAGTCAGCTTTCACAATCCCCCGCTTTATGAAGCACCTGAATGTGCCTTTATATTTGGGCGGGATTTTTTGATTTTTGATCATCTTTTTGATAGGCTACATATTGTGAGTGTGGGCTATGCTAATGAGTGCGAAAAGATAGAGCCTATGCAGAGGGTAGAAAAGATTATTACTACTTTGCGATCTCTATCACCATCTCCAACATCATTTGATAGTAGCGCATTTTCAGGGGATTACACGATACAAAATGCTACTACACGAAGCGAGTATGAAGCAATGGTTGTAGCGATTAAAGAGGCGATTTATCGAGGCGATTTGCTCCAATGTGTGCCAAGCCAATATATGAATGTCGCCTCTGCTTTGCCTCCATTAGAGGCGTATCGCCACCTCCGCCATCTCAATCCTAGCCCATATATGTTTTATTATCAATTTGAAAATTTTGTCGTTTTGGGGGCTAGTCCGGAAATTATGATACGGCTTAAAACTCAAGAGGGACGCGCACTTTTTGCTATCCGCCCTATTGCTGGCACTCGTCCTAGAGGAGAGAGCGTAGCGCGGGATTTAGAGCTTGAAAAAGAGCTTTTAAATGATGAAAAAGAGAATGCAGAGCATTTAATGCTACTTGATTTAGCGCGGAATGACGCTGGAAAAGTCAGCATAGGAGGGGGCGTGGAGGTAATGGCAAGAAATAAGATTGAACGATACTCTCACGTAATGCATATTGTTTCAGCAGTGCAGGGAGAGCTAGATACAGAGCGATTTAGCAAACGCGATGCGCTCAAGGCGGCATTTCCTGCAGGGACACTATCAGGAGCACCTAAGATTCAAGCCATTAAAACTATCGAATCTTTAGAAAGCCATTCGCGTGGCATATATGGTGGTGCGATAGGGTATTTTACTTATGATGAGGATATGGATTTTGCCATTGCTATTCGCACAGCAGTGTATCAAAATGGCATATATTATTTGCGCTCTGGCGCGGGCATTGTGCAAGATTCTATCCCTAGCACGGAGTATATGGAGACACAAAGCAAAGTCCGCTCACAAATCAGTATGCTTACAAAGGATAACAAATGATTTTGCTTATAGATAATTATGATTCTTTTACCTACAATATTTATCAGGCATTTTATCGCTTTGGATTTCCTATTAATGTCGTAAGGAGTGATAAGATTAGCATTGAAGAGATACGTGCCCTTTCTCCGCAATACATCATCATTGGTCCTGGTCCCAAAACGCCACAAGAAGCGGGGATTTCTATCCAAATCGTGCAGGAATTGCAAGGTGTGTATCCTATTTTGGGAATCTGTTTGGGGCATCAGGCGATTATGGCGGCTTTTGGTATGGATATTGTTAATGCAAAGCATATCGTGCACGGTAAGGTCGAACCTTTACATCATAATCAAAAAGGGCTTTTCCGTCATATTAAGCCACTCACACCTATTGTGCGCTACCATTCTTTGGTAGGAGAGGTTCATCAGCTACCTGAATGCTTTGAAGTAAGCGCGTGGAGTGAAGATGGCGAGATTATGGCGATTGAGCATAAGAGCTATCAGCTTATGGGAGTGCAGTTTCACCCTGAATCGATTGGCACAATAGAGGGCGAGAAAATGCTTTTAAACTTTTTGCATTACACACGTGAGATTATCCCTATAAAGCAATATCTTAAAAGCACTATGCAGGGAGAGAATCTTAACTTTAAACAAGCCTGTGATGTGATGGATGAGATTACAGAGGGTAATATGAGCGATGCACAGATAGGGAGCATTCTCACAAGTCTTGAGATTAAGGGTGTGAATGCGGAGGAATTGGCCGGGTTTGCAAGTGTGCTCAAAAAAAAGGCGATAGCCTTTCCTCTCCCGCTAAGCGATGAAGTGCGGCTAGATATGGTAGGCACGGGCAGCAGTCCTAATAAAACCTTTAATGTCTCTACCACAAGCGCATTACTTTTAGCCACAGCGGGAGTAAAAGTTATTAAACACGGCAATAGAGCTGTTACATCAAAGTCCGGTTCGGCGGATTTACTTCAGGCATTGGGCGTGAATGTCGATATGGACGCGCAAACTTGCAAATATGTGTATGATAATATAGGCATTACTTTTTTATTTGCGCAGAAGTTTCACGCTGCTATGCGATTTGCTGCTCCGGCTAGAGCGTCTCTAGGCTTTAGAACGATATTTAATCTTATTGGTCCTCTTTCAAATCCGGCGAGTGTTACCCATCAATTTATTGGCGTTTTTGACAAATCTTACACGGAGATTATGGCACAAGCGCTTGATATTTTGGGGATTCAAAGGGCGATGGTGGTAAGTGGATTTGATTGCTATGATGAGATTTCACTCTGTGCGCCTACGCAGATTACCGAGCTTGATAGGGGTAATATACACACATATGTGTTTAATCCTAATGAGGTGGGGCTAGATTTTGCTTCTTTTGCGGAGCTAAAGGGTGGAGATGTAGCAGAGAATAAGTGTATCAGCCTTGATATTTTTAATGCCACCGCGCCTAATTCTCCTAAGACACAGCTTGTCGCACTCAATACTGGCGCAGCACTCTATCTTGCTGGGAAGGCAAAGGATATAAAAGAGGGATATTTCTTAGCACAAGAGATTATCGCATCTAAGCGAGTTTTTGAGGTGCTAGAGAAATTTGTGAGATTAAGCCATAAGAGAGATAAATAAGCTATTCTTAATTTCTAACAAATTAATTTTGAATTGTATCAGTAAGTTATAATAGAAACTTTACGCTTTAAGAACATACTTACAACCAATAGGCGCACACGAGAGGCTTTATTTTAAGTGCGTGAAACCATTACGGAGTTTTAGCTTAATAGCAAAGGTAGAGTAAATCCTAAAAATACAGCCTTACGCCTAGCATTGATGTAGGCTGTGTCAAGTTCTGTGTGTCATTTTTTAGCATTTGCATACGTGCGATAAGCGCGAGATTGTGCTTGAGATTTATACTAAAAGTGGTATCGAACAGGTGGCTAAAATGCGTGGGGCTGTATGTTTTAAGCTTGTATTCTAATGTGGCTTTGAGGCGGTTATTATCCTGCAGGACAATGCCTAGCACGGCATTAAGCGCGAAATCTGCCCTGCGGAAGCTATCGATAAAGAAGGTCGGCTCAAGGAAATAGTATGTATAAGCGACATCACCTATTTGATGGCTCAAGCCCCCACCAAATGCGGCAAAATAGTGCAAATGCTCATCATAAAAGCTACGATTAAAGCCTGTTTCAAGCCGATAAGAAAAGGGTTTAAAGAATTTACCTCTAGGCGCGATAGAGGCGACAGAGAGGATATTAAGTTCATAGAGACTAAAGGCAACTTTAGGCGTTTTGCTCGTATCATAATAGCCTAGAATCCGCATAAACTCGATTTGTGCGCCTTTGAGATAGCCTTTGTCATTATCGGTAATATCGTGGTAGGCGATTCTAAAATCAATGGCAGGGTGAATGCCTTGTGTGTTTGCAAGGATTAGTGGCGTAATGCGTAAGCCTTGATTTGCCTCTAGTGGATTGGCATGGATATTAAGCGCAGGGGGTGTATTTGCACCAAGTTTTGAGCGTGTGGAGGCAAGGTCGTAGGCGATTTGTGTGTAATCTTCGTGTTTTAGTTTGCCATTGAGGTAGTAATACTCGCTTAGTTCAAGGGCAGATTCTAGTGTGTATTGCTTATCTTGAAGGGAGAGTTTGCTATCATCAAGCACACTTTGGGGGGTGGCTTTCCCACGTGAAAGCGATTTGGCAAGTGAGATAGAATGAGAATCCATCACTTTTTCATAAGAGAGGAGTTTGCTACGTTTGCTAGGGCGATAGGCTATATCGTTAATAAGCCCTGCTTTTTGAAAAGCAAAAAGTGTCTCTGGAGGATTGACTTGATAGATAAATTCTTTGCGTAGATTGAGGCTTTTTCGCGCAACTTCAAGTAGCCACAAGATATTATAAGAACAGTTACGATGAAAGAAGTAATAGTAACTAAAGGCATCGCTTAACTCCCAAATGTGATTGTATAATCGCTTTATTTCTTCAGGTGTAAAATTTAGCTCATATTCCCACATATCACGGGTTTCTACATTGGAATATTCTTCGATTTTATCATAATAGGGCAGGATAGAGTAGCTCCCCGTGTAGAATCCAAAAAGTCCTTTAAAGGCGAAACTAATGGCATCAACTTGGTTAGGGTCGGCATCGGCTTGGTAATTGATAGCAAAGGCAAGCAGACGGGATTCAAACACAGAATCAAGTAGTAAGAATGTATGTCCAAACATCGAGGCGGGAGAGTTGATATGTGCTGTGGGAAAGACGATACTTGCCTTTGTGGGGGCAATATAGTCATACATTGCCTTAAATTCCGCACATTCAAGTTGAGGGAGATTTTTAAAATCTAAATGCGATGAAAGGAATGCAAGACGGGCAGGAAAGCGACAAATAGCGTGATAGTCTGCTGCTTCAATAGAACGTGTAGGGAGATTGATATTATTTTCTTTAAATTCTACAATCTGCTTCATACGTCGCTCTTTGATAGCTTCAGGCACAGCCACTTGCGAGAGAGCTTGATAGAAAGCGATAATAGTCGCTTCTAGTTCATCTTGTGCGAGATTGCGCGAGGATTTGAAATTAGGTGTGAGAAAAAAGTAGGGTGAGATAATCTCACTTTTGTGCTTATTGATATGCAAAAGCGTTTTCCATTCCTTAGAATCGGCAAGCTTTAGAGCTTTAGCTTGAGCGATAAGTTCATTAATATGTGCGCTGTGGGAATCTTGTGCATAGAGATAAGCACAAAGTATAAAAAACATCATAATGGGGCGGAAAATATATGTGTGAAAATCCAAAATACAACCTTAAAATCAAAGCAGTTTAAGCAGAAAGAGGCGCATATATGAAAGATTCATATATGCAAAAAAAGATTAGAGATTTGCTGCTCCATCAAGCACATCGGCACTTTGCGCATCTTTGCTTGTGTAGAGTTTATGATAATTTTCTTGAAGTGCTACTTTGAAAGCTTCTTTGTCGCTTACATTGAGGAGCTCTACAAGTGTGTCAAGGTGTTCGCCTCGCCCTTGTGCGATTTCTTGAGAAAGTGCGTCCATATTCGCAGCTACAAATTCTTCTGTGCGGCTATCCATAGCGACTTTTCCACTTTTACAGCCAGAAGTTCCAGAAGTGATACCAAAAGTTTGATTAAAAAATGTAGCGTTAGTAGTTGCTTGTAGGACGTTCCATAAAATCCCTTTTTTATCAATAATGAGCGAACCAAGTCCGCAACCTGTATTTGTATTTGCTGCAGCTAATGCACCGCTTACTAAACCTGTGCTAAGTACTAAACTAACAAGAATTTTTTTCATCGTTTGTCCTTTGAAAAGATATTTGTTCCTTTGTGAAACGCGCTATTGTATCTTAAAAAACGTTAAATACTTTTTAAATTTATTGCTGATTTGTATGGCTTGTGGGATTTATTGTAAGTTTTTATTTTTCTCTAGAATGTATCACAAAAACGTTTGAGTAGTTCGCTATAAGATTCTATTCGCCTATCGCGTAGGAATGGCCACATACGGCGCACTTCCTCACTTTTAGTTAAATTAATATCCGCATATATAATCTCTTCTTTATCCTCACTTGCCTGTGCGATAAGCTCTCCTTGCGCGCCAAAGATAAAGCTACTGCCCCAAAAGCGTATGCCATTACCCACACCGCTTTTATCTTTCTCAAATCCCACGCGGTTAATCGCCAATGTCGGCAGTCCATTAGCCACGCTATGCCCTCTCTGCACAGCTATCCACGCGTCTTTTTGCCGCTTTTTCTCCTCTTTATTATCCTCATCAAACCAGCCAATAGCGGTAGGATAGATAAGTATTTGTGCGCCTTTAAGCGCCATAATACGTGCGGCTTCGGGATACCATTGGTCCCAGCAGATAAGCACACCAAGTGTCCCTAAGCTCGTGTGTATAGGCTCAAAACCTATATCGCCGGGCGTGAAGTAAAATTTCTCATAGAATTGTGGATCATCGGGAATATGCATTTTGCGGTATTTTCCTGCGATTTTACCATTGTTCTCAAAAACTATAGCGGTATTGTGGTATAGCCCTGCTGTGCGTCTCTCAAAGAGGGAGGTGATTAAAACAATATGATGTTGTTTTGCTAAGGCACTGAAATGAGCAATGTCTTTGTCAAAATCCGCTGCATAGTCAAAAAACGCAGGATTCTCACTTTGGCAAAAGTATTCTCGTGTGTGAAGCTCTTGCAAAGCGACAAGCTGTGCACCATTATGGGCTGCCTCTGCAATCATTGCGCTTGTAGCTTGTATCATTGAATCTCTATCGCCTGTGTAGGATTGCTGCAAAAGCGCTAGTTTAATGCTTTGTGCGGTATCTTTAGCTTTCATAGGAACTGCTATTCCTCATCGTATTCACTATCAGGATTCTCATAGTCATCATCGTCATAGCCGCTATACAGGCTATCCTCGTCCTCATCATCATAGTATTCAAACTCATCATCTTGGTTGTATTCTTCATCTTTATAATCATCATATTCATCTCGCATAACTTTTCTCCTTTAATATATTTTATATTTTGTATGATTTGATACTAATGCTATAGTCCAAAACTCATTGTTACAGCATATGCAGCTCCATAACGCTTTGCATTTTGGCACTTCAGGGCTGAATGCTGCCTTAAACGACCTGCGGATACCCGCTTTTTTAAGATATTCGAGTAGTTTTCGAGCAAATTTATCGCCGTGTGTTTTCCAAATATTATCTAGGCGGATATGCAGAGGATTAAGCTTTTTCGCGCTGCCTGTGGAGACGATAAATTTCTCTAAAAGTTTGTGTAAGGTGGTTCTAGTAATATCGACTTTTCCATAAATATCATCAATGGCATCGACAATATAACCAAATGCTATTATATTAAATCGCTTTAAAAATACACTATCTATTTGCTCTTGCATAGGGGTAATGCTTGGATACATTTGGGCTAAAACGGCGACTTTTGGCTCATTGAGCCGCTTTGTACAGATTTGGCGATTTTGATTTGTTGTATCAAAGCAATTTTTATCTATGATGGTAATATGCTTCAAACTACTACGATAGAGGCAATCCAATGTGAATCCTCCTACATCATCTACATTAAAAATCAACACTTTTTACTCCGTATGCGTTCAAAATCATTGTCAAAAGCATACGTGAGCGTGTATATCTATCAATAATTCAGTCATTGTTAATCCATTTTGAGAGTATTTGAGTATCCTCATAGCTTGTCATATCGAGCTTGATAGGGCTAATAGATACATAATTTTCATACACTGCTTTAAAATCCGAGCCATTAGGATAATCCGTATCTTTGCGCTCCTCCCATTGCAAAGGGTGTAAGCCTAGCCAATAATATTCCTGTCCGCGTGGATTGCGGTGGAGATGAGCCTCATCGGCGTAGATTCTATAACCCATTTGAGTGATTTTGTAACCCTTGCATTCTGCGTGTTGAATATAGGGGATATTGACATTAAGAAACTTTCGCTCTTGCAGCGGGAAACCTTTGTCAAAAATCATTTTTACTATATCCACGATAGATTTTTTTGCAAGGGAGAAATCAAAGTGTTTAGAGCGGTTCATATCGGGCATAACTTGCGATATGGCAATAGCAGGCACACCTTGAATACAAGCCTCCATCGCCCCTGCAATCGTGCCTGAATAGGTAATGTCCTCTCCCATATTCGAGCCAAGGTTAATGCCAGAAATCACTAAATCAGGTTTACAATCCTCTTTGTAGAGGGTATTAAGGGCGAGATACACGCAATCGCTAGGTGTACCATCTTCAAGTTTGTAAAAATCATCATCAAGACGGACAAAGCTAAGCGGACGCGTGAGTGTAAGCCCGTGCCCACAGGCTGATTTTTCGCTCGCAGGGGCGACTACCATAATATGAGCGAGGTTTCTTAATGCGTCTTTGAGTGCGAGTAAGCCACTTGAATTAAACCCATCATCATTGGTTAGTAGGATTTTTTTCATTCAATCTCCTTAAAATAATTTTGCAAAAGTGTGTTGAGTTCGTATTCAATAGCATTTCCAAAGTCTTTGAGTTTGTGTTGAATCTGCGTTTTTTGACGATGAAACTCTGCCTTTGCCTCATCTAAGCCAAGTAGATTCACATAGCTGTTTTTATGTGCGTCATTTTGCGTTGTTTTCCCTGCTTGTTCCGCATTAAGGCAGGTATCGATAATATCATCACGTAGCTGAAAATACACTCCAAGTTCTAAGCCAAAATCATAGAGTGATGAAGTAAGCTCCAATGAGGCATTAGCGATAATCGCCCCGCATTGTAATGAAGTGGCGATAAGTTTAGCGGTTTTGTTTAAATGGATAGTTTTAAGCTGCCCTAGAGAAAGTGTTGTGTTTTCAAAGGCGCAATCAAGCACTTGTCCTAGCACCATACCGCCAATACCGGCATTTGCTGCAAGAGATTCAATGAGTTTTAAGCATATTTGGGAATCTAGTCGCGCTTGAGAGAGTAGCCAAAAGGCATAAGTATTGAGCCCATCTCCTACAAGCAGGGCGAGAGTTTCTCCATATTTAGTATGTAAAGTCGCGTGTCCCCGCCGTAATGCAGCATTATCTATACAAGGCAAATCATCGTGGATAAGGGAATAAGTATGAATGCACTCAATGCTTAAGGCTGGTAAAAAGGCATTTTTGATCATTTGCGGAGAGAGGGCATTAACGATACAAAAAAGCAGCGCAGGGCGGAAACGTTTACCACCATTTTTCATCATCTCCCATATAGCGGATTCATAATGTGTGTGAAAGCTTGGAATCTTAGGCGCTTGCTCGATAAGAAAGGATTCAAAATCGTTTAGAATCTCTGTGATATTTTGTCGCATTGTATCTCCCTACATTTTAAGAAAAATCTCAAGGTCATTACGGACGATGAGAAGCTGTATTTTATCGTCAAATCGCGTATCAAATCGTGTTTGCGAAAGGAGAAACTTTAGCCTCTCAAAACGTTTGTGAGCATTGTCTGTGCTTGCTGTAATAATAGGCTCTTTATTAATCCACAAAATTCTATCCCCTGCACGTAGCTGTGAGAATCGCCCTGCAAGAGATGGGTTGATAGAAATAATAGTCATATATTCATCAAGTTGTATGCCAAAACGTTCTAAGAATGTTTCCCTCAGCAAAAAGCCTCCATAGCGTTGATCGACTTTAACATTAATAGTCATATTTTTGCCATTGCGTTTGATGAGAATTTTTGCTAGAGAATCTTTTTTAAGATTGCTGATTAGCCATTCTGCTTCATCACTTGAGCTGACTTTTGTGCCATTGATAGAGAGAATCTCATCATTTAATCTAAAAGTAGAATCAATAAAGGGGTCAATCATATCTACAATGGCTTTAGGGGAATTAAAACGAACGCCCAAATCACCATAATATGGGGATTTTTGAGAGAGAAATCTATCAATATATTTTTTTTCAATAAATTGATTATTGCCTACACTTATGCCATAGATTTGATAGCAAATATTGCCCAACACACTATTGGCTGACGCGTGGGCGGAAAATCGCGCATAGTTAAGGAAGTTTGTCTGCCTTTTGGTAATATGCCCGGTATGTACTTTCGCATTAGCGCTGATAAAAGCAAGATTCTTATCTTTTAGTGTGCGAGCATCAAGGGGGAGCAATTCATAGCTTTGCTTAGTTTTTGAAGCAGAAATGAGATATAGCCCGATGAAAGGGTCAGCTTTGAGAAGCTTTACATTACGAGGTGGAGTAGGGGAGTAGAGGAGATGGTGCTGCCCTGTGCCATTTTTAAGGCTTATGGCGTATGTTGAACCCACAGGGGTGCTTGCTGCGTTGAAATACTTTATACAATGCGAGTAGTCATAAGCCCACACAGATGTAGCACATAAAAGTGCGATAAAGATTCTCAAAAATAAATGCCTTGAAAAGAGTGATTTAGCCATTTGGTTTGCCACCAAAGATATTAAATCCTCCAAGTCCGCTAAGGAGATTCATAGCAGTTGATTGGCGATTATCCTCTACACTTTTGCGGAGGTCATTAAAGGCGCTGATGAGCAAAATTTGCAAAGATTCTTTATCTTCCAATAAGCTATCATCAATGCTCATATCTATCACTTCACCGCTTCCATTGCAGCTGATACTCACAAGCCCACCGCCACTTTTAGCCGTGAGGATTGTCTGCTTATTTTGCTCTTCTAGTTCTTTTATTGAATCTTGCATTGAGCCGAGCATCGCTCCAAATTGATTTGGGTCAAACATCACTACACCTCATTTATAATAGATAGAATATGATTGTTTTCATTGACTTGCACGATTGTAGGCTTGTAGTATTTTAGCTCCTCTTGTGTATAGGTCGCATAAGCAACGATGATGATAGTATCCCCCACTTGTGCTTTTCGTGCAGCTGCGCCATTGAGGCAGATTTCTCCTTGTTTATCGCCATAAATCACATAGGTGCTAAATCGCTCTCCGTTGTTAATGTTAAGAATCTCCACTTTCATACCGGCTAAGAGATTAGCGCTTGTAGCTAGATGTTTATCGATAGTGATTGAGCCAATGTAATTGAGATTTGCATCACTTACGTGGGCACGATGAATCTTTGAATAAAGCATTTCAAATTGCATAAGATTGCCTTGTGTTGTCAAATGGATTAAAAGCACGATTTTAGCATAAAAAGTAAGCGAATGCTATTTTGTCAAGAAAATATTTTATTTTTGGTAAGATTTTGAGAGAATATTAAAAGCATTAAGCCCACTTTAAGCTTTATATCTGTAATATTGCGTTCCCATTTGATTGAGCTTCTAGTCTCTTCTTGTAGGTTTT
>NZ_CAJTLL010000015.1 GCF_910577135.1 uncultured Helicobacter sp.
TTATCTCTTTATCTACCTTAATTATCCTATCTATCTACTATCTCCTATTTATCTATTTGTTTGTTTTGTTTATTTGTCTCTCTATTTAGAGTTATTGTTTGTTTTATCTATTATTGAGTTATCTATCTATGGTATTTAACTCTTTATCTTACTGATAGAGAGATAGAATCTTCTTAAGCTATACATAGAGATTAAAACAAAAAAGAATGATTCTTTTTTATAGTATCGCTTTCTTTATTGTTACTTGCTTATTTTAAAGCTATGTGGGTTAGAGATTCTAAATGAGAGATAGCTTCATTAATTTGCGTAATACTTCTAGTTTGCTCTCTGTAAGAGGGAAGAAGCTAAAGCTTATGAATGAATGGAGGAAGGATAAGGCTTTACTAAAACCTTCAAGAAGCAAAGCATATCATCTAAATAAAAAATTTATTGTATATGCTTATTCTACAATAAGCAAAAAGTCCCCATAAAGAATAAAGTAAGAATATAAACAAAGTGAGTGGATGAAATCCACTTCCTACCATTATTTATACCTGTAACATTTTGTAATACAAAAAATTGAGATAAAAAATCTTTCAGTTTCATATAAGATAAATCTTATATGATAGTAATTGTTCCTACTTGATAAGGTTTGGTTGCTTAAACACTTAAAGGAGGGGAACAAAAATTTTACTTTTGAAAGGAGTCTTAATAAAAAAGACATTAGCTGTTTTTGTTGTTTGCTCTGTTTTGGGAGCAAATTTTTGTTTAGGAGCTGGAGTAAGTGGAGTTAAGGGTAATACATTACCTCAAAATGTAAATAATGTAAGTGAAGCAAGTAAGCTTTCACAAGCAGATATGGAAGCACTCTTTGCTTCGAATAATGTCAATGCTGTGATTCTCTCACAAGAAGAGATGAAGGCGACAGAGGGAGAGGGTTTAACAAGTTTGCTTTTCGCTCTCTGTAAAAAATGCCTTACAAGCACACACCCACCATACCACCCAACAAAATACTAACTATCAGCGGAGGGGATATGACAAAAAAAAGCGATAAATACAATCATTTTATGCCTGTGTTTGCCTTTTATACTCTATAGCAAACCTGTGAGTGTTGATGAAATCTTCACACCAAAGAGACAATTTAAGCTTATTGGCTCATTTTCATACATAAATCTCTTACGCAAGGACACCTCCATGCAGTCTGTCCCTGTCCAAATGCCCGATAGCACATTTATCAATATCCCCTTTATAGGCTATCAGCATACTAATCAAGACTACCTTACCCTTTCATTCAATGCCCGTTATGGAATCCATAGCAGGGTAGAACTCTTTAGCACTATTTATGGCTTCTGGCAGCAGAGCCACACACAAAGTGCTAATGGCACATTCTCCACGCAAAGCAATGGGGATTTTAGCACTATGAATCTTGGCTTTTTAATTGAAGCAAAAAAGGAGGGGAAAGCCCCTGCCCTATTCATTGGTGGTAACGCTGATATAATCGAGCAAGTATATTTCTCCCGCACACAAAAAT
This sequence comes from uncultured Helicobacter sp., assembly GCF_910577135.1. GTDB lineage: Bacteria > Campylobacterota > Campylobacteria > Campylobacterales > Helicobacteraceae > Helicobacter_C > Helicobacter_C mastomyrinus. The sequence continues at coordinate 1,511 of NZ_CAJTLL010000015.1, forward strand.
CCCTACAATATGGCAAGGGCTATTCCCTCTTTGCCCTAAGCTTTTATACCATTGACCCCATCGTGTTTTTACTTCAGGCACAATATAGATTCAATCTCCCTAAAAGCTTCGAGGATAGGAATATTCATAATGGCGATGTGTTTATCCTATCTCCTATGATATATTTTGCTATCAATCCCTATGTATCGCTTAATGCGGGTGTAAAGTATCAATATCAAAGCAGAGATAAGCTCAATAGCAGCACTATCTCATATGCGGCTTCATCGGTAGGATATGTCTTTGGCGTGGCGTATGAAATCAAAAATAGGTTCATTGTCTTTACCGATGTGGAAACCTTTAATACGCTTTCATACTCAAGCAACGCCATAAATCTCTCCTTTTCATATAGAATCTAATGCGCTTGTGGCTATTTATAGGACTTCTATCACACATTTGCGTTGCTGATGTGTATATGCAGAATGAATTTATCTCCACGCAAAGCCCCGCTACCTCTTGGATAGCCCTACGTGATAGCAATCTCACCAAACAACAATACGATTATAGCTGTGGAAGCGCCTCCCCCTCAACAATCCTTACTTATTATTATCAATACAACATAAGTGAGAAAGATATTTTAGACTCTTTGCTTACCCTAAAAGGCATTGATACTACGCAAAAAGAAGCCCTACAGGATAATCAAGCCCTAAGAGATGGCATAGGATTTTCATTTGCAGACCTAGCGGCATTTGCCCAAGAAAAAGGATTTAAAGCCACAGGATTAGCCCTAGACTTGCCCTCCCTCTCTCAGCTCAAAATCCCTGTGATTATCTATGTCAATGTGCGCGATATGGAGCATTTTAGCGTATATAAGGGTATAGATTCTCAATTTGTCTATCTCGCAGATCCTAGCTTTGGGAATATTAAAGTCAAACTTGCCAAATTCCAAGAAATGTTTTATCAAAGAGCGGATTTAACCCACCCGGGCAAGATTCTAGCTATCCTCCTCGCACAGAGTGATACCCCCATAAACGTGGAATTTTTCCATCAAATCCCCTCTACCCTCACCTATGAACTTATCAAGCAAAAGTTGCGTTAGCCTAAGATTCTAACAATACCCTTAAAACGTCTTTTTGTAAGCTATATGATAGCCTTAATGTATTATCCCCCGCTCTATCTATCCACACACTTACAGGCGGAGGGGCAACATCATATTTTGAAGCAAAGAGATAAGAGACGCCAAAACCTAAAATCGCCCCGGCTATGACTTGCATAGTCGTGTGTCTTTGAGCGTAGATTCTACTTATGCCCACAGATGTAGCAATAAGCGCTGTGGGAAGCCCAAACTTCCAGCCATAGCGCTTGAAGGAAAATCCCACCGCGCTAAAAGTCCAAGAAGTATGCCCAGAGGGAAATCCATCAAAACTCCCATTATTGGGACGTTGGGAGATTCTAGCAGATGATGGATATGAATCTGCAAGGAGAATAAATCCTTGCTTAATAATATGTGTGCTAAGTAATGTTACCCCAGCACCCAAGGTTTGCTCTTTCACGCCCTGCATATCATCGATAGCATAGCTATATGCCATCATTGCTAAAGGCAGAATCTGCATTACATCACCATATATTTCAAACGCTCCCTTTTCACTACCAAAGCCCTGCCTTAGCAGCATACACAACATAAGCAATATCACTTTATGTTTCAAGACCACTCCTTTATTTTAAAAGGAATGAGAGTGTATTATTCGAGAACAACAGGCTTTGTAAATGGTGTATGTGCTCCCACCACAGGTATTTTTTCACTCTTAAACTGCTTTAAAAATTTCGCCCTAACCTGTGCTGCAAGTGTAGGATTCACATCATAAACAGCTGAGATTTGCGGATTTTGACTTTGAATATCATAAATATGCAGCATATCTGCCCAGAATACGAGACTTTGAGCCATATCTTGTTGCGCCTTTTTATCACTTGGGCGCATAAGTATAAAATTATGCCCGGGAGTATGTCCATAAGCAGGGACTGCGAGGATTTCTAATGTGTTAGACAAAATGGCTTTCTTATGGTTAAAAAATGCTTTTTTTGTAAAAATATTAAGAGAATCTTTTGTGCGTTGATTATCCTGCTTTTGCCAATATGCAAACTCCTTTTCATCAATAAGCAGTGTCGCATTGGGGAAGTTATTTTCCCCTCTCTCATTCAAAATCCCACCGATATGGTCGCCGTGTGCGTGTGAGATGATAAGATAATTAATATCCTTATATGAAACACCCAGTGAAGCTAAAGAAGCTTTAAGTATGTCTTGCGTATGTGGGAATCCAGAATCTACCAATGCGATAAATTGCGGATTCTTAATCAGCACGACATTATGCTGATTTGGCTGCACTTTTGCTTCCTGTATAAGCTGCTTTTCTTTCTCGTTTTGCGGGAGCAAAATATCCTTATTCATATCTTTTTCCTGCAACGAAATAATGTAAATATCGCTATTTGCAATCTTTTGGTGATATATATTTGCCTTTTGTGCAGCCTCACAAGTAATAAATGCACACAATCCAATGATAAAAGAGAATAATTTTAACATTTGCTACCCCCAATGATTTAGATATAAAAATCATACCTGAAAAATCTAAAAACACCATAAACTCATTAAATAAAAACATAATTGTTATTTTAGGAATATATTTTGCTTATCTGTTAAGATATATTTCAATGAAGGAGTTATTTATGTTAGATGCTATGCAAAATATCGTTGCCAATAAACCAGATTCTATTACACAAAAACGCTCACATTTCCCATCAGCAGAAATCAGCAAGCTAGAAAATAAATTTCAAGATATGTTTGCTAAAGCCACTAAAGAGGGGCAAGAAACACAAGCAAAAGCTAATCCTCTTAAAGATACAAAAACAAGCAAGAATACAAATACGGCAAAACAAAATACACAAGGAGCACCTTTAGATTCCAAAGGTGCTACCCTTAGCCCAAATAAAACCCCTCATACAAAGGCAACTACATCTCTTGCACCTTTTGATTTCAAAGATGATACAGGAGAGGTATCAAAAATAGGTTTGCAAGAAAAAATTGCAAAAACATCAAAGGAAGTAAAAAATACAGAATCTAATCCTCTTATCGAGGCTCTAAGCACACCTTCAAGTACAAAAGCGATAGACAAAAGTACAAAAAAAGCAACAAATCACAAAGCAGAGACAGACACCTTAGCAATGGCGCAATTAGGGCAGAATGGAATGCCTCAAGAAGTTAAAAACGAATCTCAAAATACAAGCAGAGTGGATAATAAAGAAAATAAAAAAACTTCTCATCAAACAAGCCTAAATTCCCCCTTGCAACCCAAGGCAACAGGGGCGAATACTCAAGACACTCTAAAAGGGCTAACTTCTATGCCCACCCCACAAAAACCTAGCAATGAGGGCAAAACATTAGCTGATGTAGAAAGACTAGCCAAAGCCAAAGGGCTTAATCCAAGTGAATTAAAACTGCAAACAGAAGAGGAGCAAACTCCTGTTCAAAATGCCACTCCGGCTGCCCCAAAGATAAAGAATATTCCATCTTCTGCTAAAGAAACTATCACTTATGAATATGAAAATAATGTCGATAGAATCGCCATTGTGCAGCGAGGCGTAAAAAAGCCTAAGAACATTACGAGCAAAATCTCAAATGAGTATCCAACTAAAAAGCTCGATAATGAAAATAGCGGCGCATCTTCCTTAAAGGACAGACCCCCGCTTAGCTGATGAAGACACAACAGAAAGCCTGCTTTCAAAGGCATTGACTATCAAAACTACAAGCACCATATCTATGGAAAAAAGTGTAGTCACAGAAAAGCAAGCTCTATCTTTGCCTGATGAAGAAATGCCTAAATCTTCACCAAAGGAAACAGCGTCCATAGAAGAAGCAATGCCAACAAATGAGCCAAAAACAAAGGCAAAAAAATCATCAAAAAAGGCAAAAGCCTCAAAGCCTAATGCTAATAAAGAAGAGATACTCCTAGAGACCAAAGAGCCTCAAAAAGCAAAAAAGACAACAAAAGAATCGCCAAAGCAGGCAAAATCTATTGCAAATGGAGGGGAAAACATAGCTCAAGAAATGCCAAATCTAACCAAAACGCAGCAGAATACAGAATCTAAGATAGTAGAAGTCATACCTGCAAAAGATGATGAAGTAATAAATGAAGAGGCTTATACGCCATTGCCAGAAAATACTGCCAAACAAATGGCTAAACCACAAATGCCACAAACACAAGCACAAAATGCAAAAAACACAAATGTATTGACAGAAAGTCTAGCTGCTCTAGAATCTACCCAGGATAAAAACAGCAAAGATGGGCGCAGAGATGAAAGAAAACAGCACAAAGTGCTAAAATCTAATGAAGCACAAAGCCAAATCAAACAGCCTCAAACAGAGGAAGGGCACGTGAGTTTTGAAGAGAGCTTCGCGCAATATATGCAAGAAGAGGAGCAAAGCCAAAAGAGTGTAGAAACTCTTATTGCAGGAGAGAAAAAGAGCAAAGAAAAGATTAAAGAATCTTCTCAAGAGGCAAAAGAGGAAAAATCACAAAAAACCTCACTATCTAAGCAAAGCACAGAGATAAACCAGACAAAAGAGAGTAGCCGTTCGCAGATTCTCTATCGTTCCGCTATGGCTAAAGAAAATATAAGAACTTTCGCGCAAACCTTGCGTGAGAAGATTGCCAACTATAAGCCGCCTCTTACAAAACTCTCTATGGAGCTTAATCCTCGAAATTTAGGGACTTTAGAGCTTACCATTACCAAAAAAGGCAAAGATTTGCACGTCCAAGTGGTGTCTAATGCCACCGCGATGGGATTATTCCTACAAAATCAAGTAGATTTTAGAAATAACCTCACACAAGTGGGCTTTAACAATGTGGATTTGAGCTTTAGCACTAATGAAAATGGCAGTGGCAATGGAGGGAGAGAAAATGGGCAAAATACTTCTCAAGACAATGCAAACACTGAAAAAGGGAACAAAAATAGCTTAGAGGATTCACAAAATGGCGAGGTAAATGTAATGCACATCACACTTCCCAAATATGCGTAAAGTAGGAGTATATAATGGCAATTGATTTAGCCGAAGTAACAGGCAGTGCGGCAAAGATAGCTAAAGAAAAGGAAAAGGTGCGCAACATTAATGAGCTTGATAATGACGCTTTTATGCGACTTTTCCTAGAGCAGCTAAAAAATCAAGACCCCACAGCTCCTATGGAAACAGATAAAATCATCACGCAAACCGCTCAACTCACGCAAGTAGAAATGCAAGAGCAGAATAAAAAGACAATGATAGAAGTCGCTGAAGCGATGAAAAGCACACAGGAGACAAACAAAGAGCTAAAAGAATTCCAAGAGCAAATGAAAGAATCCCTTGAAGCGCTTAATACAGGTATGCAAGAAAATGCAAAATCTAATGTCCTTACCGCGCAGCTTAATGCCCTCAACACCGTTTCTATGATTGGTAAAGTCGCTGAAACTGATGTATTTGGCGTGAATGTGCAAAAAGGTAATGCAGTGAAATTTTCTATCTATTTTGACCAAAAAATTGATCCAAACAAAGGCGAACCTACCATTTATATTTTTAATAGCAATAATGAAATGGTAAAAAGCATTTCCCTCAAAGATAGAGCCAACCAAAATGGATATTTAGAATTTCAATGGAATGGCTTAGATGATCAAGGCAGGCAAGTAGATGATGGCACTTATAATATACGTGCGGAATATAACCTTGATGACAACACTAAGCAATACCATACCGCACGTGTAGGTCGAGGAGAGGTGCAAAGCATTATCTTCGATAAAGGCTCTCCTATGCTAAGAATGGGCGATATGATTTTGCCGCTTGATAGCGCGATTGAATTTTACAATAAGGACCACGGGCTATGAATAGCACGTTGCTTAACGCATATAGCGGCATCAAAACGCATCAATTTGGGCTAGATTCTGTCTCAAATAACATTGCCAATGTTAATACTATTGGCTATAGAGAGAATATCCCGCAATTTGAAAGCCTCTTTGCTAATCAATTTGATACACTCAATGCCGATTCACCTATCAATAATGATATGAATTATGGTGCGACTAAATCAAGCAATGCCATTTCCACACGTAGTGGCAATTATAAAGCAAGTGATGGGGAATTTAATGTCGCTTATGAAGGTAAAGGGTGGTTTATCGTAGGAGAGCAAAAAGAAGGTTCATTTGAAATCAAAGAAGATAGCTATGAAAAAAAGCAAAAAAACTACTTCACACGCGATGGCTCATTCTTGCGTGATGGCGAGGGCTACATTGTCAATACAAGCGGATATTATATGTATGGCGTGGATTTAGGCAAAATTGAAAATGGTATTTACACATCAAACAAAGATGAGGAGATAGACTTTGCCGGACTTGCCACAGGTGCGCTTAAACCCTTACAAATCCCACAGAATCTATATTATCACCCCGTGCTTACAACAAAAGTAGATTTAAGCACCAATCTTAATAAAAATGAAAATGCTATATCTGTCAGTGCATTCTTTAAAAAACCCGATGGTAGCTTTGATGAAGAACGTTTTATGAATATGGATATTAATGCCTTTGCTACTGATGAAACACCACTCAATGCCTCTAGCTATAATGAAGTACGTCTCACACTCGATAAAGATGGCAAAAAAGAAGTTATCACCTTTAAATACGGGCAAGGTGGCGAAGAAGCCTTAGAATTTCGCACTTTAAACGACCTCAAAAAGCTCTTGCAGGATAAGGCAGGATTGGACTTAGAGGTGGGTAAAGACCTTGATGGTAAAGTGGGTGAAAAAGTAAGCTTAGCGCTACGGAATAATTCCTATAAGAATCTGAATCTTGAAATTGGCGGAAGCCTCTTTGAAAAGCTTGGATTCAAAGGCAAAAATGATTATTTTAGTAGCGGTGTGGGGGCGAATTTCAATGCTAATAAAGCCTATGAACCAAATGCGATTGTGCAGCACAAAGGCGTAGTATTCCTCCACACAGGAGAGCTAGGCAAGAGTGAAGACCCATTTATGGATAAGGAAAATTGGAAGATACTTGATTCAAGCGGACTTAATGTATGGACGGATAATGCGACTTATTTAGAGGGCGATGTGGTATCTTATGAGGGCAAAATCTACCGCCGCACAAATCAAGCAGGTAATAATCCTATAAGCGAGGGGAATTGGGAAGAGTTAGGTGATATGGCTACTGCCCTCCCCCCTGTATATGAGCAAGGCACAACTTATGCTGTTGGTGATATTGTAAGCTATGAGGGCAGACTTTATCGCAAACTTATTGATAGTGGCAGTAGCGACCCTAAACTTGATAAAATCGGTTGGCAGGAGATTCACGGGGATAGCTTCCATAGTGAATTTATACAAATGCCAAGCTACCAAACTAATGTTGAGATTTATGATGAAAGTGGTAAAAAATTTTTAATCCAAAGTCGCTACTTTATGACATCTTCTGGGAATCCTCTAGCCTCTCCGCCCACAGGTGAGCAGTGGGAAGTGCGCTCGGCAATCTTTGACCAACAGGGTGAAATTATGATAAGCCCTGATTATGTAACACACAGCATTACATTTGATAGTGAAGGCAAACCTCAAGCCGAGCCAGTAGAACTAGCCTTTGGCGATAAGAAAGTGATGTATAATATCGCCGGGACACAAGATAAACCGAGTTCAAATTTTGTATATAGAAATTCCGAAATTATCGATAAGGACCAAGATGGGCGAAGTGAAGGGCATTTAAGAGATGTGAGAATTGATAAAGATGGCATTATCTTCCTAGCTTTTGATAATGGTGCGTATGAACCTATGGGGCGAGTGGGGATTGCTGCATTTGTGAATGATCAAGGTTTAAAAAAAGTAGGTGGAAACCTCTTTGAAATGACGGAGATGGTTGTCAATGGAGATTCTCATACAATAAGTGGACGCCCGATTTTAGGCTGGGAGGGCTTAAAGCTAAAATTTGGCTCTGTGCTATATAAACATTTAGAAACAAGTAATGTCGATGTGGGAAATGCCTTGACGGAATTAATCGTTATGCAAAGGGGCTATTCTATGAACGCAAAAGCCTTTACCACAGGTGATGACTTAGTCAAAGAGGCTTTGAATCTCAAACGTTAAGGCGTTATAAACATCCAAGTGATTAGTGTAAATCCCTTTGTGTAGGAAAAATCGCGCTCTCTTGCGTTATAAATATTCTATTTGGCATAATGTTTCTTGTAGATTCTCACATAGATATGCCACCCACCAGCTTAATGGAGAGTTTGCTCCTATGCTGTGTTTGCATAATCGCATAAAGACAAAATCCTATGCTCACCCTCATCATTTCCCTCTACAAACTTAAATTCCAAGCCCTGCATAGCAATAAAATATGGCTCTGCACCAGATTCTAAAACAAAATGTGCCTTGCAATAAGTAATATCATTACTAAAAATTAACAAACGCACCTGTGGCACATAGCGTTTAAGTATCTTAAAAGCATTTTTATAATAGGACTTGCCAAATTTGACAACATAGTGATTTTGAGATACGAGATAATCACCTAAGCGCAAATACACAAAAGCATCATAGGGACTATTTTTATACGTTTAGCCACATTTGTTTTATCTAGTCATTTTTTAGAATCTTGCAAAGTAGCAAAAATACAGAGGATTTTAAAAATAGCCACTCAAGTAAGCTTGGGGGGGGGATAAGATATGCTTTTTTTAATTGCTTGAGATTTATATGTTTGTAATGATTTGCATAATGTTCTTTGCATATTGCGTGTGGGGGCAGCCCATTATATATATTACGTATTATAGGCGAAGAATCCCGTGTATCATCACTCTTTGCCCTTTGGTTTTTATAAGAAGCCACCCCCAGATACACTTCAACCTTGCTAAAATGCTGTAATCATAAGCTTTGAGAAAACACCAAAAATCTTGGGAAAATGTCCGCATATTGATATTGCAGCCGCCAAACTCAAAGGTTAGTCTATCAGTATCTACCCTTACAAAAAGGCTTTTTGCGCCATTTAGCACATCTAGCTCGTGTCCTTCAACATCAAGTTTGCATAGATGAATATACGATATACCCTTTTGCGCACAATATGCTTCAAGTCGATATGCTCTCTATCTTTAAAGCGCGAAGCAGTAGCGAAACTTCCTCAAAAGTAAATTTTGAAGACTTAAAGCAAAAACAAGATAGTATATTGTTAGATTCTAGCTGGGGGGGGGGATGAAATCACGTAAGATGTGAGATATTTGCCTACATTTGCGCCTATATCGAAAATACATTGTGCAAAATAAGGCAAAGCTACAAGAGCTTACACTACCTTCTCTCCCCTCACTCCCGCGCTAGAGCCAATACCCAAAGAAAACAAACGATTTCTCATTCGTCTCTCTTTTATCCTAGTTGAAAATTAGTATAACAGCCCCTTTTACTTATCTATGAAGCAAAAAAATATAGCGCGATTTTATCAAAACTATTGTAAAAACTACCATTGCTTGTATATTTGTGCTTGTCGCACACCCTCATAGAGTGCCGCACCAACGCTTGTAGCGAGATTGATACTCCGCACACCCCTAACCATAGGCAATTTATATGTTTGCGCGACATAAGTGCTCAAAAGGCTTTCATCTAGCCCCTTATCCTCCCTGCCAAAATACAAGAATCCCCCTTGAGATAGCCGAGCTTGATAATAGTCCATCTTCGCCTTTGTGCTAAAGAAAAAGTGCCTATCGCTAGGGGGATATTCATTCCAAAATGCGCCAAGATTATGCCATTCATAGACTTGCAAATGCTGCCAATAATCAAGCCCCGCGCGTTTAAGCTCCCTTTGAGCTGTGCTAAAGCCAAGCGGATAAATCAAATGCAATACAGAATCTGTCGCCACACACAAACGCCCGATATTACCTGTATTTTGCGGAATCTGCGGCTCAACAAGCACAATATGAAAGCTACTCATTATCTATCCTTTAAGCAATGCGATTAAAATTTCTTTATTTGCAATTCACCATTTTATCGTGCTTTAAATTTATTGCTCCTATGATTTTCCTCACGAGATTTTGTAAGTATGGATTGCTTCGTGCGAATGCTATGCTCCCCACAATGACACAAAAGCTCCTTTGCTCTAAATCTGTTCTTTAATTTTTACATTATTTTTGAGAATCCATAAAGATTCTATCAATATATGTCTTAATCTCCGTGCAAATCTCCTCTCTAGGCTTGTTTGCGTTAATGACAATATGCTCTAACCCTATCTGCTTAACTACACAAACAAGGCGGTTTTGAATCTCAAGCATATATTCTATGCCCCTGCTTTCAATGCTATCGTGAGCCTTTTGTGCTAATCGCTCCTGCAGCTGCACCCTATCAAGCTCTAAAATCACCACTAAATCAGGGAAGCACCCACGCAGTGCATATCTATTAAGCTCTATGCTTTGTTCTATATCAATATCCTTTGCATACGCAATACCTGAAATAACGCTCCTATCGGTGATTATAAGCTTATCCATATTGGGGGATAAAACTTGTGTGTAATGCTGTGCCCTATCAGCGAGAAACAAAAATGCCTCAGCATATTTATCGAGTGCGAATCCTGCCTTTTGCGGAGTAAACAGCACAAGCTCACGTATTGCCTCTCCTAGTACACTGCCACCGGGCTCTTTAGTGAAAATCGCATCAGGATAATGCGATTTTAGAAGTGTTATTTGTGTGCTTTTGCCGCAAGTGTCTATGCCCTCAAGCGCTACATACATTACTTAGCCTTTTGTGTGTAAAGTGAGAGGATTACATCTGCTACATTATGTGGCACAAGATGCGCAAACCTCCCATTATGCGTGATGATTGAGCGCACGACAGAGGAGCTAATAAACGCATTTTGTAACGTAGGCATAAAATAAATGGTTTCTAGCTCATCACTGAGCGAGGCATTGGCATAGCCCATTTGCAATTCATATTCAAAATCACTTACCGCGCGTAGCCCTCTTATGATAACTCTCGCGCCCTTTTGCTTTGCAAACTCTGCAAGAAGATTACTAAAGCCCTCCACACATACATTAGAAAGATTCTGTGTGCTTTTTTTAAGAATGGCTATGCGTTCATTAAGTGAAAAGAGCGGATTCTTAGCCGATGAGGCAGCTACGGCGACAATGACATTATCAAAGATTTCAATGGAACGTTTAATAATATCTAAATGCCCATTGGTTACGGGATCAAAAGTCCCCGGATAAATAGCTAGCTTTCTCATTTCTTTCCCTTTTTGTGTTTCTTAACATTTCCAACGCATATAAATCTCATTTGGAATCTTTAGCGCATCAAGCCACTTACCGACAAAAAATCGCTCCATAGATTCTAAATCCTTAGGCTTAGCATAATATCCCACACTAGGAGGTGCGATAATCACACCAAGCGTAGATAGCTTACTCATTTGCTCTAAGGCAATGGGGCTTAGAGGCATTTCACGCGGAGCTAGAAGCAAAGTCCGCCGCTCCTTTAACATCACACTCGCACAGCGCGAAATCAAATCATCGCATAGCCCATTAGCAATTTTTGCTAACAGATTCATACTTGTAGGCACGATTGCCATTGCGTTGATACCAAAGCTCCCAGAAGCAATGCCACTATCTAGCTCATCTTCATCATAGATTCTAAAATGGTTCTTTTGCCTTAAGGCATCAAGGCATACTTCTATATCCATATCAAGCTCACTATTTGCCACATCTTTAGCACCCTCGCTCATCACTACAAATAGCTCTATGGAATGAGGGATATATTCAATCAATCTTAAGCCTAAATGCACTCCACTTGCACCACCTATGGCGACCACAAGCTTTTTTATCTCACTCATAGCCTTTCCTTGTTACAATACTTATATTAATGCTCATATTATCAAAACCATTCAATCATAGCACATATTTTTTACAATAATTCACCCCTGCCCTCATCAGTAACCCTCACGCGTAAAATCTTCCCACTGCTAGGATTTTTTGCGTTAATAATGTCATTATACACAGCATTTTGTCGTGCCTCTAGCACCACTTCCATACTTATGCCATTCTCATAGCCTACCACGTGGATTTTATCGCCCTTTTTCACAATCACACGTGGCTTAATCTTATCTTTTGTAATGATAGTATTCACCCGGATATAGCTCTTTGCACTGCTATTATTAAGCTCATTTGCGCTCATATATTCTGTGCCCAATCGTTCAAAAGGCACAGATTCTATCCGTGTATTGCTTGTGCTTATAATCTCACTCACAGGGATATTCTGTGTGCTTTTAAATACATCAAGTGTGCCTTTAATCATATAAATAAAGGTAAGTTTTTTCATCTGTGCATTAGGCGGTGTGCGGTACTTCATCGCTAAAGTGCCATTATGCTTTTTTAATGCAGATTCTGGCAATTCATATTGGATTAGCTCATAATCACTAGGCACATTATTTAGAGGACGCACAAGTAGATTCTCAATATGAATCCTATTACCATAATGCTGGATATACATTTTTTCTATAAATTCTTTAACATTATTCTCGCGCATATCAGTGACGTATTGAAACTCCACATAATCGCTTTCAAAAGAGATAATCTCATAGCCATATCGCGCGAAAATGAGCTTTATATCCACACTTTTAAGCGTGAGGGTGAATTTATCCGGTGGCAAAGTGGCGACCTTAAACCTCCTATCCATCATAGGAAACATATCTGTGGAATATATATCGCTTTTATTTACCTGATAGGCTTTTTTCAAATGCAGTTTAGAATCAGGAATTGTTACATTATCTACACCATTGAGTGCATAGACACATAAGCATAAAACTACGAATATTTTATATAATCTTGCCATTTTTTCCTCTCTTACCTTATATGCTTCCAGCCTTTATTCCTCTAAGGGCTGCACAAATGAACTGATAATTTCCCGCTGCAATCCGCCAAAATTGATTTTTAGCCTATATTGCGCTCCCTGTGCTTGAATAGATTCTATCACACCTACGCCAAAGAGTTTATGAGAGACTTTCATACCTTTATGGAACTCACTTTGTGTCGATGTAATGTCCTTTTGCCTCAAGAGTGTGTTTCCAAGCATTCCGCTTTCTTTCAAAAAATATGAGGGCTTAAGCCACTCTCTTTTACCCTTATAGAATCTGCTTTTTGCATAGCAGAGTGTTAGCACATCTTTTGCCCGTGTGAAAGCTACATAGCCTAGCCTCCGCTCCTCTTGCAAACTCTCCTCGTCTCTTTGCATTGGGAAAAATCCATCTTCTAAGCCAATCACATAGACATATTTAAATTCCAAACCCTTTGCGGTATGTATGCTCATACAGCTCACAGCATCGCCTACAACCTCATCACTAGGACTAGCAAGGGCTAAATCATTTAAAAAATCTTCAATATGGCTATTAGGATTGCAAATAGCATAATCGCGGCATTTGCCATAAAATTCCGCTATATTTCCCTCTCTATCGACCTCATCAAACTTGCTGAATGTAAAAATGAGATATTCCTCCATTTCTGTAATCACATTTTCAAAACTTCCACATTTCTGCCATTGCTGTAATTTGCCTACTAAATCCATAAGTGCGCTATAAGGGGCTTTGCCTAGAATCTCCAAGCACTCCTTAGGATAGGCTATCAATGTAGCAATGCAGGAAAGCCCTTTAGAGATGGCAAGATTCTCTAAATGCGTTTGCCTCACCTTACCAATGCCACGTTTGGGGTTATTAATAATATTTAAAAATGAAAAATCATCATCAAGATTTACAATCAAACGCAAATAGCTTAATAGTGCCTTAATCTCTACACGTTCGTAAAAACGCATAGCCCCAATGATTCTATATCGGATTTGAGCACGATTTAAGCCCTCCTCTACTCCACGTGAGAGGGCATTCAAACGAAACAAAATAGCTATCTCACTCAAATTTGCCCCTAGTGCTAAAAGCCTCTCTATATCTTTAGCTAAAAACATCGCCTCGCTATTCTCATCCTCACTCTCTACGAGGCGCACAGCCTCTCCTGCCCCTCTTATACTCTTTAGATTCTTACCCAAACGCTCAGTATTGCGCGATATGAGGTTATTAGCAATCTCAAGGATTGGCTCATATGAGCGGTAGTTCTCTTCTAGCTTAATCACCTTGACTTCATCAAACATTTGCGGAAATCGCAAAATATTACGCACATCTGCCCCACGCCACCCATAAATACTTTGGTCATCATCGCCCACAACACAGAGATTCTGATGGCTCACACAAAGGCTTTTTAGAATTTTGCATTGCAATTCATTGGTATCTTGATACTCATCAACCATAACATATTGATACTTTTGGCTCATCTGCTGGGCAATATCCTGTCTTTTGTCTAAAATCTTATAAGTAAGATAGAGCAAATCATCAAAATCAAGCAGATTTTTTCCTGCCAAATACCGCTCATACTCATCATACACTCTTTGAAGCTTCTTATCCTCCGCACTATGAGCAAAGGTACTTGCCTCCTCTGGGGAAAGAAAGCTATTTTTCATCGTGGAAATATACGTATCGCAAATAGCAGGAGGTAACGTATTGCAAAGCGATTTGAGTATGGAGCGCTTATCTGCTGAATCGAGCACGACAAAATTTGCCGCCCGCTCAAGTGTGGTGATATGGAATCGTAAAAAGATTAAGCCAAATTTATGAAACGTGCATAAAAGCGGCGGGGCATTAAGGGTAGTATCTAAAAGTGAGAGCGCCCTCTCTCTCATCTCCTCTGCGGCTTTATTGGTAAAAGTAAGGGTAAGTGTGCTATGCGGGGGGATTCCCACTTCATCGACTAGATAGGCTAAACGCGTTGTAATCGTCTTTGTCTTCCCACTCCCTGCCCCTGCAAGAATGAGCAATGCACCATCGATATGCTTTGCTGCTTCTTGCTGTGCGGGGTTGAGCGCTAAAAGGGCTTGTTGTAGCGCAGAGGGCGAAGGAGCAGCCATTTAGGGTTGAATATCCTTAAGGCTATTTTCCACGACAGAAAAATCAGGCTTTTGCGAGAGATAGGGCTTTACCTCCTCATCGCTTAATTTTTTCCATATTTTTGTCTCTCCCATAACACCTGATTTATCAATGCTCCCACGTAACTCTAACGTATCACCTTTAAGTGTGATTTTAGCATAGTATGTTTTCCCCGCATCAAAGTTATACACCTTGCCATTTTTATATGTATCACTTGAGCCATCACGCACGAGATTATATACAAATATACTGCCCTTATCAAAGCGGTTTCTTAGGGCTGGATTCTCATTGTTCACATCTTTTTTAGGTGGGCTACCATCGACATTGGCAAAGCCATAGGCATAGTATTTGCCATCTTTTTTAAAAAACTCAACAATAGATTGCTGTCCCTTTTCACCTTTATGCGTCATATAATATCCCTCTAGCTCCGCGCTAAAGGCTACACATAAGCCACAAAATAATAATAGTTTTATAATCCTCATATCTGCTCCTTTCTCTAAAATAAAATTGGCTCTTAAAAGTAGCTTACTCTCATCTTTTTGCAAGTATAACAAAATTATATTAGAATAACACTATTTTTAAGCGCAAGCAATACTATAAACAAGGGGATACAATGAAAGATAAACTTCACATCACAATTATGATGTGGCTTATATGTAGCACTTCTAGTTATGGAATGCAAAAAATCCCCACGCAAGATTTCCCATACGATAAAGACCCCATAGAAGTGTTAGAAGATGTAACAAAAATATGGCAAGATTTGCTCTATGAAGTCAATGGCATTAAGGTTAAAAAAACCGAAGTGCCACTTGAGGATTTATCTATGCTCACAGATATTGGGACTATTTATACACCTTCACTTGATATAAACAATATGATGGGAATAGAAATACGATTTTAAAGATTTTAAACTCTAAAAACCAAAGGAGATTCTATGCTTGATGTTAAACAATATTATGTGAATGCCAACGCCCTGCTTAAAGGGCATTTTCTCTTAAGCAGTGGTAATCACTCCGACCATTACCTGCAATCCGCGCGTGTGCTTGAAAATCCCCTTGTAGCAGAGCAATTAGCCAAAGCCCTTGCTACGCAAATCAAAGAATCCGGGATTGCAATAGATTGTGTATGTTCTCCTGCTATTGGGGGGATTCTTGCTGGATATGAACTCGCTAGGGCTTTGGGTGTGAGATTTATCTTTACTGAGCGTGTAGAGGGGCAAATGCAGCTAAGGAGAGGCTTTGGAGTAACACAAAGTGAAAGGGTGCTAGTATGTGAGGATATTATCACCACCGGAGGTTCTGCCTTAGAATCTGCCCAGTGCGTAGAATTTGAAGGGGCGAAAGTAGTGGCTTATGCAGGATTGGCTAATCGTGGATTCTGCAAACGTGTAGGCTCAAGTTTAGAACGTAAAAAAGAGGCGAGACTTCCTTCAGATGTGCCACTCTTTGCCCTAGCGGATTTTGTGTTTAATATGTATGAGCCACACAACTGCCCATTATGCAAAGAGGGTGCACAAAAGGCGATTAAGCCCGGTAGTAGGGGGAATTAGAATCTATGGCGACACACAAACGCTGGCGTAAGCTCAAATCTACCCCAAAGCCCACTGCTTATAGTGCGTGGGTGGATATGAAAACCTTTAGCCTCAAAAATCAACTGCGGCTAATGTATGCAAGTGAACGTATAAAGGCATTTATCACGGATATGTTTATGATTAATATGCCTTTATTGTATCTTACTACTTATGTATTTTTAGATGGCAAGGAGGATTTCACACATAATCAAATAGCCATACTTACCTGTGGTATATGCTATGGTATCATCACTTCACTTTTCTTTACTCTTAGCGCACAAACGCCCGGTTATCGCTATATGAATCTTAAGCTTGTGTGTTATCTTAAAACACAAGATTCTCATACTTTATCACAGCAAAATGACAATAAAGCAGATTCTATACAAGAAAATCTTACAAAAGTAAGCTTTATAAGGGCATTTATCCGCTATGTGCTATGGGTGATTGGCACAAGCTTTCTTTTTGGCATACTTGTTGGAATCTTCCGCACAGATGGGAGATGTCTGCACGATCTGCTATGCCGCACGCAAATCATTCCTACAAAACAAACATAAAGGAGGTAGCTATGGCTTATACGATTATAGAGGTAGAAAAACTCACCGGTGTGCCATCGCGCAAATTACGATTTTGGTGCGATAAGGGTCTTTTTCCATTTATTGAAAAAGACAAGAACGGAGTGCGATATTTTAGTCAAAAAGATTTAGAATGGGTAGCGTGGATAGACTGCTATCGCACGATTGGTATGAGTATCGCTCATTTTAAAGAATATATTCATCTTTGTTCCTTAGGCACAGAAACACTAGAGCAAAGACTAGAGATTATCAAAACCCAAAAGACAACTACAATCAAAGAAATCAAAAATCTTAAAAAGATTCTCTCAAAGCTTGAATACAAAATTGATTACTACAATGAACTCATTGCCGCTAAAAAAGATAGCGCTAA
Source organism: uncultured Helicobacter sp. (assembly GCF_910577135.1). GTDB lineage: Bacteria > Campylobacterota > Campylobacteria > Campylobacterales > Helicobacteraceae > Helicobacter_C > Helicobacter_C mastomyrinus. The sequence goes on from NZ_CAJTLL010000015.1 coordinate 18,978, forward strand.
TCCGCTAAGCAAAGACTATCGAAACATCAAAGATTTTAAAGCAAAATGCACAAAAATTATGCCTATGGCTTCAAATAAGCAATGAGATTCTATCACATTTCCTTAAAATATGCACTACTTTGGGATTTGGGAGTGCTTTTTGTCTGCGGGAGGGCAAGAACTTGGTAGGTTTTTGTATATTCTAAATAATGGAGTTTGATAATATCGCCCACGCGCACTTCCTTGCTTGATTTGGCGATTACATCATTTATACTTACCACACCATTTTCACACATATCTTGCGCGATACTGCGCCGCTTGAGAATATTCACACTGCTAAGAAATTTATCAATACGCATTATCGCCTCCTTTGGATTGCGCAACGATTAATTTTGTAAATTTTTGATGCCTCACCTTGTCTTAAACTTCTTCTATCAAACACAATCACATCGCATTTTGCCTCCGCCCATTGCTGATTAAAAGGCTCTCCTGTTGGATTTGCCGAAGTAGAATAAAGTATTTTAAAGGAAGTAAAAAACTGCGTATGAAGTCCTTTATTAACAAGCCTTATAGCCTTTTTGTTAGGATATATAAAAGTAGAAAGCCTAGCCTTGCGAATGCGATTTTTATGTATGGCGGGGATTCTTGTGAGGGTTTTTAATGTTTGTAAAGAATCTACTTGCAAAAGCACATTTTGCCCTTTAGGTCGCCCTTTGAGACGATTTAGAATCTCCGCATTCGCGCTTAATAACCCCGCAGTCGTATCGCATTGCGCAAGATAGACAAGATTGGGGGTAGAATCATTGGCAATAAAGGGCGAGATAAAGGGAATGTAAGCACTTTGTATCTGTGATGGCATAGGCTTCATTCTTGCTCTGCTTGTTGGGCTTCAGCTTGAGGCTGCATAGGCTTAAGGTAGCCATCATCGAGCAAAATTTCTACAATGCGTCTAAAGATAGGTGCAGCTGTGCGTGAGCCATAATAGTCATCTTTTATATCGGATTCAAAAGCCACAACGCCTATTGTGTAGGCATTATTATCATCTTGTGCGAATCCAAAGAATGAGCCATTATACTTGCTATCATATCTGCCATTGAGGGCAATTCGTGCTGTGCCTGTTTTACCGCCTGTGATAACGCCATCTACTTGTGCGATTTTAATCACTCTTTTAACGACTTGAATAAGTGTGTGATGCACTTGAGCGGTGGTTTGCGGTGAGAGAATAGCAATAGGCTCAAAACGTTTAGGGACATATTTTTCGCCACTAGGGGCAGTTACATATTCACTTATGCGAGGTGTGATGAGATAGCCGCCATTGCTAAAAATCGCATATGAGCGCATAAGCTGCATAAAAGTCGCCCTCATACCATAACCATAGCTCACACTTGCGCGATATACTTCATTTTGAAAGGTTTTAGGGCTGGGGACTAAGCCTGTTTTTTCATAGGGTAAATCAATCCCGCTAAGCTCCCCAAAGCCAAAGGCATGGAGAGCAGTGTAGTATTCATTAGGCTTTAAATCTTTAGAAATTTTCACCATACCAATATTGCTGGAGCGCACAATAATATCCTCCACACTTCCGCTTTTAAGCGGGTGGGTATCGCGTATCGTGTAGCTTTTAAGCTTGTAGTAGCCATTATCAAGCTCGATTACATCACTAGGATTTACCATACCTTTTTGCAATAAAATCGCATAGATAATAGGCTTAATCGTGCTGCCCGGCTCATAGGAGTATTCAATCGCATTAAGATTCAAATGCGGATAATCCTTTTGCTGAATATGCTTTGGGTCAAAACGATTTGAAGTAGCCAATGCAAGAAACTTACCTGTTTTAGAATCCATAATGCCCGCAATGATTTCACGCACTTTATAACGTTTCTTTGCCTCATCGAGTTCAAGTTCAATTTTTCGCTGTAAGCTTAGAGGAATGCTGAGCGTTACATCAAATCCATCTTGGCGAGTTTGTATAGCTGCTGCTTTATTGGCAATAATGTTAAAACCTATGTCGCGCTTGCCTGTAAGGCGTCCATCTTGTTTGGCAGAAAGTATATCGTTATAATATTTTTCTACGCCCTTAACGCCATCGACACGTGTGATATTGTGGTGTTCTGTTTTGCGTGTGTAGCCAATGAGTGGCTCAAGGATATTTTGATAAGCATAGATTCTATTATTTCCACTTACCTCGATGCTAAGCCCCATTTTTTGGATAATCCTCCCCCTCTTATCTTCATACTCGCGAAACACATCATAACGGATAAGAATAAGATTGAGATTCTTAAGATTAGTTGCCACAGTGGAATTAAGCGTATAAGAAAGCACCACATAACCATTTTGACTAAGTTTTTTGCGTATTTCATTTTGAGGAATACCGCTATATATGGAAAAAAGCGTGATAAAAAGCTCTTTTTTATCTGGATCAATGCTTTGGGTGTTCACACTTGCTTTGTAGAGCTTATTGCTATATGCGACCTCAAAGCCATCGCTTGTATAGAGACTGCCACGTATAGAAGTATCGCTTCTTGTAGCATTAATAGTAGGGAGTTTGCGGGGGGTTACCATTTTGACATAGACAATACTAAGAAAAACGATGAAACATAAAACAATGAGGAAAAAGACAGAGATAACAACCCCTGTCTTTTTTGCATAATATGCCACAAATACCCTTAGATTTGGGTTCTTTGAATTTCTTTGTAGGCGTTAAGGGCTTTATTTCTTACCTCAAGCATAACCTTCATACTATTTTCAGCACGATTAATCGCAATCGCTGCTTGATGCAAATCTTTAACTTGTCCGCTTGCCATATCCGCAAGTGCTTTTTCTGAAGTTTGCTGCTCTGCATTCACATCTTGTATAGAATTTTTCAATGTATTGATAAAATCAAGCCCATCTTGCTTACTTTTTGCGCTCTCAATATTCTTCTTTTCTACTCCAATGTGTTGAATATCATTTGTAATCACACCGAATTGATTAGCCATTTACCTCTCCTATGCTTGGAACATTGTAATTGCATTACTCGCCATATTCTTTGCACTTTGAAATGCAGCGACATTTGCTTGATATGCTCGAGTTGCTTCTATTAAATCGGCCATTTCGACAACGGGATTAACATTAGGATAAGCGACATAACCTTCAGCGTTTGCATCTGGGTGGCTTGGGTCATATTTCATTAATGGCTCCCTATCATCGCGCACGATTTTACGGATATAAACGCTCATTATAGCAGGTTTTGGTTCTTTTCCCAAATCACCCTCGTGCAATGGATCTTCATATTTAAGTTGGTGGTTATTTTTTCCCAATTTTTCATTTAAAACTTTATTAAAATCAAATGCTTGAAACAACACTTCTCTCCTGCGATAAGGACCACCCTCATCTGTGCGCGTGGTATTAGCATTGGCAATATTTGATGAAATGACATTAACACGCACCCTTTGGGCTGAAAGTCCATAACCACTAATATCAAAGCTTGATAAAAACATTAACCTGCTCCTTCATTAATTTAGATATTTCTACCTGAATCTATGGCATAACTAAATATACCTTTATGCCGTTTTAATGCACTTGTAAGGGCTTGATACATCGTGCTATTTTTACCCATTTCACTTGTTTCCACATCTAAATCCACACTATTGCCATCATTTTTTGCTAAATGCCCATCACGCCAAAACATTGTAGCGCTATCTGGCTTTATACGTCTGCTATCAAGATGCTCTTTTGAGGTTTTAGCTAGTTCAAGCTTATAGCTTCTCTCGCCACTGCCAAAGATTTTTTTATTCTCTCTAGCCAAATACTGCTCGAAATTCACATCTTTAGGACGATAAAAAGGCGTATCGACATTTGCAATATTTGAAGCAATCATATCCTGACGGATTGAACGATAATCAAGTGCTTTATAGACAACAGGATAAACCTTTGAAATATCTGCAATAGCCATATTTTACCTTTTAATTTAAGATAATCTCTCAAAGTAAAGCAAAATATATTCCAAAATAACTCTTTAACAATCAGAAGCTTTATGCATCATTGCCCACATAGCCCTTGATGATACTTTATTGGCAAATCTTTATACTTAAAAAGTATGTAAAATTCTTAATTTTGTCTTGGTTTATGTATTTTAAGAATAAATCCTGCAATGCTAAAGCACTGCAGGAAGGAGCATTAGTGTGTGCTTATCACACCATTAAATTCACTTGCTTTACGATAAGGAGATTCTGCAAAAGGAATGTTATTTTTTCCATTCGCAGAACGAATGCAGATTCTCACACATTGTATAAGAACCAGACAAGTAACAAGCATAAACAATGCGCAAAGCAAGGCATTGATAAGGTTGTTCGTAGCAATAGTAGAGAATTTCGCCGCTTCAGCTGTGAGAGTTGCTATCACATCAGGGTCAGTAGCTGCTGCTGCCTCTTGTGTCTTAGCTGCAGCCTTTGCGCTATTGTTTTGCCATAGGGCTATATGGCTTACCGCATCGTGCACTTTCTCGCCATTTGCAGGAAGGAGTTTTAATGCTCCTGCATACAATGTGCTAGTAAGTACCCACACCGCAGGGAGGATAGCTACCCACGCGAGTTTACCTTTACCCATTTTGAAAAGCACAGTAATAACGGTGAGCAATGCCATACCTGCAAGCATTTGATTAGATACGCCAAAGAGTGTCCAAAGCGATTTCACGCCACCTTGTGGGTCAGTAACGCCTTGATAGAGGATATATCCCCAACCAGCCACACAAATAAGTGTCGCTACTACGCCCCAAAACATAGAATGGATATTACCAATAGGCTTATACACATTGCCTAACACATCTTGCACCATAAATCGCCCTGCTCTTGTCCCCGCATCAACAGCTGTTAAAATGAAAAGTGCCTCAAACAAAATAGCGAAGTGATACCAAAATGCTATAGAGCCCTGATTAAAAAGTGGCACTTGAGAGATAATAGTAGCTAAGCCAATCGCAAATGTCGGTGCACCACCGGTTTTACTCAAAATGCTATTTTCACCTATGTCTTTTGCCATATCTAAGATGTCTTGAGGACTAATGGTAAAGCCCCAAGAGCTAATTGTCTGTGCGGCGATAGCTGCAGCTTCTGCCACATCTTTAATCCCAGCTGTGCCAAGCCCAGCAGGAGCGACATTGATAGAAAAATACAAACCCGGAGTGAGAATCACCGCCGCGATAAGCGCCATTACCGCTACTGCAGATTCCATAAGCATAGCGCCATAGCCCACCATTCGCGCGTGGGATTCTTTCTCTAGCATTTTGGGCGTTGTCCCACTTGAAATCAACGCGTGGAATCCGCTAATCGCCCCACAAGCAATAGTAATAAACAAGAACGGAAATAGCTGTCCGCTAAATACCGGTCCTGTGCCATCTATAAATTTTGTAACACTCTCAAATCGTACATCTGGCTGCACTATCAAGATTCCCCCTGCCATTAGCACAATCACACCGATTTTTAAAAATGTGCTGAGATAATCACGAGGTGCGAGTAAGAACCACACAGGCAAAATCGCCGCAACAAATCCATATATAATCATCACATAGGTAAGCGTAATAGGTGAGAATGTAAAAATGCTTGCAAGAGTTTCATTTTCTGCTACGTGACGTCCATAGTAGAGAGCCAAAAGTAAAAGCACAAAGCCAATAATGCTCGCCTCGCCGATTTTACCCGGACGAATAAAACGCATATGAAGCCCCATATAAATCGCAATTGGAATAGTCATCGCAATAGTGAAAAACCCCCAAGGAGATTCAGCCAAAGCATTGACCACCACAAGCGCCAAAATAGCAATGATAAGCATCATAATGCCTAAAATTCCTATCATCGCTATACTTCCCACGCCCTTGCCAAGCTCAAGCTTAATAATCTCGCCTAGAGACTTTCCATTTCTACGCATAGAAATAAAAAGCACCGTGAAATCATGCACTGCTCCAGCAATCACCACGCCCACAACAATCCAAATCATACTAGGCAAATAGCCCATTTGCGCTGCTAGGATTGGTCCTACAAGTGGTCCAGCCCCTGCAATAGCCGCAAAATGATGTCCAAAAAGCACGATTTTATTTGTTGGCACAAAATCGCGTCCATCATTATTGACTACTGCAGGTGTGGCGCGATTATCATCAAGCCCTAATACCTTATATGCGATATACTTTGAGTAAAAACGATAAGCTATCGCATAAATACATACCGCAGCTACCACAATCCACACGGCTGAAATACTCTCGCCTGTATGAATGGCTAACACCCCAAAGCACCACGCACCGACAAGTGCCACAAGCGCCCATATTCCTATACTCACAATTTTATTCATAGCTCTCCTTTAATTTAGATGCCTTAAGTTTAAATATTTCAAACTTAAAGCCTATTATTTAATAAAACCTTAACTTTGTTTTTATTTATTTAAGAGTAGATTAGTAACATCAATCTCATACAATTCTATCATCCTACTTGAGTTTTCTTATTTTCAAGCTTGCTCACATTAGTTTTAGATTAAGATAACATAATTTATATAATGTATAAAAGGATAAAAATTATGCAAAATTTTGCACTCATTACATTAATAGAATTTTTGTATTCTTTACACTCTATGGTTTTTTCTGCACCTATACTATGGCATAAAACTACACGGCAAGGCTTCCAGATTCTATTGTTTTGCAAAATGGGGAACATAGAACGGATATACTCACTTCAAGATGTGGAAATCAATACTGCACATTTGGCTCAATAGGCAATGCTGGCAGTTATAGTTTTAAGTATTCTACGAGCAGTGGTTCTTCTCAGCTTACTCTTATGAGTATTACTCCACCAAATCCCTATGGTTACGCACATTCTGTATTTTATATGGGAAGCTTAAATATAGGAAGAAACTCAAAATTAAGTATCAACGATTTTCATACTTTTGCTCCTTCGGGCAGTCTCACACTTGGAGAAAATGCCACGCTTGAAGTTATTTTACAAAAAGGACAAAAAATTCTCTCAAGTGAATTTGCACCCTCATCAAAAGTATATTTTTCACGCGGAGCAAACTTTTTCCTTGAAAGCGGCTCAAGATTCAATGTAAGCAACACGGATTTTGTCATCATCAATTCACAAGGCACGATTAGCAATAGCGCACAAATGATACTAGATGCCAACACAATAAGATTGCAAAATACCATTCATAATTATGGGACAATGGAACTTACAGGCAATGTATATAATATAGGACAAAGTGCATCTGGGATAAACCTTGCTACTTCAAATTTTATCAATAATGGTAAGATAACAATAAATGGTAACTTTTACAATGGTGGTACTCCACTTGCTGATTCAGTAACAGGATCTTGGTGGCAAAATGATGCACCAAGTCCGGGTGGAGGAAATCTTATAAACTATGGTGGAGAAATTACTATTACAGGACAACTTATCAATGATAAAGGGACACAACTCGGACACACTCAATATTCAAGCGTAGCGATTTATGGTGGAAGCATTACAGCGACACAAGGAATGCAAAATACAGCTGGAAATACCCTTACCTTTGGCGTTCAAAATGGCAAAATGGGACAACTTATTGGGAATCTTTCAAATAATGGTGCAATCAAAGTCAATCTTACAAGAGCGAATCTTGGCACACACCAACTCATTACAGGCACTTTAAGTGGTAGCAATATACAAATGGATTTTATCACAGATAGCGGCAAAAGTGAATTTATAGAATCTATCCAAAATAACACAACAATCACGCTTAATAAAAACACTCAAGCCATTAACGCCTTTATGAATACTCTTCCTACACAACCAAAAGCCATTCTTACCGCTCTTGAAGAAAATTTTTCTAATCCTCATGCACCAACTCAACAAAGCATTTATACCTATGGTGATAGAAATTATCTCTCAATGTTAGCAGATAATCTTAATGACAATATAGAATCTATGCTGATTTATGCCTCTCCTTTAAATATATGGACTATGATACAAAATAATATTATCCCACTTAAGGCTCAAATAACGCCCTTGCCACGCAAATCTGTTTTCAATATAGCTCCTTTTAGCTCTATTGCTTCACGTGGCTCACTTAAATCCCCTCTTAATAGTGTAAATATCAATGTAAGGATTCCTTATGGCATACATCAGCTTAGTGCTTTTGTTACTTATGCTAACACAAATATGACTCAATCACTTGATGCTTCACAAACCCACTTTGATACAAACTCTTTAGCCTTAGGCTTAATGGATAGAATCTTTTCACAAGGTGTAGAAATTTCTCTTCTTGCATATAGTGGTGCAACTTTCAATAAAACAAAGCGGTATCTTTCAATGAATAGCACTATTCTTATTATGAGCTTGGTTTATCAGCCCAAATTGGCTCTCCATTACAAGTAAATAAACTATGGATAAAACCATTTATAGGCATTGATTATATGTTTGGTTTGCAAAGTGCATTCAAGGAATCAATTACTTCAAGTACTACTTCAGCCACTATTAATGCTCCTCTATGGACTATTCATACGCCACAACTCACACTAGGCACACAAATGCAATATACTCTTAACCATCAAACACAACTCTTGGGAGGAGGGCATATGCAATACGCATTTACAAACCCCTCTTTTTATACTAATTTTGGCTCTTCACATATTAAATTTACGCCCCAAAACTCACTTGGATTCACATTGTATCTGGGTGGATCTCTGTTTATGGGAAAAGATATATCCACAAGTGCCTATGCGCTTTATTCGCACTCATACTTAGCTTTTCAAACTTATTCGGGCACGCTAAACCTTTCTTATCATTTCTAAGCGATTACCCCAAATATGCTAGAATAAGCTCTTTGAGTTTATTTTTAGAGAAAAATCTTAAACCTTAAGGAAACAACACAAGATATGGTGGAAGTCTTAGCTCAAATCACAACACAACGCTCACAAGATATTGCTCAAAAAGGCTTTGCTTTCGGATATGAAATTCCACAAAAGAGAATTCACCCACTTATAAAACCTTGTTTTGAACCTATACTTCTTATTGCTGAAATTAAACGAGCTTCGCCTTCTGCTGGGCAAATTGGAGCTATCAATTCTCCCACAAAACTTGCTAGTGATTATCTTAATGGAGGTGCTGGGGCGATTTCTGTGCTATGCGAGGAGCGGCATTTTAATGGCTCCTTAGCGGATTTAATGCAGGTTAAAAATGCCTATCCTAAAGCCTGTATCTTGCGTAAAGACTTTATCCAATACCCTGAAGAAATTGAGATAAGCTATTGTGCTGGGGCGGATATGGTGCTTTTAATTGTGGCGATGTTTATCGATGAGGATGCGGGATTTGCGCGTTTTAAGGCGATTTATGATGAATGCCTTAAACACGGCTTAACGCCACTTATCGAAGTGCATAATCACAATGAAATTGATTTTATCACCCCTCTTAATCCTGCACTTGTAGGCATTAATGCACGCAATCTCCATACCTTTAATATTAATATTCCTGCTGCCTGCACGCTTAAAAATGCTCTACCTCATAGTAGGGTTATTTTTGAATCTGCCATAAACTCCCCTCACTCCGCCTTTATTGTGGGGAGCTTTGGCTTTGATGGTTTGCTTTGTGGAAGCTATCTTGTCGAGCATAACAATCCAAGTGCCGCTATTACCGCGCTTAAATCCGCCATAAACCTTAGCAAAAAACAAAAAGTAGCATTTTATAGCTGCGTTTTTGATAAATTTGTTAAGCGCACAAAGCCTATTATTAAAATATGCGGCATTACGCAACTTGATAATGCCCTAGAAGTGACTAAGGAGCAGACTAATGGCGGGGTTGATATGCTAGGATTTATTCTTGTAGCACATAGCCCTAGATATATAGAATCTAAGCATATCAAGGAGATTGCTAAAGCCTTGCAAACACTCTACCCGCATATTTTGCGTGTAGCTGTGGTAAATGATAAGCCCTCTCTTAATGAGGCAAAGGCGCTTTATGAGCAGGGGCATATCCACGCCATTCAGCTTCACGGACTAGATTCTAAGAATCCTCAGTATTTTGCAAATATCGCGCTAAAAGACGCGCTATTCCCTTATTATGTCGTGCAAAATATCGCACAAAAGGCAGATTTTAGCCCGCATTATGAAGGGGCATTCTGCCTTGTGGATTCTAAAAGCACACAGGGAGGTGGCTCGGGCAAAAGTATTGAGTTCGAAGTTTTGCGCTCTTTAAAAGAAAGCTATTTGTGTATCGCCGGTGGCATTAATATAGACAATATCAGCGATTTCTTAGCGCTTAAGCCAGCTATGCTTGATATAAATTCGGGTATAGAGAGTGTAGCGGGTAAAAAGGATATAGCTAAGCTCCGCGCCCTCTTACAAAAAGTCGCCTCTTATACATCACCCTTAAAGAGTAATAAATGAAACATATTGCGATAGGATTATTATATATATGCCTTAGCTTCATATATAGCAATGCTAAGGAATTAGATTTAATTATGGCAGGGGACGCCTTGCTTCACGCTTCTGTGTATAATGACGCAAAGCAAGCAAATGAGACTTACGATTTTAGCACTATGCTAAGTGCGCTAAAGCCCATTGTGGCAAAATATGACCTTGCTTTTTACAATCAAGAGACGATTTTAGGGGGCAGTGCACTTGGCTTAAGCACATATCCAGCATTTAATTCCCCGCAGGAATTTGGCGATAATATGCTCTCTTTAGGTTTTAATCTTGTCTCTCTAGCGAATAATCACACGCTTGATAGAGGTGAGGCAACCATTTTAGCTTCTCTAAAATATTGGGCAGATAAACCAGCGCTTACTGCCGGTAGCTACTCATCATTTAAGGAACGCAATACTTTTAAAATCTTAGAAAAAAATGGTATTAAATACACGCTTCTAGCCTATACGTATGGCACGAATGGCATTCCATTACCAAAGGGCAAAGAATATCTTGTAAATGTCTATACAAAGGCTATGCTAGAGAATGACATTAAGCAAGTCCGCGATAAAGTGGATTTGCTTATCGTATCTATGCATTGGGGGATTGAGTATGACTTCACACCTTCACAAGAGCAATATGATTTAGCAAAGCTTTTGGCTGATTTGGGCGTTGATTTGATTATCGGTACACACCCGCACGTGGTACAAAAAGCAGAGTGGATAGGCGATAGCTTAGTATATTACTCACTTGGGAATCTTATCTCGGGGCAAAAAGACACGAATAAACGTATCGGTATGCTAGGCAGTGTACATATCACAAAGATTAAAAATGGCAAGGTAAAGCTTTCTAATCCCCGCGCAGAGCTGATTTATACATACTATGATGCACGATTTAAAAATTTTAAGCTGATGTGGTTTAATGAAATCAACGAAAAAATACTGTCTGATTATCAAAACATATACAGGCAATATACAGATATTATCACGCAGGGCAAAGATGAGATACAAATTGGCTTGTAACAAGCCTTTGGAAATATTTGTATTTGAGAGCCAGACATCCATCTGCTTTTAACAAAAAAAGAAGAACGATCTTTTTTTAGAGATTGCAGAGTATGAGGCATTCCCTATTCGCTCTTCCTTAAAGCGAAGCTTTTTGATAGCATTCCTTGCAATTAACAGGATTTAAAAAATTCTTTACAAAATTATGTATAACCTCTGTAAATCTATGTTTTTTACCCTCGCACGCACAGGGATAATATAGCATTTAACTCACAAGTTTCACGTTTTTTAAATCTTCTTAGCACAATATTTATCAATCAACACATATTGATGGTTAAAAGCCTATCCTTAAAGATACTTGATATTATTTACTTCATTACATAAGCAGAATACACATTTTTTTTACCATACCTGCCATTTCCTCTAGTATCCCACACTAAAACTTCCTATGCTGCTCTAATCGTGGGTAGCTAATAGCCTCCACATATCGCTCCTCATCTTTAAAGTACATTTTCATATAGTCAAAAAAACGAAGATAGCCTTCACCTCAGGTTCTGACACGTGAATATTGGCAATCTTATATGCCTTATGAGTAAGCTCATCTTTATCTTCTTTAAAGTCAAAACTACCAATGACACTCTTTAAAACTAGCTTCTTAAAAAAGAAACACCCGTAAATAAACGATGTTTTTTAATACTTTATTAAAGAAATAATGCTTTTGGAGCTTGAGATTCTTTATGTCTTTCTTTGTTTTAGCGGAGTAAGCGATACATCTAGCGAAAAGTTTAAATATGTAAATGTAGGCTGGGGCTAAAGCACAAGTGCGAGGTTGGCTTGGTAATATATGTCTCGCTCCTGCTTATATATTGTTCGAGGATATACCTCCTACCACCCTACGACGCTTTTAGAGTTGGCACTATCGTGCATTTTTATGCAAATGAAGATACACCTCGCTCATAGGAAGAATATAAATTCTAAACCTATGAGACTTACTTGATGAATACATTAGCAGTTAAGCAACATCCTTTAGGCGTAAGAAAAAGCTTGCCTTATAGAAATTTATAGAATCTTTTATTGTTTTCTATGTTTGCATAAATTATATATCAAATCAAAAGCTTAATTTGCTCAAAAAACTTTTGAGACGAGGTGTTTGGGGATTTTCAAATATATCTTTTGGACTGCCCTCTTCGATAATACGCCCACTCTCCATAAAGATAATGCGACTTGCCACCTCTCTAGCAAAGCGCATTTCGTGCGTTACACATATCATACTCATACCCTCTGTGGCTAAATCTCTCATCAAATCAAGCACTTCTCCCACCATTTCTGGGTCAAGTGCTGAGGTAGGTTCATCAAAGAACATTATTTCAGGCTTATTCATAAGCGCACGAGCAATCGCCACCCTCTGCTTTTGTCCGCCACTCAAACGTGATGGATAAGTATCTTGTTTATCAAGCAAATCTATACGTTTAAGGAGCTTATGCGCCTCTGTGATAGCTTCTTCTTGATTGAGGAGCTTAAGAAATGTAGGCGCAAGAGTGAGATTCTCTAATACGTTGAGATTATTAAAAAGATTAAAATGCTGAAACACCATACCCATTTTTGTCCGTGCTTTATTTATATCCCAACTCTGCGCACTTTGCGGGAAAAGTATTTTATCATTAAGCCATATTTTACCCTCGCTTGGCACTTCAAGCAGATTCAAACAACGTAATAAAGTGGATTTGCCCGAGCCGCTAGGTCCAATGATGACAAGCTTTTCTCCTGCCCTGATATGGAGATTCACATCATCAAGCACACATTTGCTATCAAAATATTTTTTAAGATGCTCAATATAAATCACTTGCTCTTAGCCTTTTTTCATAAAGTTTAACAAGATAGCTTGCGCACAAAACAAGTAGCAAGTAAGAGAGTGCAAGAAAAAGATAGGGCAGCATATACTCATAATTCGCCCCGCCTATGCTCTTATAAGCATAGGTCAAGTCGTGAACAGTAATATAGTTTGCTACTGAAGTTTCCTTTAGGAGAGTGATAAACTCATTGCCAAGTGTAGGAAGAGCATTTTTAAGGGCTTGAGGAAAGATAATATATCTCATACTTGCTGATGAGCTAAGCCCTAATGCCCTTGCTGCTTCATCTTGCCCCCTATCAATGCTCAAGATTCCACTACGGATAATCTCACTCACATACGCACCACTATTAAGCCCAAAAATAGCGAGGGCTACAATAAGCGCACTCACACCTTTTAGTCCAAAGGCAGGGAGTATCACAAAATAGATAAAGAGTAATTGCACAACAATAGGCGTCCCACGAAAGAATCCTGCATAGGACTTAAGAAAAAAGCATAAGATTCTATGGAGGAGAGAGTGTTGCTTATGAGTGAGGGCAATAGCCACTAACGTGCCCACTATGATACCAATACACAATGCCACAATAGCAAGGAGCAAGGTCGTGCCAAGCCCCTCTAAGATAAGCTTATAGCCTTCATTAGTAATAAGTTGATGATAGAAAAGCTGATATTTTACTGCTAAATCCATCTGAACTTATTTTTGCGTATAATATGCTGCAATGATAGACTGAAGCGTCCCATCTTGCTTCATTTCTTCTAAGATAGCATTAATAGAATCTTTTAATGCCTCATTATGCGGAGCAATGCCAATGGCATATTTCTCATCAGTCAAGGCAATATTAATAATCTTTGTATCATTATGTGCTTTAGCGATTTCAAAGGCAGGCATTTCATCTATAATAACTATATCAACTTGATGATTTTTCATTGCAATAGTTGCAAGCGCACCATTTGAAAAGATTTTTACCGCAGCATTTGGAAACCCCTCAAACCCCCAATCCATATCGCCCTTAGCATAAAATACGCCTGTTGTGCCTACTTAGACACCTATTTTAAGCTGTGGAATGGCTTTAAGCCGTTCTATAAGATCTTCTTTAGTGCTAACATCATCAAATCGTGTATCGCTTGATTCTACGATAATGACTTGCGAGGCACTAAAAAATATGTATCACTAAAATCAATCACCTTTGAACGTGCAGAATTAATCGTCAATCCTGAAATGCCAATATCTGCATTTCCTGCAGCAAGGGCAGTAACCACAGAATCAAACTCCATATCTTTGATAACTAATTTTTACCTAGTTTTTGGGCGATGGTTTTTGCAATATCCATATCAATGCCCTTAAACTCCTGCCCCTCAATATACTCAAATGGAGCGAAATTCGCCGCAGTAGCTACAACAAGCTCATCATCCTTACAAGCATTCAGCGCAAAAAGTGCAAAGAGCATTATTGCGATTGATGCCAATTTAAATGGTGCTAATATACGCATACATTTCCCTTTTGTAAGAAATGTAGGGACGAATTGTAATCTTTTTAAGCTTAAACTAAAGCGGTGTATCTAAAATATGCTCAAGGAATTAAAGGAGTGTGTAATGTGGTTAGCGGGAATTGATGAGGCTGGGCGGGGCTGTCTGTGCGGAAGCTTATTTATCTCTGGGGTGGTGGGTAGAGATTCCATCATAAGTAGCTTTGGCGCAAAAGATAGCAAGCAACTCTCTCCAAAAAAGCGAGAGGAGATATATCAAAGATTACATAATGCCTCAAACCAAGGAGAAATAGGCATATTTCTGGCACAAATTGACGCAAAAGAGATTGATACAAATGGCTTAAGCTGGGCAATGAGATACGGGATAGAATCTCTTGTCGCGCAAATGGGGGAATTTGCCTATAAAGTTTTGCAAGATAAGCAAAAAATATTACAAATAATCATAGATGGCAATAGCACATTTAATGCTCAAATTCCACAACACCTGATAAAGCAAGGTGTGAGTATGAAAACATTAATTAAAGCAGATTCGCTCATAGAGGTAGTTTCGTGTGCTTCTATTATCGCAAAAGTGCATAAAGATAGACAAATGCGAGAGCTCGATAAACTCTATCCACAATATGCTCTTGCAAAAAATAAGGGTTATGGGACATTGGAGCATAGAAAAAGCATTCTCAAGTATGGATATTGCCCACATCATCGCAAAAGCTTTAAAATTGCTCTATGATTTTGTCATTTTTTCAATTTGCCTTAATACAAAATTAAACTAGAATCAAGCTTAAATGTATAGCTAAAGCCTTGTTATTAAAGGACTTAGCTTAAAGTGCAGGTGGCATTTATCAACTGCACGGGGATTAAAGGTGTAGAATTTAAGCTACATTGGGCAGGAGTAAGCACAAAGTTATCCTTAAGCTTAACAAAAGGCTAAACTATCCACAAGAGAAAGCAATGAATGGCTACTATACAGGAGATAAGCTATCCTCGACTAGAGGAGCACAAAAAATCATCGTGAAATCATTCCTGAAATAGCAAATATGATAAGGAATGTCTCATCAGTCCATATTAATGAAAGAAATGCTCTCAAGATGCACGTAGTGGAAGAAGATATGCCTATTAAACAATATCGCAAAGAGCAGATGAAAGATACCGCTCTAGTATAAAATATTCAAATATGATACAGCAAGTTTCTATTATGCCCTTGCTATTTACAAGTGTGGAGTGAGAGATATAACCTTGAATGCTTGCACGTGTATGCACTTCGTGTCGCAAAGAAAATAATAATCTGCCTCATATCTTAAGAGATAAATCCTAGCTTATTGCTCTATATGCACCTTGCAAGTGTTTTTTTGTAATTTTAGTTATCTTAAAGCAAAAAAATAAGAAAATAATGCCCTTATTTTATCTTAAACAAAGGAATAGAAGATGTCAAAACATAAAATATTGGCAACGCTAGGGGGGGGGCTTTTGCTTCTTACTTCTTCAGCTCTAGCAGCTACATTAGAACAAAGAGTAGGACAGCTCGAAAAAGATATTGATGAAATGAATGAACGTGTAGATGCAAACGAGCTTGCAGCAACTTTAAATAAAGTAAAATTTGGCTTAGAGTTCAATACATCAGTGCATAATATCACAAGCAAAACGGGGGGCGTAACTAATGACTACTACAACCGCTGGATGATGGGGCTCTACCTCAATATGAATGCAGACATCAATCAATACACAAAATTCACAGGGCGATTGTCTATGACAAAGGCTTTTGGCGACTTAGAAGTCGGCTTACCTTATGCTATTGGCTCACTTGATGCAGGACGTGGAGCAAGTGGTGGAAGCTCTATTTATGTGGAAAGAGCCTATGTAGATATCTATATGGGTAGATATGCAGCTCTTACTATGGGGAGACTTCCGGGAACTGATGGTCCGGGTTCAAACCTCCGCAATGGTTCAGCACGTATGAGCACATACCCTGCTCTAGCAGTAAATGCCCTTGGTGATGGTGTAGTGCTTACGCTTAAACCCTATACAAATTCAGCTTTACGTGTGGGGTATTCAAAAGTGTATCAATCATTTGACACTAATGGCAATAGCACAGCGGGAAGTATTTTTGGCTCAGGTGCGGCAAATACAGCTGATGCGAATCTTTTCTTTGGTGCGTTTGAAACACCTTTCTTACCCTCAAATTTTGGTAAAAACCTCTTTATGCTAACATATATCAATTTGACTAACTATACCGCACCCGGTGCATTATTGACTGCTGCTGCAAATGCTTACCTTGCCCAGATGGGACAACCTACAAACGCATCTGTGGGTAGCAGTAATCTTGGCGATATGCAATATATCAATGCTCATTTTGAAAATGATAGATTGCTTGGTTCAGGCTTAAATTGGTTTGTGTCTGCTAGCTACTACATAGGCACTAAATCTCATAATGTCAATGCAAGTGTAACCAATGGAACTACGACTACGAATCAATCACTAGGAAATCCTTTCTTTGCTGAAAGAGATGGTTGGGCGGTGCATGCAGGACTTCGCTATGACTTTGGTTTATATTTTAAAATTGGTTATGAATACTTCAAAGGAAGCAAAAATTGGTATGCCTTCTCTCGTGTAAGTATCAATGATCCATTTAACTTTAGAAATACTCGCGGTGATGTGCATGATGTATATGCCATTTGGCAACTTGATTTAAATCAATTTTTCCGCTTAAGCTATACACGACAACATCAACAATATGCAACAGCTACTGCACCTATGATAACACCTGCGACAAATGTAGTTAATCAAAACATCTCGCTTGCATATATTCTACGATTCTGATCTAAAGGAGAAAGAATGAAAAAATATATTACCCTAGCCTTTTTTATTGGGCTTCCTAGTTTTGTCCTTGCTGATTGTGCGGCATTAATGAAAAAATATGATGCCCCCGATCCGGGCTCTAAAACGATGGCGCAAATTACCCGTTGGGTAAAAAAGATAGAAAATCCTGCTGATGCAAAAGAGCTTGAAAAATGTATGATTGCGCTCGCTGCTGATAATCCTAACAAAGCCCAAGTTGCTGGTAAATAGTGCTCAATTTGTCTCTATCTACTTTGATTGGGACAAAATCTTAGAATCTTGATATAAGGAGACAGAATGCGAGACTTAATAGAACGATTTAAAAATCTCAAGCTCTCCACTCGATTAAACGTTAGCCTCAATATTCTTTCCGCACTCATTCTTATTACAGCTATCCTCTTTTTTGTATTTAAATATTCTTTTTCAAACTTTATCCACATAGAAGAATCTTCACTCAAAATCGTGCAAGATAATTTCACAAATCTAGGAAATCTCTCCACCAAAGCTACTGAACAAATCGATATTATGCAAACACATGTAAAAGAAACAAGAGATTCTATGGCTAATATTGAAGATTTAATCGAGCAATTTGAGTTTATCGGTGCGCTCAATGATAAGCTTATAAAACTTTTAGTCAATCCCACTGATAATGCAAACAAAAATCTCATTTTACAAATGACAAAAAGTTGGAATGAGAGCTTTATCCGCAATGATAGTGATTTAAAATCATTCTATCCTAAGATTAATCAAGTGCTTAATGGCAATGATTCTAAAAGTATTGCTGTGCGTTTACAAAGCTATTTTGAAGAAATTTATGCAGTGCTTATTGATAAAATCTCAAACACCTCCACTGCTACAAATAAAAAATTATCCACCTCTGTAAGCAATCTTGAAGAAATTGCTGTGGGTATGAATAAAAACTCCCAATCCCTCTCTAATATGTTGGAGAATTTCACATCACTTGAAAAAGTCCGCGATAGGGCTATTTGGCAATCCAATCTTATTATGGCTATCCTTATTTTCATTATGCTTGTTACCATCAGTTTAGTGCTTATTGTCTTTAAAATGCTACATAATTTTACACGCGATTCCCAAAATGTAGTTACCTATCTTCAAGATCTAAGCAAAGGCGGAGAAAAGCTTACCGCCGGAGGCACACTTAAACTCAATCGTGGCAAAAATGATGAATTGCGTATTGTTAGTGTATTTATCAACTCTTTTATTGATAAGATGAAGCAAACCATTGAAATTGCCGGAGAGACAAGTGCGGAGATTGTAAAACTTAATGAATACATTACAGACTTAAAAAATCATATCTTTGATATTGGCGAAAAAACACAGCAAAACTCACAATATGGGAATGCCATCGTTACAGGATTGGATAAAAATGTAGAGACTGCAGGCAATGTGCAAGAAACGATCAATCAAAGTAAAACCTATCTAGATAGCACAAGTAATAATGTCTCTCAACTTTTAGAGAATCTCAATCAAAGTATCGAAAGTCAAAATGAGTTAAACTCACGTCTTCACAACCTCGCTGAAAGCGTTATGTCCATTCAAAATGTCGTAGAGCTAATCCACAACATATCCGAGCAAACCAACCTCCTAGCCCTTAATGCTGCTATTGAAGCAGCAAGAGCAGGGGAACACGGGAGGGGCTTTGCCGTGGTGGCTGATGAAGTACGAAAACTTGCCGAAAATACACAAAAAAGCTTAAATGAAATCGAGATTACCATCACAAATGTAACCGAAAATTTAGAGAGTATCTCTCACACAGTGCAAGATAATTCTTCAATCTTTACGACACTTGCGCAAAATGGAGAAATCTCTAAAGAAAGCCTTGAGAATATCCAATGCAATATGAATGAAGTTGTGAATAATATCAATACGCAAAACGAAGATACGATTACCCTTGCTACACAAACAAAAAACATCATTGACTCAATGAATATCATTAATCAACTTCTTGGGGAATCCACACAGGTTATCAGGACCGTTATGGAACGTTCTCTCAAGCTTAAGGAGAACGATGCGATTTTGAGTAAAGTTATCCGTGGATTCTAAAATGTCTTTGTGTTTCAACAAATGGTGTCTTTGGTTTTATTTGATATTCGCCCCCCTACTTTTAATGGGGGAGATTCCTCAAAACTCCAACACCTTGCAATCTCCTACTCATCACTCTCACTACCATCCTAGTAATAAATACACTTATGTTGCAATCAGCACAGGGCTTATATTTGGCGGGACGGTTGCCGGAGCAGGAATGCTGTATCTCCTGCCAGAAGATATTACAAACTGGGATAAAGACGGGATTAACAAACTTGGCAAGAATTGGGCACAAAAAACAGCAATGGGTCCTGTGGTAGATAGCGATCAGTGGTTTTTAAATTGGGTTACGCACCCCTATTGTGGAGCAGTGTATTATATGCAGCCGCGTGTGGCGGGGTTTAGTTGGGCTAAATCTATCCTATATGCCATTTTAGCTTCTTCATTTTTTTGGGAATATGGCGTTGAAGCCTTTGCGGAGATTCCCTCTTGGCAAGATTTAATTATCACTCCTGCGATTGGCTCAATCTTTGGAGAACTTTTCTATCGTGCCACACTTCATATCTACCGCAATGGGCAAACATTACTAGGCTCTAAAATTTTAGGTAAGAGTGCCTTGCTCCTTATGGATCCTGTGGGTTTTATTATGCAAAATTTAGGTCTAGCCCATTCATTTGGTATTCATAACAAAAATGACATACAAGGCGCAATTATACCTCTAAGTGGCAATAATGGCAGTGGAATCAAACTTCAAGTAGTAATGAGATTTTAATGCAAAAATATGGTGGCAACTACATCTTGCAATGGGATAACAAGCCCTTGCTCTTAGGAATCTATGGGAGCAAAGAGCATATCACACATATTTTCTTTAATCCCTCTTCTCAAACTTTAAGTTGTAAAACACCGCTAAGTGATGAGTGTGCAAGCGAGATTCAAGCTTATCTTAATGGTAATCTTAAATATTTTAGCATTCCACTTTTGCCACAAGGCAGTGCATTTAAACTGCGTGTGTGGGAGGGATTATGCAATATTCCCTATGGTGAGGTGAGAAGCTATAAGGATATTGCAGATTCTATTGCTTCTCCAAAGGCTTCTCGTGCTGTGGGAAATGCCAATCACAATAATCCGCTAATGATACTTATCCCCTGCCATCGTGTCGTGCGTAGCAACGGCGCACTTGGGGGTTATGCCCTAGGAGTAGATATAAAAGCAAGACTTTTGCACTTAGAGCAGAAATATAAAAACAGAATCTAAAAAACTCACTTAAAAAAATAAAATCTCTAGCAAAATAAAGCAATTTTACAAACAAATAGAGCAATGCTAACTTTAATAAGTATCTCGCTGCAAGTTTTTCGCATAGCAAATGATTTCTGGGCGGTATTCAAAGTGCATCGTATCATAATGCCACCATCGCCCACCCCATATAAAGCCCTCTTCCTCAAAAGCTTGGACAATCTCTAAGGGAATTTGATTTTCGTATTGATATTCGTTGCGCTCTTTCTTATCCCATAACCAATATTTAGAAAATTGCGTATTAATATCAAGGGCTATACCTAAGCTATGCGGACTAAGATTAGGAGAATCCGCGATATTACGCCAATAAAAAGCATCTTGATCGCTCAAAAACTGATAATATGCTTGCTGGAGATGAGTGAGCCTCTCCATTACTCGCCTAAAAGCCTTATCCACACCATTGGCGGTAGTTATGAGAATAAAGCTTTTCTCAAAATATTCTGGAAACCACGGAAGCCAAATCAAATGCTCCCTCACTTCACTTTCACTATGCCCATAAATGGCTTTATAGAATCCCAAATGCCGTATCCGCGATGTATCCTCATTGCGATTAGCCACTTTGCCCTTAAAAGGATAGGGGTAAGTAAAGGCATCTTTCATATCTGGATTTAAAAGCATCTCATCATAATCTTTATCCTTGCCATCGTCCCACACGAAGCTACTACCATCTTCAAGCAGCACTTGGTTATCCCTTATAGCTACCACCTGTGGATAATACTGCTTGATACACTCTTGGGCGATGATGTCATTTACCTCGTTAGCCCATATAAACGCACATATACACATATATATTAATAATCTTTTCATTAACACCTATCTCTTTATTTTCAATAATGAGATTATAACGTGTTTTTGATTTTCAAACCCACAAGTATTAGAATTTATCCTCTGCCTTAGGCTTATAGAATCTTTGCAGCCAATCATCAAGTGGCGCGAGGAATCGATAAATCGCTGGCACAATAAGCAAACTCAAAAACATAGAAAAAAGCAATCCACCAATGATAACAATCCCCATAGGAAACTTCATACCCGCTCCAGCCCCTGTGGAAAATGCCAAAGGCAGCATTCCAAACACCATAGCAATGGTTGTCATCAAAATCGGTCGCAAACGCGATTCTCCTGCGAGGATTAAAGCCTCATCAGTGCTATACCCCTCTTTGCGCTTTTCATTTGCTACATCTATGAGTAAAGTAGCATTTTTCCCTACTAAACCCATCAAGATCATTAGCCCCATTAATGAAAACATACTAAAAGGCTGCTGTGCGATAAAAAGCGCGATGAATGCCCCCGAAAAGCTAAGTGGTAAAGTTATCATAATCACAATAGGCTGCAAGAAACTCTCATATAACGCTGCTAAAATCAAATAAATCAGCACAATAGCGGTCAAAACTGCCACCATAAAGGCTATTGCCATCTCCTCTGCATATTCTGCCTCACCTTGCAATCGATAAGTAACGCCCTTCTCGCACCACTGCTCCTTTTTTTCCGCAGTAATGCGTATCATATCTCCTAAAGAAATGCCAGAATCTTTCACAGGATAGGCATATACCGTTGCACTTCTTTGCCTATCAAAGCGCGTTATCACCGAAGGTGCAGTGGTAGATTCTATCTCCACAAGCCCTTCTACAAACATCAATTCCCCATAGCCATTTTTCACTTGCAATTTTTTAATATCATTTAAGGAGATTCTATTCTCATCAGTGGCACGAATGGTAATATCATATTCCTTACCACTCTCCTTAAAATACCCTATGGCTGCCTCACCAGAGAATGCCCCTCGCACCACATTGCCAATTTCCTGCGCACTCACGCCATAATGGTCTGCATTCTGCCTCAATATCTTTAGCCGATATTCAGGCAAATTTTCTGACGTATTAAGATGAATATCACTTACCTTTCCAGCTAAAAGTGGGTCGGTATTAAGCAGATTCACTAAATTATCCCTGCTTTTATGCAAAAGCTCATCATTAGGAGCTAAAATAGCTATTTGATAAGGGGAATCATCCCCTCCACCACCAATATCAGCAACTTCTGCAATGGAGATAATAAAATCTTTCCCCACCTCACTTGCCTTAAGCCTCTGGCTTACTTCAGCCATAATCTCAAACTGCCTTTTACGCCCTGTGCGCTCACTCAAGGGCTTAAGTCTAGCATAAATACGTGCTTTAAAAATCGTCTTTTGGGAATCATAGCCTATTTGCAAAGAGCTAAATAGCACATTTTCATCTGCCATTACTATATCTTGCAGCTTGTTTGTTTTCTCCTTCATTGCTTCCATACTCGTACCGGGCTTTGTCTCCATAAACACCTGAAATTCACTATTATCATCAGAAAGGATAAACTCCATTCCTAAAATAGAAAGCAGCACCAAAGATGAGAAAAAAATCGCAAAAATCCCAACAATGACCTTCATTTTATTACGTAGCACTATCGCTAAAGTTTTCACATAAGCACTTTCTAAAAGCTTAAAATAAGGCTCTGTGCGGTAATAGAATTGTGAATGTGTAGGATTAATCACAATAGAAGATACCATCGGTATAATCGTAATCACCACAATATAAGAAATCCCAATAGCTGCAGCGACGGTAATACCAAAGCTTTGGAAGAATCTCCCCACAATCCCACTCATACTCCCCACAGGGATAAACACAGAAAGTAACATCGCAGAAATCGCAACAAGCGCAAAGCCAATCTCCCGCACCCCCTCATAAGCCGCCTCACGCTTACGCATTCCGTGTTCTAACTTTTTATGGATATTTTCAATCACCACAATCGCATCATCAATGATAATTCCAATGGCTAATGCCACAGCAAGAAGTGTAAGCATATTGAGCGAAAAGCCAAAGAAATTCATCAATGCAAATGTGCCAAAGATAGATACAGGAATGCTAATAAGCGAAACAAGGGCGATAGTAAAACTACGTAAGAATAAAAATACCACAAATACCGCTAAAAACACGCCCAACATCACATCAAACTTCACAGAATCTATGGATTTGCGGGTTTTCTCTGTCGTATCCTTAAATGGTCTAATCTCATATTCAGGACTAATGGCTTCAATTTGAGGCAGCACCTTCATCACCGCATCAACAATGGCAATTTCATTTGCCCCAGAGATTTTTTGCACTTCAAAAATTACGCCGGGCGTTTTATTAAACGCAGCAAAAGTCTTATCTTCTTCAATGCTATCCTCAATCGTGGCAATATCGCCAAGCCTTATGCCTTGAGCCACGCGGATATTAGCTATATCCTCTATGCTCGAGCTTTGCGCGTCTGTGGTAACCGCCCATTCGCTTAATGTGCCAATTAAGCGCCCACCATCAATTTCTAGATTCTCTAAACCAATCTTATTAGAAATATCCGTATAGGCAAGGCTATATTTATTCAAAAGCGAGGGATTAACAAAGATTCTAAGCTGCCGCTCCCTATGCCCACGCATTTCTACGCCACCAACGCCTGAAATCTTTTGCAAAAGCGGCTTAATATTATCTTTAGCGTGTCTCATCATCTCTGAGGTAGCGACCTTATCGCTTGTAAGAAAGAGTGAGATAATAGGTGTAGATGAGCTATCAAACTTATATACCACCGGCGTTTTAATACCAGAATCGAGCTGCACCGTGCCTACTTTATCGCGCACATCATTGACCGCTTCATTTAAAGGCTTTTCTAGCTCAAACTGCACAATGATGACACTTGAACTACGTGCAGAGCTTGAAGTAATTTTATTAAGTCCATCAATCCCCATAATAGCTTCTTCAATCTTGTCTGTTACTTTTGTCTCCACAATCTCCGCACTCGCACCCGGATAGCTTGTAATCACCGCCACGATAGGAAAGTCAATATCAGGGAATAAAGCCACAGGCATTCTATTCACGCCTAAAAAGCCAAAGAACAAAATGGCAAGGGCAAACATCAAGGTAGAGACGGGACGGGTAATGGCAAATTTATACATTATTTTGTCCTAATATAGCCATCGCCAAATGTGCCCGGAATAACGTCCTTTACCATTGCTTCAGCTTTTACTTTACGTGAAGTTGTGCTAGCAGTAGGATAAATCTTGCTGATAGTAGCACTCAGTTTGTCTTTACGCCCATCAATTTGAAAATCAAAGGTATCGCCTACTTTAACTTTACTCGCATATTTAAAGTCAAACTCTAGCACAAGCTTTACTTCCTTACTAATAATTCTAAAAAGATTAGTGCCATTCGCATTCACGCCATCGCCAAGCTCTATATCTTTAGAAGCGATAATCCCATCAAATGGGGCTTTAAGCTGTGTTTTACTTAACATCGCCTTTTGATAAGCATAGTCTGCCTCAAGCTTTTTATATTCAAAATAATATTTATCAAGCGTATTTTTATCCACTGCACCACCTGAACGATTGTAACGTTCATATTGCTTTTTAGCAAAGAGATATTGCTGCTCTGTGGAGCGCATTTGAGATTCTATATCATAGCTAAAAAGCGTGAGGAGTAAATCATCCTTTTTCACTTCAGAATCTACATCAACAAACATATTTGTTACAATCCCACTTGTAGCAAGCTTGAGATTGGCGTCCTTTACCGCTTCAGCATTAAAAATAGCATACACATCTTCTCCCCATAAATGAGCGCATAATAGCCCTATGTATAATATTTTTTTCATCACTCCTCCTTTTTATTACGCACTACTGAATATGCTCTTGCAAGTCCTGCCCACTATAATAGATATAATATGCCTTTTGCATTTCATAATCATTCAAAGCTTGATTATAAGTTGCCTCTGCTTCAACCTTTGTCGTCAAAGATTGCAAATAATCCGTGAAGTTTAGAATCTGCGCGTCATACTTTTTTGCCACATTTTCAAAGGCAATGCTCGCAGAGCGTAATGCCGCTTCTGAAGCTTTAATCTTTGCCACAGCAATCTCAAGGCTTTTGCGATAGAGCTTTTCGTCCTTTTTTTGCTCCTCTTTTTTATAAGCTAATTCTTTAAGATTCTTCAAATACCCTAGCCGTGCAGCTTGATACTGCTTATAGGTAGTGAGAAAATCAAGGTGAATAGTCGCATTAATCATAATTTGGTTTTGCTTAGGTGGATATTGACGAGTGATAATTGAACCATATTGTGCTGCTTCAGCTGCACCCAATCCCTTAAAGGCAGCATCTACCCCACCATTACTCACATACGTATCGCTTATGCTGATTATAGGCAAGTATGTAATCTGCCGTGCTTGATATTTCGCACTATCTGCTTGGAAACCTAACATATTCAAATCGTGGCGATTTTCCTCAAGCTTGAAAAGCGGTGCTTTGATAGTTTTGCGCTCTAAATCCCCTACTTCTACATTGGCTAAAAGCGAAAGCATAAGCTTATTTTTTTCGGCTTCTAATCTCACATTGGCAAGTTCGTGTTCAGTAGCTAAAAATTCCGCTCGTAAAGATTCCACATCATCAACCGTCGTAAGCCCAGCATTAAAAAGTCTCTCTACACGTTTAACATTAGATTGAAGCTGCACTCGCTTTTGCTCTAAACTTACAAGCTTTGCGCGATTGGTAAAATACCCATAATACTGCTCGATAATGCTTAAAAAAAGCTGGTCTTTGGTGGATTCTTTATCTTCTAAACTTGCACGATAAAGAGAGGCTTTCTCACGCACTTTATGATAAGTTTTTAACCCGCTAAAAACTTCCCAATTCCCCTTAATACTCCCCGTATTTGCCTTAAGACGCATATATGAGTTGTCTGTATCTTGATATTGATATGCCCCATCAACAGTAGGCAAAAACTCCGTATATGCTGCTGCATTGGTCGCTTGAGCCTGTAAAATGGCTAAATCTTTTGCCTCTAGGTTATAATTTCTTTTTGCTCCTTCAAGCAATTCAGCCAAAGAAAATACACCTCCTACAATATGAGTGGATTCGGTTTCAGCCACTGATACCTCTTTTTGTGTTGCATAACTAGAATCTTCTTGGGCAATAAGCATAGAGCAAAGCGTTAATAAAAGAATGATTCCTTTCATATCCTAGCTCCTTTATCATAACATCTTTAAGTTTAAGGGCGGTATTGTAACTTAGTTTTATAAATAGTTGCATATACAACTATTTATAAAACTATACGTGCGGGATGTGTATAAATATTTAATGTCTCTCCACGCGCAAAACCCGCAAGAGTAATGCCTAGAAGCTGTGCAGACTTAATGCCTAAATGTGTCGTAGCTGCACGGGAAACAACAATAGGTATATCACTCATCGCCGCTTTAATCACCATTTCCATAGAGAGCCGCCCACTCACGATTAAAATCGCTCCGCTCATATCCTTCCGTGCTAATCTTGCCTGACCTATCACCTTATCAATGGCATTATGCCGTCCCACATCTTCACTCACAAATGAAGTATTACTACACACAAGCATAGCCTTATGCACACAGCCTGTCTGCCTAAAAAGCGCACTTGGACTACTAAAATCATCAAGGAGCGCAAAAAGATGCTCTATCGCTACACGCACGGGCGAAGTGATACGCTTATGCGTAATCTCACCATCAAAATTAGCACTTACCCCAACACAACACCCAGTAGTCAAAGTTTTTTCCTTATGCAAATGCGCTAATTTCTCTGCTTTAATATGAGCATTCATATACACACTTAAGCCATCGGGGGCTACTTCAAGCGAGATGATATTATCAATAGAATCTAGCACCCCCTCATTCATTAAAAACCCCACAAAATGTGCTTCTTGCGCATAAGGCAAACTCATCACAGATAAAAGCTTTGCTCCATTAAGATAAAAGGCGATTCTTTGCTCTTCAATCACATAATCTTGCAAATGCTCCAATGTGCCATTTTGATGCACTTTCACCATACGCATTTTATGCACGAATTCACTCAAAGCACTTGCTCCCTTGATAATCCCTTTTGCTAATAATGAGCCACCCGCATAGAATCAAGCTTCCCTTGAGCCTGCAAATCTTTATAATACAAGCTATGGAGCATAGAGACTTCCTCCTCGCCCATCTTACCATTAATGATAGCCTCTAATGCCCCCTCAATTGCAAATACCGCCATATAAATATGCGTAATCAAAAGCGCAATCACCGCAAAGCCCATTACATTATGCACGATTGCCATAAGACGCAATGTATTAATACCTGCACCTTGAAAATACATTATCGCACCGCTTACTACCATTACCGCACCGCCAAGTGTCGCCACCCAAAACCACATTTTTTGCCCTGCATTAAACTTATGCGCGGGAATCTCACGATTTACTTTATCTAAATAGCCTCCAAGTATCATCATCCACTTAATATCATAAATTCTAAATAGACAATCTTTCACCCACATACAAAACATTAATGTCCCAAATATCGCAAAAAATATTGTGGCAAAGCCGTGCAGATCCCTAGCAAAGCGGATAAGCCACCCTCCGCCAAGTTTATCACCAAATACCATCATCAAGCCTGTGAGGCATAGAACCACAAAAGGCACAGCAGCACACCAATGCACGATGATGTTGTAACGTGTAAAAACGAGTAAAAAGTTCCCGTGCTTATAATGCCGCTGCCCTATAAGCTTATAATGTCCAAAAAAAGCCATTGGCACAAAGATAACTATGAGTAAGAAAATGAGCGCAAAATACTGCCCTTGCAGCAGTGTAAAAAGCTCTCCTAATCCCACAGAATCTGGGGAATCTAATCCCCAAGTCTTAATAGCCTCTATCTCTGGTCCGCCATACAAGTGCGGATTTGCTCTCTCACTCTTTTGAATAAGCGTATCATTACCCTCTATCACTTCTGCATATTGTTTGCCATTCTCTCGTGGCTCACTAGGATCAGCGTGTGTAGCACCCCAAGCAAAGACATTAAGCACTATGGCATATAATAAGATTCTTAACATACTTTTCATACTCTCTCCTTAGTCATTATACGCGCTTTTCCATATATTAGGCACAGCTTCAGGGAGTTTCTCTCCTCGCATATTTGCACGATGTGCGATGATACTTGATATTTCTGTGCTTCCACCGGCTAAAAGCGCCTTAGTAGAGCACATAGAAGCACACATAGGCACTTTACCCTCTGCGATACGATTTTGCCCATAGAGTTTATATTCCTCTGTGCTATGGGTTTGCTCCGGTCCTCCCGCACAATACGTGCATTTATCCATAGCCCCACGACTGCCAAAGATATTAGATTTCGGGAATTGTGGCGCACCAAAAGGGCAGGCATAGAGGCAATATCCGCAGCCTATGCAGGTTTTTTTATCGTGTAAGACAATGCCATCAGCGCGGATATAGAAGCAATCCACAGGACACACTTGCGCACATGGTGCGTCAGAGCAGTGCATACAGGCAATAGATATAGCCGTCTCTTTGCCTACCACACCTTCGTTAAGCATCACCACACGTCTGCGATTAACTCCCACAGGCAAGTGATGAGCCTCCTTACACGCCACATCACAGCCGTGGCATTCGATACAGCGATTCGTATCACAATAAAATTTAATCCTTGAAAAACCCTCAAGTTGCTTTAATGTATCACTCATCTTTTATCCTTTACTATGCTTTTTCAATACGGCAAAGTCCGCATTTTGTTTCTGGACAAGCAGAGTTGTAGTCAAAGCCATAGCTAGAAATCATATTTGCTGATTCACCAATAACATAGGGCTTCGTCCCCTCAGGGTAATAATCTAAGCGCGATTCCCCTTGGTCTAAGCCTGAAAAATTTTGTGGCAACCAGATGCTATTATAATCCACACGTGTGGAGATTTTCGCATTTACAAGGATTCTGCAGCCATTTGTCCCATATATCCACACCATATCACCATTTTTGACTTTCAACTCTGCGGCTTTATCGGGGTGAATCTCCACGAACATCTCTCCCTCTACTTCGGCTAGATATTTCGCGCTTCGTGTTTCCGCGCCTGTCCCCATATGTGCCACAAGCCTACCGCTTAGCATATTCACAGGAAACTCTTTCACCCAATCTTTTTCCTTTTGCCGAGTGCGATATTTGATATTCGCCCTAAAAAGACTTGTCTTATCAGGGAAGCTAGGATATTTATCCACCAAATCCCCACGCACAGAATGCAAAGGCTCCCTATGGAGGGGAATCTTATCATACCAATTCCACACATTTGCCCGTGCCTTGCCATTCCCATAAGGACACAATCCCACTTCTAGTGCCCTCTCCACCAAAATATTATTACCAATACCAAGTGCAAAGGTGCTTCCTGCAATCGCCTCTTTTTCTTTAGCAGTTAGCTTCACGCCAAAGGATTCAATATTTGCCGCTGTGATAGGAGGGTGTCCGCCCTGATAAATAGCATTAGGCAAACTCCTTGAAACAAGCATTGAAGTTCCATCGGGTGCATTTAGCCCCCAATTCACCCTAAAGCCCATTCCACCGCGCATAACAGGGATACTGTCATTATACATTACAGGCGTTCCGGGGTGTTTATCACTCCAACAAGGCCAAGGAAGCCCATAATAATCCCCTGCAAACTCACCACTGCCCTCTAGCGTTACCTTATCAAATAAATGCCAATTTTCTTGATGAGCCTTTAATCTCTCTGGACTCATACCCTGTAAGCCAATGCTACGGATACTTTGTGTGAGCTCTGTGGTAGCGTCCTCTGGCCACATAAACTCCTCCCTGCCCTTTGACTTAGCAATATCATACAATCGCCATTGATATGCTTCTAAGAATCCTAGCCTTTTAGCCATACCAAAGAGAAATTCCTCATCTGGGCGGCATTCAAAAAGTGGCTCCATCACTTTAGAACGCCATTGATAGCTACGATTTGTCGCTGCCACAGAGCCGCTTGTCTCCATTTGAGAAGCCGCCGGTAAGCAGAATAGATTATCGCTCCTATCGCTATAAATAGCCAAGTCATTCACATAAGGATCGACAAAGACGACTAAATCAAGCTTATCCATCGCCTTTTTTTGCAAATCTAGTAATGAAACTGAAGTCATACCTGTGCCTATCACTACTAACGCACGTAGCATTGTACCACCGTTATTTGCAGCGTTTTCATCATCTAGCACACCAAACTTCCAAGTAGAATGCGCAAAGCCTGTCTTTTCCATCATCTCCTTATCTTTAAAGCGCCCTAGCATCCATTCATATTCCACACCCCAATGTTTGCAGAAATGCCGCCAAGCAGCCTCACCTAGCCCATAATAGCCCGGTAGAGAATCAGAGAGATTATTCATATCACTCGCACCTTGCACATTATCGTGTCCGCGCAAGATATTCACACCACCGCCATTTTTACCAATATTGCCTAAAAACATCTGCAAGATAGGCATAATCCTTGTATTGCTTGTGCCAACGGTATGTTGCGTCAAGCCTTGATTCCATATTAAACTCGCCGGTTTTGCCGCTGCCATCTCTTCGGCAATATGGCGAATAGAATCTGCTGGGATTCCACACACATCAGCTGCTACCTCTGGAGGGAATTTCTTTGCCTCCTCGATAATGTCCTCATAGCCATAAACGCGCTCTTTGAGAAAATTCTCATCATAAAGCTTTTTAGCAATGATATGATTAAGTAGTCCATAAGCAAAGGCTATATCTGTTCCACTGCGGATTCTATAAAACTCATCGCATTTCGCCGCAGTCTTAGTAAATCGCGGGTCAATACACACAAGCTTTGCGCCATTTTCCTTAGCGCGCAAGATATGCACCATCGATACAGGGTGATTAACTGCTGGATTTGCACCAATAACCAAGATATACTTAGAAAACATCATATCGCCAAGATGGTTTGTCATACCACCATACCCGAATGTATTCGCCACACCGGCGACTGTTGGGCTGTGTCAAACTCTCGCACAATGATCGATATTATTTGTCCCAAAAAATGCGGCAAATTTACGGATATAATAGCTCTGCTCATTAGAGCATTTCGCACTTCCAATGAACATTACCGCATCAGGTCCGCTTTCCTCGCGGATTTGCCCTAATTTCGCAGCAATCTTATCTAATGCCCTCTCATAATCCACTCTCTGCCATTTGCCGCCCACTTTTTCTAATGGATAACGTAATCGCGTCTCGCTCCTTGCTCTATCTATCAAGTCTGCCCCCTTACAGCAATGTCCGCCTTGAGAGACAGGGTGATCTTGAGCTACTTCTTGGCGCACCCATACGCCATCTACCACTTCGGCTATCACCCCACAGCCCACAGAACAATGTGTACATATCGTTTTGATACGCTTAGACTGAGGGTATCGCTCTTTTAGCTCTGCCTCACTTGCCTTTCTCACAACACTTTGTGCTTCATTCCCAAAAGCACTACTCACACCAGCCATAGAAGCTAATGCAGAGAGCTTGAGAAATGAGCGTCTCGCATTGCGCTTATTTGTCGCTTCACTCATTTTTTACTCCTTTACATTACTTAGCAACAGAAAAATATGTCTGCCAATACTGCGTATCGCTACGATATAGAATCTCTTGCTTTTTACTTTTGCCCTTGATGACTGCTTTTTGTGTGTGTTCGCCTGAACAACCATTCAAACTAAGGGAGCCTATCGCAACCACAACGCCACCAACCCCTGCACGTTTTAAAAATGCGCGGCGAGATTGTATGTCTTTTTGGGTTTTTGACATAGAGCCTCCTTTGTCTTTAGAGTTTGGGATAAACCCATTTTGACCTTTACTTAAAAAGCCAAAATCGATTTACCGCTATTATAGATTACGCTCTACATTTAAAAAACTCTGCAATAAACTCGCTATATGTGTATAATAAAGCAGATTCTCACGCTTTTGTAATACCTCAATCACAAAATCGCCCAATGGAATGACTAATTCCCTTAGCACCTGCCAACTCACCTTTTCATCCTCACTATGCTGCGAACACACAAGATGGCGCATTAACAGCAATAAGAATCCCAAATGCTCCTCACTCTCCTTGCAACCTTGCGTATCAAGCCTAAAAGTGCTTTGTTTAATCAATTCCCGCGATTTAAGCAGAGCTTTACCATTCAAACAGCCCTCCCAATAATGCGAGAGATAGAGCATAATTTGCGTATTGTGATAAAACACCTCGCCTTTTTTACGACGTCTAGGCATCGCATCTGTATCGCTAGGCAAGGTAAAAGGCAGAATAAATGTAGTTGTGTATTCCTCAATAATATGCTTTATACCTTGTGTTTTAAGCGCATTTGCCAATACCTCAAAATGTGTATCATCACTTTCACTTAGTATATGCGTTTTTAATATCTCTACTTGCTTAATGAGCGTCTCCTCGCGTTTGCATAATAGCTCATACAAAAACAGCCCGGCAAAAAAATCATAATACAAAGCCCTTGCATTTGCTATAGATTCTAAAACATTATGCGCCATTAGTGTGCTCCCTCAAACATCACTTTCACCTTGCAATCCGCGCAACACTCCAAAGTTTTAAGCTTTAAAGCATTTCCGGCAAAGACAGGAGTGAGCATATTTTTGATTTTGCTAATACTTTTATGTGTCGCAAAGATTTTATTGCACTCCACACATCTAAAAGGCTCATCAACAGCAATACTCACATATTCAAAGCTATGCGGCTCTAAAAGCAAAGTGTGAGATTCTAAGTTTAAGACATTTTCCGCACAGCTTGCCACGCAATACCCACAATCTGTGCAAAGCGAGGCTTTATAAAGTAGCTCAAATGAGGCATTATTATTAATTAAGGCATTAGCATTACACGCTTCCACACAGCTAAGGCATAGAGTACATTTAGCGGTATCAATATGCAAAAATCCGCTATTATTCATAGCGATTTTGCCATAGGATTCTTGCTTAATCCAAAAAGATATTCGTGCGGAAAATATATCCTTGCTATTCTCCTTATTTGTAGGTGTATAGATATAATGGCTTTGCATAAGGGGCTGCAATGCCTCGATAGCTTTAGAATCCGTGCTGCCAATAATGGCATTTTGCCTAAAAATGCGTTGATAGATTTCATTTAAGGTTGCTATATCGTTATGAGTATGTTCGCCCAATGTGCTATACAACACGATTGGTGCGCCACTCTCCTGCAAAAGTGTGAGCAAGTATGTAGCATTTAGTATATCAGGCACTTGCAAAACAAAAGGAAGCAGCAGAGGATTGAGAGTTTGCAGAGCCTTAAAATCTCTAGCAAAGCCCTCACTCTCAAAGTCCAAAGACGAGACAATAAGCGGGATATATCCCTTATAGAGCCTCGCCCTGTATGTGAAAGATTCTAATCCATCACCCTGCCGCTGCACACTGCCCGTAGGACATACGCTCACACACTTACCACAAGCGATACAATCCACAGATGAGAGGCTCAAAAGCATAGAATCTTTATCGCTGCTAATGCCCATCGTAGGGCAAATATCCACACACAAATGGCACACGCTCTTACCATTAGCAAATACCCTCCGCCCTTGATATTGACAGGTCAAAGGTTCAAAGACTATATGATGAGTATAATGCCGCTCACCGCATAGGCAAAGCAAAGATTCGAGCATACAATGGGCATTATCATATTTATCGGGCGTATGCACACCCTTATATGCGGGGCAATTCTCAAGCGGGGCAAAAGATACGATTTGCGATGTTTGCAAAGATTCTATCTCGCCATTAGCATTTTTAAATTGCAAAGTGAAATCACCCAAATGCCCCTTAAGCCCTACAAAATCTTGAGGTAAAAGATGGCTTACTTCAAGCGTATAGCCGTGATTTTCATTAATACAAAGGGATAAAAACTCATCAGTTAACTCTCCATAGCCTATGACCACAAAATTGGGCTTGACAACCATAGTAGCCTTAGCATTAAATGCGGTAAAATCAAGCACAATCTCATCACACTCGTGCAAAATCGCCTTTTGCATATCATTAAGCAATGAATAGACCCTTGCTTCTAATTTCATTTTCACCTCGTTTTTGAAATTAAATGTAAGGATAATATAACAAAATGCAAATATTTTTTAACTATTTTTGAGCTTTTACATCTTTGTATAACTTTTTATATATCCTTTTTAGTAACACGATGAGCACAAAGTAAGAAAGTTTTTCATTATGCGTTTGCCGCTCTCTTGCAAAATAGATTCCGGGTGGAACTGCACGCCATAGGTGTCATAACCCTTTGCTTTTAACACCATAAGCACTCCCAAATCATTATAGCCTAGTGCCTCACATTCACCTAATTTGTTTACATAGAGCGAATGATACAAAGCTACTTTTATGCCCTGTTTCACACCTTTAAATAGAGGATTTGGCACAAAATGCAATCTTGCATTTTTAGCGTGAGTGGGGGTAGAGAGTGAAATAACCTCTCCGCCAAAGGCTTGGGCGATACATTGATGTCCTAAGCATATCCCTAGAATCTTTTTTGTTGGAGCAAAATACTTGATTGCCTCCAAGCACACGCCAGATTGCAAAGGGTGGCTAGGACCGGGCGATATGATAAGGTGAGAAAAATGCACTTTTTTAATAGCTTCAAGGACTGTATCATTAGACACAATAATCGGCTCTATGCCGCATTCTTGCAAGAGATATATGACATTGTATGTAAAGGAATCATAGTTATCGATAATAAGCACTTTTGGAGATGTCATTTTTGCCTTCCATATTTCATACAATGAGATTCTAAAAAAGATTCTGTATTATACATATTTCTTTTCTCTTGTATTTAAGGTACCGCATTCGCACGCAGTGTTAATCCATACTTACAAAAGGTTAAGCTTTGTGGAGAGCAAATCTCCAATTCACCCACAAACCCCTATACAGAATCTTTGAATGTGATAAGCTTTAAAGATTTTTATTCCTGCGGCGTTATTACAGCTATTTCTGTGCCTTGTATGCTTACACACTACACACATAAAACCTACACTCATCGCAACTTATCACTCTATGTTAATAATATCCTTGATATTGCCCAAAGTGTGGGTTATGAAGTATGGTATCTAGGTAATAATGGCGGAAAATGTATAGGGGGCTGTGATAGAAACATAGCCCATAAGATTCTCTACCCAACCGATAGTTTTGATGGAGTAATGTTGCCAGATATACAGCACATTATACAAAATGCACAAAAAAGACAAAAACATATTTTTATCATCGCACATCAATACGGCTCTCACGGAGCTTCTTATGTAAATCGCTACCCTGTGGATTTTACATATTTTACTCCCGTATGCAC
>NZ_CAJTLL010000016.1 GCF_910577135.1 uncultured Helicobacter sp.
CATATAATGCTCTTAAACCTCAATGGGAGGTAGTAGAGTTAGAATCTAATGTAAGTGTAGGGAATGCGATGGTGAAAACATTGGGTATAGGGAATGTTAAATTTGCGACATCTGCCGCTTTGGCAGATATTTTACTAAGCTCTGGTGCATTCCAATACGTTAAAGATATATACTCTATTTTAGAATCTCTCCTAAAGCAAGGAAATAGCACGGGGGGGGGGGATAAGATATATTCTTCTCACGCGCATTCCCCTTCAAAGTAAAACTCACACTTTCATAACACTTCAAAATGCTCTTAATCAATATTACTTGCCACTCTATATTTTTAATAGAGATGAGTTTATAGGATTCTTTACTTCACGTGGATATAGATTAGTAGATGAATGGAAAGATCCTTTTGATAGTTCTATGATTCCTTTTCATAGGGATATATCTGTATATCAATATAGTGGGTTGTGTTTTGAAAAGGATTAAAGCATCACCCTATACACGGGCAATGATAATCCTTAAATTTCACGCTTATTTTATAATGCAAACGAGTCGCTAAATATCGATAACCTTAAAGCCGAAATTTTAAAACCCCTAAAACGTTCAAAAAACGTATAAAGCCGTGTAAAAATATGCGTATGATTCTCTTGCGTGTGGGGACTAAAATAATCTCTTGGGGGCAAAATCTCACTAAAAGATGTGCCATACTCACTCATAGAATCTAGCTCAAAAGCTTTTCTCACAAATGCTCTTGTCTCTGTGGGCTTTAGATTTTCCGCTGTGATAATCGCCTCTAGCTCCTCTTGTTTCTTTTGTGCGATAAAGGCTTCTAATGCCTTATCCACATCACTTTGGGGTGAGAGCGAGGCAAGAAAGCTTAATATCAAATCTTTTTTATTTCTTAATTCTATGCTCGAATCGATAGATTTTTCAATACTTAATGAAAATGCCCTATCAAGCCTATTATCCTTATGCGATATACGAATAAGCTCGATTATATATTCGAGATTTGCCTCTATTTGCTTGATCAGCTCTACTTCAAGCACACTCTCCCGCTCTTCAAGCTCCTTCTTGTAAGCTGTGTATATATCAATATAATGACTTTGATAATCCTGCCATTCCCTCTGTGTGAGAATCTCCTTGCCCATAAACTCATCAAAGCAAGATAAAATTTTTTTACTTTTTAAAATATGTGAAAAAAGCTCTATAAAAGCTTTTTGCTGTGTCTGTAAAGGCAACTTTTCCAAAATATGCTCTAATGCAAAATCTGCCCTCAAGCTCTCTACAAGCTCTGCATAACACTTATGATATGTGCCATTCTCATCATAGCCATAATAATATTCCTCAAAACTCCGCAAAAACACCATTTTTTGCGCATTTTCATCACCAAAAAGCATAAGGCTCTTATCTGTGGCTTCTTTAAGATCACGGAAACATACGATATTCCCAAATGTCTTTACTGCATTTAAGATTCTATTTGTCCTAGAATACGCCTGAAGCAGTCCGTGATATTTAAGATTCTTATCCACCCAAAGCGTATTGAGCGTAGTCGCATCAAAGCCTGTCAAAAACATATTAACCACAATCACTAAGTCAATCTCCCGCTCTTTGAGCCTTTTGCTGATGTCTTTATAATAATTTGCAAACTTCTCCGCACTTGCATCAAAGCTTTGTTTAAACATTGCATTATAATCGCTTATGGCAGATTCTAAAAAATCCCTTTGACTCTTTTCAAGCCCTATTGTCTCATCGCTATTTTCTTCATCAATGCCCACCCCATCAATATCTGCCCGTGCCTCTTCATTTGCGGCAAAGCTATAAATAAGCCCGATTTTAAGCTGCTTATGCTTCTCTAAGCATTCATTTTGCCGCTTAAACTCTTTGTAATACGCAATCGCCGCTTCGATAGAAAACGTCGCAAAAAGGCTGTTAAAGCCCTTCATTGACTTATCTTTGCTCGTATAGATTTTATCGCGCTTGGTTTGCACATCAAAATGCTCTAAAATATAAGAGACTATCTTTTGAATCCGTTCATTTGATAGCAGTAGCTCATCTTTATTGATTGCATATACCTTTTTATCCTCCATATCCTCTTTTTGCTTTATCGTAGAGATGTATGCCACGCGGAAGGGCAGAACATTCTTATCCCTAATTGCGTGGATTATGCTATATGTATGGAGCTGCTCTCCAAAAACACTTTGTGTCGTCTCAATCCCATTGGCATTTTGAGCAAAAATCGGCGTGCCTGTGAATCCAAAGAGATAATATTTTTTAAAATGCTTTTTAATAAGCCCGTGCATTTCCCCAAACTGACTTCGATGGCATTCATCAAAGATAATCACTATATGCTTATCAAATACCGCGCTTTTATCATCTTTATGCTGCTGGACAAATCTTGCGAGTTTTTGAATAGTCGTTACGATGATTCTGCTCTCATCATTATGGAGTTTTTGAGAAAGCACTTTTGTATTTTTGGTAGAATCTACCGCGCCCTTTTGGAATCTATCATATTCTTTTATACTTTGATAGTCTAAGTCCTTTCTATCCACGACAAAAAGCACCTTATAAATCTCCTTAAAGCCACTTGCAAGTTGCGCGACCTTAAAGCTTGTAAGTGTCTTGCCACTCCCTGTGGTATGCCAGATATACCCTCCACTTTGTGCCCTGCACCCATAAAGCTTATGATGATAGCTCATAGCGATTTTTTGCAAGATTTTCTCCGTAGCGGCGATTTGATAAGGTCGCAGGACAAGCAGCTTTCTATCCACATCAAACACGCAATACCGACAGAGAATACGCAAAAGTGTATGTTTAGCAAAAAAAATGTCTTTGCAAAATCGCATAAATCACTGATAGGATTATTTTTCAAATCCGCCCAAAATGATGTAAATTCAAAGCTATGACTGCTTTTTTGCACTTTTATATCATTTTTGTCTTTGAGATGAGATTCTCTTGTCGTATTGGCATAATACTTTGTGTAAGTGCCATTGCCGATAACAAAAATCTGCACAAATTCAAATAACCCATTCCCTGCCATAACGCGAGATTTGATTAAACGCCTCTTTGATATGCACACCCCGCCGTTTTAGCTCGATATGCACCAAAGGCAGTCCATTGACAAGCACACTCACATCATAGCGATTTTACCTCCATCCCTCTACCGCGTATTGATTAATCACTTGCAGACGGTTATTATAAATATGATTTTTATCAAGCAGTTTGATATTAATCTCACACCCATCATCGCGTTTAAGCACTTGGATTTCTTGCTCTTGTATTAATGTCGTCTTTTCGATAATCCCATCACTCGCGCGGCATAGCACTTCTTTAAAAAACCTCTGCCATTCACTCGGGCTAAAAGTGATGTTATTAAGGGCTTCAAGCTGCTTTTTAAGATTCTCTATCAATGCCTCCTCACTCTTAATAGGCACATATTCATAGCCTTGCAATTCTAAGATGGCTATAAACTCCGCTTCTAAAGCCGCTTCGCTTTGATAGCCGCTATTTGTGTGCTTTGATGGTGTGTATTGCGCCACAAGTGTAGAGCGTTCATCTTGCATAATTCGCTCAAGTGATTGCATTTTTGCTCCTTTGGTTTGAATATGTCATCGCAAGGCTTTGCCGCATAGCTTATTGCGTCATTGCGAAGCAGAATCGCCGCGACAATCTAACTTTTTTTGTCATTGTGAGAAACTGCAAAAGCAGATTCGTGGCAACCTAGGCTTTTGCTGTCATTACGAAGCCCTTTAGGGCTGTGGCAATCCATTACATTGATTTTATAGATTGCTTCGGTCGTTACAGTCCCTCGCAATGACAATTTTGTCCGTCATTGCGAGAGGCTTTAGCCTCGTGGCGTGCATTTGCACCAGCAAATTCACCCGCTACCCCCGCAAATCTCGATTCTAATACAAACTAATTTTTCAAGCCTCCTTTAGAATCTTTTATTGTTTTTTAGCTAAAGCCTCATTTATACACATCGCCTCTGCTATCTGCATCATAAGCATAGATGAGTATTTCTTCATCTCTTATCTCATAGAGGATTCTATATTTGCCAATCCTCAAGCGAAAGCAATTTGTCGTATGCTGCAGCTTTTTTATATCAAGGGTATTTGAGTATGGATTTTGCGCGATTTGCTCTAAGCAATCAATGATTTTAGGAGCTAAATCGCGATGCTTATGTAAAAATTTCTTTACAGCTCTACTATATTTTATATCAAAATTCATAAGCCCAATTCCTTTTTTAGCTCCTCGTGGCTTATCGTTTCACCATTTTCTAGCTCTTTTAAAGCCTTTTTATAAGCTCTTTTGTTTGCTTCTGTTTCCATCGTGTCAGGGTCGATATTTGTGCTGATTTGAAAGGGTATCTCACCTGTTTTTAGCACCTTTGCGGCAAAGATTCTAAAAGCCGTGCCCAAATCAAGCCCCATATCTTTAAGCATTGTTTCCAAAAGCTCTTTATCGTTGCTATCCATTCTAAACTGCACTAATGAAGTCATAATCTATCCTTTTGTATGAATTTGTATGTGATTATAACATATTTGTTTGCTTTTGTAAGCTTTTCATTGTCATTTGCTCCTTGTCATTGCGAGAAAGTCCGCAGGGCCTTCGTGGCAATCTATTTCGTCATTACGGGCATAGCGAAGTAATCTATTATTCTTTTTATAGATTACTTCGTTGTGCTTCACACTGCCTCGCAATGACGGCTACAATAAACTTTCATATAAATCCTCCCATCGTGGATTGAAACTCTCTATCAAATCAAGCTTTTTCTGCCTGCTTCCAGCTTTGATTTGCTTTTCTCTTGCAATAGCGTCTTTTATATCATCATATATTTCATAATATCCCAATTTATCAACATTATATTTTGCACTAAAGCCCTTTGTGATTTTGTTTTTATGCTCATAAATTCTTTTAGGCAAATCACTTGTTACACCTGTATAAAGTGTGCCATTGGCTTTAGAAAAAAAGTATATACACATAGGCTTTTTTCAAGGTTAGTCCTTTCTTTTGTTTATATATGGATTGCTTCGTCCTGTAGTCCTCGCAATGACGGCTACTTGCGACAAAACATACATCAGTAGCCCAAAATTCTTTTTCCTGCCAACACACAGAACCAGCACTTCCAGCCCTTGCAATAGTAATGGCATTTTTAAAATTAAATTCGTGGTAATAGCCTGTGGGTTCTACACCTCCGCCATAAACAGGATATTTTTCATTATCTTTCATCATTGATTTTATAATTCTATCTCCTGCCCTTAAATGAGTTATCTCCCAAAGTGCCTTAAACTCCACGCCATTAGAGCAAAGCTCTTGTATAAGTTTCTCTATGCTATTCATTTGCCACTCCTTTTATTTTATGTATGGATTGCTTCGTTGTGCTTCGCACTTCCTCGTAATGACTAAAGGCGTGGATTACTTCACTGCGTTCGCAATGACAGGATGGGGTTAGCCCTCCAAATCTGCGACTATAGCATCAATCTGTGCTCTTAAAGCTGCTTGTCTTTCTACAATCTCCTTAATCTCAGCATTTAGCTCCTTAATATCCACCCTCTCGCGCGTATCCTTTGCCTCGATGTAGCTTGAAGGGCTTAGATTATAGTCATTAGTGGCTATCTCCTCATAGCTTGCCACCTTACACACAAAAGGCACATCTGCCCTTTGCGTGTAAAATTTAAGGAGATTGTCTATATTTTGTGGGGAGAGCTTATTCTTATTAGTCGCTTTTGCATATTCCTCGCTGCCATTGATGAAAAGCACGGAAGTATCAGGCTTATTTTTCTTTAGCACGATGATACAAGCAGAAATACTATTACCAAAAAAGAGATTAGGCGGCAGGGTAATCACGCTATCGATGAAATTATTATCGATTAGATATTTGCGGATTTGCCGCTCTGCACCGCCGCGATAGCACACACCTGGGAACATTACGATTGCCATAATGCCAGAGGGAGAGAGCCACGATAGCCCGTGAAGCAAAAACGCAAAGTCTGCCTTGCTACTTGGAGCAAGCACTCCCGCCGGAGCAAATCGCTCATCATTTATAAGCAAAGGATTATCCTTACCCTCCCATTTGGTAGAAAATGGCGGATTTGACACAATCACATCAAAAGGCTCACTATCGCCGTGTTTAGGCTCTAAAAGCGTATCGCCCAAAGCGATATTAAAATTTGTAAAATTGATATTCATGCAAAATCATATTCATACGGCAGAGGTTGTAAGAAGTGGGGTTAATCTCCTGCCCGTAGAATCCCTTTAAGATTCTATCTTTGCCTATTCTCTCGCACTGCAGGACCAAAGAGCCACTGCCGCAAGTGATATCATAGACTTTATTTGCCTTTTTTCTCTCATAAAAGACCACTTGCGCCATAAAGTGCGAAACCTCTTGAGGTGTGAAATACTCGCCTCCGCTTTTTCCCGCTGCTGCCGCATACATACCGATTAAGTATTCATAGGCATCGCCAAAGGCATCAATGCTATTATGGCTAAAGCCTAGCTCTAGTGTAGCGATAACACTCATCACTTTGTAAAGTTTGTCATTGCGCTTTTTGACACTCTCGCCAAGTATCGTATCATTAAGGCGCATATCATTAAATAGCCCTTTGAAGGCTATCTCGCTAGGAGTGCCAATAGCGGAGGCTTGAATAGAGGTAAAATGTCGCTTAAGGTGGTATTGAGATTATCTCTATACTCTTGTGAATCTTTTGCTTTATCTAAAACGCGTATGAAGCATTGGGAGGGGAGGATAAAAAAGCCCTTTTCTCTAACGAGGACTTCTTGTGCTACTTTAGCTTTTTCATCTTCTAGGGCTAAATAGTTGAATACCCCTCCCCCTCCCCCCGCTACTTTGTTTTTCATTAATATGAGCGACAAAATTTTCTGATAAAAATCGATAGAATAAGAATCCTAAAACATAGTTTTTAAAATCCCAGCCATCGACACTGCCGCGAAGCTCATCGGCGATTTTCCAAATAGTAGTGTGCAGTCTTTGCTTTTCGCTCATTATAAGTCTCCATTATTTATATATATTTAAGAGGAATATTTGAGAGTATAGAAAATGATAGCAAACTTAAACTTTGAATATTATGAATAATACAAATAAATACCTTTGCACTTTGGCAAAGGTATAAGAATCAATGTATATTGGCGCTATTTGCTCCTATGCCTGTTCTTGCCCTAAAATCAAAGGCGGCGAAATTTTCTTTATCAATACTAGCTCTTTTACTTTTATCTATGATGGAGAAAAACCACAGCAAGAAAAAGGTAAGAGGTATAGAAAAAATAGCCGGATGATCATAAGGAAAAATCGCACTCTCAAAGCCAAAGGTCTTTACCCACATACTAGGAGAAAACATCACAAAACTAACCACAGCTAAAAGCCCTAGTAAGCCTCCTAAGAAAACGCCCCTTGTAGTCAAACCCCGCCAATACAAGCACAGCAAGATGATAGGGAAATTCACACTCCCTGCTATGCCAAAGATAAGCCCCACCATAAAGGCTACATTTTGATTTTCAAAAACAAAGCCTAGAATAATGGATAAAATCCCTAAAACTATAGTGGCGATTTTTGAGATTCTCAAAGCGCTTTTAGAATCTGCCTTGCCTTGCTTTATGGCGTGATTGTATAAATCGTGAGCTATGGCTCCAGCTCCGCTTATGCAAAGCCCAGAGACAACAGCCAAAATAGTCGCAAAAGCCACAGCAGAGATAAAGCCCAAAAGCACATTACCGCCTAAAATCTCAGCCAAGATAATCACCACCATATTACTCGCTCCGCTAAAATTCCCACTCGCATCAATGTATCTTGCATCAGCTAAAACAAAGGCTATCGCTCCAAAACCCAAAACAAACATCAAAATGAAAAAATACGCGATAAAGCAAGTTGCCCAAAAAGCGGATTTTCTAGCCTCACTCGCATCCTTAACCGTGAAAAAACGCATTAAAATATGAGGCAAACCGGCTGTGCCAAAGGTAACTGCAAGTCCTAAAGAAAAGG
Source organism: uncultured Helicobacter sp. (assembly GCF_910577135.1). Classification (GTDB taxonomy): domain Bacteria; phylum Campylobacterota; class Campylobacteria; order Campylobacterales; family Helicobacteraceae; genus Helicobacter_C; species Helicobacter_C mastomyrinus. The sequence continues at coordinate 7,982 of NZ_CAJTLL010000016.1, forward strand.
TAGCAATAGGATCTTTAAAGAAAGTCCCGGCTTTCATTATGGCTTCGCCTTTGGGGTGATTGTTAATTGCCATATCAAAATAATATTTCAAGTCAAAATTTGAGAGATAGAGTATGACTAAAGCCATAAAGCTAGTACCTCCAAGTAAGAGCGAGGCTTTGATGATTTGCACCCAAGTTGTTGCGTGCATCCCTCCAAAGATCACATAAGCCATCATCAAAAGCCCCACTAAAACCACAGCTAAAGCATAAGGAAGCCCAAAAAGCGTTTGTATGAGCTGCCCTGCACCTACCATTTGAGCCACAAGATATAAAATCACTATGCAAAGTGTGCTTAAAGCAGCAACTATACGTATAGGCTTTTCCTCAAGTCTTAGAGCTATAACATCAGTGAAGGTGAATTTGCCTAGATTTCTAAGCCTTTCAGCAATTAAAAATAAAATCACAGGCCAAGCAATAGTCCAGCCCACAGGATAAATCAAAGCATCAAAGCCATAAGAAAAAATAAGAGCAGAAAGCCCTAGAAAAGCTGCTGCACTCATATAATCTCCACTTATAGCAAGTCCATTTTGAAAGCCAGAAATTCCTCCACCTGCAGTGAAAAAGCTCTCAGCACTTTGGGTTTTTTTAGAACAATAATAAGTAATGACTAAGGTAGCCCCGACAAAAAGGGCAAACATCGCCACAGCGGTGAGATTGAGATCGTTTTTAACAACCTCTGCCTCGCTATCAAAAGCAGCACCCAAAGCCAAACTCAAACAGGCGCTTAAAATCAACAATGCTTTCATTTTAACCTCCTTAAATAATGAGCTTTGCTTCTTTCATCTTTGCTAATAATTCCTCTTGTCTTTTGTCTAAAAAATTATTCGCAATAAAGCTATACACATAAGTGCCAAGCACACCAAGCAAAATAGCACAAATGCCAAAAACTATACCCAGGGTGATGGCGCTTTCTCCTATACTAATACCGAGAAAATCAGGAAAAAATCCCACCAAAGCCAAAAAGCTAAAATAAGCCCCAAGTATGATAAAGCTCAAAAACAAAGCAAAGTTGAGCTTAAAACGCATAAAATTTTCATATTCCTCAAAAAGCTTTTTTTGCTCTAAGTTTTGAGGCTCACAATAGGCTTTCTCACAAGTCATTTTTTTCTCCTTAAATGTGTTGTTGAAATTCTTAGCCTAGCCAGAATAAATTGCTAAAGGCGTGAAATGGTGTAGATTCTAACGCTTTTTGATTGGCGCATATTTCATTAATAGCTGCGCACTTTTTGGGGCTAAGTTTAAGAGCGATATTGCGCTTAAACTTCTCAATAAGCACAGGAATCCCCTCATCTCTCCTTCTCTTATGCCCGATAGGATATTCCACCTCTACCTTTTGGCTCTTACTCCCATCTTTATAGAAAATCTGCACCGCATTAGCGATACTGCGCTTATCGGATTCTAAATACTCCTTTGTGTATCGGTCATCAACCTCCACTACCATCTTATCACGCAACGCGTCAATACGAGAATCCTGCGCGATAGAATCCTCATAATGCTCCGCCTTCAACTCCCCATACACAAGCGGCACGGCTACCATATATTGGATGCAATGGTCTCTATCGGCGGGATTTGCCAAAGGTCCTACTTTATTGATGATTCTATGTCCGGATTCTTGTGTGGTGATGATGATTTTCTCAATCTCATCAAGGCGATTTTTCACTTCGTTATGTAGCTTAATAGCGCATTCTACTGCGGTTTGTGCGTGAAATTCTGCCGGGAAGCTGATTTTAAATAACACATTCTCCATCACATAGCTACCAAACTCCTGCGGGATAGTGAGCTTCTGCCCCTTCATCTTGACATCTTCAAATCCCCAAAATGCAGCACTTAGCGCACTAGGATAACCCATTTCACCGCTTAAAGCCTTTAATGCAAGATTCACTCCCCTAGAACTCGCATCTCCTGCCGCCCAGCTTTTACGACTTCCTGTGTTAGGTGCGTGGCGATATGTCCTTAACGCTCCTCCATCAATAAAGGCGTGGCTCACTGCATTGCGCACTTCTTCAAAGCTCCCGCCTAGCATTACACACGCTACCGCTGTGCTAGCAATCCTCACAAGCAAGACGTGATCTAGCCCTACTTTGTTAAAGCAGCTATCCAATGCCAAAATACCTTGAATCTCGTGTGCCTTAATCATAGCACTTAGCACATCTTTGACAAGTAAAGGAGGCTTATTTTGCGCGATATTTTTGCGGCTTAGATAATCTGCTACTGCCCAAATCGCCCCGAGATTATCACTAGGGTGTCCCCACTCCGCAGCAAGCCACGTATCGTTAAAATCTAGCCATCGCACCATCGCCCCGATATTAAATGCCGCACGTTCAGGCTCTAACTGATAGCTTGTGCCGGGAATCTTCGCACCAAGCGGTCTGAACTCCGCTCCCTCTACCACAGGTCCTAAAAGCTTCGTGCAAGCCGGAAAGTTTAATGCCAAAAGTCCGCAGCCTATCGTATCCATTAGACAATATCGTGCTGTCTCATACGCTAAAGGCGATGTAATCTCATATTCCAACGCATACCGCGCAATCTTGGTGAGTAGCTCATCAAATTCCGGTCGTTTTGTTTCCAAAATACCCATATCTACGCTCATTGTATCTTCCTTGTGTGATTTTTTATCGTTTATCCATAGGCACAAATGCCTTGTTTTCAGGTCCTATATATTCGCTGCTTGGGCGGATAAGCTTATTATTTGCCCTTTGCTCAAAAATATGTGCCAACCACCCTACTGTGCGTGAGAAAATAAAAATAGGTGTAAAATAAGCCGTAGGAATCCCCATAAAATGATAAGCAGACGCGCTATAAAAATCAAGATTAGGGAAAAGCTTCTTTTGATCCCACATTACCTTTTCTATGGCTTCACTGATAGGATACAAGCCCTTTGTATCGCCTACATCTTCGCTTAAGCGTTTGCTCCATTCTTTAATCACCACATTGCGCGGGTCAGCCTGGACATACACACGATGTCCAAAGCCCATAATTTTATCTTTCTTTGCTAACTTATCTAAAATGCCTTGTGTAGCCTCTTGTGGGCTTTTATATTCAGTGATAAGCTCCATTGCTGCTTCGTTTGCCCCGCCGTGTAGTGGTCCTCTTAATGCGCCAATCGCTCCTGTAATACCTGAATAAATATCCGACATTGTTGCAGTAATCACCCTCGCGCTAAAAGTGCTTGCGTTAAATTCGTGTTCTGCATAGAGTATAAGGCTTACGTGCATAGCCTTTACCCATAGCTCTTTTGGAGGCTTTTGATGAAGCAGCTCCAAGAAATATCCGCCAATAGAATCTTGATTTGATTGTGTGCTAATCTCCTTGCCACTATGATGATAATGATGCCAAAATGTCAGCACAGAGGGGAAAATCCCTAGCAATCTCACGGCGATTTTTTGCTGCATAGGAAATGATAGCTTATGAAGATCATATTCCTCACTCTCAAGACAGCCTAGCATAGAACAAGCTGTGCGCATAATATCCATAGGGTGCGCGTTTTTAGGCAATAGCTTTAATGTCTCCTTTAGTGCCTGTGGCAATGCTCTAGCCGCCATAAGCTCTTTTTTAAAGGATTCTAATTCCGCCTTATTGGGTAGCTTCTCCCGCAGAAGCAAATACGCCACTTCCTCAAACTCACACTCACGTGCCAAATCATAAATATCATATCCACGATAGTTTAGCCCGTGTCCTGTGCCAACGGTGCAAATAGCTGATTGTCCAGCATTTACTCCTGCAAGTCCGCCTACCTTTTGTATTTTAATTGCTTCTCCCATTTTTTACTCCTTTATTTTGATTGAAAAAGCCTATCAAGCTTTTGCTCGTATTCGTGATAGCCTAATGTCTCATAGAGTTCTGCACGTGTCTGCATTGCTTCAATACTATTTTTCTGTGAGCCATTTTGCAAAATATCCTCAAACACACCTAACGCCGCCTTACACATCGCCCTTGCCGCAGATAATGGATAAAGCACCATAGCTATCCCTACATCTCCTAGCTCATCGCGTGTAAAATAAGGTGTCTTACCAAATTCCGTGATATTTGCTAACACAGGCACTTTAATGTGCTGCGTGAATTGCTTGTATTCCTCTAATGTGTGGATAGCCTCGGCAAATATCATATCTGCTCCAGATTCTACATATAATGCCGCCCTATCAAGGGCCGCTTGCTGCCCTTCACTCGCGTGTGCATCTGTGCGCGCCATTACTACAAAGCTTGCATCTAATCTCGCATCTACAGCGGCTTTTACCCTATCGCACATCTCTTGGGGGCTTACCAGCTCTTTATTAGGGCGATGTCCGCATCGCTTCTGTGCTACCTGATCTTCGATATGACACCCTGCCGCACCGCTGCGGGTAAGCTCTCGTATCGTCCTAGCGATATTAAACGCCCCTCCCCAACCTGTATCGGCATCAACAAGCAAGGGTAAATCACTCGCTGCGGTGATTCTACGCACATCGACACATACATCTTCTAACGCGCTAATACCTAAATCCGGCACACCCAAGCTCATCGCTGCTAATGCACCTCCGCTCAAATAGAGTGCTTTTGCACCACATTTTTGCGCTTGTATTGCGCTATATGCGTTGATAACGCCTAGAATCTGCAATGGGTGGTGTTGTGCGACCGCTTCCCTTAATTTTTCTCCTTGTGTCTTCATCGTATCTCCTTTAAAATGTAATGTCTATAAAACTGTAGTGTATGCCTCCTTTTCTTAGATTATGGGCGAATTTTGTTACTTTTTCGCCAGATTTTCATCTCCTCTGCTTTGAGGATAAGCTCATCTCTAAAATCCGGGTGAGCCAAACCAATAATCGCCTCGCATTTCTCCCAAGTGCTTAAGCCCTTAAGATTTGCCTTGCCATATTCAGTAACAAGATAATGCACATTTGCCCTCGTGGCAGTTACGATACTACCCTCGTGCAAGGTAGGCAAGATTCTGCTCTTAAGTGTGCCATCCTTTGCTTTCATTGTGGAAGAGCAGCATATAAAGCTTTTGCCATTGTTAGCCAGATATGCTCCAAGCACAAAGTCTAGCTGTCCGCCTGCACCGCTAATATGCCTTGTGCCTGAAGATTCAGAATTTACCTGCCCAAATAGATCTATATCCACTGCATTATTGATAGAAATGAAATTATCTAGCGCAGCAATCATACGTATATCATTGGTATAATCCACCGGCGCACTCATACATTCAGGATTATTATCCAAAAAATCATAGAGCTTCTTAGTCCCCATCGCAAAGGAATATGTCTGTCTGCCCTTATTGATATTCTTGCGTTTGCCATTGATTTTACCCGCTTCAGTCATCTCCACAAACGCATCAACATATACCTCCGTATGCACGCCTAAATCTTTCAAATGCGACTTTGCGATAAAAGAACCTACCGCATTAGGCATACCGCCTATACCTAATTGTATGCACGCTCCATCGCTTATCTCTTCTACTATCAGCTCTGCTACTGCCATATCTACTTGAGAGATTTCAGCTGAGGGCACTTCAATAAGGGGTGGATTACTCCCCTCGACTATCATATCCACTTGTGAGATATGCACATCTGTGCCAAAGCCCCCCAAACAACGAGGCATATTCGCATTTACCTCTACAATCACCACTTGAGCTTTCTCTATGCAAGCAGATAAATGCGAAGCACTAGGACCGAAGTTAAAATACCCGTGTGAATCCATCGGTGCAACTTGTAGCATTATCACATTAGGCATAGCTGATGTTTCCTTATAATATCGTGGCAATTCGCTATATCGCATAGGCATATAGAATCCCAAGCCTTGCTCTATAAGTTTGCGCCCTATGCCACTTGCGTGCCAAGTATGCCAAGAGGCGTGTTTGCCTTGTGTATCGATTTTAAAGACTTCAGGGACTTGAAGCAAGATACCTCCACGAAGCTTAATATCATCTAGTTCCTCAATGCGCTTACTCAAGGCTACATCAAGTGCTACAGGCGCAGTTACAGCCCAACCATAATCGACCCAATCACCGGACTTAATTACTTTCACCGCATTTTCTGCACTTGTAATCTTTTGCTTATACATTTGATGTATATCCATTTTTACCCTTTGCTCTAAATTTTCTCCAAGAGGTTTTATAATCCCCTTTTTTCAATGAGAATGAACTATTCTATATTAATTATATGTTTTTGTTTTGCACAACTTTTGATGTTTTAAAGACAGCTTTTAGACATAAAAATATATTTATGCACAAAATTTATGCAATTTTTATAGCTGATAGAGCTCTATTATATTATGAATCCCTCATATCCCTTGCTCTTACCCTTGAACGACTAGAGTTTTTTCATTCATCATTCGCACAAAACATCAATCTAAGCTTGTAAAATTAAGTCTCATAGGGCATAAACTCTACACTCATACTTGTGCCTTTACCTACTTTGCTTACAAGCTTAATGCGTGCATTATGTATCCCAACGATATGTTTTACAATACTTAAGCCCAACCCACTGCCGCCAAGCTTTTTGCTACGGCTTTTATCCACACAATAAAAGCGCTCAAAGATTCGCTCTTGCTCCTCAAGGGGAATCCCTATCCCCTCATCTTTCACACTTAGCGTAATATACTGCTCTTTGTGGCTTAGAGATATCGTGATAGTACTGTCCTCATAGCTGTATTTAATGGCATTTTCTACAAGATTATATACCATATCCTCAATAAGTGAGCTTATCCCCCAAATCTCACTCTTGCTTTGAGGTGGGGGCAAAAGGTATATGTGAATATTTTTATTCTGCGCTAAGGGCATAAGATTTTTTTGCACACGTTTGCATATCTCATACAAATCCACATACGATTTTTCAAGCTCTAGGGTGTTTTCATCAAAAAATGACAGGCGCAAAATATTATCTATAAGTGTGGAAAGTCGCTTTGACTCGATATAAATTTTTGTCAAAAAGCTTTGCTCATCTCCTTGCTTTACCAGACCGCTTTTTAGCATTTCACTACTCGCTAATATCACTGATAGAGGCGTTTTAAGCTCGTGTGTTACATTAGCACTAAAAGACTTCCTCAAATCCTCGGCTTGTTTTTGTGCGCTCTTATCAATCACAAGCAGCGCTAAGGCTTGTAGCATATTTTTCACCCGCACAGGAAGCGCGACAATATATAATGTCCGCTCCCCTATCACACATTCAAAATGCCTATCCTCACCTTGCGTATCATCAAGCATAGATGTAATCTCTGTATTCATACTCTGCAAATGTGGTATCTCAAACACTATATCCTCTGCTGTAATGTTAAGATACTCAAGCGCAATAGCATTAAAAGAGCGCACTGCCCCTTTTGCATCAAGCAAGATAAATCCCTCTTTCATATTATAGATAATCATCTCAATTTCCCGCTGTCGCGCCTTAATGATTCCAAGCTGCTTTTTGATTTTTTTCTTTTGTTTGGCAATACGTTGCATAAAGGGCTTTAGCTCGGGGTAGGGGTTGGTTTTAAGCGGGTGAGAGAGATTAATATTCTCAATAGGGACAATAATCTTTCTGCTTAATATTAATGCCAATACGCCGCTCAAAATAATGCCAAAAACACACAATGCGCTTAAATAAAAAAATCACTGCTTTAAGCATCTTTTTTCTCTCGCTTAAACGCACGATAATAGGTATAGAATCAACCTCAACAAGCGTTGTAGCATATAATGTCTGCTCATTTAATGTCTTAGATTCTCTTTGCGTAAAGATATATCGAGGACTTGTGTATGAACCTTTAAGCACCTCTTGCACCTCATCGCGTATTAGATGATTATCCATAGATTCTACTTGTGCTTTATTATCATAGAGGACTTCTCCTTGCGCAGAGAGCAAGGTAATGCGATAGGCTGTTGGGAATCCACTGCTTTGATGGGTAAGAATCTTATGAATTTCATCTGTATGCAAATGCGTCAGTACATAGCTTAGACGTGCGAAAGTTTGGGACTTTATGAGATTATCAAATATCAGCACCACACTGAGTATGCTTAATATTTGCACGCTAAAAATGCCAAAAAAGATAGCATAAAAAATCTTTTTTTTCACATTGTCCTCTATGATTCCAAGGTATTAAACTGATAGCCTATGCCGCGGATAGTCTTAATATATGTGCCATAGGCTCCTAGCTTAGAGCGCAAAGTATTGATATGTATATCGATTGTGCGTGTGCCTGAAATATTATACCCCCAAATAATCTCAAGCAATTCCTCGCGACTAAACACACGATTGGGCGATTGCAAAAATAAGCCCAATAGCTCAAATTCCTTTAAAGAAAGATGTAAAACTTGATGCCCAATGCGGACATTATGATTTTTCTTAGAATATGTAAGCTCGTGGAATGTAAATTCACATTCATTATGTTGGCTACTTCTACGTAGCAAAGCCTTGATACGTGCGATAAGTTCCAATGCGCTAAAAGGCTTTTTCACATAATCATCTGCCCCGCTCTCCAAGCCCTTGATAATATCGATTTCACTCTCTAAAGCTGTGAGCAAAATGATACATATATCTTTGTATTTATGATTATTGCGTAGCTTTTGCAAAATGCTTAATCCACTCTCCTCTGGCAGCATTACATCAAGCAAGATACAGGAGGGCTTTTCCTCATTAAAAGCCTCCCAAAATTCTCTTGGTGTGTGGAAACCCCTTGCATCAAGATTGGCAGATTCTAAAGCATAAAGCACAAGACTTAAAATCCCCTCATCATCTTCAAGAACAAAAATCACATCAATCCTTTATCTTTTCTCCCATCTTTTTCCTTTTAGCGCTAAGCATAAGTCATAGCACTGATATGGTCGGCAATTTTTTCAAAATATTTTGATAACATAAGTATTTCAAGCCACCAATGCGCATCTTGATAGGAATTTTGAATATTTTGTGCAATTTGTGCTTTAACCTGCCTAAAACAAGAATCAATAATATCCTCTAACTCTTTTACACGTTGCATATGATTTTCCCTAAAAGCGCTAAACATCTCATAGAGCAGATTTGCCATTTTTCCTAAAAGGCTAAATCTATATGCTTGGGGCATATCGACAATAATTCTAGCGCTATTGAGTGAAATCTCCCCAATACGACGCAAATCCAGAATCTGCCGAATAATGCGTGTAATAGATTCTAAATCCTGTGCTACGGGCTGCTGCTTTAAGATAATCATCTCACAAGCGTGAAAAATATCTTTTTCAAGCCCATTAAGCTGCTCTACTATAAACTCAATCTCTTTGATATCCATTTTTGAATCACCAAAACACGCATATGCTAATGAATCTTCACTCAAAGAAAGCATTATATTGCATTGCGCATTAAGTGCATTAAGCTGTGCTGTATATACATCACGCATTATCCAAACCTCCCTGTAATGTAGTCTTTTGTCTTTTGTTCCTTGGGTGTGGTAAATATCTGCTCCGTGCTGTCAAACTCAATCACCTCCCCCATAAGAAAAAACGCCGTCTTATCCGCTATACGAGCAGCTTGCTGCATATTGTGCGTTACTATCACGATACTATATTGCGATTTAAGCTCATTAATCAAATCTTCAATTTTAAGCGTTGAGATAGGGTCTAGGGCTGAAGTGGGCTCATCCATCAAAATCACTTCAGGCTTTAATGCTAGCGAGCGGGCGATACATAGTCTTTGTTGCTGCCCTCCGCTAAGTGCTAAGGCAGACTTATGCAGCCTGTCCTTTACCTCCTCCCACATATTCGCACTTCTCAAACAAGATTCTATACTCTCATCAATCTCTATCTTTTTAAGAGAATAATGTGTGCGTAAAGGAAATGCGATATTGTCATAGATACTCATAGGAAATGGATTTGGTTTTTGAAACACCATACCTACACGTTTCCGCAAAATATTAACATCACAACTTTTATCATAAATATCCTGCCCACAAAAGTGTATATCACCTTGTATTACGCAATTTTCCACTAAATCATTCATACGATTAAGGCTTTTTAAAAGTGTAGATTTACCGCAACCACTTGGTCCTATAAATGCACTGACTTCATTGCGCAATAAATCCAAATGGATATTTTTAAGCGCGTGAAATTGCCCATAGTAGAGATTTAAACACTCTATGTGAAAAACTATATTCTCCATTCTCTATACCTTTAATGCTTGTAGGGATTTAAATATGCTGCAAGAATGTGCGAGAGTGTATTTATTCCAATCACTATGAGAAGGAGGATAACTGCACTTGCATAGGCTTGTTCCATATATTGCCCCTCACTCAAAAGCGCATACATATGCACGCTTAATGTCCGCGAAGAATCATACAAACCTGCTATTTGGGCTACACTTCCTGCGGTGTAGAGTAATGCCGCGCTCTCCCCTACTATCCTCCCCACACTTAGCACGATTCCCGCTACAATCCCGCTCATCGCACAGGGCAAAATCACAACAAAAATAGTGCGCAGTAGTGAAGCTCCAAGCCCAAGTGAGGCTTCTTTGTAAGTGTGAGGCACTGCTCGTATTGCCTCTTGGGTATTGCGTAAAATAAGAGGTAGCACCATAATGGCTAAGGTTAAAGCCCCGCTTAAAAGGCTTAACACAAATCCACAATACACAACAAACGCTAGGTATCCAAAAAGCCCATATACTATACTTGGAATCCCAGCAAGTGTTTCAATAGCTAGAACAATAAGACGCACAAGACGTGATTGTGAATGTGTGTATTCTTCTAAGAAAATAGCGCCAAAAATCGCTATGGGTATTGCTAAGAGAAGCGAAATAAACACTATGGTTATGGTATTAATAATTGCGGGGAGCATAGATACATTTTGAGTAGTGTATTCCCACTCAAAAAGATTGATATGAATATGCTGTATGCCATTAAGCAAAATATAGCCAATCACAAAAACAAACATAGCTCCGCATACAAGCATAGAAATATGCAAGATAAAGGAAAGAGCGCAAGAAAGCTTATCCTTATGCGATATATCCCATTTATATTTTTCATACGCTTGGGTGATAGCTAGCAATGCTCTATTCATTCACACACCTCCTTTTTAACGCATTAAGACAAAGATTAATCATTAAAATAAAGACAAAAAGCACCACACACGAGGCGATAAGTGCCTCCCTATGCAAATCTGCAGCATACCCAAGTTCAAGCACAATATTTGTAGTAAGCGTGCGCACTCCATCGCTTAGGGATTGGGGGAATATGGGCTGATTCCCCGCAACGACAATTACTGCCATCGCCTCGCCAATCGCCCTTCCTGCGCCTAGAATAATCCCTGCTAACACACCACTTTGCGCAGCCCTTAGCATTACGAAGAATGCCACACGTTCTTTACTCGCTCCAAGTGCTAATCCTCCCTCTAAATAAGCCTTATCAATGCCTTGAAGACTTATTTTAGACACAAGAATGATAGTTGGCAAAATCATTATCCCCAAAAGCACAGAAGCAGCCAGGAGACCCTTGCCACTTGTGCCAAGCAGAGAGGAAAGAAAGGGGACAATCACAATCAGCCCAAAAAATCCATACACTATACTTGGAATCCCTGCGAGTAGCTCCACAGCAGGATTTAAAACATATCTCACCCATCTATGAGCGAAAAACACCAAATAGATAGCACTTAACACACCGCAAGGCACACTTATTAAGAGTGCAAGTGCAGTTACATACACACTTCCTACAATCATAGGTGCAATGCCATAGACTTCCGCATTGGGCTGCCACAAAGAGCCAAAAATAAAATCCACAAACCCTATTTTCATAATGCTAGGGATAGAGGAAGTAAATAAAAAGATACATATTATTGCCACGGCAAACACACAGGCAAAAGCGCATAAGGCAAACAATATCTGTACACCCATTGCATAAAGATTTTTTATGCTTTTTACTTTAGTCATTATTGTCCTTTGAGCGATGAAATGCAGTGTCATTCTTTTATTGGTTAATGACTTCATTCCATTGTGCTGTATTACCCTCAAAAATAGCCTTGATTTGCTCTTTTCTTAGGGATTGGATAGGATTTTTTGGATTCACAATCACAGCCAAACCATCAAGGGCAAGAACTTGCGTTGTCAAATTTTTAGCCCTTTCACTCTCTTTAAGCTCACGGCTTACCATACCAATATCCGCGATACCTTGCAGTGTAGCGCTAATACCTGTTGATGAATCAGATTGCTGAATCTCAATTTTTGCATTTTTATTTTGCGCTAAATAGACTCCTTTGAGCTTTTCCATAAGGGGCGTTATAGAGCTTGAACCTGCAATAACAAGCTTGCCGCTAGGATTTGCGGGGGTAAAGCTTTTCTCTCCCATAGGGATATATCCTGCTTTGACAACAATATCTTGAGCCTCTTGAGAAAGCGCAAACTGCAAAAAATCTTGCGCTAGAGGATTGTATTTATTTGTAACGACATTAAAAGGGCGCGAAAGAATGTATTGCTTGTTTTTCACCTGCTCTATGCTTGGCTCTACATCATTAATTTTTAATGCCTTAACAGATGAATTAAGAGAGCCTAATGACACATAGCCTATGGCGTCCTCATCAGTCGTCACACTCACAAGCATAACGGCAGTAGAGTTAGTAATCTCCGCTTTTTTAGATATATTGTCAATCTTTTTATCTTTGATAGTTTGGTAGATTCCAAAAAGTTCAACAAATGCGCTTCTTGTGCCAGAGCCATCCTCTCTTGAAATAATATGAATATCTTGAGCTTTTGCAAACCCAAGCGAAACACCAAAAACACTTAAAAGCACAAAACATAAAGACCAAAATCGGCTATGCCATATTAAATTTTTCACAATAAATCTCCTTAAATAGAGTAGTGTCATATTTGACAGATTGAAGTGTAAAAAAACGATGTAAAGTTCTATAAAGTAGAAAGTAAAGAATATGTAAAGTGATAATTTTCTAGGGTTTAAAATCTCGTGTCAATTACAAGAAGCAACAAACAAATGGGGGGGGGGCTAATGCTAGAAATAAATCTGCTACAAAACATCAAAACTAAACCAATACCTACCATATTCTCTTTAATTCTTGCAACTATCTCTTCTTTTCTTAATCAAACTTTTATAGAATCTTTCTCTTAAGGATTCTCTATCATACATTCCTTATAATATTGTGATATATCCCTATATAAGGTCTTATTAGCACAGGTTTCGCACAAAGTTTCCATATATACACGCGGTGTTTATCCATATTTGCAAAATCTTGCTTGTATAAATCATTATCCCTAGCCTTAGTTCTGCGGGATTACTCATCACAAGCGCTAAAAGTGATAAATTAAAACTTGCTTAAGCTATTGAAGTTGAGTTTTTAGTTTATTTAAGGGTGTAGATTCTAATAAAAAGGACAAATATGGCATATCTTTTATTTACCGGTGCGAGTGGCTATATCGGCTCACATACAGCTTATTGCTTTTTAAAAAATACAGATTATCATTTAGTGATTATCGATGATTTAAGCACAGGATTCAAAGAGAATATCAACTACCTACAATCGTGCTTCCCACAGAGAATTACCTTTATTAAAAGCAATATTAATGACACAAAGCAAATGTGCTCTTTGTTTGAAACTTACACATTTGAAGCCGTGATACATTTCGCAGCCTCACTCATCGTGGGAGAATCTGTATTCAAACCCATTGAATACTACACAAATAATACCCTAAACACAACAAACCTTATCGCCCTATGCGTAGAATATGGCATATCAAAGTTTATTTTCAGCTCCACAGCCGCTGTGTATGGTGAGCCTCCCCTAGAGCTTATACCTATTGATGAGAATGCCCCGCTTTTGCCTATTAATCCCTATGGGGCGTCAAAAATGATGAGCGAGCGAGTGCTACAAGATAGTGCATTAGCTTATAAACACTTTGAATATGTTGCTCTGCGCTATTTTAATGTCGCTGGAGCGAGTATGGATAACACCCCTGAAGGGCTTAAAAATCATCAAGGTTTGGGACAAAGAAGTAAAAATGCTACACATCTTATCAAGGTCGCCTGTGAATGTGCCTGTGGCAAAAGGGAGAGTATGGGCATTTTTGGCGTGGATTATCCTACTAAAGATGGCACTTGTGTGCGGGATTATATCCACATTGATGATTTAGCCACCGCACACCTTGAGGCATTGCACTATCTGCAACGCACCAAACAATCAAATATATTTAATGTAGGCTATTCTCAAGGATATAGCGTAAGAGAAGTGATTGATATTGTCAAAGAAGTAAGTAGCGTTGATTTCAAAGTTATAGAATCTGCTCGTAGAGAGGGCGACGCTATCGCTCTAAGTGCGAAAAATGACAAGATTCTCTCCCTCACACAATGGAAACCACAATTTAATAATTTAAGGTTGATTGTCAAAAGTGCGTATGAATGGGAGAAAAGTCTAAGATAGGTGCTTAAAATCATTTGATGAAGAATTATATCTTCTTAGCCACTAAGTGGAATACAATATCCAGATTCTATTATAGTTATGGTGTGTCATTTATCACGGTTCATTCTATTTCTGCATACACTTGTGAGGTAGCCAATTAAAGTATTTAATGCAGCAAATGCAGCAAATGCCCGTAGCCCTGCTTTTCCATATCTTCTTTTGGGATAAACTTCAAAGATGCGCTATTAATGCAATAGCGCAACCCTCCAGCTTCTCTTGGACCATCATCAAAGAGATGTCCTAAATGTGCATTTCCTCCCTCACTTCGCACTTCTATGCGACTCATACCATAGCTATTATCAGCTAATTCTTTCAAGTTCGTGCCTGAAATGGGCTTAGTAAAGCTAGGCCAACCCGAGCCAGAATCAAACTTATCTTTTGAAGAAAAGAGCGGCTCACCTGTGGTTATATCGACATAAATGCCCTTTTTGTGATTATTCCAATATTCGTTTCTAAAGGCAGGTTCTGTGGCATTTTGTTGCGTTACACAATATTGCAATTCACTAAGATTCTGTTTCAAAACTGCATCGCTTGGGGCAGTATATGTCTTTTGTGCTTCAAGGCTTTGCTGCCATATTGATGACTTTGAGGACAAAGGTGTGCTTTGCGAATTTTGTGCAAATCCTGTCAAACTCGTATCTCTAGCATTTTTTGCGTATTCAAACTTATCTTCGCCTATATGACAATAGCCATTTGGATTCTTATCGAGGTATTTTTGGTGATATTCTTCAGCCTTGTAGTAGTTTTTAAGTGGTAGCAATTCGATGGCGATTTTCTGCCCTTGATATTTTTGTGCCAAATTTTCAAGTGATTTTTTTGCGATTGCCTCATCATCAGAATCCACAAAATAAATGCCTGTGCGGTATTGTGTGCCTTTATCATTACCCTGCTTATTCACAGAAGTAGGATCAATCACCTTATAATACATATCAAGCAAAAAAGAGAGGCTTACTACCGTAGGGTCATACACGATATGCACTGCTTCCGCGTGATTGGTATTTTTATACACCACATCTTCATAGCTTGGATTCGCTATCCTGCCATTAGCATAGCCCACATCAGTTGCCACCACGCCCTTGATAGAATCAAAATATTTCTCCACACCCCAAAAGCAGCCACCTGCAAGATAAATTTCCTTATGTCCGTCCATCACTTTCTCCAATATATCAGTATTATCAGGCATTTCGCCTTTATTGTTCACTTTGCTTTTATTGCCGACCACAGCATACGCAACAACCGCAATGAGCGCAAAAAATCCTAGAAAAACCAGCAGTTTTTTCATTATTTATCCTTGCTTTAACTTTTTATAAGTGTATTTTGTTTTCTTAAATAAAGAGGTTAGCCCACTTTGCTTAAAATCTAAAAATCATTTTTGACTTAAAAATATCCCAAAAAGCGTTAATATCCCACCGATAATAATATACAAACTGATACTTTCTCCTAAAAGAATACAAGCAGCACTCACACCCACTACAGGCACAGCATAGATATATACACTCGCTTTAAGAGAACCTAAAAATTTAAGACTCATATTCCAAGTCAAATAGCATAACCCAGAAGCCACAACACCCAAAAACAATAGGTTGAGTGCATTTGTTATATCCATATAGCGCGAGAAATGCAAAATGGCTTCAAAATCACCATTTATAATGCCATTTTCATAACACATAACGGGTAAAGTCCAAATCAGCCCATAAAAAAAGATTTTCTTTAGAATTACAATATGAGAATAAGCCTTAAAATGTTTAAAAATCATCTCTAAAAACAATGTATAAATCGACCATGTAAGCCCAGCCAAAATACACAAAAATCTCCCACAGGGTAGATTTCTATATGAAAATTTCCCTGAAAAATGACTAAAATAATCCCAACACACGCAAAAATAAAGCCAAAAATAAAAAATCTGCTCATTTTTTTATGATAAAAAATTGCAAATAATAGTCCCGTAAAAAAAGGATTGATTGCTACAAGTAACGAGGCATTAGACACACTTGTGTATTGCAGAGCAATATTTTCAGCTAGAAAATACAAACACCCACCAAAAAGCCCAGCAAATATAAAAATCACTTCATATTTTAGCCCACAAAAGCCGATACTATGCCTACATAGCGCACTTAAAAACACAAAAGCAATCAAAAAGCGGATAAATAAAATCTCGCTAGGAGCGAAATCTGCTAATAATATCTTTGTCGAGCTAAAGGTAATGCCCCACACTCCAATCGTAAAAATCGCAAGAAAATGCCCTTTGAATGATGAATTTAAAAGCATAAGAAGCTCATATTTTGATATCCTTATAACATTACAAGATTTTAAGAAACTTAGAAAGTATCTCTTCTTATGTCCTTCACACACATCAAAAACATACTGATTTTTTGCATTAATGTGAGTTTCTTTTTAGACTTTTTTAGAAGTAGAGGGATAATGTCTTTGTGTCTAAACATACAGGCGCAATTCATCGGTGTAAGCCCCATTCCATTATCAATATCAGGGTTCGCACCATATTCAAGTAGTAATTTTGCCATATCTGTATAGCCTTTGAAGCACACACCAGCAAGGGGTGTTTGATTTTTATCATTCTTCTTATCGACCTTCGCACCTCGCTCTAGCAGCATTTTTACCACTTCTATATTATTATGATATGCGGCTAACATTAGCAACGTATTGCCTTTGTGATTAGCTAGATTAATATTTAATCCCGCATTTAGCATTATTTCTAAAGATTCTTTATCATTTTCTCGTGCGAAGTCAAATGCCTTAGCGCAAAATTCCTCGAGTTTTTGCTCTTCTTGTGGTGTAAGTGTCATATTGCTCCTTTTCTCATTGCTGCTTAGAATCTATCTTTTGTATGCATTTTTGATATTTTACTTTATGCTATTTTATAAGGCATTCCAAATATATTTTATAAATTGATTAAAAATCTTATCTATAATACTTAAGACATAAATCCAGCATATCCACGTATACACAGGGTGCAGAATCACATCATTTATCATTGCAAAATTAAAGAATAGAGCTAAAGCCTTATTTTGCCCTTGCAGAGTTTCAAAATGTTTATCTACACTTGCAAAGCAATGCTTCTTTAGAAAAGATCTTACTTTGCATCTGCAGCCCTCCTAAGGCAAATCTAGTAACAGCAAAACTACGAGGACAAAAGAAATTTCCTGTAAAACAAAGTTTTTTAGAAAAGCACACACTTAGTAAATATACTTGCTTTGATTGTCATACGCACGAAGTGTTTGCTAGACTACCTTTCTCACTTCACACTTGCAGAGTGAGTTTCTAAGGTTTAAAAATCTTACGGCACAGGAAATATAAAAATATCTGTGTGATATTTTTATATGTAAAAGTGAAATAGCCTATTTCCTGAATCCACATTTACTGCGGGTTTATGAAATATTTACAATACCCTGCAAGAGAGGGATTAAAGACAGAGAAGCCGACGTTATCCCATCATACGTGGAGTATTGGGAATCCACTTCCCTACGAGCGCAAATACTTTAATATAAATCCTTACAGCACTAGCTCCTCTACACGTTTGCCATAAGCAGGATCAGCCTTTTTAAAATGCTCAATTTGACGCTTTTTAATATCCGCTGGCACACCTTCCATTGCCTCTTTGATATTTTGACACAACGCCTCTTTTTGTGCATCATTCATTAAGCGATACAAATCTCCGGCTTGGACATAATAATCATCTTCTGTATCTCTGTGATTATATCGCATCGCTACATCGCCTCCTTGTGTATGTAATGGCGGCTCAATAGCATTGCTATCTTCGCTATAATCATCAAATTTACTTGGATTGTAGTTACGTTCCCCACCAAATTTACCCATCTGCATATAGCCATCTCGCTGTGTATTGGATACAGGAGAAATTGCCGCATTCACAGGCAATTGCGTATGATTAATACCTAATCTATATCGCTGCGTATCGCCATAGGCAAACAATCGCCCTTGTAGCATTTTATCGGGGCTATACCCAATGCCCGGCACGATATTAGCAGGATTGAAAGCTGCCTGCTCTACTTCAGCAAAATAATTTTCAGGATTCTTATTAAGCTCTAAAATCCCCACTTCAATCAATGGATAATCTTTATGACTCCATACTTTTGTTAAATCAAATGGATTAAAGCGATAATTCGCTGCGTCTTTTTCAGGCATTATCTGCACACAAAATCGCCATTTAGGAAAGTTACCTTTTTCGATATTTTCAAACAAATCGCGTTGATGGGATTCTCTATCATTTGCGATAATCTCTGCGGCTTCTTTATTGGTGAGATTGTGGATACCCTGCATAGATTTGAAGTGAAATTTCACCCAAAATCGTTCATTTCTTGCATTGATAAAGCTATATGTATGGCTGCCAAAGCCGTGCATTTCACGATAACTGCGGGGAATGCCTCTATCGCTCATCAAAATCGTTACTTGATGTAAAGATTCAGGGTGTAAGCTCCAAAAGTCCCACGCTGCTGTCGCACTTCTTAGATTCGTCTTTGGGTCGCGCTTTTGCGTATGGATAAAATCAGGGAATTTCAAAGCATCTTTGATGAAGAACACAGGCGTGTTATTACCTACAATGTCCCAATTACCCTCATTTGTGTAAAATTTCAACGCAAATCCTCGCACATCACGCTCCGCATCTGCTGCACCTCTCTCACCTGCGACGGTTGAAAATCTTAAAAATGCCTTTGTTTTTTTGCCCACTTGACTAAAAATATCCGCCTTAGAATATTTGGTAATATCATTAGTGATAGTTAGCTCACCATACGCCGCACTGCCGTTTGCATGCACTACTCGCTCGGGGATTCTCTCCCTATCAAAATGTGCGAGCTTCTCTAAAAGCCAAGTATCTTGCAAAAGCACACTTCCGCGGGCTCCTGCTGTCATTGAGTTTTGATTATCGCCAATGGGTGTTCCTGTCGCTGTTGTCAATTTCTTTGCCATTTTTTCTCCTTTGTATTAATTTGACTTTATTTAATTTAGCTAAAAATAATTAATAGATAATAATTATCCTTTATAAATTGATAAGCCATAAAAAATTATATGCGGATTTAATAAATTATTCTACAATGCGCTTTCTCAAAAATAAGACATTTTGCACTGCTATATATTAAAGGATAAATATGGAATATGAGGTATCACAGCAAGCAAAGCTCCCTACGCGTTTTGGAGATTTTCTTGCTATCAGCTTTCGTGAATATATCACTAAAGAATCTTCAAAAGAACATCTTGTGGTTTTCACATCGCATTTAGGAGAGATTCCTCTTGTGAGAATTCACTCTGAATGCCTAACTGGCGATGTTTTTGGTTCAAAAAAATGCGATTGCGGGAATGAACTCGCCCTTGCAATGGAACAAATTGCACGTAATGATGAGGGTGGAATGCTTATCTATTTACGTCAGGAAGGGCGTGGCATAGGGCTATTTAATAAAATCAATGCGTATGCCTTACAGGACAAAGGCTATGATACGGTGGAGGCAAACCACGAATTAGGCTTTGAAAGTGATTTAAGGACTTATGAAATCGTGGGGGAGATTTTGAAGCATTTTCATCTCACACAAATTAATCTTTTAACAAACAATCCGCGAAAAATCAACGCCATAAAACCTTATGCAAAAGTTGTGCGCCATAGTATTATCACTCCTACTAATCCACATAATCAAGGCTATTTAGCAGTAAAAAAGCAAAAACTAGGACATTTGCTTTAAACTCAATATAAGGAGGCAATATGGCAGACTATCCTACCCTTATTAGCTATGATGAGGCTGTAAAAATCCTAAATACCCTGCCTATCAAGCCTCTTGGCACCCAGCAAGTGCATTTTAAAAACGCACTTCATAGAATCTGCGCAGAAGATATAACCGCTCCGTGTGACGTTCCATCTTACCCAACATCAGCAATGGACGGCTATGCGATAAATTTTGAAGATATGCCTACATTGCTTACAAATGGCTTAGAAATTTTGCCGCCCAACAAAGCAGGGAATCCTAACCGCCCCACCTTACAAAGAGGATATACGATAAAAACTTTGACAGGCTCTTTGCTGCCCATAAATGCAGATACGCTTATCATTGTCGAGCATATCACATTAAAAGATAACAGAATCTTTTTAAACACATCAGCAGATAATATCAAGCCACATCAGTGGATTCGTCAAGCGGGCGATAACTACAAAAAAGGTGAGGTGCTACTCAAAAAAGGTGATAAAATCGGCGCTTTTGAAATAGGCTTACTCGCTGAACTCAATCAAAACTTCCTCCAAGTCTATCAAAAGGCGCGCGTGGGGATTCTCTGTGTGGGCGATGAAATCATCGAGGTAGGCGAGGAAAAAAAGTATGAAAATGTCGTTAGAAGCGTCAATCCCCATCTTTTAGAATCTATTTTATTGCAAATGGGGCAAGAGCCTATGGTGTATCCCTTGCTTAAAGATGATAAAGCGATGATTAAAGCCGCATATGAACGCGCTTTGCGTGAGTGTGATATGATTATCAGCACTGGCGGTATGAGTATGGGAGATTATGACTTCACACAAGATGTGATTAAAGAAATGGGGCAGATTCATTTCAAAGGTGTGCGATTGAAGCCGGGTAAGCCTGTGGCGTGTGCATCTTGTGGTGATACATTTATCTTAGGGCTACCCGGATTCCCTAATTCTTGCGCGGTAACCTTCCTCCTCTTTGGCTCTATTATTCTCGCGCGATTACAGGGTAGAATCCACAAGCCCACTTTCTTTAAGGCGCGTTTGCTTGAAAATATCAAAAGAGTGGATACGCGTATGGAATTCCGTGCTTGTGAGATTTATAATGATGAGCAGGGCACGTTTAATGTAAGCTTTAGTGCGAAAAAATCCCTCCAAAGCTCAATGATTAACAATCTTACGCATAATACCGCCCTAGCGATTTTAGAGGAGAATGGCAGTGATTTGGCAGCAGGAGAGGAAGTCAAAGTGATGTTTTTAAATCACTTTTAACTTCAGCTTTGGTATGCTTTACATATCAATAATCACGCAGCAAGGAATGTTTATGGTGAAAGTTGAATTTTTAGGTCCTATGAGTAATATCCCCTCACGTGAGCTAGAAGTCCAAAGTCTTAAGGAGCTAAGAGAGATTTTATCCCAAGATGAAACTTTGCATTCTTGGCTTGAAATCAGTGCAGTAGCTGTCAATGATGAAATCATAGAGGACATTAGCTATCCCCTAAAATCAGGCGATAAGGTCGTGCTACTCCCTCCTGTATGCGGTGGCTAATGCTTGAGCTATATCAAGGGGCATTACCCGCCGCGGAGATTTACACACAATGGGAGCGATTAGCTCAAGATTCTAATGCTGGGGCGCTAAGCGTTTTTACCGGTATCGTGCGTAAAGAATCCCAAATCAACGCCCTAAGCTTTGATATTTACAAGCCGCTTTTGCAAAAATGGTTTGATAAGTGGCAGCAGAAAGCGCAAAAAGAGCATAATGCCTATATCTGTATGGCGCATAGCATCGGCGATGTCCAATACTCCCAAAGCTCCTATATGTGCGGGATTATCTCCTCTCACCGCAAAGAAGCTTTTGAAGTATATATGCCTTTTATTGAGGATTTTAAGGCAAATGCGCCCATTTGGAAATATGATATTATCAATCAGCAGAGAATCTATGCGCAAAAACGTAGCAAACCTTTAGCAGGTAGCGGCATTCTAGCCAAACGTTGAGGACATCTTATGCAAGATTCTAAAAAGCCCATTGTCTTTGCCTTTAGCGGGAAAAGCAATAGCGGCAAGACTACGCTTATCTGCAAATTATGCGAGTATTTGCAGCATTGCAAAATAGCAGTTATCAAACACGACCCAAAGGATAAGGCAATGTTTGATACAAAGGGCAAAGATTCTTATGAGTTTTTTCAACGCTCCCACGCAGTCGCCCTTATCTCCCCTACACGCACTACCCTGCAGCTAAGGCACGCCTCCCCACATACAGAATCTACCCAAACCCAAGCCTTTTATGAAACCCTAAATATGTTTCAAACGTATGATTATGTATTTATCGAAGGGCTTAAAACACTACCATTCCCGCGTATCGTGGTGGCAAGAGAATATATAGAATCTGCTTATATCCCCTATGCAAATGCCTTTGCCATTGATGAAAGTGTGGCAAATACACAGATTCTGCCCACGCATTTGCCTATCTTGCCACTCAATGATATTGCAAACATTGCAGATTTTATTCATCAATTTTCCCATACCCACCCCACTACAAAGGAGATATAATGCAAGATATGCAGACAATCCATATTGGCGTGCTTGTCTCTAGTGATAGAGCTGCACAAGGCATATATGAAGATATATCGGGCAAGGCAATACAGGAAGTGCTTGAGCGCTATATCCTTAATCCTTGCCAATACCACTATCATATTGTGAGTGATGAGCAGCAAGAGATAGAATCTTGCCTCAAAGATTTAAGCGATAAGCAAGGCTGTGATTTAATTGTTACCACTGGTGGCACAGGCCCAGCAAAGAGAGACGTAACGCCCGAAGCGACACAAAATGTATGTCAAAAGATGTTACCCGGCTTTGGGGAGCTTATGCGAAGTGTGAGTCTAAAATATGTGCCTACGGCGATTTTATCGCGGCAGAGTGCGGGTATTAGAGGCAAATCTTTGATTATCAATCTCCCGGGTAAGCCCAAAAGCATTGAAGAATGTCTAGCAGCGGTATTCCCCGCTGTGCCTTATTGTATTGATTTAATCGAAGGAAATTATATTTACCCCAATACACAATACATTCAAGCCTATCGCCCTAAATCCTAAAGCATACTTAAGGTAGTAAGGCGAATCTCGTAAAATTAAGTAGGAGTATTTGCATTATTATAAAGAATTTTGTATTCTATTTTTCACAAAGAAGATTTTAACCCTTATCCCCTTCGCGCTACTAAGAGGCTAGGAATAGAGATTCTATACCTTAGAAACTCACTTGAGAACCAAACGAAGTGTGGTTATAAGTGCATCCCTCAAGTGCGAAGCTGGATTTTATATCGTGCGAAGCAAGAGCCTTATGCGGCGTGAAACCCCAATAACATAGAAACATAACATAAAGGAGCATTATGCAGATTACTCATCTTAATGAACATCACAATCCCACAATGGTCGATGTGAGCGATAAGCACATTACCACACGTGAGGCTTATGCGAGTGGCATTATCACTATGAGCGCGGCAGCTTTCAAAGCAGCTATCACTCACACGGGTAAAAAAGGTTCAATCACGCAAACTGCGATTATTGCCGCGATTATGGGGAGTAAAAAAACAAGCGAACTCATTCCTATGTGCCACCCGCTTATCATCAATAAAATCAATGTCGATATTACGCCCGATGAAAAGACCCATAGCATTAAGCTTGGCGTGTTGGTAAAGTGTGAGGGTAAAACCGGCGTGGAGATGGAGGCGCTCACAGGCGTGGGTATCGGGCTACTTACCATTTATGATATGCTGAAAGCCATTGATAAGCGTATGGAGATTCATCACATTCACTTGGATTCTAAGAGTGGTGGGAAAAGCGGGGAGTTTCATTATGATAGCTGAAATGATTTCTATCGGTTGTATAGGGCTAATATGTGGGGCTTTGGGTATGTGGATATGGCAGAAAAGCACATTAAAAGCCCTAAAATCCACATATCAATATGAGATAGAGCAATACAAAACACAGATTCAAAGCCTCTCTACCTCGCTCACACAGGCACAAAGCAATATGCAAATGATAGAATCTAGTTCTACGCAGCGATTAGAAGATATGCAAAGGCATTTTGAGGAGCGAATAGCACAGGAAAAGACACACGCACAGCAGCTTTTGCAGCATTTACAAGAGCAATACACGCTCACACAGGAGGAGGCGCAAAAAAGAGAGGAGAAAAACAAAGAGGAGCTAAAAAATGCCTTTAAGGCTTTGGGGGCGGATATTTTGCAAAAAAATACACAAATTTTCAATGAAAATCAAACCCTTTCCCTGCAACCTCTAAAAGATGAAATCAGCAGATTCTCAAAACAGCTTTATGAAAGCCACACGAGCACTATTAAGCAGCATACTACCCTTAGCACACAAATAGAGCAGCTTCACAAGCTCAATATGCAGCTTTCAACTGATGCGCATAATCTCACAAATGCCCTTAAGGGCGAGAATAAAACGCAGGGAAATTGGGGGGAAATTATCTTGCAAAGGGTGTTTGAAAGTAGTGGATTGCAAGAGGGGCGTGAATATGAACTACAAGCTAATATGCACGATGAGGAGCATAATAAACTCCGTCCCGATGCTATTATCAAGCTTCCTAGAAGCAATGGTGAGGAGCGGTGCGTGATAGTCGATGCAAAAACCTCGCTTATTGCGTATGAAAGGCTATGCAATGCTCAAAGCGAGCAGGATAGAATCTTAGCCCAAAAAGATTTAGCAGATTCTATAAGGACGCATTTTAAGGGCTTAAGCCTGAAAGGCTATCAGCAATACACTCAAGGGCAAAAGCTTGATTTTGTGCTGATGTTTATTCCTATTGAGGGGGCATTTTTAGAAGCCATGCAGCATAATGCAAACCTCTATGATGAGGCGTATCAAAAAGGTGTGGTGCTTGTCTCTCCTACTACAATTATGGCGGTTTTGAAAATCATCAATAATCTATGGCAGATGGAATATCGCAACAAAAATATTGATAAGATTTTTGAGGAGATTCACAGGCTTTTTGAGAGTATTAGACGATTTGAGGGGACTTTGGAGAAACTAGGACAGAATATTGGCACACTTTCTAAAACGTATGAAGATGTGATGAAAAAGTATGAGGGCAATCAGGGCATTGCAAACAAAAGCGAAAAAATTCAGCAATTGCTAAAGGGCGCAGGGGTGGAATCTATAGAATCTCTACCCTCTGCAGATTAAAATCTACTTAATTTTAGTTTTATCAAAATTATCTTTAAGGATTATAATTTTATACCCACCAACAACACATCATTTTCAACAATTGAAGATATAGCCCTCCTCTTGATAAAATCTATTGATTTGTGTTTCAAATTATTTTTCCATTTTTCAAAAAGCATACATCACTCTTTAATTTATAGAATTACTCTTATTTTTTATATAAAATTAAGCCAAAATGCTTAACAATATCATCTCAATTTCATCATAAAGGAGCGGCTTTGGCTTTTTCTTTTGGCTATGGTATCGACCTTAGCAAGAAAAAAGACGATGATTTGGTGAAACTTCAAGGCACACTAAAGGGTGCAGTTATGAAAGTAACTAAAATTTTGTTGGTAGAAGATGCTGTTGATTTAGCATTGGAAGTGCGCAAAAGAGTGGCTAAAATGAGCGAAAAGAATAAGCCTAAATATATGTGGAAAAAGTAAAAGCAGCCTTTGAAAAAGCTACTGATAGTTGGAATGCTAAAGAGCTTCGCGCTTATGAAAAAGCCCTAAAAGAAGGTGTAAAAGCTCGTGTAGAAAAAATGAGCGATGCAGACAAAAAAGCTTATGGCTTTGGTGAAGCTAGTGGCTGCCCTATGCACGCTGGTGAGCATAAGCACTAAAAACTTTCATTCTCTTTGTCTAGGACAAAGAGAGTCCCTCCTTTTTCAATATCATCAAATAAAAGCATATCGGTATAATAAAAAGTGTCAAAAGTGCACTTGTTATCATTCCTCCTAGCATAGGTGCTGCAATGGCTTTCATTATCTCGCTTCCCACACCTTGAGCATACATAATAGGCATTAAAGAAGCGATAATGCTTATTGCCGTCATTAGTTTTGGGCGCACTCTTTGTGCCGCACCTCTCATCACGCACGATTTCAAGCTTTCTATCGTAATGTATTGGGCAATGCTTTGCGTATCTTTGTAGCTTTGCTGTAAATAGAGCAACATCACAATGCTTGTTTCAGCCGCAATCCCAAGCAATGCCAATAACCCCACAATACCGGCTATGCTAAGGTTATAACCTAGTATCTCCATCATCACAAATCCCCCTAAAATCGCAAAAGGCAATGTCAAAAAGCAAAGCAAGGTATAACCCCAATGTCTTAAGGCTAAAAAAATCAAAATAAAAATCGCAAATATACTTAAAGGCACGATGTAGCTTAATGTATCAAGCGCCTTTTGCAGATACTCGCTCTCCCCGCTAAATTCATAATAGTACCCATTAGGCAACTCAATATCGCTTAAAGCTTGCGTAGCAAGCTCCTTGTATATCTTTGCACTTACATTATACTTAGGCGTGATATAGATAAAATTCACCCCCAAGCCCTTTTCACTCTTTAGCTCCATAGGTGCATTCACATACTCCACATCTACCAAACTCCCTAAAGGACGGAATCCAAAGTTAGTTTTGACAAAAATTTCTTTGATAGATTCAATACCATTTCTCTGCACATCTTGCAAACGCACAGAAATAGGATAATTCTCCACGCCATTAATCTGCCTTGTAATTTCAATACCCCCTAGTGCGGAATTAAGGACATTAAATATCTTTTCTTTTGATAGCCCATATCGAGCTAATTTCT
This sequence comes from uncultured Helicobacter sp., assembly GCF_910577135.1. GTDB lineage: Bacteria > Campylobacterota > Campylobacteria > Campylobacterales > Helicobacteraceae > Helicobacter_C > Helicobacter_C mastomyrinus. The sequence continues at coordinate 34,896 of NZ_CAJTLL010000016.1, forward strand.
CATCATTGATATTTAAATCCACATAATACCCGCTATTTGCCCTCTCTGCAAAGACAGAGAGTGTTTGTTCTAGGGTTTTAAGGCGAGATTCTATCTGTAAAGATACATCTTGCAATATCTTTCTATCATTCCCATAAAGCTTAATCCCTAAAGGTGTGCGAATGCCGGTTAAAAGCATATCTGTGCGTCCGCGTATAGGATAAGTCCAAGAGTTCGTAAGCCCCGCAATCTGCAAAGCATCCTCAAACTTATCGCGTAGCTGCGCATAAGAGATTTTCTCTTGCCATTGTGATTGTGGCTTTAAATGCACATACACTTCTAGCATAGACAGGGGTGCTGGGTCTGTGCTTGTATTTGCTCTCCCCACCTTGCCAAAGACAAGCTCCACTTCATCAAAGCTATAAAGTATAGAATCTACCTTTTTGAGATAGGCTAAGCCTGTTTGTATATTCATCGATACATTACTCACAGGCATATACATCACCACACCCTCATTGATTTGAGGCATAAATTCCCAATTGAGATGTTTATATATCACATACAAAAGGCTTAAAAATAATAAACACAGAGCTAAAAATATCCATTTGATTTTTAATGCAAAAGTGAGTGCTTTCTCATAAATGCGGATAAAAAAGGTATTGATCACATTTTTATCTTCAGGGATAATCTTACCCTTGATACATATTAGCATTAAAATAGGCACGATAGTGATAGAGAGTAACGCCCCAATAAGCATAGCAAAGGTTTTAGTAAAGGCTAAGGGCGTAAAAAGTCGCTCCTCCTGTCCGCTTAAAGCAAAAATAGGTAGAAAAGACACGACAATAATAATCAAAGCAAAAAATACAGGTGCACCTACCTGCTGTGCGCTTTTAAGGATTGTCTCCCTTCTCTCATATTCAGTATATACAGGCTTATGGGCGAGATTCTTATGTGCATTTTCTATCATCACTATCGCCGCATCGACCATCGCCCCAATAGCAATAGCAATACCCCCTAAACTCATAATACTAGATTCTATCCCAAAAATCGCCATCAGTAAAAAGCTATACAGCACACATAGCGGCAAAGTAACAATGATAATAAGCGCACTTCTAAAATGCAGCAAAAATACCGCACTCACAAGCAAAACAATAACACTCTCCTCAAGCAATGTCCCCAAGAGATGAAAAATCGCCTTTTGGATAAGCTCACTCCTATCATACACGCTTTGAATCTGTACTTCATTATGACTTTGATTGAGATGTGCAATTTTCTCTTTGATTCTCTGCAAGGTGTCATAGGTATTACCGCCATATTTTACCATCACAATCCCGCCGACTACTTCCCCCTGCCCATTTAAATCCGCAGACCCCCTACGAGGTGCGGGGACAAGTCGCACAGAAGCGACATCACTCACGCGCAATGGTGTAGAATCTATCACTCTAATGACAATATTTTCTAAATCCTCAATGCCCTTGATATAGCCATTTGCGCGGATAATCTTCTCAAATCCCGCCTCAAATATCACACCTCCCCCACTCTCATTATTCGCCCTAGCCACCGCAGCAGTTACTTCCGCTAAATCCACATCATAGCGCACAAGCTTTGCATTATCTAATGTGATTTCATAATTTTGCCTAAAGCCCCCGATAGTAGCGACCTCACTCACTCCATCAATACCTAGTAGTGCATATTTGTAATAAAAATCCTGCAAACTCCTTAACTCTGCTAAATCCTTTGTCTTGCTAATAAGGGCATATTGATACGCCCAACCCACACTTGTAGAATCACTCCCCAAGGCAATTTTCGCATTCGGTGGAAGATTGCTCACTTGGGCTAATTGCTCTAAAACGCGACTTCGCGCCCAATACAAATCCGTCTTATCCTTAAAAATCACATAAATGAGTGCATTCTCATAACCTGAAATCCCCCGCACACTCTCCACGTTAGCAATTGCCATAAGGGAGCTTGTAAGCGGATAAGTTACTTGTTCCTCGATAATTTTCGCACTTTGATTAGGGAAATCTACTTGCACGATGACTTGAGGTGGCGTTAAATCCGGCAGCGCATCAAGCCTTAGCTTTTGTAAAAAATAGAGTGAAAGCAAAGTGAGTAAAAAAACCGCTAAAAGTACGATGAGCTTTTTTCTCACGCTCCATACAATAATATGATTTATCACTCATAATCTCCATTATTTTGCGCATCAGAATCCAAAATAAACAGCGCATTTTGAGCGACTTTTTGACTTTCATGTACCCCACTTAAAATCTCATAAAACTTCGTGCCCATAATGCGTTTAGCCTCCACTTCTTGGGGTAAAAATGCCCCATCATCCTCCACAAACACAAAATACTTCCTATCCTTGTAAAGCACGGCATTACTTGGTAATGTCAGCCTCTGGGTAGCAGGAGATTCTATAAACACATAGGCAAACATATCAGGGAAAATATCACCCTTAGCATTATCTATCACAAAACGCGCTTTTAAAAAGCCCTCACTCACCTGCGGATACACCATTTCAAGCTCTGCAGGGATTTTTTCACTATTGCCTTCAACCATTATATATGCCTTCGTGCTACTTGCTTTTAAAAATGCTAAATCCTCTTGATTAATACTCGCTATCGCCCACACTTTATCAAGGTTGATGATTCTAAACACCTCATCGCCCTTTTTGACGCCACTTCCCACATTCACATTTTTTGTAAAGACTACGCCATCAATAGGTGCATAAAATGTTACTTCATTAAGAATCTTATGCGTTTTTGCTATCTTATCAATCTCTTTAGAATCCACGCCTAAAAGTGCTAATTTTTCATTTGAAAGCCTGTTTCTTGTAGCTAGAAACTCGCTTTGTGCATCAATTAGCTCTGCTGAATACAGTGAAAAAAGCGGCTCTCCTTTTGCTACTTGTGTATAAATCTTATCCACAAAAAGCTTTTGTATGAAGCCATCTACCCGCACACTAAGGCTTATATTGCGGCTTTCATCAGCGCTAATAGTGGCATAATATTGTTTGATTTGTGCGATATTTTGCTTTTTCGGGCTAATGGTAGGTATGCTAAATACCGCTTGAGGCTTTTGAGCCGCCATTGCAAACACACTTGCCAACACAATGGCACATATAAATGTAAGCTTCATATCTCCCCTTTAAGGCTTCTAAGATTCCAATATGCAATATACATTTGAGCGAGCATCTCTAAACGCAAGATATGTGTATCAATCTCATCATTCATTGCATTATAAAACTCTAAAAATGCACTACTTTGGCTTGTGGAGTGGTGCTTGTAGAGATTACTTATTTTTTGATTTGAGGGCAACAAAGTATCCTCAATAAGTTTAAGATTTTCCTGCAAATTTGTGAGTTTAGCTTGGAGATTAAAGGCTGTGTGCTTGATAGTATTTTGCATCTCTGCAATGCCGCTTTGGGAAAGCATATTTTCATAGCTACCCTGCTTGACAAGCTGCCTTTCTTTGCCATAAATAGGCAGTGGGATAGAGAGTGAGAGGGCAAACATATCAGGCTTTGAGACACGATACATATAACTACCACTTATAGTTAAATCTCCAATATAGGACTTTTTGGCAAGATTAAGAGAATCTTTTGCGATACTATCGCGCAAAAGGGCGATTTGAATCTCATAATTATTTTGCAAAATATCTTTTATAAAATCTGCCCTTTGGACAGATTTTAAAGCCTTTTCATCAGGCGTAGGTGGCGTGAGATTGGTTGTATGTTCAAAACTCACTTCGCTTATAACAATATGCGATGTTTGTAGTTGGTTTTGTATATCATTTTGCTTGATTTGTAGCTTTGCTTTTAGGAGATTAAGCTTATTAAGCTGCAAGGGGTTAAAGTTACTTGATTTGTGCAAACTCGCCATAAGCACATCAAGATTCTTAATCGCATCTTGGGTAAAGACAAGAATCTGCTGATTTTTCTTAACGTTAATAGATTCTATAAGCATAGAAAGTATGTATTGATTTTTCAAAGATTTAAGCTCAAGGAGCTTGATATTGGATTGTTTACGAGTGATTGTGCCTTGCAGATTCCTTTTAGCATTAATATCAAGATTCTGCCCCACACTCACAAAAATATTTTGCATATCATTTGCGCTAAGGTTAAGCGGCGTAGGCACTTGGGCATTACTCATTCCAAAGCTAAGACTAGGGTTATCCCATTTAGATTCTGCTCTAGATTGATGTTCTAAAGCCTGTATTTCATATTCGAGCTGCTTTATCTTTTCATTCTTACTAAGCTCATTTTGCAAGAGCGCGCTAAACTCCTCCGTGAGACTCTCTCCTGCATTTAAGGCACTTAGCATAAAGAACGCGAGAGCAAGAATCAAAGGAGCATAACGCATTTTTATCACAATTAAAAATCAATACTGCTTTTTGCTTGATATTTAGTGCCATCAACGATAAATATGATTCTAATCTGCCAAGTCCCCCCGTGCGGGAAGCTCACCACTCCACTAAACTTATCACCACTTGCACTCATTTGCGCCTCTTCGGTCATCTTTGGCATACCGGACATTTCAGGCATACCAAAAGTTATCTTAAGCTCTGTGGGCTTAATTACCTTACCATCTTTTTTGATTACGACTTCAAAGTTATTTTGCCCCGCAGTGAAGTTTTTAGCACTTGAGAAGGTAATCGCAAAATCCTTATGTGTGATTTCTTTATCAAAAGCACTCGCCATACATACGCTAAATACACACATAAAGACTACAACAAGCCATTTTTTAGACATTTGAAATACACGCATCTGCTCTCCTTTAACTCATATACAATCTTAAGAACCACAAATTATATGCTAGTTTTTTAAATACGTTTATACAATACATCAGCCATTCCACTGCCCTTTAGCATTCCAAAACTTGAGTATAAACTCCTCAATGATGGAAAATTATCCCTTACAAAATGAAAAAAGCTTTGTTTTATTTGTTATTCAAAAGTGATTGAACAATACCCTACTCTACAATCCACCGCGCAATGTTATATCCTACAAGGGCAAAGATATATGACACCACACTTGTAAAAAGAAACAAATATGCAATATATCGCTTTCCACCTGCCTCCTTGCCAAAGACAATGCTTGAGGCAAAACAGGGATTATAAAACATAATAAACAAAATAAAAGCAATAGCTGTGGGCAGAGAAATATACTCCCGCAATATATCGCGTAAAGGCATGTCATTATTCTCATCTATATCATTGCCAAGTGCATACAACACTCCCATACTTGAGATAATCATCTCCTTTGCCAAAAGCCCATTAAGAAGCGACACTGAAAGCTTCCAATCAAAATCCATAGGTATAAACACAGGCTGTATAAACTGTCCTATACGCCCTAGATAGCTTTGCTCCACTAATGCCGCCTGATAATTATGCTCTATCTCATCAATCTGTTCTTGCAATGCCTCCCTTTCCTCATCATTTGCTTCCTCCATACGCTCCTCTAGTGTTTCTACAGATTGACTCATTTGCGCTTCTAGAGCTGGATTCTTAGGGAATTGTGTCCCTACCCAAATAATCACAGAAGCAAGGAGAATATATGTCCCGGCTTTTTTCACATATCCCATCGCCTTATGCCATATACCAAAAGCCACAAGCCGCGCACTTGGCAAGCGATACTTAGGCATTTCCATCACAAATGGCTCATCATCCCCACTAAACGCTGTGAGTTTAAGAATCTTTGCCATACATAGCCCCACCAATGCGCCAAAGATATACACACCATAGAGAACATTACCCGCCACCTGCGGAGCAAAAAACGCTCCGATAAAAAGCGTATAAACAGGTAGCCTCGCGCCACAGCTCATAAAGTTAATAATAAAGAGTGTGAGCATTCTATCATTGCGGTTTTTTAACATTCTTGCGCTCATAAATGCTGGGACAGAGCAGCCAAAGCCTGTTACAAGCGGGATAAAGCTTTTCCCGTGCAAACCAAACTTATGAAAGAATCCATCGAGCAAAAACGCCACACGTGCCATATATCCCGCACTTTCTAATAGCACGATTCCAAAAAAGAGTATCAAAATATGAGGTAGAAAACTTAAAACCGCTCCAACCCCCGCGATAACCCCACCAGAGAGCAAAGAAGCCAAAAACTCATAGGGTAGATGCTCCTCCACCCATTCCCCAAACATCTGCATACTATCTTCAATCCACTCCTTAGGAAACTCTCCCAAATAAAATGTAAGCTGAAACAAAGCCCACATCAACAACAAAAATATAGGTATGCCTAGATACTTATTAAGCAAAATGTCATCTATCCTTTGCGTGAGGGATACTCTCTTTTCCGCACTTAGATGGCTAGATTCCATACTTGCGCCCTTTGCGAAACCAAGAACATCATTATTAAAAATATCTCGCACATTTTTTTCCCCACTTTGTGTATAGAGCTTATTAATGCATTTTTGGGCAAAAGCACTTATCTCACCCCAACAGCCCTTATCGTGCAATGCCTTACTTAGCGCATTATCCTGCTTTAAAAGCTTAATAGCCACATCGCGCATATTTTGTATATCCTTACGTCCCTGCTTTATTAGCTGCTCCACCTCATCATAATGCTTTTGACTAAGAAAATCTTCCAATGCTAAAATTTCATTTTCTAAAAAGTCTGCATATACGCGCTTATTTGACTTTGAATCTTGTGTAGCTACCTTGATGAGTGTATCAAGCAGCATATCCATATTCTCACCATAAAATGCCGATACGCTCACGCATTCCACGCCAAGTATGCTACCTAAAATCTGCGTGTCAATGTGGATTCCCTCTTTTTTTGCCTCATCACTCATATTAAGTGCCAAGCACATAGGTGTATGCAGCTCCAAAAGCTGTGTGCTAAGGAATAAGCACCGCTCCAAATTCGTAGAATCTGCTACATTAAGGATTACATCATATTTTTCATTTTCTAAAAACTGCCGTGTTACGCGCTCCTCAAAGGAATAATCATTCAGTGAATAAGTGCCGGGCAAATCGATGATTTTTAGCATATAGCCCTTGTGTTCTATCTGCGCCTCGTGTTTTTCAATGGTTACGCCAGTAAAGTTCCCTACTTTTAAATGCGCTCCGCAGATTTTATTGATAAGAGAGCTTTTACCCACATTGGGCTGCCCTACGCATACAATCGTAATTGTTTTCATCGTGTATCCTAAATGTCATAAGATTTGCTAGATTCTAAAGGTGATATTCTAACTTACTTTAGCATCTTAAGTAAATAAAATTCATATTTATTCTTAAGTTTCTCTCATTATGCTAAATAGCACAACTACTTAAAATGCGAGCTTCATACCAAGATTCACATTTGTGGTATGTGGATAATACCTCTGTGCACCCCCGTGCGTATTAAGCACATTTAAAATCGCGCTTAAATGTTCTGTAAAGCCAAAATCAAGCAAGAGATTGACTTCATTTACCCTGTCATAAGGATTTTGTATGTTATTAAGGCTTATTGCGCGGAATTTCGTGCTGCCATACACTACTGCAAAGCTCACTCTATCAATAGCAAACATCACTTTCCCATACCATAAATTCGCATCAACACCCTCTAGTAATGCCCTGCCACCCCACATAAAAAACGGACTCACACTATTGCCAAGCGTATTGAGCGACCCCCAGCCGATATTCGCGCCACTTGCGATAAAGCCTCCACTTGCTTCAGCCATCTCCTTGACGCCCACATATATTTTCACATCGGTATTATAACCATTGCCATACTCGCCATTTGCCCTACCATAGGTTTGCTCAAAGCTTGTGGTAAAATGTCCGCTCAAGCCGATATAAGATTGTGAACTTTCATATCTCGCACTTGCCTTTATTCCTGCTGCATAGAATATTTCAGGATTTGCCATACCATAGAATTTAAGACTAAACTTATCGCCAATATGATACTTAAAACTCGCCTGTGTCAGCCCTAGTGCATTGTGTGGATTAACATTATAGAATCCTGTCATTTTGTTATATTGCACATAGCCATTGCTCTTTACCCATAATGCCTCAATGAGCGTATTAGGCAAGGAACGATTGCGGATATTCACACCATCTATGAGCCTATCCGCCCATTCAAAATCCGCAAACACCCGCCCCATTCTAATGCTCGTATCACCATCAAAATATTCTATATAGGATTGCCCAAGCATAGTGCGGTCATTCATATAAAAATCCCTTGAAGCATCACCTGTGCCATAGCGTCCGGGATTGTTTAAGAGTGCATTTCCACTCCATTGAGAATCTTTATCATATTCATATAACGTCCCTACCGCGCGGAAGCTCACCGCCACACGCAAATATTTCCAAAACGCAGAATGATAGGCTAAGCCCACACTTGCTACCGCATATCCTGCTTCGCTTAAGTCATTTTTCAAAGCAGGATTTGTTGTGCTTTTCACGCCGCTTGTATAGTTACCATAAAAGGTAATATCGCCGCTTGAAATGCCATTCTCTAGCGCATCATCAATACTATCATAAGCCCACAGGCTGCTCCACATTCCCAAAGCTAAAAACATCTTTTTATACATTACCCTACCTTTATCTTTAAATCCATAAATTATCCAAAAGGCGCGTTTGCCCTACTCTCGCAGCAACTAGAAATATACTATTGCCCTTAATAATATGTGCGAGCGGCTCTAAAGTATGGCTAAAAAACCCCGCATAAAACACCTTATCGACATCTTGCAAACCCTCTGCTACAAGCGGTTGTAAATATTCTACACACATCTGCCCTCTTTCTATTTCTGCCTGAAGGTGCATAATCGTGCGAGGGATACAAAGCGCAGCTTCCCTCTCCTTTGTGCTCAAATAGACATTGCGTGAGCTAAGAGCCAAGCCATCGCTATCCCTTTGTATCGGGCAAGGCACAATCTCAATAGGCAAAAACAAATCTTTTGTCATCTTTTGAATAATCAGCACCTGCTGGGCGTCTTTGCATCCAAAATATGCCCTATGGGGCATAACAAGGCAAAAAAGCTTTAGCACGATTTGTATCACACCTGCAAAATGCGTAGGGCGGTCAAACCCCTCTAAAACATAGCCCATTTTCACAGGCGGATTGAAGCTTATTTCATCACTACCATACATCTCTTGCGCACTTGGAGCAAATACTACATCAACTCCCGCCCTCTCACATAATGCAATATCCTGCTCCAATGTGCGTGGATATGCACTAAAATCCTCATTTACCCCAAATTGCGTAGGATTGACAAAAATAGAGACAATCGTGCAATCATTGCCTTTAAGCGAAGATTCTATAAGGCTCAAATGCCCTTGATGCAACGCACCCATAGTCGGCACAAGCCCTATGCTTTGCATATATGGCAAATCCTTGCGATGGCTTTGTAAATCCGCTATGTGGTGTATGACTTTCATATATTACCCCCTGCTTTTTGAGCAGATTCAATGATTGCGATTTCTTTAGAATTTAGGTTGTAAAGCTGATAGACTAAGCTATCAATTTGCCTTTGCAGAATAAGAGATTGGCTTGTATGGGATTCTCCACTCCCCCTAACCCCCTCCGCAGAGGGAGGGGGAATTAAAGCAGAGTTGCCCTTCTTAATGGAGGGGGAATTAGGAGAGAAATCCCCTGCCACAGAGGAGGAACAGATACTAGCCCCTCCCTTGGCGGGAGGGGTTGGGGAGGGGGCATTAATAGCTAAAATTGCCTCTACTAAAGCGATGATTTTATCAGCAATATGGCGATTAGAATCTGTGATTTGGGGAATAGGCAAACTTCCCACACTTAAAGTATCAAAGCCAAATGCACCCCCTTGCATATGTGAAGCAAAATATTTTTTTGCATAAAAATAGCTCATTAATCGACTATTAAGTATGCCTAGAATATATTTTCTGTCTATATTAAATTGATACAAAACATTGACTTTTCCGCCAAAATATCCATTAGGAGTAATACAACATCGTATAGAATCTGTCATTCTTGCCATAAATATCAATTCTTGTTTTTCAAAAATATTAATTTTTTCTTGCGTGTAATAATCTTTGATTTTATCAATGAATTTAGCATTTTTAAAGCTATATTTAAAAATATTGGAGGATTCTAAAAATTTTCTATTTATTTCACTAGGAATACAAGAGACATCAGCCCTAAAACCTGCTTTAGATAAACCGCAAAAGATACGACAAAAATCACTAAGTTTTGGATAATTTGCATTAAATATCTTGGCACTTATGGAATCTAAAAATACTGATAGATTCTCAATTTTCTCATTTTGAATAGGCTTCCATTGTATATGTGAAATGTCCTTATCGTTTGTTTGCCCATATTTTGTGATTGTGCGCTTATTTTTATGAGAAAAAATATTGACACAGGTATAAGTAGCAGCGTTTTCAAAGACTTTTATATTTGAAACATCAAGCATCTGCTTAAGGGTAAGGTTATTGTCAATAAATGTTCTTATACCCTTTCCTGAATCTTGGCAAATATATGCAATAGGATTAATAAAGCTAACATTTCCCTTATCTGCGAGCATTAAGAGAAATCTCTCAAGGAAATATACATATATACTTCCCTCTTTGCTTTTTTTATAAACCGATGAAGTTTCACTTAAAGATGTTTTTGTTTTCCCATCAATCTTACGATAATCGATATAAGGCGGATTGCCGATGATAATATCAAAGCCTTGAGATTGGGTTTTTTCTGCATTCATTGCATAGCCTTGCTTTGCAAGATTCTCTCTACTATGCTAAGGGGGTTTTCCGCCTTGTAGATAGGACGACCAATGACTACAAAATCACTCATTGCCGCCTTAGCGTCTTGCAGTGTCGCCACACGTCTTTGATCATTTGCTTCCTCGCCAAACGGGCGAATTCCCGGTGTGATGGTGAGAAAAGTATTTTGCGTTATTTGCTTAATCGCCCTGCCCTCCTGCACGGAACACACCACTCCATCAATCCCTGCACGATAAGCCAAAGAAGAGAGTTTAAGCGTATGTGAGAAAAGCGGGACATTGTATATCTCCATAAAATCATCATTATCAAAGCTTGTAAGCGCACTCACACCAATAATAAGGGGCAATCCCTCCTTGCTCTCTTTTAATTGAGCAATCATTTTCATCGCTTCAAATCCGCAGCTTGTGTGGATTGTGAGCATATCAACACCTATTTGAGACATCTCCATAATCGCATCAAGCATTGTGTTAGGAATATCATAAAGCTTCAAATCAAGGAAGATTTTATAATTGCCATATTTCTTTAACGCCTCTATGCCGCTAATGCCATCACGGATAAAGCTCCTTAGCCCAATCTTTAGCCAAATGTGCTCCTTTTGTGTAGGTAAAAGAGCAGAGAGTGAATCTACTAGCACGATATTTTCTTTCAAAGTAGGGTTATCAAGGGCAATGCAGAGTGTCATATCTCTCCTTTATGATGTCTGTGAGGGATTAAAATCTATATCTTTTTTGTGTGTTTTGCTTAGTGCATCAAGCACACCATTGATAAATCTCGGGGCGCTATCCTCGCCACCATAGAGTTTACCTAGCTCTACTGCTTCATTAATCACCACAGGCGTATCCGTATCAGTATAGAGTATCTCATATGTCCCAAGCCGTAGCATAGCGCGCTCCATACCGCCTAGCCGCGCAAAATCCCATTCTTTCAAATGCGGAATAATACTTTTATCAATCTGCACGATATGCTCTATCACGCCTTGCAAAAGCGAGAATGCAAAGTCCTGCTGCTTATTTTTAATCTTTTTTTCATCTAAAATACTACGAGCGGTGAGCAAAATATCGCTATTTCCCATATCATAGGCATACAGCATTCCCACTACTGCTTCTCTAGCCTGTGTGCGTGTAGCCATCTATGCCCCAAGATTCCTATAGAGATTAATCAGCTCAATAAGCCCTGCCATTGATTCAAAGCCCTTGTTTCCTACCTTTGTCCCCGCTCTTTCAATAGCTTGCTCGATACTATCAGTTGTCAAAATACCAAAAGTTACAGGTGCGCCATATTTGAGCGTAACATTAGCTATACCCTTAGTCGCCTCCGCTGAAACATAATCAAAATGCGGTGTAGCACCTCGTATGACCGCACCTAAGCAGCATACGCCATCGTATTCGCCTTGAGAGAGAATCTTTTGTAATGCAAAAGGCACTTCATACGCTCCGGGCACAAGCACTAAATCAAGCATTTCATCACGTCCGCCATGCCGCAAGAAGCAGTCCTTAGCCCCCTCTACCAATCTATCAGTAATGAGATGATTGAAACGTGCGCTGATAATGGCGATTCGCTCATCGCCCATTAGCTGTAATTTACCCTCGATAATATTCATAGAATCCTCCTTAATGTTATTTTACAAAATTCCCTAATGCCTCAAGCTGTGCTACAAGTGGGATAAGCGCGTCTGTTTGCACCATATTGGGACCATCGCTTAGGGCTTCTTTAGGATTTAAATGCGTCTCCATAAAGAATCCATCTACCCCCACAGCCGCTGCCGCTCTAGCCAAATACGGTACAAATGAGCTATCACCTCCGCTCTTGCCTCCTGCTGCACCGGGCATTTGCACACTATGAGTTGCATCAAATATCACAGGCGCAAAGTGTCGCATTATCACAAGTGAGCGCATATCTACGACAAGATTCCCATAGCCAAAGCTGCTGCCCCGCTCTGTAAGCCATACATTATATTTTTGCGACTGCTCATAATTCACCTGTGTGCCGCCACGTGTCTTTATCGCTTTTAGCACACTATGCTGCATATCCGCAGGATTCATAAACTGCCCTTTTTTGATATTAACAATGCGATCCGTCTTCGCCACAGCGACAATCAAATCTGTCTGCCGACACAAAAACGCGGGAATCTGTATCACATCTGCCACTTTTGCGATACTTGGAGCTTGGTAGCTCTCGTGAATATCAGTAATAATCTTATAGCCAAATTGCTTTTTGATTTGCCCTAGCATTTCAAGCCCTGCCTCTAAGCCCGGTCCGCGATAACTCTCTAAACTCGTGCGGTTTGCCTTATCAAAACTCGCCTTAAAATAAAAATCAATATGTGGATTCTCATTTAACGGTTTTAACCCCTCTGCCACCGCACTTAGAGCCTCATAACTCTCAATCACACAAGGTCCACTCATCAAGATCATTGCTTCCTCCTTATTTTACTTTATTAATAGGCTTAAACTCACGCTGAATCATATTATAGTTAAAAATCTCGCCTGTTTCGATAATATAATACCAACCATAAATATTAAGCTCACCCCTATCAAATCGCTCCTCCACAAAAGGATAGCTCATTAAATTTTCCAACTGATGCTCGATATTCATCTGCTCCATAAGCCATGTGCGCTTTGCTTTAGAATTAGGCTTTAGCTCATCTACCTTTTGCCTCACTGGCTCTAAAAGCTCTATCCATTTTTTCACATACGGCGCATTTTCTAACTTTTGAGCATCTTCATAAATCGCCGAACAAGCCCCGCAATCGCTATGTCCACAAATGATAACATTTTTAATACCCAAAATGCTTAAAGCATATTCAATCGCTGAAGTTGTCGCTAGATACCCGCCACGTATGCCCTTATCACGCCCTAGATAAGGTGGGACGATATTTCCCATATTACGTATAACAAACAAATCGCCGGGCAAAGCATTGGTAATAAGATTTGGCACGACACGAGAATCCGTGCAAGTGATAAATAATGTATGAGGCTCTTGCCGCTTTTTTAAACTTTCATATAAGTCCTTATGCTCATTATAATCCTCCTCGCGAAACTTAATAGCTCCATCAAATAGTTCTTTCATAAATGCCTCTTAAATGCTAGATTAAATGCAGAATCTGTAAAAATATGGCATTATATCAAACTAAAACAATAACAGGGATAGCATTTTATGTTAAGGAGTAAATATTTATGGGTGTGCTAGGAGATATTATTAACGCCATTGTCGAAATGGTGGGTGCTTTAGGCTATGTAGGGATTTTTATAATGATGTTTTTAGAATCTAGCTTCTTCCCCTTCCCCTCCGAAGTAGTAATGATACCTGCGGGATATTTAGTATATAAAGGCGAGATGAATGCCATTATTGCCGTGCTTTGTGGCATTGGTGGCTCTTTAGCAGGAGCGTTGTTTAACTACTATCTTGCATTAAAATTTGGCAGAGAATTTCTTATCACGTATGGCAAATATGTCTTTTTTACCGAGCAAACTATGCAGAAAATGGAGGCTTTCTTTCTTAAGCACGGACCTATTAGCACATTTGTTGGGCGGCTTATCACTGTGGTGAGGCAATACATCTCCCTCCCTGCTGGACTCGCACGAATGAATCTTGCGAAATTTTGCTTTTATACATCGCTTGGAGCGGGGATTTGGGTAGTTATCCTCACTATTATTGGCTACTATGCGGGTGTGTGGTTTGGCTCAAATATGAGTATAGATTCTATAATTCATGCCTTTACGTCAAAATCCCCAACCGAGGCAGAAATAGAACTTAGAAATATCGTCAAACAAGCCGGAATCTATACATTAGGCTTTGTCATCGTGTGCGTGATAGGCTACATTGCCTACTGGCGCATTAGAAGAAAGCAAAATGCTACTTATTAGTTTCGATGTGCCCTAGGTAATAGATTACTTGGAATCCACTATAATAGGCTTTTATTTTATTATTGCAAAGGATAAATATGTCTCATAATGATACAAACAATCAAGAACTTATGCAGCCACAAACTCAAAGTGCTATTCCTGTGCTTAGTATTGCAGGGAGTGATTGCAGCGGTGGAGCGGGCATTCAGGCGGATTTAAAGACCTTTGCTGCGCATAAATGCTTTGGTATGAGTGTAATCTTAAGCGTGGTAGCAGAGAATACCGCACGTGTGATTTCTAGCTATGATGTGCCGCCTCAATGTGTCAGTGAGCAGATACAAGCCGTATTTGAGGACATTCCTCCACAGGCGACAAAGATAGGAATGCTCGGCTCAAATGCGATTATAGAATGCGTGGCTGAAAATCTTAGATTCTACAAGCCTCAAAATGTAGTGATTGACCCTGTGATGTTTGCAAAAAATGGCTTTCCGCTAATGCCTAAGGATTGTCGCGTGGCTTTTAAAGAGCAGATTTTGCAATATAGCAATGTGCTAACGCCCAATATCCCAGAAGCACAGGAGCTTTGCGGCTTTGAGATTGCCCATATCAATGATATGAAAAGGGCAGCGCAAAGGCTCTATGATATGGGTGCAAAGGCGGTGCTACTTAAAGGTGGGCATAGCACAAATAACGCTGATGATGTGTTTTATAATGGGGCATTTCATATTTTAGAATCTCCTAAGATTGCCACTAGCAACACACATGGCACAGGCTGCACTCTAAGCTCCGCTATCGCGGCAAATCTCGCACTTGGACTCGATACCCTGCAAGCCATAAAGAAAGCAAAGGACTATGTTTTTTATGCGATTTTATATTCCTTAAAACTTGGCAAAGGCAACGGACCTACCAATCATTTGTTTAGATTCTAAAAGCGCTTTTGGTATTGTAAAGGTTTATCTTAAAACATTCTCTTCATTATGAACGTTGCAGAGAATGTGAGTGCTTTACTCAATATACATCAGTGTATACACACTTTGTAAGGTATCGCTTGCCCCTTAACAAAATACATAACTCATTCTTAATGAAGTAAAATAGTCCAATGGATAACATTTCGCCTATGGGGGGCGGTTATTTACCCTTACTTCTTTGAGTATTTCTTTAACATTCAAACAAAGGAAAATAACTCTCCCTGTTCTCATAGATAGCAATACCCTCTTGTGAATCTGCACTATCAATATGAGGCATATCAAATGAAAGTACATCTTAACTCCGCTGATGAAAGACATTATAAGTCGCTTTGAATGCTTTAGCTGCATTTTGTGAATATACTTGCAAACCACCTATATCTCTACTATGAAAGGCAAAGAGCCTTTCATCAGTTAAAATTGTATGTGCTGTCTTCGTAATGTGCTCATCAAGCAAAATAGTGTTTGGGTAATATATAATCCCTCACAAGATTCTTTTAAATGGGGGAATTGCTCAAAAATGATTCTCAAATGTGAGCCACTAAAACCATCAAAAACAAAACAATAATGTTCTCCTTATCCTTAACTTAATGCCCCAAATCGTTATGCAAAGATAGAATATATCCTTATAATTTTATGAATCTGGTATATCTAAATGCTCTGTCCTCAAGGATTCTATATTGTTAAAATAGATAACTTATGCACCATACAGCAAATAAGTCTATCAAAATAGCTTGTAATGCTACAAGCTATACACTTTTACCTATAAAAGCGCATTCCAAGCACTCCGCATACGATTATTCCACTGCCAAATCCACATATTTACTTAAAGGACTAGCAATCACGTTTAGAGCAACGATTCCTAGTTTTAAGAGTCTTGTTTTATAAAAGAAACTTGTAAGATAGACAATAATAAGACTGGAACATAAGAAAAAACCAAATAAAGCACAAAGTGTAATTAAGGTATTTGGCTTATATCAAATTGAGAAATATCACTACTCTATACAGCAAAAGGTGTAAAGACACATACCATAAAATAT
>NZ_CAJTLL010000017.1 GCF_910577135.1 uncultured Helicobacter sp.
AGCATATTGAGTAGGGATTGGATAGATAAATGGATATTAAGATTCTATCGCCACACTTCCGACCATCATACTGATTTATTAAAAATTTGGCACAATTTATTAATACTTATTGGAATCTTTGGATTTCTAAGCGGTGCTCTCATCATAGGATTTAATAGATTGGCAGGAAACTATATTTTTTCTCCTCATAGTCTTTATGCATTTTATTGCCTACATATCAAACACATCTTACTCACAAGTCCATTATGTGCTATTATAGTTTTTAACTTATCGTTGGTGCTTATATTTGCTGGAATATTCCTTGCAGTAATGCTATACGATGTGAAAACAAAGAAGCTAAAATCTTTTGTAGTTTTACTTATTTTTGTTCTTCCTATGAATTGCTTTCACTCATTGTTGTTTCTACTTTTTGCAATATGTTTATCATTCTTGCATAGAACAATAGCTATTACTTTTTCATATATCATTACTTTAATGATTCTTGTTTCCTCACCAAAATATATTATTCCAGCCATTGGCATTTTCATAGATAAAAGAGCAATGTTTGACCCACTATCAGTAGTTGGCGCAATCTATACTATTTTATTTGGCATAATGCTTTATTCGTTGATTAAAACCGCTCGTAAAAATTCTATCGTGCCGCATTAACAAAACGTCACAGCAATTAAAATATATTTACCTTGCAAAAATATGATTATTCTTAATTTAATATAAAAAGAAAGAGCAATGAAGCCTATTACTATCAATGAATTTAATACCTATGCAAAAGATTGCAAAGAGAAACCACCGAATCTTTGGCAGTTTCTCACACATCTAAGCTTTAAGCACGATGGGCGAGTTACCTATCAAAATAATACACTCATTATCAATGTACCGCTTCATTTTACAAGAGAAAATCACCAAAGTAAGGATTTGCTCCACAAAGAATTCATCTTCAAAGATATGTGTTTTATGCAGGATATTATCATTAATAAAATTGATGATTTAGCCCTGCATATTGATAAAAATGTAAGTTTTAAAAAACTTTGCCTACAAAGTATTTATGAGGATACGACAAAAGGCACAATAAGCCACATATGGATACATCAAGATTTTCAATGCGAAGAGTTTATTATAATGAATTATAGCATTACTTCATTTATTGTATCCGCACATCATATTTATGGGAATCTCAATTTTATAGAATGTGAGTTTAAAACTTTTTACCCTTATCTTAGACAATCTCATACATTTAGCTTCTATGGAAACTTTATGTTTAAAGCCTGTCATTTCACACAAGAAGCCATTTTCACGCATTTTATTTTCCATAATCAAGTCGATTTCAAAGATTCTATATTTGAACGCCTAGCAGATTTTCGTGAAGCTATTTTTAAAACTCAAGCTTGTTTTCAAGGAGTAGTATTTGAAAAAGCAGCGTGTTTTTATGGCGTTAAGTTTGAAAAACCCCCAAACTTTTCTCAAGCTGCCTTTAATGGAAATTTGAATCTTGTGAATGCAAAAATTGATTGTGATTTTAAAACGCTTAAGACAGATTTAGAATCTGAATGCCAAACATCTCATACCACACACAAGATGTGGCATAAAATAAAAAATTGTATTTATTCTAAAACTTGTAATACCACTCCACAAAAGCAAAAAACGAGTATAAATTTAGAAAAATTAGCCAATACGGCAAATGATTTTCGCGATTCTTTTCGATTATGCAAAAATGCGTTGATTAAAGAAAATAACCTCCTAGACGCTTCACAATGGCACAAATTGGAGCTTTATTATAAAGAGATTGAACTGAGTGCAAAATCCCGGGTACCTAACACACCTGTCCAAAATGAAAAGGACATTAGAAGGAATACCTCCATTTTTCAATACCTTGTAGAATTTAAATTACTAGCCTTCTATCGCGTTTTAGCCGACCACCACACCGATACATTAAGGATAATCAACAATCTTATTTTGCTTATTGGACTTTATGCGCTCTTTTTATATATGACAACTGATTATTAAATACTAAAAATCTTTACACTGCCTAATGATGGAGCATATAATGTTCTTGTGGCGGAATATTTTAGCCATCTTGATGTATCCTTGAAACAATGACTTAAGATTATGTTGGTCACTATGATATTTCTTATAATAGCATTCAGTATTGCATATTCCGCTTGGATTTATCAGCATAAACTGAGTAAGCGGCACATAATCCTTACCCTGAAACTCTTTAGAGATGATATATTCACGCTATTTTTACCTGTGCTTTTTTATACTCTCTTTGTATTGTTGGCATATAGTTGCATCACTACATACGAATCATTTATTATATTTGCAAAAGCCTTCTGCTTTGTTGTATGTTACATCTTACTCTTGTCCTCAAATGTGGTTTTAAGAACTATCTCTCTTGTGCTGTGCTATTTAGCATTATGTCCTATTTTAGCCCAAAATATTGAGATACTCCACCCACTTCTTGGTAAGCTACTTAGCACAAATACAGGCTGCCTTAACAGCAACGATCAAGCATTTATAGCCCTTAGTTTTGTCTATACAATCCTTATGATACTCGTGCTTTTCTCCCTGCAAAAGACCGCGAGGAAAAATTCTATCGTGCCGCATTGAGTATATATTTCTTATCTATCAATTCCCCTCCATAGTGACATTTTAAAATATAAAATATACCTATGAGCAGCGCTACCCCTAGCCCAAAAGCCAACAGAGTGCTCTGAAAATATGATACCACTACAAAGCTTACTGCCGCACATAAGGCGGTAAGCGTGGTATAAGGAAGCTGTGTGATAAAATGGCTTTGCACAGAGCAGCCTGCACCGACTGCGGAGAGAATGGTAGTATCCGATATTGGTGAGCTATGATCTCCATATACCGCACCTGAGAGGATTGCAGATAGAGCTAAAAATACGCTTTGCTCCATTCCTGCCCCCTGCACTATCATCTCCATACCAATAGGCAGCATAATGGCAAATGTCCCCCAGCTCGTGCCTGTGCAGAATGCAATAAAAGCAGAGATAAAAAATAAAAACACCGGCATAAAAACTAAATACTCCTCATTTATCGTGCTTTTTGCCACACTCGCGAGATACACACCTGTTTGTATATGCTCCTTAATCACCGGACCAATCGCCCAAGCAAGGCTTAAAATCAATATCGCCCCAAACATACTTTTAGCCCCATACCAAAAAACCGCAGGATCATCCCTTGATTTAATAATGCCCAAAGTAAGAACCAATGTAACACAAAGCGCGAAAGCACCTCCACACACAAGCGATAATGGCGTATCTGTATGTGAAAGCATACTCATCAAGGCAAATTCCCCTCCTGCCTTATATCCACTATAAAAAATCATAAAGCAAATGCCCGCAATCAGCGCTAAAATAGGCACGATAAGATACACAATGGCATTTTTGTAATAAAAGGAGGAACGTCCTAGAGTACTTGAATCTTTTACATCAATATTCATATTATGCCGCATCACAGGGAGATTTATGCGCCAAAGAATCGTTAAGACAACTGCCAATAGTGCAAAAAAAGCATAAAAATTATTTGGAATGCTCTCTAGTAACATCATAAAAGGCTCATCAACACCCTGCTTGCTTAAAAGCCCGATATTATACGCACCCCAGCTTGAAAGAGGTACTAAAATGCAAATAGGAGCAGAAGTAGAATCTATGATATAAGCCAGACGCTCACGGCTTGAATGATAGCTATCATTGAGTGGGCGAGCAATTTGCCCAACAGTAAGTGCATTAAAGTAATCATCAATAAAAATGACAATCCCCGCAATAAATGCCAAAAATTCTGCACCTTTTGCAGAGGCAATATAGTTTCTCGCCCATTTGACAAATACACCAATCGCCCCACTATACAGAATAAGCTGAGTGATTACACCAAGGATAATAAGAAAGGCGAAGATAAATATCCCATCATAATTTATACCCTCATCATAAAACACACTCACAACTGCCCTGCAAACAAAGTCTAACGCCTCAATATTAAACCCATAGAGCATAATACCACTTAAGCAAATGCCCATAAAAAGCGATAGCACTACCTTTCGCGTGAGGATAACCATCACAACAACAAAAATAGGCACGACAAGACTTAGGCTTGAATGAGCAAATCCGTAATCCTCCACAATAGTCCTTAAGGTATAAGATATGAGGCTAAGAAGCATTGTAATCTTAATTGATATGGTGCCGAAGGTCGGACTCGAACCGACACAGGGTTGCCCCTACTAGATTTTGAGTCTAGCGCGTCTACCAGTTTCACCACTCCGGCTTATTAAAATTCACTATGGCTACGCTGTTGCACTTCGTGCCGCGTAGTCTTACTTCGCAGGAAGTAAATTCCTGCTTCGCGCCTAAAGTTTTAGCTTAACGCGCTTTGCGCTTTTCAAGCTAGTTTCTAAAGGCTTAGATTCACTATGGCTACACTGTTGCACTTTTGCCGTTGCACAATCTTTATGATACATCTCTTAAGGGTAAAATAGCGCTTTGGCTTCGTTTTGTCCTTAACAAATTGTATCAGGTGAATTTCTAAGGTTAGAATCTCTAATCTACGACAAAATTTTATAGAAAAATAAATGAAATTCTATAAAGAAGTATGGTGCGCTGAGCGAGACTTGAACTCGCACGGGTCGCCCCGCCACCCCCTCAAGATGGTGTGTCTACCAATTCCACCACCAGCGCAACTCCCCCTACAAAGAAGGGGAAAATGTATTATAAAACGCCAAAAGGATCTGCATAAATCGCAATAAGTGCTAACACTAATGTATAAATCACTTGCGCTTCAATCAACGCCAAAGCAATAAACATTGTTCCTAGCAACTTACCACTAATGCCGGGGTTTCTCGCTGTGCCTGAAATAGTCGCTGCAGCTGCGTGTCCCATACCAATAGCACCACCAAGCGCTGCAATCCCTAAGCCAATAACTGCTCCGGCTATTGAATATGCTTTAATCATATCAGCACCACTTACCTCTGCACCAAAGGCAAAGCCTAACATTCCTAAACATAAAAGAGCTAAAATTTTCATTTCGCACCTCGTTTTTTATCTCAAAGCCCGTTCGGATTCATTCCCCTACTTGACACTTTGGAAGCGACATTATGCCTAAGCTTTGATAAAACAAAGATTAAAGAATGCTTTTGCTTAGCCCGAGCTCCACCTTGCCCTTATTCTGCCCTAGAATCTCGCATTCTAGCTCGCTCACACCTTGCAAAATATCGCTTAATCGCTGTTGCCTATCCTGTGTAATCTTGCTAATATGCACTAGCCCATCGCCTCCACGTGGTAGCTCCACAAACACCCCAAAATCTGCAATTTTCTTAATCCTCCCCACAAATCGCTCTCCTGCCACATAGCTCTCCTGATCAACCCTTTCACTTCCACCACCCACAATCTCCATAATAAAGGCTTTTGCCGCCTTAAGTTTCTCCATATTATCTGCATTAATGCTTACCATACCACTCTCACGTGCTAAATCAATGCTTACTGAAAATCGTTCAATAATATCTTTTATCACCTTCCCACCCGCACCTATCACTTCTACAATCTTATGCGGAGGTATCATAAAGCTTTCACTTTTGGGTAAAATCGCCTCATTTAGCACAATCTTTGCCCTCGTAGATTCCATAATGCCTAAAATATGCTCCCGCGCCTCTTTTGCCTGATAGAGCGCTTGAG
The DNA here is from genome assembly GCF_910577135.1 of uncultured Helicobacter sp. GTDB lineage: Bacteria > Campylobacterota > Campylobacteria > Campylobacterales > Helicobacteraceae > Helicobacter_C > Helicobacter_C mastomyrinus. Next base: position 5,682 of record NZ_CAJTLL010000017.1, read on the forward strand.
ATAGAATCTCCTGTGTAATACCCCCTAGCTTAATATCCATCTGCATCGCACTTATACCCTTATATCCCCCAGCAACTTTAAAATCCATATCACCATCATGGTCTTCTAATCCGCTAATATCCGTTAAAATCGCATATCGCTCACCCTCTGTGACAAGCCCCATCGCCACCCCCGCAATGAGTGAATCTACCTCCACCCCACACGCACATAATGCCAATGAGCCGCCACACACACTTGCCATTGAGCTTGAGCCATTAGATTCTAGAATCTCTGATACCAACCGAATAGTCTTATCCTCACTCTTAATGCTAGATTCTAAAGCACGTCGGGCGAGATTGCCGTGTCCTAATTCTCTGCGCCCAGCAGAGCCTATCATTCCTGCTTCACCTACACTAAAATGTGGGAAATTGTAGTGAAACAAAAATCGCCGTTTGAGCGCACTCTTGCTCCCTAGCATTTCATAGCTTTGCATATCGCTTTCACTGCCTAGAGTTGCGCTCACAAGCGCTTGTGTCTGCCCCCGTGTGAAAAGCACACTTCCGTGCGCACAGGGCAAAATATTAGTCTCTATACTAATAGGGCGCACATCTTTAAGCCCCCTGCCATCAGGACGTTTGTGAGAATCTAAAATCATCTCTCGCACATATTGCTTTTTTGCCTTAAGGATATAATCTTGTGCCACTTCTAGCTCTAAATCACACTCTTGTGCCACTTGTGAGATAAGCGTGTGAATATGCTTTATGGATTCTGATTTTGCCATAGCAGAGAGAGCCTCGCTAATATGCGCTTCATAATTTCTAAAAATACGTGCATAAAGTTCTTCATCTAGCTTTCTTGCGTGAGATACTAGGGCAAAAGGAGGCTTTTTATGAGGCAAAAAATGCTGATGATATGTCTTTGTCGCCTTAACAATGTAGTTTTTAGCCAAAGTGATAGCATTTAAAAACTCGCTCTCCTCTAGCTCATTTGCGCCTTTTTGAGTGCGGATAGACTTCATCTCAATCATCAAAAGCTCATCGCCCCGCCCAGATATGAATAAATCTAGCTCACTCTCTTTATATTGCTCCATTGTAGGATTTAGCACAAAAGTGCCATTTATGCGTCCTAAACGCACTCCACACACTGCATTATCACGCAATGATTCTAAAGGCAAATCCGCCACATAGAGCGCACACGCAGCAGCATTAAGAGCATTTACTTGCAAATCACTCATTCCATCATAGCTAAGCACCATCACCACAATAGATGTATTATGCGCATATCCCTTTGGGAAAAGTGGGCGCAGTGTGCGGTCAATAAGCCTTGAAGTGAGAATCTCAAACTCACTTGGTTTCCCCTCACGTTTGACAAATCCAGCAGGAAACTTAGCCTTAGCATAGGATTTTTCAATATACTGCACACTCAAAGGCACGAAATCCCCCTCAATTACTTCATTCTCTTGTGTGCAAACACTCGCTAAAAGCACACTCCCCCCACTTTGGTATAAAATCCCTCCATTTGCCGCCTTTGCGACATAATCAAAGCTATATCGCTCCTTTAGATTCTCTAATGCAATATCAATATGCGTCATTATGTGTCCTTTGTGATAGTGTTTTTGCTTAAAATATCTTCAAATGCCTCATCGCTAAGAGGCGGGAGATTGGGAAAATAATGTGTCGTTGATACATAATTTTCTACAGGATAAGGGCAGCATACCTCATCGCAAATCTCGCACAAAAGCGTATAAATCTCCTTTGGCATTACAGGTGCAATAGCATATAAATTCTTTGCCTCCATATTCATACAGGTTTTAATCGCCACCCCCATACGGAAGCCCGTCTCAATACCCATATCAAAGAGCAGCACATCTTTGCCTTTTAATGAGCTTAGTCCCTCGCCCTTGCGCAATTGATAACGTGCAGGCAAAATGGCTTCTTCATATTGCCGCTGCGCCTCACCATAGACATAATCTAAGCTAATATTAAAAGCGCTCACTAGCTCTTCGTTTATCACAATCTCCATATCCTCGCTTACCACAGCAATAGAACATTCGGGATTGTGCGGAGCGGGAATCATTTGTGTAAAAAGAAATTCCATAGGCACTTTAAGCATTTGGGCAAGAGTATGTGCATAGACTACACCATCGCGACCAATGGCTACAAGCACGGCATTTTGCAATGGAAGATTCTTAATACTTATTGAATCAAAAAGTGCTCTAATAGAATCTTGTGCATCTTCAAATATAATCTGCTGCAATGTTATCCTTTATTCTTTGAATCTATATGTCAAGCCAGTATCTGCTAAAGGAACGAAACGAAACTCGATTTTTACATACTGATTGGTAATAGGCGTGATGTTATTATCCGCTGTAAGTGTAGGACGCACATCTTGGGCAAACTTTAATCCTATACCAAAACATCGAATGTCTTTAGAGATTGTAACATACCAATCCTTTAAATACCCTACACCCACATCATAGCCTATATTCGCATTCAAACGAAACAATCCAAAATCATAGCCCAAAGATCCACGAGCAAAGCCCGTATTGCCCGAAGAGTATAGACCGGAAGAGAGATAGAGTGGATCAAGCTTAAAATAATATGTAAGACTAGAATCTAGCCCCCACTTGCTAAATGAAGCATTAAGCGATGTTTCACTAATACTTTTGCGAGCATAGGAGTAAAATAATGAAGCGCTAAGGTTTAAGCCCGAAAGAGGAGAGAATCCTAGTTCATTGCGCAATGTTTGGGATTGACTTAAAAAGCTATCTTGCAAAAAAAGTCGCTGATACATACGCCAATAAAATAATTCCTTGCCATTTTTGCCATAAAAATATTGTGAGAGCTTCAAATCCACTTTATGCTTATTTTTCACCACATCGACAATATCACTCGGATTCCAATACATAGCCAAAATATTAGAATCTATATCTTGTGTAACCAAGGCATTATACGCCTCATATCTATCATCAGCGATTGCATCTGAAGTATATTTATACAATGCCCCGCTAAAGATGGCTTCAAGATGTAAGGAGTGAAAGAAATGCTTATAGGGACGGGCTAAATCGGAGTTTAACGAGATATTATAGCTGCCTACCGCATAATTAATAGCATTATCCAAAGCTACATTTTGTGAATCTACCAACCCTTGTGCGTTTTGAAGCAAAACAGAAGTCCCATACATATCGACATTTGCCCCTACACTGATATAATCATTAAACAAAGGCAAAACCACGCCTATGGGCAAAGACATCGTATTTTGCCAATATCCATAGCCAGAGGGACGAGTGATATGTTTGCTTTGAAAATCAAAAGTATAAAGGAGATTCTTAAAAAAAAGTGAATCTGTGTAGTAATGATAATGCACTTGAGGCAGGACTTGAAAAGTATCCTTATTGCTCACTTTAGACAAATCTAAGTAATATTTCAAATATGTGCCAAAGTAATGTTTGCTGCTATTGAGATAATAATTCACACGGGATTCATAAAGCCGTGTGTTAAATGAAGCATTAAGACTTTTTAAACGCATATATTCAAGGTCGTTCATATAGGTAATATCTGCATAGAATCCATCATTTACATACTGATTATTCTCACCCGTAATGACATTTTGCGTTTGGTAATTAAAAGTGCCTCCATAGATGTCTTGATTTTTGAGATTATTAAGCAGCATATATTCATCATTGTTTTGAAAATACCGCATTTGAAAGGTTGCTATACTATTATCGCTATCGGCAAAGCGAAATTCTACTGCCGCTCCCGCACCCCGCTCTGTGCGTATTTGCGGAGAAAGTGTCATATCCCAGGGATTAAAAGGCGCGATAAACAAAGGTTGTGAATACATAAAGCCCTGCTTATTGCTATAAGACATCTCTGGAGAGAGCAAACCACTCTTACGGACATTGCCCGTGGGAGCGACAAAATAAGGGAGGTAAAATATCGGCACAGCCCCAATATAAAATCGTGGATTCCACACGCTCATATATCCCTTTTGTGTATTATACGTGCCAGAGCTTACATTCAAATGCCAAAGCGGATATACAACATCACAGCCTGAAATCACGCCACGTTTAAAGCTATATACTCCATCTTGCCCTTGAGAATCCTTTGCCATCACCCATATACCCATCGTGCTTTGCAGATAGATATTTTCTACTTTTACCTGCTTAGTCTGCATATCTATATCAGCTTGTTCTACATCAAGATACAAAATATCGCCTTGATAAATCTTCGCGCCCCCTCGCAAATACACATACTTAGTTTGCTTATTATAAATAATCTTATGGGCTACCATATACACATCGCCATAGAGCAAAAACGCATTGCCCTCTGCTATGACCTCCTCATCTTTTGCACTCACATTATCAGCGGATAAATCAAATATAGAATCTGCCTTTTGCTCTGCATTCATAGATAGAAATAGCAGCGCCCACACACACAATAAACGAACAAAAGATAATGTTTTCAATACGCAATTACCAATGTCTTTGCTAATCTATCGTGCAATGTGCGCGATAGGCTATCGCCAAAGCCAAACACATACGTAATAAATAGCAAACTCTCCCCTATATATTTACCACACGCACGAAGCAGGGCATATAAAAATGATGGTTTATCAAATAAATCTACGCTTACCACACGCATTTTGCATAAAATCTTACCAATACTGCTTCCATAATACCATACAAACAATGTATCATAGGAGATTTTGAGAATCCACACTTGCCACGAAAACTTAAGGGCAAACGCTCTTAAGTTTTCATAGTCCATATTACCCTGTATATCGCTCATTTGAGAGAGTGCATCTAGGTGGATAAGCGTAAAGATAAAAGAGAGTAAAAATACATCAATAAACCACGCCAAAGAGCGTAATCCCTTATCAGCAAGCCGCAAATTCTCCCTTTCTAAATCCGCTAGAATCTTCTCATCATTCATTATTGTAACGCCCTATATGCAATATCATCGCGGAAATGCATACCCGCAAAGGACACAGATTCTAGAATCTTATAGGCATTATCCCGTGCGAGTTTCAAGCTTGGGGCAATCCCCACTGCCAGTAGCACTCGCCCACCACTTGCTAAGAGCTGTCCTCTCTCATCGCAGCTTACCCCCGCATATACAATATGCCCAAGATTCCTATCAAAGTCTTTTATGGTAATAGGCACACTCGGACTTGATTTATATGGATAATCCTTTGATGAAACTACCACCGCCACAGCAAAGCCCTCCTTAAAACGCACTTGCAATGCTTTGAGTGTGCCTTTAGCACTATGTATGAGTATATCAAGCAGTGGCGTTTGCAAAAGAGGCATTAGCACTTCGCATTCAGGGTCGCCAAAACGCACATTAAACTCTAGTAAATACGGCTCTAGCACATTTTGCTCATCCACCACCATAATACCAGCAAATAGCACTCCTACAAAAGGTGTGCCTTGCTCTCGCATAGCCTTTAAGGTAGGCGCGATGATCTTTCTTTGAATCTTTGCTAAAAGCTTTTCATCACATAAAGGTGTGGGTGTATAAGCTCCCATACCCCCTGTATTTGGTCCTTCATCGCCACTTAAAAGCCGCTTATGATCTTGACAGGGCTGAAGTAAGATAAAGTCCTCCCCATCACAAACAACAAAGACAGAGAGTTCAAATCCATCTAAATATTCCTCTACAACAACGCATTTTCCCGCATCGCCAAAGGATATCCCAGAGAGCATATCTTGGGCTACATTTTTTGCCTCATTGGCACTTTGAGCGATAATCACGCCCTTCCCTGCGCATAGCCCATCGGCTTTGACAACAATAGGCGACTTAAGCGTATCGATAAAAGCATTTATGGCATTTATATCGCTTGATTGTATATAACGTGCCGTAGGGATACCCGCTTGTGAAACAAAATCTTTCATATATGCCTTGCTTAGCTCTAGTCTTGCTGCAGCTTTTGAAGGCGCAAAGGTTAGAATATGATGTGCGCGTAAATCATCGCTTAAGCCCTCTCCTAGAGGCGCTTCAGGTCCTATAACTACAAATGTGATATGATATTTTGCAACAGATTCTATAATATCTTGTGAAGTACTATAAGGGAGATTAGTGCCTAATTGAGATGTCGCGCCATTACCTGGGGCAAAATATAACTCCTCTACCCTACTATCTTGCTTTAATGCCAATCCTATGGCATATTCTCGCCCCCCATTGCCAACAATCAATATACGCTCTTGCATTATAATCCTTTAGAATCTTATTTAATCAATATGTAGCATTGTGATAGAAACCCCCAAATGAGCGTTACCTCAAATGTGCGTAGCCTAAAAAAGCCACAAACAGAGCCAAGAGAACTCATCAGGCGGCAAATCCTCACCTTCCTAGAAAGCTCAAGCAGAAACACCGACACACAGAAATCACTACGATTAGCTCAAAAATCTTTCAGTAACAGACTAGCGATGTATAAGGAAAGGCGCGTCATTCAGGTTAATCTATTATAACAAAGGAGATTTAATATTAGCTATGCTATTACCTTGTGTCTCATCTCAAATATATTATGTATAAAATATACAAAAAAATATAATTACAATATGTAATCTAATAAATTTGTAGAAAAGTAACATTTGCACTCCTTTTCACATATTTTTAATAATTACATATTGTAATCTTAATTTTATGTGATACTATACGCATAAAATTTAACACAAAGGATAAGAGTATGGCAAATTTACCTCACAATCAGTTTTTGCAAGATACCCTTGCGCTTCACGCGGGTTATACTTATGATTCCCAACGAACCATCAGTGTGCCTATCTATCAAAATACTGCTTATAGTTTTGAATCTTTGCAGCAAGCCGCGGCACGATTTGGATTGCAGGAGCTAGGCAATATCTACACACGACTTACTAATCCTACTACTGATGTGTTAGGAGCTAGACTTGCCGCAGTGGAGGGCGGGGCATTTGGTGTGCCTACTTCAAGTGGGAGTGCAGCGATTTTTTATGCGATTGCAAATTGTGCGCAAAATGGGGACACTATCCTCTATGCAAATAAAATTTATGGCGGCACACAAACGCTTTTCGTGCATACCTTGAAGCGATTTGGCATAGAGGCGTGTGTGTTTGATATTGATGATATAGAGGGCAGTTTGGAAAAGCTCATAGATTCTCGCACAAAGGCAATTTTCTTTGAATCTTTGTCAAATCCACAAATATCCATTGCCGATACGGAAGCTATCACACGCATTGCTAAAAAGCACAAAATTATTAGCATTTGCGATAACACTGTAGCTACCGCATTTTTACACAAGCCATTTGACTATGGCGTGGATATTAGCGTATATAGCTTGAGTAAATATGTGAATGGGCAGGGCAGCGCCTTAGGCGGAGCAATTATAGAGCGCAATGGGTTAAATGAGTTGATTAAAGACAATCCGCGCTATCCTGCATTCAATACTCCCGATGAGAGCTATCACGGCTTGGTGTATGCGAGTCTGCCCCTACCGATATTTAGCATTCGTGTCATTACTGAATGGCTAAGAAATATCGGTGCCACACTCTCTCCGCATTCAGCTTGGATTTTATTACAGGGCTTGGAGACGCTTGAACTTCGCATTAAAAAACATAGTCAAAATGCCCTGCAAATCGCACATTTTTTAGAATCTCATTCAAAAGTTAAGAGTGTGTCCTATCCGGGATTGCCCTCAAATGAATATCATTCTTTGCTTAAGAAATATTATACAGATGGCTTATCAAGCGGACTTTTAAGCTTTGAAGCAGAAAGCCATCAACACGCGCAAAAAATTTGCAATAGCACGGAAATTTTCGCAATGGTGGTGAATATCGGCGATAGCAAATCGCTCATCATTCACCCTGCCTCCACGACACATTCACAATTAAGCGAAAAAGAATTAGAATCTGCTGGTATCACACCTTGCACGATACGTTTAAGCATAGGCTTAGAGAATCCACAGGATTTGATTGCTGATTTGAAAAAAGCCATTGAATCTTAGAATTTATTAAAATGATAAAAGGAGTAAAAATGAAAAAGATAATTACAGGTTTAGTATTTGTAGTAGGGACGTTGCTTGTGGGCTATGGAGATTCTGTGCAAGATTCACAAGCGAGTGATAAAGGGCAAGAATCTACCTTGCTTGAGGCTTTGCAAATCTTACAAAAGGGCAAGTGGATTGATTTAACCCATAGTGTAACGCCAGAGATTCCGCGATTTGGGGCATTCCCTGCTTTAGAGATAGAGACGCCTTATACGGTGGCAAAAGATGGATTTTTTGTTAATAAAATAAGCTTTGTAACGCAGTATGGCACGCATATTGATGTGCCTATACACTTTGTAGATGGCAAACGCACTTTAGAGCAAATCGAGCTAAAAGAGCTGATTTTACCCTTAGTGGTGATTAATAAAGAAAAAGAAGTGGAGGCAAATCCTCAATTTATCTTAAGCGCACAAGATGTGCTTGATTGGGAGGCGCAATATGGGCGCATACCTCAAGGGAGCTTTGTCGCCTTTGCGAGTGGCTGGGGTAAGCGATTTGGCAAGAGTGATTTTAGCAATAAAGACGCAGCGGGTAATCCCCAAACGCCCGGCTGGAGCATAGAGGCATTGGACCTAGTACTTAATCAAAGGGGAGCTACTGCCATAGGGCACGAGACATTTGATACTGATGGTAGCGCTGATGTCGCAAAGAATGGCTTTTTTGAAAGCGAGAAATTTGTATTAGCCCAAGATAAATTTCAATTAGAAATTTTAAATAATCTTACACTTTTACCACCAAAAGGCGGTATTATTGTCATTGGTGTGCCAAAATTTGAGGGCTTCCCGGGATTCCCTGTGAGAGCTTTTGCGATTGTGCCAGATTGACTTAAAGGATAATTATGCCGGTAGTGATTCCCGAAGATATACCCGCTTATACGTTTTTACAACAAAATGCTTTTGTGATGGGGGCTAATCGCGCTCAACATCAAGACATTCGGGCGTTAGAGGTGCTTATCATTAACCTTATGCCTATGAAAATAGAGACGGAGAATCAGATTCTCTCTCTCCTTGCTAATTCCCCCCTGCAGGTTAATATTACCTTGCTTTCAACGGCAAGTTATGTAGGCACAAACACCGCTAAAAGTCATTTGGATAGATTCTATGTGAATTTTAGCGATATTGAGGGGCGCAATTTTGATGGAGCGATTGTAACGGGTGCGCCTGTGGAGCATTTAGCTTTTGATGAAGTGGCGTATTGGCAGGAGTTATCGCATATTATGGCGTATTTGAAAGCCCATTGCACAAGCACATTATATTTATGCTGGGGCGCAATGGCAGGGTTATACTATTTTCACAAGATTCCTAAAATCGCCCTACCCGCCAAGACCTTTGGAGTCTTTGAGCATAGCATTATCGCGCAAGATAGTTTGCTCACAGGTATTGATGAAATTGTCAAAATGCCTCACTCTAGGCATTCAGGCATTGATGAGATGAAAGCAAAGCATTCGGGCTTGAAGATTCTGCTTGAGGGGGAGCTAAGCGGCATTAGTGTGCTAAAAGATGAAAAAGATTATTTTATCCTCGCTCACCCTGAATACGCCAAAGACACGCTTTTATTAGAGTATGAGCGCGATAAGCAAAAGGGCTTAGCCATACAAAAGCCCATTAACTACTTTGATCAAGCAGAAAAGCCAATTCTATCGTGGAAATCAAGTGCGAGTGTGATGTTTGCAAATTGGCTAAACTTTTCAGTCTATCAAAACACGCCCTTTGTGCTATGAGGGCTTACTCGCTTCTACATACAATGTCTCATACTCTCTTTCTTTAAGGTCAAAAATAAGATTTTTATCACGTCCGTTTCCAAATTGCGAGAGGGCAATATCCACAAATCCTATCCGTTCACATTCATAATATAAGCGCTCATAGTCCCATACGCTTAAGTGGAGATACTCTTGCGTGAGTTTTCTAATATGCTCACTCGCATAAGCTTTTGTGCTGTCATTTTGCTTGTCTTTTAAATACTCTTGGATACGGAAACCTAAATCCGGCACGCTTAAACGCAAGGTGCCATTTGGCTTTAAGATTCTATATATCTCTTTCAGCAATGCACGTGCATCATCAATATAAAAATGCTCTAAAACATGCTCTGTAAATACGCCATCAAATACATCATTGGGGCATTTGAAAGGATAGCGCATATCAAGCTGCCATTGAGGCTTGGGGGTGGAGTAGTTTTTGTAAGGTTTTAGGTGAGAGAAAAAATCAGCATTGATGATATTATGCCCCCCCCCCCGCAGCTTCATTGCTAATCACATTTCCTCCGCAGCCAAGATTGAGATAATTTTTGCCATTTGTGAAGTGAGATTTGCGTGATTGTAAAAATATCCGCCCATAGAGACTGATAAGCTCAAATTTGAGTATACCTTTTAAAGTAAATTTGTATTCTTGCGTTGGTTGTTGCATATTTGCTCCTTGTGTGGTTTATTGGCTTTTTGCAGGGCTGTAAAATGCGATTGTAGCATAGCCAATGACTTCAGGCACAAAGCGGGATTTTATATTGCGTGAAGCAAGACCTTTACAGAGTTTTTTAAGTCTCAATAGCAAAGGCATAATAATTAGTCTAACTTCTAAAGCCCATACTTTTTGTGCTATCAAAGTTGCTGCTCATTTCGGCTTTGATATGGGTTATAAAATCTGCTTGTGTGAAAATGGGCTTAGTTTTTGTGGCGACCTTATAGGCGGTGTTTTTAACCACAAGCGCAATCTGCCCTCCGCTTAAATCATACTCGCAAAGTGCTTTTGCAAGGCTTTCTCTTGTAGCTTCTCCAAAGGGCGCATTATGCGGCAAATATTTGAGCCATAGCTCCTCTCTTTGCACCTTGTTTGGGCGTTTAAATTCAATCTTATGGTCAAATCGTCTTGAAAAAGCACTATCGACATTTTCGAGCAGATTCGTTGTAGCAATCAAAATCCCCTCAAATCGCTCAATCTGCTCTAAAAAAATATTTTGCATTTGATTGTGCATTTTATCCGCGCTATTGCCACTGCTCCCGCGAGTGCTAAGAAATTGGTCAGCCTCATCAAGCAGCAGTAGGGGTTCGTTTTTGATTTTCTTACAAATCTCCTTATAACTATCAAAGATTTTGCGCACATTTTTTTCGGATTCCCCCACATACATAGAGAGAATCTTGGAGCAATCAAAGCTTAGAATCTGCTTTTTAAGGCTCTTAGCTAATGCAAGAGCGGTAATAGTTTTCCCCGTGCCGGGCGCACCATAGAGCAAAATTTTGCTACTAATGCCCTTTTTCTTATCCTTTATCCCCCAGAGCTTGAGTAACTGCACCACATTGCTATTCATTTGTGCAAGGATATTGCTTAGAATCTCCCGTGCATTACCATCTAGCACAATATCTTTCATATCATATTTTGGCTCTAAAAGTTCGAAAATCTCGTATTCTTTGATGATGGAATCAAGATTAATTCTCACACGCTTTTTCTTTTTATTAGGGTGGATAATACCCTGCAGGATACTCTCAGAGATAAAAAACTGCCGTGAAATACCCCCAAAGGGATTAAGTATCTCATCATAGTCTATCAAGCCCTTTTGCACGAGGGTAGAGTTTTCATCAAGCAAGGAGCGATGCTTGATTTTATCATACTCATCAAGGCTAATGAGTTCTAATAGGGCGTTCATATCGCGCAGATTCTCATCACTGCTGGAATACTCCTCTTTCAAAAGGGCAAAAAAGATAATCTGCTCCTTTTGGTCAAGATGATGTTCCTTGATAAGCTTTAAAATCCCAATTTTCTTATGTGTGAGCTTCAAACGCGCCTGTATCGTATCCTCTAAAAGCTTTAAGCGATAGTTTGCGCGAGAGAGTGAGGGAGAATCAAGCTTTTGTGAAAATTTGAGATTGCTTATTTTATGAAGTAAGTCAATATGGCTAAATTGGTCTTTGAGGTATTCTAAATGGTCTTCATAAGCCGTAATTTCAGGCAAATCGACATTGAGTGTGCCATCTTCAAGGAGCTTTAAAAATGTGTGAGAGAGACAAATGCTGTCATTATAGAGTTCAAGCAGTGCAATATCAGTGAGTTTAGGCTGTAATAAAAATGTGCTTTGATTCACCCAGCCTAGCTCGATGAGATTGCGTATATGTGGCAAATAGGCAAGATACTGCCCCTTGATAGATTTACCCTTATAAGGAAAAGTCTTTGCCAAAAGTGTATGCACGACAAAGTCATTTTCGCCATACATCAGGGATTCTGCCATCGTTTGTAAAATCCTCCCCTCATTTTCATCACATTTGAGCAAATGAAACAATTTATTTTTTGCTAAATCCTTACAGGCAATAAACTCTAAGTAATGCTTCATCATTTTTCCTCAATATAACTACCTGCTGTATGAGCCACCGCCCCATACTCGCTCATTTGAAGCTCTATCTTGCGCTCACATTTTTCAATCGTGCTAAGACGATGCGCGATAATAAGCAGGGTTTTATTACTTGCTACATCATAGATTTGCTCCATAATATTAGATTCTGTTTGATTATCCAAGGCTGAAGTAGCCTCATCAAGCACGAGAATCTCAGGGTCATCATAAATAGCCCTTGCAATCCCGATGCGCTGCTTCTGCCCTCCACTAAGCAAAATCCCACCCTCACCTACGCGCGTATAAATGCCATTATGTTGCTCTAGGAAGTCTAAAATCTGTGCCTTTTTACACGCAAGCTTGACTTTCTCCTTATCCATTGCGCTACCAAAGGCGACATTTTCTGCCACAGAGCCATCAAAGAGATAGATTTGCTGCGGGATATAGCCTATTTTTTTACGCCACGCTCTAAGATTGGTATTAGTAATTGGCACATTATCCACTAGCACCTGCCCACTTTGAGGCTTATAGATTCCAATGATAATATCTACCAATGTGCTTTTACCCGAGCCACTCTCCCCCACAAAAGCCACTTTCTCACCCTTTTTAATAGTGAGGGAAAAATCTTGTAAAATAGGCTTATCCTCCACATAGGCAAAGTTAATGTTTTTTAGCACGATAGAATCATTAAACGCACAAGGCGTATTGTCCTCATATTCTGTATGAAAGATAAGATTCTCATACACACTTTTGAGTGAATAGCTGCAATAGCTCATCGTATTGATGTTATTTAGGATTCTTGTGAGTGAAGGGAGGATTCTATAAAGAGCGAGGGCATACATAGAAATGATAGGAATCACCGCGCTTGCATCTTCATATTTAAAGAGAATATACGCCACACAAGCAATCAAAACGCTAAAGCCAATGGTTTCTAAAATAATGCGCGGCATTGGGATAAGTGTTTGATGTATGATGGTTGCGTTTGTGCGCTCATTTGAGATATGGTTAAAGGCATTATAAACTTCTTTTTGATTGCCTTTGAGTTTGATAAACTTAAAGTTCCCAAAGGTTTTAGTGATGATTTCATTAATTTTCGTGCTAAGTTTTACATCTATCTCCCCTTTGTCTTTAATGGTTTTTGAGAGAAATTTAATAATCAGGGCAACTTGCACACCTAGCAAAAATGTAAGTGCTAAAGTCATTTTCCAACTCACCGCCAATAAAAGCGCATACATTAGCCCAATGGTAAATATCTCTGCGCTTATTTGCAAAAGATTCTGCAGATAAACTGAAGTGTTTTGCGCCTCTGTAACGATATTTTGCCGTATCCTATCTGTATTCTTACTCGTAAAATCAAGATAATTTAGCTCCACACTTTTGCAAAAAAGCCGATAGGCAAAAAAATGAAATTTTCCAAAGGCAAAACGAGCTAAAGCATAATTATAAAAGGCATTATAGAGCGCACGAAAAATATAAAAGGCAATGAGGGCGAGGCTAAAAGCATACATAAAATATGTCGTGCTAGGCATATTGAGCTTTTCATAAATCCAAGTAGAAGCCCAATGTGAAAAAATCATTTGTGGATTACTTGCAAAGGTAATAAAAGGCATAATCACGCTAATGCCTAATGTCTCAATACACGAAAGCAGGATAGTCGCAAAAAAAAGCAGTATCAAAATCCCCTTATCACGTCTAGTCGTAAGAGAGCGTAAAATCATAAAATTGCTAGGCAGGGGAGCTTTGTCCGTCATAGAAATCCTTATAGTGTGCTACCCTTAATTATAGCATAGCTTTTTTACTCCCATTTTAATCTACCCTCTGCCACCATAGATAGGGGTCAATTCCATAAGGTGGCGTAGTGCGTGGCATATCAATTTTGCGCCAATATGCCACACGGAAAGCAGGGAGATTAAAATGCGGTATCGCATAAAATCCCCATAATAGCACCCTATCAAGTGCCTTGCCTATGGCGATTCTCTCACTCTCACTTTGAGCGTTGATTAATCGTTCAATCAGTGAATCTACCACCTCATCACTCACCCCGGCAAAATTCCTACTCCCGCTTACGTTTGCTACATTTGAGTTCCAATAATAGTTTTGCTCATTGCCCGGGAAAAGACTTTGTCCTAAAAGCTCAATGACCATATCATATTCAAAATTCCGCACACGATTAATATATTGCGAATCATCGACTTTTTTAATGCTTGCCTTAATGCCAAGTTTTTCTAGATTCTTCACAAAAGGCAAACAAATGCGCTCAAAGGCTTCATAAGAAATAAGAATCTCAAAGGTAAAGGGCTTGTTTTGCGGTGTGTAAAGGACGCCATTATGAATATAAAATCCCGCCTGTATGAGCAAATCCCTTGCATATTTGAGATTTTCTCTTAAATTCTCTCCACGCACTTTTGCCCCATCGGTGCGGGGGATTACATAGATTTCATTAAAGATTCTAGGATTTAGCTTGTTTTTGTATTCTAGTAAAATCTCCCTTTCGCGTCCGCTAGGCAGTCCATTAGAGGCAAAAGGAGAGTTATTAAAAATATGCGTGGTGCGCTCGTATTGATTGAAAAAGAGATTTTTATTACTCCATTCAAAGTCAAAAGCGTAAAGCAGGGCTTCGCGCACGGCAATATCTTTAAAAATAGGCTTTCTTGTATTGAAAAAAAATCCTTGAAAAGTGCTAGGAAGCTGATGTTTAAAGCTTTGCAAAATGATTTTACCCTCTGTCTTTGCCTTACTTTCATAATCTTTCGCCCATACTTTGGCTGAAGATTCTATGCGGTAGTCGTATTCCCCTGCTAAAAAGGCATTTTGTGCGACAGAGGCGTCTTTGTAGTATTCAATCACTATGGTATCAAAGTTAAATCGTCCCTTTTGCGTGGGGTGGTCTTTCGCCCAATAGTTTGGATTTCGCTCATACGTGATACTCCGCCCGATGTCATACTTTTTCACCCGATACGCACCGCTGCCTATGGGGATTTGCAAGGGATTGTCTAAAAATGTATTTTTATCATTTTGCATATAGATATGTTTAGGTAAGATAGGGAGCTGCCCGAGTATAAGCGGCAGTTCTTTATTAGAATCGTTTTTAAAATAAAAAATGACACGATTCTTATCTAGCACTTCTACACGCTCCACATCGGCATAGTAGCGTTTATACTCAATCCTCCCTAGACTAAGGAGCGTCTCAAAGCTAAAGGCTACATCCTCTGCACTCACCCTTACACCATCGCTAAAAGTCGCCTTGGGATTAATATGAAACATCACATAGTCTTTACCCTTTTGCATAGAATCTGCAATCAACCCATACTCGCTAAATGGCTCATCAAGGCTTTGAAAAGTAAGTGTGTCATATACGAGTGTGCTAAGCTCTGCGGCGGGATTGCCCTTTTGCGAAAAGGGATTAAGGCTATCAAAAGTGCCAAGCGCAAAGCCCTTCATTGTGCCGCCTTTTGGGGCATTGGGGTTAGCGTAGGCAAAGTGGGTGAAGGTGGGAGGATACTTGAGTGTGCCATAAACACTCAAAGCATAAGAAGGCAGCGGCTTTTCGCGACTTTTAAAAGAATCTGCACTCTCGGCTCGGTCATTTAGGCTTACTAAACTCCCTTCGCCTCGAGTTTGATAACTTTTAAAATTCATCGAAAATCCATCTACCCCTACACGTTTAGTATCCTGTGAAGCTAAAATCCTTTGCCCTCTATGTATAGTATCACCCTTATCTTGCAAAGTTTCTTTAGAATCTCCCTCCGCCTTTGCGTATTTAGAATCTCGCTCTATTACATTTGGCTCATCTTGCAAAGCATTAAAAGCATAAGCAAAGTGAGGAAAAACGAAGCAAACTAGAATAAAATAAGATGTTCTTAGCATTTTTCTAATTCCTGCTCTAAAGTAAGAGTAGCCTTAATCACCTTGCATATATTGACTAAATGCTCTAACTCTGCTTTGCTGCATACATAATCCGCACGATAACTAAGCCATTTCTCAATCACCTTATAACCACCGATAGTATAGTTATAGACATCTTCGCTCACACCTGTGATATGCAAATCATCATTGAGAATAAGGCAATGAGCAAGATGTCGCTTATTTGCATTGAGCTTTTTAATGGCAAGGCTTGGATTGTTTGTATTGGCATTTTCTCTAAAGTCTAAGATAATAGTAGAATCTTTTGGAGTTTCACGCATTAAGTGTAATGCTATGAGCTTTTTGCCATAAGATTCTAGTGTGTCAAAATAGCTTTCTTCTACATCAAAATGGATACGTGGGAAGCCGATTTTCAAGTATTCTGCATATTTGTTGCGATAGATTGGATTGTATAGATTCGCATAGATAAAGTATAGAATCTGCTCTGGGCTTTTATGCTTTAAAATGGTGTGGCTTTGGCAATAGTTTCTAAAAGATTCTGTAAAGTTAGGGATTTTCTCTATTTTGTCTGTTTGTGTATTATCATCTCCTGTGGTATTTTGATAGCGATAAAGCGGAGCGATGTAGGTTTCTGAACCTGTATTTTTTCCTCCTAGTGCCACATCGGTAATAACATCAATAACGAATCCGTAATCAAAGTAGGGATTGTAAGTTTGCTTTGGGAAACAAAGCCCCAAATTCTCACCTTGCAAAAAATGTTGCATAGTATCATAACGTGGATAGCCTAAAAAACCTTTGGTTTTGCCACTGAAAAATGTGTAGCGCGTATCAAATGGGCGATAGGCGATTTTTTGGATATGGGAATGCTGTGATAACCCACCCCCTAAGTTTTCTAAAATCTCATTATTCCAAAAGCGCAAGATTCTAAAGTTGTGAGATTGCAAATAAAAATCTCGCTCTATATCTTTAAAATTGCCATTATGCCCTCCGCCATCGCATTCTATAATCAATCGTTTTGCCAAACATATAAAATCAGCAATATATTGAGAATCTATAACAAATTGTCTTCTAAAGCCATAACCTAGCTTTTTATTTCTTAGCTCCTGCCAAAGTATTTTTTCTGCTTGCGTGGGATTCTTACGCATTTCTCTGCTAAAAGTTTTCATATATGGAGCAAGGTAGCGATGTTTATATGTGCGATAGACTTTTGCTTGGGGTTTTGCCCACCCCCTGACCCCCTCCGCAAAGGGAGGGGGAATAAAGGCAGAGTTACCATCCGCGCAGGGAGGGGTAAGATTTGTAGCCCCTCCACTTGCGGGAGGGGTTGGGGAGGGGTCATTTACAAAATCCTTAGATGATGTTTCCGCTTTAGTAGATGAGATGATAGAAAAGGCATTCTCCGCAGAGTAGGGGGGAGATGGTATATGAGATGAGGGATTAGAGAAAGCATAGTGTGCTATCACATCTTGCTTTGCTCTTTCTATGCTCCAATCTCGCTGGTCTTGTGCTTGATATTTTTGATAAATTTCTTGAGTATCGAGTCTTAGAAAATCGTTTAAAACATTTTGCATAGCTGTTTCATTGAACTGAATGCAAACTTTATCTTGTTGTGTTTTTATCCCACTGCTTGTTCGCTCAAATATTGCCTTTGTGTCCTTTAATGCCTTATCTTCTGCCAATGCCCAAAAGTCTTCATATTCTTCATTATCTAATACACAAGGGATAAACCAAAAGTATGGTGCTTGTGGGTTTAGCTCCTGCCATTGTATGCAATCTAGTCCCTTATAAGCGATGTCATTTAAAAGATTGTATTTATCGGCACGTTTGAAAATGTGATTATTGGCAGTGGAGAAATAAAAGAGTTTAGGGCTTTGCTCTAGTGTCGCTTCTTTGCAATAAATCGTGGAATGTGAGGTTCGCTCTTGTATAGAATCTTTGTTGCGTTGAATATTTGAGTTAGAATCTATATTTTTATGAGATACTTTAGCTTCAGTATGACAAGCGGCATTGTCATTGCGAGAGGCTTTAGCCTCGTGGCAATCCATAGAATCTTTATGAGATGTTTTATTATGGATTGCTTCGACTTTTTCAAAGTCTCGCAATGACGTATTAAGATTAGAATTTTCACTTTGAATTTTTAAGGATTCTAAGGATTTGCACTTTTTATTGTTTGTAATTCTAGTATCTTGCGTAAGAGACGAATTACACTTCACAAAGAGGGAGATACACACACCTACTCGTATATCAAACACATTCTCATCTTTCTCATTATCACCGTGTAAATTGATGATATAAATGCTATCAAAGTTTGTATAGAGGCTCTCGCGCATTTTACGATGCACTCGTCCATAGAGATAAGAATTAGGCGTGATAAAGCCCATAATACCACTATGAGAATCTATAAAAAGCGGGACTTCTGCCTTTGGGTCTGGGTCTGTGCGCTCTAAAAGCTTCCATTGTGCAAAACGAATAAATTTAATATAGTCATTGTTTAAGGGCTGGAGATTTGTCTCGTTTAAACCCACTTTGTAGGTATTATGGAGTTTAATAATTTCAGGGAGATTATTTTTAGAGTTTTGATAATAAGGCGGATTACCTAAAATCACTAGCACTTCTTCTTTGTGCTTAATTTTGCGCGCTTCTTTATCTTGCTCCTCTAATAACACAAGGGGCATAGTCATTTGATAATCTGCATTTATGCTTAAATCTAGAGTATTGGTTAGGAAAATTTGTAATTTATGCTCATCGCTAAAATCACTAAATCCTGCATTTTTAAGGATAGTAGAAAGCTTAATATGAGCGACAATATAAGGCACAAAGCTTAGCTCAAAGCCATAAATATCCTTTAAAAACTTATCTTTAATATCCATAATTTGAAAAATTTTGCTTTGCTCCTCCTGCAAGATAAGCTCAAAGACTTTAGCTAAAAAGCTACCTGTGCCTGTGGCAAAATCTAGCACTTTGACATCTTTATGTGCCAAACCTTTAGGCTTATTAAAATGCTTTTTAAGAATCTCGTGTATGGAAGATACAATGCAATTTACCACAGATTGAGGCGTGTAGAATACTCCTCCTTCTTTGCGTTTCTCACTTCCGCGTAATTCATCATAAGCTTTCAAGAAATCCTCATAAAGATAGATAGCCACGGATTCTATTTGTGTATTAAGGGCGGTGGCTAGAGTGCGTTTATCGATTAAAGCAATGGCTTTTTTGATATTTTCTAACGCATAGGCGACAGAGGCAGGGATATGAAAGCTAGGGATAGCAAAGTAGATAAACTCGCTTAAAAGGGCAAATTCTTTAGGCAGGAGATTCACAAAGCCTTCAAGCTGGGTGATTTCTATATGTTTGTCATTTTTACTATATGATTCACTCTCTAAATGTGCTACAAGTAGTCCATATACGACACTTTGTCCTAAAATATCGCAAAATTCCTCCTGTGCAAATTCATAGCGCGTGATGTTTCTAAAAGTTTCATAGGTTTTTTCAAAAAATTTATGAAAGCTCGTGCGTCTTGGCTCGTGGTAAGATTCCCTTGCTTTGAGTGCGAGATAAAAGCTCTGTGTACTTAGGATTTTAATCACTTCGGCTTTACTTTTAATCGCTGCTTGTGTGGCGTTGAAAAAATCACTTAAAAGGGCTTGAAAATCCTTTAGCTTATGTGCGAGTATAGAATCTTGCATATCTTTAAAGAGATGTGTATCTAGCCCATAGTCAAAAAGTGTTGTATCGCTAATGATAGTCCCAAAACTGATAAGGATAAAGCGATTATAGTTTGTAAGCATAATATTGGGGCATATTTGCAGGTATTTATCAAGCTGCTTTCCCTTAATATGCGCATTTAGGTCTTCTCCCCATTGTTTGCATTCGATAAATCCCATGAGGGCGTTGTAGCTCAATGTATTTTTAGAATCTATACGTTTATAGACTTTATAATCGGGGCGGATATGCCCTTGCCCTACCTCTGCTTTTGGCTCGTGGATTATGTAGCATTTATCATCATTTTTTAAGACATTGAGCAGATTCTCTAAAAACGTGCGAAAGGAATGTTCATTGTATTCATTTGTCCTAAGTGTGCTTGCTAGAGCATTTTGATAATCGCTAAGGGCTTGTATCATTGGTATTCTTTAATAGCTTTGCCAAAGATTGAGGATAGAATCTATGCTTTCAGGGAATATACCTGCGATAAATATAAGAGCTATCACAAAGGGTAGAAAATATTTGATATACACATACCACACATTGATAAGCTTTGGTGCGAGAGTGCCATTATTGCTCAGCTCCTTTTTTGCATCATCTTTTAGCACAAAGCCCACAAAAAGCAATGTGCCAAGCGAAGTCAGCACAAAGAGAATATTGCCACTTACAAAATCAAATATATCAAAGATATTTTTGCCCTGCCATACAATATCTTCCGAAGGTCCATAAGCAAGAATACAGGGGATATTTCCACAAATAAAAATAAAGCCTAGTGTAATATTGATTGCCTTTAGACGTGAGAGGTGGTATTTCTCCTTCAAAGTAGTGATAATTACCTCATAAATAGGCAGCGAAGTAGTGAGTGCGGCGGTGATAAGCAGCAGGAAAAAGACAAGGGCGATAACATTGCCAAAATAAATATGGGAAAAGACGATAGGGAGTGTTTGAAATACGAGGCTAGGTCCTTGGTCGGGGCTTAAACCAAAGCTAAAGAGCGAAGGAAAAATCATAAATCCTGCTAAAAGCGCAATCAGGGTGTTTAACACACCTGTGGCAATGGCGGTTTTTATCATATTTTCATTTTTTTGCAGATAGGAGCTAAGAGTAATCATCACGCCAAAGCCTAAAGATAGGGCGAAAAACACTTGTCCTAACACAGCGATAAAAAGCTTTGCATTGATTTTACTAAAATCAGGCAAGAGATAGAACTTCACGCCCTCCATCGCCCCGGGCAAAGTAAGATTACGCACAACCATAATAAGAAGACAGATAAAAAGCAAGGGCATAAGGTATTTCATACTGCGCTCAATCCCATCAATCACGCCCTTTTTAAGAATGAGCCAATTAATCCCCACAAAGAGTGTGGTAAAGATGCCAATCATCAGCGGATTATGTTCGATATGGCTTTGATAGAAACTTTGCGCGACTTCCTTTGTGATAGGAGTAGAGAGATTAAGCTCCCCGCTTAAAATACTAATAATATAGCTAATCACCCAGCCACCAAGCACCATATAATACGCCATAATCCCAAATGCCCCAAGCACACCAAGATAGCCAATACCCTTAAAAAAGCGCGGGATTGTTCTACCCTCTACCTCTCCACCAAAGGCGTCAATGGTATTTTTATGCGCACGTCTGCCGATAACATTTTCTACCCAAATCACGGGAATTCCCACTAAAATCATAGCAAGGATAAATATTAGCACATATGCCCCACCGCCATTTTCTCCCACGAGATAGGGAAATCGCCAAGTCGCACCAAAGCCGATAGTCGCTCCAGCTACGGTTAAAATATAAGTGAGCGATGAGCTCCAAGTTTGCCGTGATTGCATTATTTTTTCCTTTTGTTTGGAATCTTCCAAAAAACATAAATGACTTTAATAAGCACGCTAAAGATAATCCCCTCTAAAATCGCCCCAAGCACAAAGGACGCATAAAGCGTATCATCTAATTCACCTATGCCCTTGCCCAAAGTCGCTGTGGCGATAAGGAAAGTGAGAGGCATAGAATCGCTTAATGCGAAAAGTAGAGTGGATTTAGGATTCTTAAAATATTTGCCAAAGACGATACTCGCACTGATGATACGCAAAGTCAGCATACCAATGACAAGATAAGAAGCGTGAAACAAAATCTTTGTGTCGCTAAAAAGCGCCTTTAAATCCAACGTAGAGCCGATATAGACAAAAAAGAAAGGCACTAAAAATCCAAAACCAAAGTGATTGAGGTGTTCAGGCAGCGCGGCTTTGTGCTTAAAAAATGTGCTGATGATGCTCCCAGCTAGGAATGCCCCAAGCACGGCTTTAATATCTAAAAACATCATTAAAAGCACGAAGCTAAAAAGCAAGAAAAAGACAAAACGCAAATCTTGTGAGTTGCTATCATCGCTTGGGAGAAACAAAAAGCGCAATTGAGGTATCCACCAAAAAATGATTCTCGCCACCTGAAAGCAACACGCCACGCCGATTAAGAAAAGCAATAAAATAAGGAGTTTTTGCCCTAGCTCATTGCCTATGCCGTGTCGTGATGCGCCATCTATAATCACAAGTGCAGCAATACTCACTAGCTCACCTAAAATGCCAATTTTTAAGGCTAAATCAAGCCAAGGCTGCTTCTTGCCATAGTCCTTTATCAACGCTACAATCATACCCAAGCTCATTACCGGAAATGCAGCGATATAAATATATGAAATACCTGTGCTAAAGACTACAAGACAGGTAATCCCATAAAGTGTGCAAAAGTAAGCAAGGGCTTGTAAAAGGAAGCTTGAGCCAAGTTTGCTAAAGGATTTAATATCCACTTCCAAGCCACAAAGAAACATTAAAAACAAAAAGCCCACTTCAGCGATAATGTGAATTTCATTCACTTCGTGAATAAAGCCAAAAAAATACGCCGCTAATGCGCCTAAAATCATCTCTACTACGACAACGGGAATGCGTGTGATAGAGCTAATGGGCGAGGCAAACAAAATCAGCAAGGCAAAAATGCTAAATCCGCTTAGTGTTTCTATCGTGCCGCTCATTAGATATCCTTATGGGGTAATATACTATCGCTTAAACCTAACGCATACAAAATCGCGCGAGGGTAGAGGGTGTATTCACAAGCGTGGATTCTAGATTCAAAATCTGCTAGCGAATCTTGAGGGTGCTTTGCTATCTTTTCTTGCAGGATAATATCACCACTATCGAGCTCCTCGCTCACCCAATGCACACTTACTCCGCCATAATCGGTTTCATCATTAAAGCTATCTCTAATTGCGTGTGCGCCTTTATGCGCGGGTAAAAAGGAAGGGTGAATATTGATAGCTTGAAAGCTTTGTGTGAAAAGGGGCGTTAAGATTCTCATAAATCCGGCTAAAAAGACATAATCAATATGATGAGCCTTTAAGAGCGCTATCATCGCTTCATCAAAGCTTTGTCGTGAGGTAAAATCACGATGAGAGATAATCTCACAGGGTATATGAAGTTGCTTTGCACGTGTAATACCATAGGCATTGGGATTATTACAAAGGGTAAGGCTTATCTCAATCAGCACTTCTTTTTTACTCGCATTATAGAATCTTTTATGATGCAAAGATTCTATAAGATTTTGCATATTGCTTCCATTGCCACTAAAGAGAATCGCACAATGAAGCGTTTTAGGCATACTAAGCATTGAAAAATTGCGGATAGTCAATTTTAAGAGATTTGATAATCTCAATCATCTCATCTTGCCCATAAGGTGTATCTTCGGGCAAATGCTCATAAAACTTATCCATTTGTGCAGAGTAGGCTTCTGTAAGTGCTTGAATATGCTTTTTTTTCGCCCCGGCAAAGTAGAGTGCCACGCCTAGCATATCAACGACTTCTAATGCCATTTCTTCTAAACTCATCTCTAAACTTAGATCATCTTTAGCGTTGTCAGTGCTCATAGTGCCTCCTTGTGTTTGTTTAGGATATATTCTATCTGTGTTTTAATATCATCATAGGCAAAGCTTTCTTTGAATCCTTCAATCTTCCCGCCAGAAGCGTTTTTATGCCCTCCACCATTAAATAGCTCCCTACTCATCGCACTCACATCGCAGTTTCCATTCGCACGCAAAGAGATATTACCACGAGGATTCACATCAAGGTAGAAGTCATACTCGGGATTACAACGCAAAAAGAGATTTGCTAATATGCTAATGCCACCCATAGAATAGCTTAAAAAACCTTTTTTGTCATCATAATAAATCGTGCAAAGCCGCTTTTTCGTGCTTAAAAGCTTTACTTGTGCGTTAGAGATAATCGTATCCATTGTTTGATTCTGTGGGTCGCCCCCTAGAATGCGCTTTTTAATCTCATAAAGTGCATTATCAAAGGCTACTTCGCCTTGTGGAAGCTCTATAAAATCTCTCATAGATTCAATAATAGCAAATTTATAATCCCTATGCTCCTTATCAAACATAAAGCGATTTAGCTCAAAGCTTCCACTAATCGCTCCCATAGCCACTTTGCCAAAGTCAAATTTATAGCCATCTTCTAGCCAAATATCCACAGAATTAATCATACTACTTAAATGACTAATCCAGTTTAGCCGTGTGCTATCAAGCAGAGGGTAAGATTGAAAGAGTGTATCAAAGGTAATTTTAGAAGCGCTCCTTAGGGCGTCTAAATGATACCACTCATATTTATCCGCACATTCTTGTCCACTGATATGGTGGTCTAAAAGCAGAATCTCTATATCAAATCCAGCAATTTTTAGCTCTCCTATACGCTCATTGAGGTAGTTTGCCTCGCTTAAAGTGAGGTTTAAATCCGTAACAAGCACGAGATACTTTTCTTGTGGTTTTTTGGAATCTGGCGCGTTTTTAGGCGTTTTACCAAACTTTGCAGCAAGGAGAGATTCTGGCAATAGGACAGAGTGGACGATGCTATCGAGTATGCTATTTAGCCGCACAAGCACTTCTTTACCATAGTTTGCATTATAAAATGCAATGTGTGAAAAAAACTCTTTAGCGATAAACTGACAACCATATCCGTCTAAGTCTGTGTGTGAGAGATGAAAAACTTTCATTTATATCCTTGTTATGTTTAAAATTGTATGTTAAGTGTGCCTACTACCTCAAATTTAATGCGAGAGTCGATTTCTGCATTGCCAAGTATGCTGATATTTATGCCAAATGGTTCAAGAAGCTTCACTAGAGGCTTACGGATTCTGTAATCTACAAGCATTACGGGAATGATATTTTTCTGCCTTAATGCAATGTCTTCTTCCTCTATAGCTTCTACGAGCTTTTGCACATCGTTAGAATGCAGCACGAAGCTTTTGCCTCCGGGCTGTTCTTTAAGTCTATCGATGAGATATTGCTCTGTGGCAAGAGTGAGAGTGAAAATCTTTAGATTCCCATCTTCTGCCTTAAATACATCAGTGATTGTTCGTGCAAGACGAGCACGCACTTGCTCTACAATACTTTCTGTATCATCTTGCAAAATAGGATAGGTATCTGCGATACCCTCTAAAATCGTAGGTAAATCTTTGATAGGAATACGCTCGTGGAGCAAATCACGTAATACACGTAAAATTGTGCTCATAGGGACTTTAGCCGCTTCACTCACAACCACAGGATAATCTTTAGCGTGTCTATCCATAAGCATTTTGACTTCATCACGTGTGATAAAGTCTTCCGCATAAGTTTTAATCAGCTCTGTGAGATGTGTAGTGATAATCGTAGAGGGATCAATAATATTATAACCCTGAATAACCGCATTTTCCCTGTCTTTGGGTTCTATCCATAATGCATCCATACCAAAGGCGGGCTCTTTAGTTGCAATTCCCTCGATTGGCTGCCCTACCATACCCGTATCCATTGCTAAAAACTTATCAGGCATCACCTCCCCACTGCCGATTTTCACACCTTTCAGCAAAATAGAGTATTCATTTGGTTGCAAATTAAGATTATCTTTGATACGAATCTGCGGGACAAGAAAACCATAATCCATAGCAATATTTTTACGCATAGCGCGGATTCTCTCTAGTAAATCGCCATTTTGTTTTACATCAGCTAGGCGGATAAGCCCATAACCCAAATAAATCTCTAAAGTCTCTACCTTGAGGGCTTCGCTGATGATATTTTCTTCTTCTTTTTTGATTTCCTCTTCTGTTTTCTGCACTCTTTGGGCTTTGTGCTGTGAGATGTCAATATCTTTTTCTGTCTTTTCTTGGGCTTTAGCGGTATCTATAGGAGCTTTTTTGCGGAAGTATTTTTCCAAGAAAGCAAAGAAGCTGCTGACATCTTCTCTGCTTGTGAGATAAGCTACTGCAAGGAAAAATATACCTACGAAGCCTAGCGATATAGGCAGCCCCGGAACAAGTGCAAATAGGATAAGGATAAATCCTACAATACTTAGAATCTTACCATTATTGGTAATTTGCGTGATAATATCATTTGCAAAATTTCTATTTGCTTCTGAATTTTTGGCTGCACGTGTAGTGATGATGCCTGTTGCCGTGGCTACAATGAGCGCGGGAATCTGCCCTACTAAGCCATCGCCAATAGTAAGAATGGTAAAAGTCTCTGCACTTTGCTTCACACTCATACCGTGTTCAAACACCCCGATAAGAAAGCCACCGATTATATTTACAATAGTAATGATGATAGCTGCGATTGCGTCGCCTTTGACAAATTTACTCGCTCCGTCCATCGTGCCATAAAAATCCGCTTCTTGAGCGAGGGCATCTCTACGCTTTTGCGCTTCTTCCTGCCCTATTAATCCGGCGTTTAAGTCTGCATCAATCGCCATTTGCTTACCGGGCATCGCATCGAGAGTAAATCGTGCTCTTACTTCTGTTACCCGCGTAGAACCATTGGTGATAACGATAAGATTCACAATCACAAGGATAGTAAAGACGATAACCCCAATGACATAATTCCCCCCTACCACAAAATGCCCAAATGCTGCTACAATACTACTTACTGCTTCTACCCCATTATGCCCCTCGCTTAGAATCATACGCGTAGTAGCGACATTGAGCGCGAGACGATAGAGGGTAACAATAAGAAGTATGGTAGGAAAGGCGGAAAATTCAGTGGCTTTATCCACATAGAGTGTGATAAGGATTATCAGTAAAGAAAGCGCGATAGATACGCTTAATAAAAAGTCTAATACCCCGCTAGGCAAAGGTACGACAATAATCCCCACGATAAGCACAATGAAGGTAACTATTATCATCTCCTTGCTTTGTGAGAGGCTTTTAAAAAATGGCAAGCCTTGGCTTAGAATCTTTGTCGCATTAAATGTCAAACTTGCTATCCTTAAGGTATGATTAGGGCGTTATGCTTACTTTAGGCTGTGTCAAATGTAAAATATGGCATTTTAGCAGGAATTATTAAATTGTGAGTGTTATAATCCTTTGTCGAAAGATGAGAGATATGGAGGGTAAGAATGGCAAAATCTGCAAATAAAAATCTCCACGAGGCAAAGAAAAATAAAAAAGATGAGTTTTACACTCAACTTAGCGATATAGAAAATGAGCTAAAGCATTATAAAGCCTACTTTAAAGATAAAATCGTGCTATGTAATTGCGATGACCCTCTAGCTTCAAATTTCTTTAAATACTTTTTCTTCTTTAAAGCCTGATTACACTTGATACTAAAGAATCTAGCCTTTTCAAGATAGCAGACGCCTCTCGCAATGACAACTTTAAGTATCTAAAGGAAATTCTATGAAACACACATTGCCAAAAGAATGGCAGAGGGTAAGGCTTGGGGATATAGCTTTAAAAATTTTTTCAGGCGGAACACCGCAAAGCACAAAGGAAGAATATTATCAAGGAAATATACCTTGGCTCAATACAGGAGAAGTAAAAAATACTAGAATCTACCAAACAGAAAAATACATTACAGAACTTGGACTTCAAAACTCATCAGCAAAATGGGTAAAAATAGATTCTGTTATAATAGCTTTATATGGTGCTACTGCTGGAAAAGTTGCTATTAATAAAATACCTCTTACAACCAATCAAGCGTGTTGCAACATAATACTTAATAGTAAAAAGGCTTATTATGAATACATTTACTATGCAATTTCTAATGCCTATTTGCATTTATTTTCTCTAGCGTCTGGAACTGCACGTTCAAATTTAAGTGTTTCATTGATAGCCGACTATAAAATCCCCTTACCGCCTTTAGCGGCACAAAACAATATCGCTAGAATCTTAAGTGTGTTAGATTCTAAAATCGAGCTCAATAACCGCATTAATAAAGAGTTAGAGAATCTTGCCAAACTCCTTTACACGCGCTATTTTGTGGAGTTTAACTTCCCTAATGAGCAGGGCAAACCCTATAAATCAAGTGGTGGCGCAATGGTGTATAACTAAACCCTAAAACGCGAGATTCCCAAAGATTGGGAGGTAGAAAACATCGAAACAAACAGCCTTGCTTCAATCATACAGGCAAAAATTGATACATTTACAGGGGAGAAAATATATCTTCCAACATCAGCAATTCAAAATGATGTGATAGTAGATTTATCTAATACAACTACCTTTGAAACACGAGAATCTAGGGCAAATATGCAGCCAATCAAAGATTCTGTATGGTTTGCCAAAATGAAAGATAGTAAAAAATATATATATATTTTGGAGATTATTCAAACTCTATATATTCTCTTAATTTTATCGACAGGAATGTGTGGGCTATCGTGCAAACATAATGCTTTAGAATATATGTGGAATGTTATTAGCTCAAATGAATTTGATGTGATGAAAAATGCTTTTGCTAATGGTTCAACACAACAGGCAATTAATGAAAAAACTTTAAAACTTATCCCTTTAGTTATTCCAAATGAAAGCGTGCTAGATGATTTTCACGCAAAAACCTACGCTATTTATAAGCAAAAATATTTAAACCAGCAAGAATCCCACATATTAAGCAACTATCGCGATTTCTTACTGCCTTTATTAATGAATAATCAAGTAGAGGCTTTGGGGTGAAGATATAATCCCTATCTCAATGGCAAATTAAAATATACCCGGATACTTATCCGCCAAGTTAAAAGCATTCAGGCCTTAAAAGATGAGGAGGAGTGTTTTATAAATAGTAAATAAACATAGAACCGCATAAAATCAAAGATTTAGTGCAAGGCTATAAAAGAGATGAAGCAAGTAGCGAGGTAGTGGCCTTTGGAGATTCTAAACCCCGCCTGAATATCCGCCCAAAATATCAAAGGGAATTTGTCTATAAAGATAAGCAACAAGAAGCTGTCGTTGATACGATTTTAAAGGGCTTTCCTTTAAATACTATGTATTGGGTAAAAAATGAAGCAAG
Source organism: uncultured Helicobacter sp. (assembly GCF_910577135.1). Taxonomy (GTDB): domain Bacteria; phylum Campylobacterota; class Campylobacteria; order Campylobacterales; family Helicobacteraceae; genus Helicobacter_C; species Helicobacter_C mastomyrinus. The sequence goes on from NZ_CAJTLL010000017.1 coordinate 34,843, forward strand.
TGCTGAATATGAATTTGAAGTGCTAGATGGACGGCAAAGAAGCATTAGTATTTGCGAGTATTTTATCGGGGAATTTGCTTTTGATGGGCTCAATTTCCATAATCTCCCCACAGACAAACAGGAGGACTTTTTAAACTATGAGCTTAATATTTATCTTTGCGAGGGCAAGGATAGCGAAAAGCTAGAGTGGTTTAGAGTAATCAATATCGCAGGAGAGAAGCTTACCGAGCAGGAATTACGCAATGCCATTTATGCAAGTAGGTGGTTAAGCGATGCAAAGCTTAAATTTTCTAAAAATAATTGTTTGTGCGAACAAAAAGCTAAAAAATATTTAAAAGGCTCTAGTATTAGGCAGGATTTTTTAGAGACAGCTATTGCTTGGATAGTAGGCAAAAGAGAGGATAAAAAGATTTGTGAATATATGGCAAAAAATGCTAAAGATTCTAAAAATGCTGATGGATTATGGAGCTATTTTAGTGCGGTGATTGAGTGGGTGGAAATGAAATTTAGCACATACCGCAAAGAAATGCAAGGCTTAGAATGGGGCTTTCTTTATAATACTTACAAAGATGAAGAGCTAGATTCTAAAGAATTAGAAGAACGTATTGCAAGGCTTATGCAAGATAGCGAAGTGCAGAGCAAAAAGGGTATTTATGAATATGTGCTAAGCGGAAAAGAGAAATTCTTAAATCTAAGAACCTTTGATGAGAATACCAAGCGTGAATTATATGAAAAGCAGGGCGGCAAATGTGCAAATGCTAAATGCCCACAAAAAGATAAGATTTTTGAGCTTAAAGAAATGGAGGCTGACCATATTATCCCGTGGAGTAATGGCGGCAAAACTATAAAAGAAAATGCTCAATTATTATGCCGTGAGTGCAATAGAATAAAAAGTGATAGCTAACTTCATATAGCACTTAAGCATCTTAGGCATAGACTGCGAGGGCATTTTGGTCTCGATTCTATGTGCTAAAAATACTTTAAGGACACAATAGCAAAGATTGTTTCGTCTATTAGCTTTTTGATTGCAAACATTCCTTACATTCACTAATGCTTTTGTTAAAACAAAAAACAGCAAACAAGATTCTAATTTTGCCTACTCACAAGATAGAATTTCTCTAGCCTATATAATAAGTGTGAGGCATATCCTCACTTGTATAAAATAAATCGCACGAAGGTTCATAAATATATCACTCACCCTCTTAAAGCGTTGTAGGGGTTGGGGGGGATATATAAGGGGGAGTGAGACATACATTGCCGAGCCGACTTTGCGCTTGTGCTTTAACACTAGTCCACACTTGCACATTTAAGCTCCTCCCCCTAGAAAAAAAGAACAACATAAAAGAATTTCAAATTGCAGCAAAATAGTGTTTGTTAAAATATTAAATAGAAACCATTGTTTTTATTTAATATAAAAAGCCTATTTTAAGGGCTTTGTGATAATTTTGTTATTCAATATCTCACACGTCCCAGCCAAAGATACTTTTATTGGTATCAAGTGTTTTGATTGCTGCCATATCTGCGCTGGAGAGACTAAAGTCAAAGATATTTAGATTTTCAGCCATTCTCTCTTTTTTGCTACTTTTTGGAATCACATTAATGCCTCGCTCTATAAGATACCTAAGCCCCACTTGTGCCACAGATTTATTATATTTTTTGCCGATATTTTTTAATGTTTCATTATTGAAAAAATCCTTTTCACCCTTAGCGAAAGGACTCCATGCCTGCATAATCGTTTTATGCTTTTGCATAGCCTTTTGCAGCTCCTCACGTTGGAAAAAGACATTGACTTGGACTTGATTTACCGCCGGAATCACCTTCACAGATTTGACAAAGTCTAAATACACTTTCGTATCAAAGTTTGAAATACCCAAAGCCTTGATTTTACCCTCTTTGTAAAACTCCTCCATCGCCTTATACATTTGCCTTGCCTGTGGGTAGGCGCGATGCAAAAGGAGTAAATCCACATAATCTAGCTTCAATGCCTTTAGAGAGTTCTCGATACTCTTTTTGGTCGCCTCATAGCTCATATCACTAGAAAGCTTCGTGGTGATAAAAATCTCCTCACGTTTAAAACCACTTTTTTTAATCGCATTACCAATTTCAGCCTCATTTTTATACATCTGTGCAGTGTCAAATGCCCTATATCCTACCTTTAGTGCATCAAGGATTGCCCTCTCGCAGTCCTTACCCAAGAGTGAGTAAGTCCCAAGCCCGATAATAGGCATTTTCACGCCATTATTGAGTGTTTGAATCATCACTTCTCCTTTCTTAGCACTATCTGCAAAAAGTGGGGATAGCCCAAAGGCACTTACCCCCGCCATAAGTATTGCAGATTGCTTTAAAAAATCTCGTCTGCCATTGTAATAGGATAGCTCTTGCATATTTGCTCCTTTGTGAAATATATCATTTAGCTTACTATATCACTTAAAGGTAACTAAAACACATAGCCCAAAAGTGCGCTTACACCATAATAATAAAGATTATCCGCTTGATTGATAGCTGCTTTAAAAT
>NZ_CAJTLL010000018.1 GCF_910577135.1 uncultured Helicobacter sp.
TTGTCCCACCCGTAGCTATAATCATAATATGTGGCTTATTGCTTATATATTGCATTTATTTTCCCTTGCTTGGTTTAGTTTATTGGGAATTTTAGAGATTCTCTTCTATTATTTCTATGCTATTGCGTTTCGCACTGCGTAAGGCTTTTGCTCGTGTGGAGTGAATCTACACTTCGCGCTATGCAGTGTCCTTTTGTAAAAAAGGACACATCTTGCAAAGAGCAATAGCCCTTAATGCACAAAAGGACACACCTATAGCTAAGATGTTGCCTTATGTATCAAGTGAGATTCTAAAAGAAAGGCACAGAATCAAACTATATGTTTTGTTTTAAGCTAATTGGTATGGAAAGAATTAATATACGACAAGGAGAGAGGTTGCTATGCTTTCTTATAAACAACCTCTATTGATACAATGCTTTTGACTAGAGAGTAGCCTCTAGTTGATAATTATACTTAGAATCCTACTCGACTTCCGCGTCAATCACATCATCATCTTTTTTCTTATTGTCTCCATTATTTTGTGCGTTACCTTGTTCTTTGGCATAGGCTGCTTGAGCAAGTTTGCCACTCGCCTCACTTAGAGCTTTGATTTTTGCTTCTAGCTCCTCTTTAGAGGCATTTTCATTTTTGAGGCTTTCTTCTAGTGAAGCAATAGCGTTTTGGATATTTTCTGCCTCATTAGATTCTATCTTGTCCTTAAACTCATCGAGACTCTTTTTAGTTTGATAGATAAGAGAATCTGCAGAGTTACGCAACTCAATAATCGCCTTTTTCTTTGTGTCCTCCTCCTTGTGTAATTCCGCTTCTTTGACCATTTTTTCAATTTCGGAATCTGAAAGTCCGCTTGAACCGCTGATTTTAATCTCTTGAGATTTGCCTGTGGCTTTGTCTTTAGCAGAAACGGTGAGGATTCCATTCGCATCAATATCAAAGGTTACTTCGATTTGTGGTACACCGCGAGGCGCAGTAGGGATACCGCTCAAATCAAATCGTCCTAGAGATTTATTATCCCGCGCTAATTCGCGTTCGCCTTGCAGCACATTAATACTCACGGCAGGTTGATTATCCTCATAGGTAGAGAAAATTTGCGTTTTCTTTGTGGGGATTGTTACGCCACGTTCGACTACTTTTGTGCATATACCACCGGCAGTTTCAATCCCTAAGCTTAGGGGTGTTACATCAAGCAAAAGCACATCTTTTACATCGCCTTTTAGCACGCCACCTTGCACCGCAGCGCCAACAGCCACGACTTCATCAGGATTCACAGATTTGTTTAATTCCTTGCCAATATAATTCTTTACACGCTCTTGCACTTTGGGAATGCGCGTAGAGCCGCCCACCATCACCACTTCACTAATATCGCTTTGAGTAAGCCCAGCGTCTTTAATCACAAATTCAATCTTTTTAATTGTATCCTCGATTAAGTCATCAATGAGGCTTTCAAACTTCGCACGAGTGATTTTTTTCACTAAGTGCTTAGGACCACTCGCATCAGCAGTGATAAAAGGCAGATTGATTTCTGTTTCTTGTGCGCTACTTAGCTCTTTTTTCGCATTTTCTGCCGCGTCTTTGAGCCGTTGTAATGCCATTACATCATTTTTCAAATCAATGCCTTCATCGCTTTTAAACTCCTCAGCCGCCCAATCAATGATTCTATTATCAAAGTCATCTCCACCAAGGAACGCATCTCCCCCTGTAGCAAGCACTTCTACGACATTATCGCCGGTTTCTAGCACGGTAACATCAAATGTCCCCCCGCCTAAGTCATATACCATAATCTTTTCAGCCTCTTTTTTATCTAGCCCATAGGCAAGTGCCGCTGAAGTAGGTTCATTGATGATTCTAAGCACATTTAATCCCGCAATTGTCCCGGCTTCTTTGGTTGCCTTGCGTTGAGAATCGTTAAAATAAGCAGGGACGGTGATGACCGCTTCTGTAACTTCCTCTCCAAGGTAGCTTTGTGCATCCTCTTTGAGCTTCATCAGAATCTTTGCTGAAATCTCTTGAGGCGTATAAATCTTATCGGCAATTTCTACTGCACACGCACCATTTCTATCCACGATATTATAAGGCAGCCTTTTTTCTGCCTCTTTTGCCTTATCTTCATTAAACATAAGCCCCATAATGCGCTTGATAGAATAAATCGTTTTTTTAGGATTGGTAACAGCTTGTCTCTTAGCCGGCTCACCTACTAGAATCTCGCCTTTGTCCGTGAAAGCCACGATAGAAGGTGTAGTGTTTTTACCCTCTTTGTTTGCAATGATTTTTGCCTCATTACCCTCATATACTGCCATTGCTGAATTTGTTGTTCCTAAGTCTATGCCAATTACTTTTGCCATATTATGCTCCTTTATAATGAAATTAAAATTACGAATTTTTAACGACACTCACCATCGATGGGCGGAGTATGCGTTGCTTATACACAAAGCCTTTTTGCAAGGTTTGGAGAATCTCTCCATCGTTTTTGTCTGCACTTGGCACTTGCATAAGGCACTCGTGTAGATTTGGGTCAAACTCGCAATCTGTGGCTATCACTTCCACGCCGTGCTTATTTAACACTTTAATAAAGCTCTCCAATGTGAGCTGCAAACCCTGCGCGATAGCCTCTGCTTGAGGGTTGCTCTGTGCGCTCTCTAGGGCTTTTTCTAATGTATCAAGCACAGGCAATAAATCATTCATAATGCGCTCATAAGCGTATTCTAGGCTTTGATTCTTATCGCGCTCTAGACGTTTTTTAGTATTTTCAAAATCCGCAAACGCCCTTACATATTGGTCTTTTAACTCCTCATATTTGAATTTATAATCCTCTGCGCCCTCTGCCACTTGTGAATCTTGCGAGACTTCTTCTTGCGTAGTTTGGGTAGATTCTATATCTTCTTGCGAATCTTGTGCGTTTTCTTGCTCTTGCATAATCACTCCTTTATTTAAGATTGAATCATTTCAAAAAAATGGGTAAAGTCTCTATCTAATGCTCCGACACAGAGGATTCTACTCTTTTTATCGGGGTGAGATTTTAGCCGCATTTCTTGCATAACTGCCATATAACCTTTAGGTAGCACCTCCTCATAATATATGCCATTTTGCAGTGAATCAAATATGCTTCCATCGATGATGGAGTAAAAGCTTTGCTCACTACTATTGCCACTATATGCTTGCATCAAAGCCCCTACGCCAAAACGCTCTAGGTTGCGGCTCTGCACACAGGAGAGAGCATCAAGCACACTCTGCGCGCGTACCTGATAGGCGATATTACGCACATCGACAATCTCTAGTCCCTTTAACTCGTGCAAAAACCGCTCTAAAGCGCTAGAGAAAGGCAAGGTAATGCCTATATGCTCAAATTCAAGCAGTAGCTTCTGCTCGTCTAATCGCGTGATGGCACAAAGCCGATTGCTCTGCTCGATACTCACCACGCAAAATAAATCTGTCAAAAAACACGCCTCTTTGATACCCTCTAGTGAATCTGTCTCTATCCCTAGTCGTGTATCAAGCTGCCTATACCAATATGACTTCAAAGCCTCAAGCGTGGGAATACGACCGCTACTAATATGCGGCTGAAAAAGCAATCCCTCATCAGCCAATGTTTTGAAGTAGTTGCGTATAGTTGCCGATGAGATTTTGGTATTCATAAGTGTTTTTAAAGATTCCGAGCCAATAGGCTCTCTGTGCTTTAAATACTCTACGATAACGCGAGAAAGCAACATTTCTTTTTTACTCATCATACCTCTTGTCTCATCATTTCATATTATGTTTTGCGTTATTGCTTACATAAATGTTATGATTTTTTAAGTTTTGTTTCAATTTCTTGCTGAAACGAGAAGTATTATAGCATAAATTTAGCAAATAAATCAAAATATTGCTAAATTTTATAAAACTTTAGTATATCAATATAAACTTATATAAATAAATTTACTAAAAAATTCTAAATAATATAATTTATATTTAATATTCATTTGGAGTGATACTAGAAGCGTAACTTTATAAAACAAATGCCGTAATCGCTTTTTGCAATTAGCGGAGGCGAGTAACAATCTAGCGAAATTGCCTCCTTTCCCGATATTATGCACTACGAAAGCCAAGCGAGAAAACGGATAGGATTATTCTTGTTAAAAACCTCGTTATAAACATTAACTTTAAACTCTTTGTGTTATTTTCTACAAGGGGCGAGTAGTATATTTTACAAGTGTAGATAGACACTGCGTGTGTAATATGAATATTTCGTGTAATTTAATATGTTAAGTTGGGATATATTTAATCCCAACTTGTGAGCGGATAATTTTAGAATCTTATTTGTTATTTTTATATAATTCATTAGGTTTTTACACCATTTTGATACACCCATTTTTCTATGATTTTTGCCTCATTACCTACAAAATGTTACAATCGCCTTATGAATATACATACTTCACAAGTCAGCGAGCAGCTTATAATCGATATAGCCAATATGTCACTTTCTATGTTTAGAAAGAATTTTTTTGGCGTGTTTCACGGAGCTATTTCCGCACGTCTGTCTAAAAACCGCTTCCTTATTAATAAGCAACACGTCGTTTTTGACAATCTCAATGCAGATTCTATGATTATGCTCTATCATAAAGAGGACTATCGCTGGAATGAGGCAAGTCTCCACGCCCCTATCCACGCAGCAATTTATAAATCCTTTAGCGAGGCGAAATTTATAGCCTATGCTATGCCACCTTATCTTGTTTCATATTCCCTTAAATACGATGTTTTAGAGCCTAAGGATTATTTTGGCTATAAGTTTTTAGCCCCGCATATTGATATTTTTGACCCCAAGGATTATGAGAGCTGGGCAGAACGTGCCGATACGGACATCCCTCGATATTTTAAAGAGCATTCTCACTCTTTTATGCTTATTAGAGGCTATGGGGTGTATGTGTATGCACGAGACCTCTATACCCTTGCCAAAACGATTGCGCTTGTTGAAAATTCCTGTAAAATCGCTCATTATAACACAGATCTAGGAGAATCTTTTCAGGTAAGTCCAAGATATGATATTTAAGGATAGAGAATGAATCCATTTGCTACACATTGTTTAGAGACATTTCACAATCTTTGCACGATTCCCCATTGTAGCTTTCATACGCAGGATATGTTTGTCTATCTTTGCACTACGTTAAAAGACAAGGGCTATGAGGTGCAAAGTGATGAGGCAAAAAATATTTATGCCAAAAAGGGCAATCCTAAAATTTGCCTCCAAAGCCATTATGATATGGTGTGCGTAGGGGATTCTACACAGCACAAAGGTGTGAAAACTATAGAAAAAGATGGCTTTTTATACGCGCAAAACTCCTCTCTTGGCGCGGATAATGGCATAGGCATAGCGTGTATGCTTACTCAAAATGCGAGTGATATTGAACTACTTTTTACCAATGATGAGGAAGTGGGTATGATAGGGGCTAATGCCTTGAGTATGGGGATTAGCTCACATTTGCTGCTCAATCTTGATAGTGAGGATTTAAATGAGATTGTGCTAGGTTGCGCGGGAGGAGCGGATATAGAATGCTCTATCAATCTCAAGCCTTTTTTGCAGCCTATAAAAACACTGTTAAAGAACTATCCTTATATCTATCATATCACAAGCAGGGGCTTTAATGGCGGACATAGCGGGATTAATATCCATAAAAATATAGAAAATGCCATTGTTGAATATGGCTTTTTGCTTTTCACACTCAATGCCTATATTATTACGTTAAATGCAGGGGAAAAGCGCAATTCTATCCCAGCCGGGCTAGATTCTATCATTCTATGCGACAAGCCTCTACCCTCATCTTTTAGCACAGCAGATAATGCCTTTTTTGACATCAAACCCCTAGAACATTTAGATTCGTATGAAATGGCATATCATAAGGACGCGATTGTGCCGCTTATCTGTGGCATACATAGCGGCGTGTATGTGGCTTCGGCACAAGGCACTCTCTCTTCGCTTAATCTCTCGCTTTTAGAGCAAGATGGCATAGATTCCTTGCGACTTATAATGATGACTCGTGCAAATACTCAAACCCTTTTAGAACGCAATATCGCACGATTGCAGACTATCTTACCATATTTGAATCCGCATTGCACCTTTAAAACAAGCGGACATTACAGTCCGTGGGAGAAAAGCATCTCACCCAATCACAAAGCCCTTGAATTATTATGCGATATTTATAAGACACATAACATTATGCCACATATCACACAAATCCACGCTGGACTTGAATGTGGCATCTTAAAGCGACAAATTCTCCTCTATAGCTCCATTTCTCACCTTGATGTAATTTCTATTGGTCCTACTATCAACGCTCCGCATAGTTGTAATGAATCGCTTGATTTAGCGCATTTTGATACATTTTGTGCTATCTTGAATGATTTTATTATGGCGTATAAGGCTTAAGCTATGAGTGTGTCTATTAATGTAGGAATCATCGGCGTGAGTGGCTATACAGGCTTAGAGCTTGTAAAGCTACTTATCAATCACCCTATTTTCAATCTTAATTATGTGGCAAATACACAAGGAGGAGCAGAACTAGCGCAGATTCACAAAATGCTCTCCTCACTTGATTTGGCGCATTTGCCTATCTATCAGGCAGACGCAAAAGCCGCCATAGAATCGTGCAGTTTGCTTTTCCTTGCCCTTCCTCACAAAAATGCTATGGCAATGACAAAGGAGATTTTTGCACTTAAACATAATGCTAAAATCATTGATTTATCAGCGGATTATCGCTTGAATACAGCAAATTATGAATCCTATTATTGCCCACATATTGATAAGGAAAATCTCGCTCACGCCGTATATGGGCTGCCTGAATATTATCGTAAAGATATACAAAAGGCTCATCTTATCGCTAATCCGGGCTGTTACCCTACTGCTACACTTCTCGCCCTGCTACCTTTTGTGCCCTATATTGATGGCTCTTGTGGAGTATTTGTCGATGCTAAAAGTGGCGTGAGCGGTGCGGGTAAATCTCTCACAGATAATACGCATTTCCCTCATATTAATGAGAATCTTTTTAGCTATTCGCCGCTTACACATCGCCATCAAATAGAGATTACACAAAAATGCCATGATATTAGCAAAGAAGGCTTAGATATTGTCTTTGTCCCTCATCTTATGCCTATCACACGTGGTATGTTAGTGAGTGTGTTTGCCACGCTTAAAGCCCCTCTTTCATCACAAGAAGCCCAAGAGATTCTATCCCAAGCCTACAAAAATGAGCCATTTGTAAGAATCCGCGAAAATCCTGTCAGTATCGCCCACACTGCAGGCAGCCATTTTTGCGATATTTTTGTCGCAAGCAGTGGTAAAAATCTCTATATCAATTCATCAATTGATAATCTTTTACGAGGAGCTAGCTCACAAGCTCTTGTCAATGCCAATCTTATGTGTGGCTTGAAAGAAAATTTAGGTGTGCCTTTGGTGTCTTATGGCTTATACTAACACAAATGAGAATCTTAGCCAAACCGCGTCCTTATGGGATAATGCCCCATATATTAAAAATGATGCGATTTTCATAGCAGATTCGCATTTTATGCCTTTAGATATGCCGCTTAATGAGAAGGGCAGAGACGCCTCACAAGCACTTCTTGCATATTTTGAAAACCTTAACAACAATCCGCACACTATCCCCTCGCAAATATTCCTTATGGGAGACATTGCTCATCTTTTGCTTGGAGGGGTGGATTCTAGTCATAGGGCAAACCACGCCCTTTTAGCCCATATAGAATCTTTAAGCCAAAAAAGCCAGATATGGTGGTTTGAGGGCAATCACGACTTTGGACTTAAGGCTTCTTTTAAGGGATTGCCTTGTTTAGAATCTGTGTATCTTATCCCACGCACAGAGCAGCCTAAAGCTTTTATTTATGAGTCTCAAAATACAAAAAAACATCTCCTCCTCGCACACGGAGATATATTTCTTAATGCAAAATATGAGTTTTATATCCGCTTGATGAATACAAGATATTTGCGTTTTTTGATTTACTTACTTGATAATGTAACCTTTGGTAATCTCTACCACTCTATCGCCAAAAAAGTTAATCACAATACTATTAGGGTAGGCAAAGTCTCTATGGAGCATTTTGCTCCTATGCGCATTAATGCTTACCGCACTTATATGCAGCATATTATTCAAGGCAAAATGCAAGATATTGATGTGATTATTGAGGGGCATTTTCATATTGGCAAAACATACAAAGGCAATAATGATGAGACTTTGTATGTATCCCTACCTTCATTTTATGTTAGTAGAAGTATTTTTGATATAAAATCAATATTTCATAACACCTCATTCGCACAAGGAGAATAATTGAAGTCAGACAAGATCGATATTATGCGTATTGCAAGTAATGAAATGGAGCTTGTGGATTTTAGAATCTATGAAGATAAAGATGGGGAGATCTATGAGGGTGTGTATGGCATTAATGTTGCTAAGGTAAATGGAATTGTTGAATTTCCTAATGAGATTTTTGAGGCACCTGGTAGTCCTGATTATATGCTGGGTATGTTTGATTTACGTGGTGATATATTACCTCTTATTGATTTGACAAAATGGATGAATATTAAGCCAAAAGAAGACCCTAAACGTCAAAAGAAAGTTATTGTTACTGAATTTAGCAATAAGCAATTAGGGTTTGTCGTCCATGCGACAAGACGATTAAGACGTGTAAGCTGGGCAGATATAGAATCTGCAATGTTTAGTTTAAGCAATGATCAGCAAAGGGGTAAAATCACAGGCACAACACGTATTGAAGATGGACGCACGTTGCTAATTCTTGACTTAGAGGGCATACTTGATGACCTTGACTTTCATATACCAAGTGGCGATAGTGCAAGTGTTGAGCAGTTTAGACCTACACATAGATTTGAAGGCAATGTGCTTATCCTCGATGATAGCTCTATTGCACGCAAACTTCTGCGAAGCACACTCAGTGATATTGGTTTTGATGTCATTGATGCAGTCGATGGAGAATCTGGTTTAGAACGACTAGAAAAGCTCTATGAGCAGTGGGGTGATAGTATAACGCAGCATTTAAAGCTCATTATTTCGGACGTAGAAATGCCCAAAATGGACGGGTTCCACTTTGCTGCACAAGTAAAAAATGACTCAAGATTTAACAAGATTCCACTTATTTTTAATTCCTCTATTAGCGATAAATTTAGTGCTACTAAAGGAAAGGAGATAGGAGCGGAGGCTTATTTAGTGAAGTTTGATGCAAAATTATTTTGCGATGAAATTAGTAGAATTTTGACAAAATAATAGTAGAATGCTATTTTAAATTATGTTAGAGGATTCACAATGGACGATATGCAAGAAATAATGGAAGACTTCCTTGTTGAAGCTTTTGAAATGATAGAGCAGCTAGACCAAGATTTGGTAGAGCTTGAAAATAATCCTGAAGACCTTGATTTGTTGAATAGAATCTTTAGAGTAGCTCATACTATCAAAGGTTCAAGCTCGTTTCTTAATTTTGATATTCTCACTCGTCTCACTCACAATATGGAAGACGTGCTTAACAAAGCAAGACGCGATGAGCTAAAAATCACTCCTGATGTAATGGACGTAGTTCTACATTCTGTGGATTTAATGAAGTCCCTTCTTACAGCCATACGCGATAGCGGCACTGATGCTAATAGCGGCATTGAGATTGATGATACTGTTACTCGTCTTCAAGCTATTTCTAATGGCGGCACAGCCCCTGAAAGCAAACCTGAAACAAATACGCAACACACTCCTGCAGAGTCTTCAAACACAGCAAGCAGTGCGGCTGATAGTAATAATCCACTTGCTGATGAGCCAGATAAAGACTATTCAAATATGAGTAGCGAGGAGGTTGAAGCAGAAATTGAAAGATTGCTTAAAAAGCGTCAAGAAGCTGATAAGCAGGCACGTGCAGCAAAAAAAGCAGGCGGTGAAACACCTAAAGTGCAAGCACCTAATGCACCTGATACTACAGCTGCTGCAAAACCTACTCCCAAACTAGCAGCAAAAAAAGCAGGCGGTGATGAAAAAGCTCCAGCAGCAAATGTAGAGCAAACTGTCCGTGTTGATGTGAAGCGATTGGATCATTTGATGAATCTTATTGGTGAGCTTGTGCTTGGCAAAAACCGCCTAATTAAGATTTATGGTGATGTTGAGGAGCGATATGATGGCGAAAAGTTCCTTGAAGAGCTTAATCAAGTTGTGGCGTCTATTTCTTCTGTAACTACTGATGTGCAACTCGCTGTGATGAAAACGCGTATGCAGCCTGTGGGAAAAGTGTTTAATAAATTCCCTCGTATGGTGCGCGACCTTTCACGTGAGCTTGGCAAGAATATCGATCTTGTTATCACAGGTGAGGAGACAGAGCTTGATAAATCTATTGTGGAGGAAATTGGCGACCCCCTTGTGCATATTATCCGCAACTCTTGCGACCACGGGATTGAGAAGCCTGAAGCGCGTGCTGCAGCTGGCAAGCCTGAAACAGGCACAGTGAATCTTAAAGCTTATAATGAAGGTAATCATATTGTAATTGAGATTGCTGATGATGGTAAAGGCTTAGATGCACAAATGCTTAAACAAAAGGGTATTGAAAAAGGGCTTATTAGCGAAAGGGAAGCAGATTCTATGAGCGATAAAGAAGCTTTCAATATTATCTTTAAACCCGGATTCTCTACTGCTGCAGCTATCACTAATGTATCTGGACGTGGCGTGGGTATGGACGTGGTGAAAACCAATATTGAAAAGCTCAATGGTATCATCGATATAGAATCTGAAAAAGGTGTAGGCACAACTCAAAAGCTTAAAATACCACTTACCCTTGCCATTATTCAGGCATTGCTTGTGGCTGTGCAAGAAGAATATTATGCTATCCCGCTGTCATCAGTTATTGAAACTGTGCGTGTGAGCCAAGAGGAAATTTATACTGTTGATGGCAAGAGTGTGCTTCGATTACGTGATGAAGTGCTGCCTATCGTACGCTTGGCTGATATTTTTAAAGTAGATTCTGTGCTAGAAAATACAAGTGAGGTTTATGTAGTTGTCATCGGTTTGGCAGAGCAAAAAATGGGTGTGATTGTGGATTATCTTGTAGGACAAGAAGAAGTGGTGATTAAGTCTCTAGGCTATTATCTCAAAGGCACAGAAGGCATTGCAGGGGCTACCGTGCGTGGTGATGGTAGAATCACTATGATTGTTGATGTGGCAGCAATGATGGAAATGGCAAAAGAAGTGAAGGTTAATATCACAAAGCTTGCTGAAGAAAGTGCCGCTAAAACGAAAACTTCGCCAAGCGATTATGTGGTGCTTGCTATTGATGATAGTAGCACCGATAGGGCGATTATGAAAAAATGCCTTAAAACACTCGGCGTTACCGTGCTTGAAGCAGCAAATGGCTTAGAGGGGTTAGATATTGTTAAAAATAGTGATAAGCAGCTTGATGCAGTGCTTGTGGATATTGAAATGCCTAAAATGGACGGCTATACTTTTGCTTCCGAAGTGCGTAAATACAATAAATTCAAAAATCTTCCGCTTATTGCTGTTACAAGCAGAAATAGCAAAACTGATCGTATGAGAGGTGTAGAATCTGGTATGACTGAATATATTACAAAGCCCTATACGCCAGAATATCTTGCTAATGTCGTAAAACGTAACATCAATTTAACGATAGATGGAGAGTAAAATGAGCGAAAATAAACTAAAAGAAGTTCTTGATGGACAAAACAAAAGTAATGATAGTGTTCCTATGGAGGAAACACTCCATATTATTGGTTTTATGATTGGGAATGAGGAATTTGCTGTTCCAATTCTTAATGTAAAAGAAATTATTAAACCTATTGAATACACACGTGTGCCTGCTGTACCTGATTATGTGCTTGGTGTGTTTAACTTACGCGGGACCGTTTTGCCCTTAGTAAATATGCGTCTTAAATTTGGCTTACCTGCTATTAAGCAAGATGCAGACACAAGATTTTTAGTTATTACACAAAAAGATGAAATGATTGGCTTTATGATCGATAAGCTTACAAGTGCTGTACGTATCCCTGAAAGCGACATTGAACCAATTCCTGAATCTTTTAATGAAAATCAACAGCTTTTGCAAGGTATTGGTAAGCGAGAAGACCGTCTTATCACTATTTTACGTGTAGAAAATCTCTTAAAGCGCACATTTTAATACTCTCCCCTTATTTGGGGAACTTCTTTTATCTGTTTAAATCTTTTGACACAAGCTAGATATTTCATAGTTTTGGAGGCTATTATGAAAATATATGTTTTGCCCCTTGTGTTAGGCCGTATGTTTGTTGGCTGCGCTATCTTAAACCTATAGATTCTAAAAATTTTGCTGATATGAGTGGGTATAAATACGCTATTATCGGGCAAACACAAACGCTTAATTCTAGTAGTGGTGCTGGCTATGTGGGCTATGGAGCCGGTATGGCTTACGCTGTGGGTAAAAGTGTAAATCCCAGTGATGTCATCAGTGGAATCTTAATGAAAAAAGGATTTATCATTGTAGATAGCCCAAAAGCAAACAAAACATTGCTTGTTAAATACGGGCAAAGCGATAAACGCAGCGTTTTGGGAGGTTTGGGGGGATACACCCTAGAGGTTTCTATACAAATGCTTGATGCCTTAACCCAAGAGCTACTTTTTGTATGCACTGCAGAGGGTCAAGGAAGCACCGAAGCTGATGATATAAGAGTGGCTATCGTGCGATGTTTAGAGAGTTTTAATCCCTAGAATCTAGCATTTGTCAAAAACACATTTGCTTTGCGTGTCTTTGTATGTCACCCCCCATTCATATAGAGAATCTAAAATCGGTATAAGTGTTTTGCCCTTATTTGATAGGGAATATTCTACTTTGGGAGGTATGCTTGGATATTCCTTGCGTTCTATCAATTTATCTTTTTCTAGCTCTCGCAAGGTGTTTGTGAGTGTTTTGAAAGAAATATTTCCCATATACCGCTTAAGCTCATTATAACGCACAACTTCAAAATACGCCAACGCAAATAAGATTCCCATTTTATATTTGCCTGCTATCATACTTAATGCGTAGGCAAAGGGCGAATGAGCGATATTCTCTGCCTTTATACATTGTAATTCTTTGGTATGTTTTTGCATAGCCCTTCCTTCGTATGCTTCCCTTTAGGTAAGTATCTTACCTCTTTTTCCGTATTGTATTTTTGAAAAGTTTAACATACAATGTCAAATCATTTTATTTTTTAAAGGAGAAATTATGAATTTTGAACAACTCTTAACACAGCGATTTGCGTGCAAATCATTCACATCAAAAGAAATAGCCAAAGATGATTTGGACTTTATTTTAGAATCGGGGAGATTGTCTCCTAGTTCTTGTGGTTTTGAGCCGTGGAAGTTTGTTGTAATAGGAAGAAAAGATAGTGCTACTTTAAGTACAATGTGCTTTCATCAAGAAAATGTGGCTAGCGCAAGTCATAATATCATTATCTTAGCTCGCACAGACTTACAAGCAAAAGATGATTACATCAAAAAGCAAGTAGGCAGATTCTGCCCGCCTGAAAATGCAGAGAAATTTGATCAAGTTTTAAACACTTATACTGCAGAGACAAATGCGATGAATGCAGAGCAGCTTTATGCCTATGCAAAGGCAAATTGCTATCTTGCTTTAATGCAAATGTCCCTAGCAGCTATCAGTAGAGGTATTGACTCGTGTATGATTGGCGGCTTTGAAAAAGATAAGGTTGATTCATTTTTAGGGCTAACATATCCTTTCCAAACAGCCGTGATTCTAAGTCTAGGCTTTAGAGATAGTGAACCAAAACACAGCAGAAAGCGATTAGCCATACATGAAGTTGTAGAGTATCGCTGATACTCTAAGTTTGCCTCTTAAAATAGGCAAACTTAGAATCTTTAAAGATAATTGCATTTCGTTGTGTGTAAAAAGAGCTGTGCGGATTTACTCCGCTTGTGTAATCACCCCACCGCCTAGCACACAATCACCTTGATATAGCACAAGGGCTTGTCCTTGTGCGACACCATAGGCAGATTCTAAAAGTTTTGCGTGGATATAATCCCCCTGCATATCAATCTGAGCTTTTAATGGCACAGAGCGGTAGCGCACTTTAATGTCATATACCCCTCCATTAAAGGCTTCAGGGAGGCTTTTATTAAGGGCTTTTATAGAATTTACGGCTAGTTCTTCTTTTGTCCCTACGACGATTTCATTGGTTTTTGGATTAATCGCTTTAACATAATGCGGCTCGTGTGAGCCAAAGACACTAAACCCTTTACGTTTACCAATAGTGTAGTGCATATAGCCCTTATGTGTGCCTACGGCTTTACCACTGCTATCGCGCACTACACCCTCATTATCAACCTTTTCATAAAGGCGTAAAATATCAATATAGCTATCCTCGACAAAGCAAATTTCTTGAGATTCCTTATACGTTTGCAAAGTGCCTAGAAAGGGCAAAAGATCAAGAGCGGTTTTTTTCACATCTTCTTTACACATTCCGCCAAGGGGAAAGAGGATTCTATCAATAGCTTCTTGAGGCAGAGCATAGAGGAAATAGCTTTGGTCTTTTGTGTCATCAACTGCCTTGGCAACACGTTTAATGCCATTGATTTCTTTAATCTGTGCGTAATGTCCTGTGGCGATGTAATCACAACCTAGCTCATCTGCCTTTTTTAACCCTAAACCAAATTTCATTAGAGGATTGCAAATAGCGCAGGGATTAGGCGTTTGCCCCTCTTTGTATGAGCGTACAAAGGCATCATAGACATTTTGTTTAAAAGCCTCTTGTAAATCAAGTACTTCAAAGGCAATGCCTAAATGTGCGGCGACTTTCTGACAATTTTGAATAAATATTTGATGTTTTTTTTCTTTGCTATGTAATTTAAGATAAAGCCCTATAACTTCATAGCCTTGTGAGGATAACAAATGAGCGCAATAGGAGCTATCTACCCCACCACTCATAAGAAGAGCAACTTTCACGAAAAATCCTTTAAAAATAAAATGTAAAAAAGGAAAAAGTGTAGCATTTTGAAGTAAGTCGTGTGTAAATATTTCAAAAGTGATTTTGTGATATAATTTAAACTTTTGAGGATAACTTTAAGAAGGGTATTTAAATTATTTAATTTTTGAGGTGCAATGTGATTTTAGAACACGAGCTACCACAGGGAAGCAAACTCTATTTTGATACTTCAGCCAAACTCAAACGTAATATAGAATCTTGTGCAATTAAAGCATTTTATGAGAATGATTATAGAGAGATTGTAACGCCCACTTTCACATTCTTAGAACATCAAAGTGATATTTTGAATCGTGAGCTTGTGCGACTAAGCAGTGAGAGCAATCATCAAATTGGATTGCGCTATGATACGACATTTGAGGCTATGCGTATTGTTACAAAACATATTACCCGCAGCAGTGAGCATAAGAAGTGGTTTTATATCCAGCCTGTGTTTAGCTATCCCACAACTGAAATCCACCAAATCGGTGCAGAACATCTAGGTGGTGAAAGTCTTGCACCTGTGATGTGTTTAGGGGTGCATATTTTGCAAGAGCTAGGCTTAAAGCCCTATTTGCAAATCTCTAATATGCAGATTCCACTTTTATGTGCTAAACATAGTGGTGTGGATATAGAGGTGTTTGCTTCTCAAAATGTGGGAAAACTCTTAGAAATGGAAGGCTATGTGGCGGATTTGGTACATATAAAGACAAAGCAAGATGTGCAAAAAGCCATACATACTGCTCCCACTTTCTTACGTGGAGAATTAGAGCGTTTGCTTGAATGTGCGAGTTATTGCGAATATGAAAAAAGTATTTTTTCTCCTCTTGCCTTTTCGCCTACCTCATATTATGGAGGGTTGTTTTTCCGTATGTTTATGGGTAATGCCACTTTATTGCAAGGAGGCAAATATAGCATAGGAGAGCAAAGCTCTTGTGGGTTTGCCATCTATACTGATGAGGTAGTAGAATGCCTTATTTAATGCAATGTATAGCAAGTATCAAATAGTATAAGGGAGATATAATGGCTGATTTAATTGTGGGGATTCAATGGGGTGATGAGGGCAAGGGCAAGGTTGTTGATGCCATTGCAGGGGGGTATGATTATGTTGTGCGTTATCAAGGCGGACATAATGCGGGGCATACGATTGTTGTCAATGAACGTAAAATTGCATTACATTTGTTGCCTTCAGGGATTCTGTATAATCGATGTAAAAATGTGATTGGCAATGGCGTAGTGATTAATCTTCAGGCTTTGCTAAGTGAGATGAACGCATTTGGTGATTTGCAAGGGCGGCTTTTCGTGAGTGATAAGGCACATATTATTTTGCCTTATCACGAAATTTTAGATAGAGCTAGGGAGCAGCATAAGCATAAGGCGATTGGCACGACAGGTAAGGGCATAGGACCTTGTTATGGGGACAAGGTATCACGCAATGGTGTGCGTTTAGCAGATTTGCGTAATCTCTCTTTGCTAAAAAGCAAGATAGAATCTATTTATGAGCAAGCACAATATGTGCAGAATCTCTATGGAGTGGCACTCCCAAGTGTTGAAAGTGTGATAGAGTATATAGAATCTGTTTCAAAGGATATTTTGCCTTTTGTTACTGATACGACACAGCTTTTATGGGAAGCACAAGAGAGGGGTGAGAAGATTCTCTTAGAGGGTGCACAGGGTAGTATGCTTGATATTGACCACGGCACTTATCCCTTTGTAACAAGCTCTACCACAATCGCCGCAGGGGCTTGTAGCGGGAGTGGCTTAGCCCCTAGAGATATTAAAAGTGTTATTGGCATTGCTAAGGCATATTGCACGAGGGTTGGCAATGGTGTATTCCCTACCGAAGATATGGGAGAGGTGGGCGAGAGATTACGCAAGGCGGGAGAGGAATTTGGCACGACAACAGGACGTGCAAGGCGGTGTGGGTGGTTTGACGCGGTGGCTGTGCGATATGCAGTGCGTTTGAATGGCTGTGAAAGCCTTAGCATTATGAAGCTTGATGTGCTTGATGGCTTTTCTTCAATTAAAGTATGTGTGGGCTATGAATATGATGGCAAGGAAATTGATTATATTCCTACTGATTATGAGCGGGTAAAGCCTATTTATAGGGAATTTGAAGGTTGGGATAAAACCTATGGGGTGCGCTACTTTGCGGATTTACCAAAGGCGGCGCAAGTTTATATTAATGAGCTAGAGCAGATTATTGGTGCAAGAATTGCTATGATTTCTACAAGCCCGGAACGTGATGACACTATTAGGCGTTAGCGATGAAGACAAAGTTTAGCGCTATTGTGAGTTTGCGTAAGAAAGATATGCAAGAGTGTGAGCGAATCATTATGCAAAATGAGAATAAAATCGCTAGCAAAAAAATGCAAATAGATGAAATTGCTGATGAGCTTGTAGCGCTTCAAATGCCACAAAAAGGTGCGTTTGATGTTTTTAGAGCGTATAATGAGATGAAGAGAATGCTTCTTCTTGCTATGCACAATGTACAGCAAGAACTTGATGAGCTTTTGAAGGAAAAGCGAGTTTTGCAAGAGCAGTATAAAAAACATCATATGGAGTATGAAAAAATGTCTTTTTTGGACAAAAAAGAACAAGAGGCGATGATAAAAGCTTTAAAGATTCAAGAAAAAAGAGAAACTGATGAAATTGCGATTATGCTTTATGGAAATCCAGAAAGTAGGGCAGTATGAGATTTTTAGCTATCATAGCGTTTTTAGGCAGCTTGTGCGTATTTAGCTTTGCAGAGAACTCAAAGCTACTTGATTGTAGCATTATTTTTGAAGCACGTAAAGATGAGATTAAGGCTCAGCTTGATGAGATTGATGAGCGGCAGCAAGCTCTGCAAGTATTGCAAAATGCCACACAAGTGTTACTTGATGAGAAAGAGCGCCAACTCCACGATAGGGAGCAGGATTTAAACCAAAAAATAGCCTCTTTTACACAAGAGCAAGAGCAAGCAAAAGCAGCAGAACAAGAGACACATCAGCGCAATCTCGCAGAATTAGAGCAAAAAAGTAAGGAGATAGAGCAGCTTATTGCAAAAAATGAGGAGATTCTCTCTCAAATTAAGACACAAAAAGATGATAAGATTATCAAGGCTTATAAAGGTATGAAAGAAGCCAAAGCAGCGGCTATACTTGCCGATTTGCCCGAAGAAGAAGCTGTGGAAATACTTTCCCAAATGGAAGTGAAGGATATAACCAAGATTCTAGGCAAGATGGACAACCAAAAAGCGGCTAAGATTACCTCTAGTATCCGTCTAGTTGCGCCTAATCGTCTTCCTAGCACCACTCCAAGCAATCCTCAAGGCAATGGAGAAGCACAAGATGGGGCTTCTTCCACTGAAGAAAAGCAAGAAACAGATAATCCGCAAGATACTACACTAGAAGCTCCATAGTTTTGCAAAAACAAATACATTATTTCAGCAATTCTTTTAGACTTTACAGCAAAAATTTTAGACCTTAAGGCTTAACATCTGATTTGGAAATATAAAAGTTACATTGTTTCTATAATCATAAGGACAAGTCAATAATAAAAAATGAACAGAAAAAGATTTCTGCCACGATAAGCACAATCCCCGCACCTAAAAGCATAAGAGATGGCATTTAAATCCTTTATGATGATATTTGTATGTAATTACAACATTATTGAAAAAAATAGCAAATGCTATAAGCACTTAAGGCTTTGCAAAAGTCCATAATCTACAAAATAGTTTGCAATCTAATAAAATTTAATAGGTTGCTTTGTCCTCACTCCTCACAATGGTAGAATAGCAAATATAGAGTTTATAGCAATATTTTCATATTTTGAGAAGCAAATATTTATAAAATGCAACAATAGGCAAACACTTTGTTTGCAGCCTATAAAGTAAATCCTCTCTTTTGTTTCCTCACAATATTGAAAAAATAAAGATGTAGCACGACAAATCTGCTGTCTATAAAATCCTCATTTTTAAGATTCTGCAAAAATGTGCAAAGATTTTCAATCTCTGCCTTGTTGATAATCCCCCACTGCACAAAATAATATAAATATTCACTTAGCTCATAAAGTGCCTTATTTTTCCCATTTGCTCCTACAAAATGCGTCTCTTGCAGAGTGCTTAAAGCAAGTTTTTCTTTATCGCTCTTATCCACATCATAGCCGATTTGCCATTCAATATAATGCTTTTGTGAGAATGGAATCTGCCTTGTTGCCGTTGGGATTCCATATTCATAAAAGCTATTTCTTATCTTTACTCTAATCTTACCGCTTTGTGTTGTAAGCGGAATCTCTATGCGAATTTTATTATTTTCTAAACTTTCAATCCTCATAATGCACCCCTAGCAAATCTTTGAAATACTGCATTATATCCTCGCTTAGAATCTTATTTTCACTTGCTTTGATAAATGCAGATTCTAAGGCTTGAAACTTCTTAAAATCTATCAAAATATCACAATTTCCTAGATAATAAGGAATATGCTTGATGATTTGCTTAAACACATCAACATAGCAGTAAAGACTATATTTATCCTGTGTAACATACACCGCATTTGCAGTATTTTTGCTTATAAATGTTTTGGAGCGGCGGAGGGCATTAATATCGCGCAGAGTATAAAACATCGCCACTTTGTGCTTTGAATCCACACGCTTTTTATTTGGATATTTATCAATATATTTTGCGATAAAATCAAAATCACTAAGCTTAAAAGTTTTACTATCAAAGGTTTTAAAATAAAAATTATAAATAAAATCAAAATCCATTCCTTGATTGTCTCTTTCATACAAGGCAATGACAATAGGAAAAAACCCCAAAGATTTAGGGCAAAAGATTTGTGAGCTAATAATTGTAGAATCCAATAGGCGATAGTGTTTAGTAAAGTTTTTTAAGGATTTAAAGTTTGATTCTTTAATCAAATAAGAAAGCGGGTGAAGCACACAGATATAATCCGCTTTTAATATATCAAATGAGCGCAAAAAGCTAATGCCTATATCTCGTGCTTTAAGATAAGAATCCACAGGGTTAGAATCTGTGCTTTTAAGGTGATTTTGCACGATAGAGGTTTTATCATTGTAGGGCGGATTGCCAATAATAATGAGCTTATCAGATTCTGTAATCTTAAATTTATTTCTTTGAACATCAGCAAGTGCGTTAGTGTGGATAAATAGGGGCTTCATATAAGAATCTTTAAAATATGCTTTTGCTTTTAATAGGGCAACACTATCAATATCTGCACCGATATTTTGCTTAAAACCCTCTAAATTTAAAAAACTCCCATAACCACAAGAACTATCAAGCGAAACATAATCTTTTATATTAATTTTAGAATCTAAAAGCATTTGATACACAAGGCACACAATAGAATTAGGCGTGTAAAAACTCCCTTGATTCACCATTTGGATTCTATCTAAATGTGCTTGGGCTGTCATTTAATAAGTCTCACTTAATATCTTTGATTTCTTGTAGTAGTAAGATCTTTCTTCACAGCTCTGTTTTTAGCACAGCACCATTGGCGGCATTGCTCACTAATAGCGCATAACGTTTGAGCCACTTGCTTTTAATGTCCTTTTTTATCGGCTGCCATTTAGCACGGCGCGATTCTAAAATCACAGAATCTACCAAGAGTTCTAAAACCCCTTCACTCACGGAGATTCTAATCTTATCTCCATCTTCAATAAGCCCAATCAAGCCTCCCTCTGCTGCTTCAGGGCTTATATGCCCGATACACGCCCCGCGAGTAGCTCCGCTAAAGCGTCCATCGGTGATAAGCGCGACAGATTCACCTAAACCCATTCCCATAATGAGGCTTGTAGGGCTTAGCATCTCTTGCATTCCCGGTCCCCCTTTAGGTCCCTCATAGCGAATCACGACAACATTCCCCGCCTTTACCTTGCCGCCAGCAATGCCTTTAATCGCCTCGTCTTGCGAGTTAAAGCACACTGCGCTTCCTTCAAACTCTTTCATAGATTCCGCCACTGCGGCGACTTTCAAAACTGCGCCTTGTGTGGCGAGATTCCCATAAAGGATTTTCAAGCCCCCCACAGGCGAGTAGGCATTGTCATTATGGCGGATAATGCTAGAATCTGTGATATTTGCACTTTGAATACGCTCTCCTAACTTCTCACCTGTGATCGTAAGCGCGTCTAAATAGAGAATAGATTGTGTAGAATCTGGATTTGCAAGTGTGGGTGAATTTGTGCTACTAGAATCTTGGCATTCTAAGATTTGAGATGAGTTTTTAGGGTTGTGCGAGGCATTCAATGTAGGGGATTTATCGCTAAATCCTAAATCCCGCTTGGCGACTTCATTCATTACAGCAGAAACTCCTCCAGCTCGGTTAATATCCTCCATATGCACGGTGCTAAGGGCGGGGGCAATTTTAGCGATGTGGGCGACATTTTGCGCGATTGCATTAATGGATTGGAGGTCAAAATCCACTTCTGCCTCTTTGGCAATGGCGAGCATATGTAAAATCGTATTCGTGCTACCACCCATTGCCATATCCACAACAAAGGCATTATGCACGGCTTTTTTGTTGAGGATATTGCGGAATTTAAATTGCTCACTTTTGCCCTCATCAAGTGCAATTTCTACGATTCGTCTCGCTGCTTGGCGCAAGAGTGCCTCTCGTTCAGGGGTAAGCGCAGGAATCGTGCCATTGCCCGGCAGTGCTACGCCCATAGCCTCACACAACGTATTCATAGAATTTGCAGTAAACATTCCGCTACAGCTCCCACCACCCGGACAGGCTTTGCATTCTATCTCGTGTAGCCTTTTCTCATCGATTTTACCTTCACTATATGCGCCTACTGCTTCAAAAGCAGAGTTTAAATCCAAAATCGTGCCGTCTTCTAGCTTGCCCGCACGCATTGGACCACCACTTACAAAGATTGTCGGCACATTCACGCGCAATGCCCCCATAAGCATACCCGGCACGATTTTATCGCAGTTTGGGATACAAATCATCGCGTCTAGCGCGTGTGCATTCATCATCGTTTCGATAGAATCCGCAATCAGCTCGCGGCTTGGCAGAGAGTAGAGCATACCGCTATGCCCCATTGCGATTCCATCATCTACACCAATCGTGTTAAACTCAAAAGGCACGCCGCCCGCAGCGCGAATCTCCTCTTTAATAATCGCGGCATATTTGTTTAAGAAAAAATGCCCGGGAATGATGTCAATATAGCTATTTGCCACGCCGATAAAGGGCTTATCAAAATCTGCATCTTGTAATCCTGTGGCGCGTAATAAGCTCCTGTGCGGAGCTTTTTGATAGCCTTTTTTGATGATGTCGCTTCGCATAAAAACTCCTTATTGTTGTGATTTAGTGGCTTTTCTCATATCTTATTGCCTCAAAGATAAAGCTTGCAATGTCTTTCCCTGTGAAAAACTGCACACATACGGCTAGTAGTATCACAATAGTAATCAAAGGCGCGACATAGCGCATAAGAAAATACCAAATGTGAAACATAATAGGGGTAAAAAATCCCGCGCTAAAGCTTTGTAATTGCGCCTTTGGCACAACCCAGCCCATAAAGATTACAGCTAAAAGCCCACCAAGTGTCATAATGATATTAGCAGAGAGAAATTCCACTACGTCCATAAGCGACTTTGCCCCAAAGGTAAGATAGCTGCTTAAAGGTGTGGAAATAGAGCCAATAATCACCATTCCAAGCACAAAAACAGCCCCCACAATGCTCCAAGTAGCTTTTGCTCGGCTGTATTTAGCATTTTCGCATACATACATCACGGCGGGTTCAAGCAGTGAGATAGCAGAAGTGATTCCTGCGAAACTAAAGGCTATGAGGAATAAACAAGCGATAATATTGCCTAATATCCCCAAATGTGAGAGCATAACAGGCAAGGTGATAAAGATAAGCCCCGCTCCCGCACCCACTTCGCCATTGTATTCATACACGAAGGTAAAAATCATAAGTCCAGCCATAATAGCAATGACCACGCCAGAAAGCACTATCCACAAGGCGCTTTTGAAAAGATTTTGAGTCTCTTGCGAGGAGGCAGCATAAGTGATGATAATCCCAACTCCAAGTGAAAGCGAGAAAAACACCTGCCCTAGAGAATCTACAAATACATTAAGATTAAGCGCCTTTTTTAGCTCCTCTGTATTGAAACTTAGCATAAATGCCACTGCCTTACTAAAAGATTCCATACTCATCGCATAAAGCAATAATCCAAAAAAGATAAGAAATAATAGAGGTGTAAGAATGAGATTAAGTCGCTCAATGCCCCTTTTTACCCCGCGTGAAATCACCCAGCCGCTTAACCCCATCACAAAGAGTAAGCCCAAGCTCTGCAGGATAAAGCCCTGTGTGTAGAGGTCATTAAAAATCGCTGTGGAGCTTTCTATGTCGGTAGGGAGGTTAAAGCTAACAAAAAAAAGATAGTAAAACACCCAGCCTAGCACAATGGCATAAAATGAGAGAATAATAGGACCGCCAATGAGAGTAAGCCCAGCATATCGCCATCTTTTGCGATGAGGAGGAGCGAGATTCTCATAACTTTTAAAGGCATTTGCCCTGCCTTTGTTGCCAAGGAGCATTTCACCAACAAGCATTGCAATGCCAATAGAGAGTGCCAAAAATAAATAGAGTAAGACAAACGCCCCCCCCCCATTTGTCCCCGCCATATAGGGAAATCGCCAAATATGCCCTAAGCCAATGGAGCTGCCAAGGGCTGCGAGAATAAAGCCGATTTTGCCAAAACTATTCATATTGAGCCTTATGTAGGATTTAAGATAGCGTGTATTCTACTATTTTTAGGCATTAATGCCTAAAAATAAGCAAATTTATCGGTATATCACAAATTGCCTTAACCCAAAGTTAAAGACAAATGCTACCCCTGTGGCAAGAATCTTGCCCAACATTTCATATAAGCCTAACCACTCCACGCAAATAAACAATATGGTTATATCAATGAGTAATCCCCCAAAGCTCACGAGACAAAGAAGTGTGCCTTCTTTAAGAAGAGAGTATGTGCTAGAGCAGAAAATGAATTTTTTAGCTAAACGAAAATTCCACAATGTCGCAATGATGAAGCTTATAAAGCCTGCAAGAAGATAATGTAAGTTTAAAAAGTGAAAGCATACGAAAAATATACACCAATTTACAATCGCCGCAGAACCACCTACAAGGAGGTATTTAAAAAGATTAAGAGTATAGGGCTTCATATATCCTCCATAAGCTAAAAGGAGACATTATAGCATATCTAGGTCTGCGGCTTGAAAACTACTTTAATGGGAGTGGGGATAATGCCATAGTGGTGCAAAGTATGGGAAAAGCCATCAAAAACCACCTCTCCCACTGCCAATGCGGAAATGAGCGAGGCACGATGATGGTAAGGGATCTTGCCCTTGCTTACTTGCAAGCTGCGCGGCATTTACCCAAGATTTTGCATATTCTCTGTGGTAGAGATAAGATTCTCTAGGACGTTCTTTATAAGCCTCAAATGGGTGCAAGAAGGCAAAAAGTGAAACGCAGCTAAGTATCATCATAGACTTTTTGCCATCTTTAAAGAGTATGACAAGCCACACACACATAAGCCATAGCATAGAGAGGAAAAGCCCACTGATGAGGTAAAACTTCGCTCCACATTTTGACACAAGTAAGATATAAACGCACATAAGGCTTATAATCCATAAAAATTGTGTAAGGATAAATGGGCGCAAGGAGCTATCTTTATAGGCTTTTATAAGAATGGCTATGCCTGTGAGGATAAAGAGTGTAAGGAATCCTGTGCGTAGGAGTTTAAGGCTATTATACATATATGAGATACCAAAAGAGAGGTTAAAAGCCCCGCAATACTCTGCTCTACCGGAATGTATGTCATAGTATGCGGCTACACACCACATAAGCAGGCACACAAGACAGATAATCCCATATAAGCCTAATGCTTTCAAAAAGCTAAAAAGGTGATAGAAATGTTTTGTGTCTTTTGCAATGAAATAGCAATATTCTACAAATAAGCTTATACCACAAAAACTAGCAAGGATTAAGCTTGCACTTGTGATAGAAAATTGCGCGAGATAAAGAATGACTATCCCCCCCCCCCCGTTAGAATCCACAGGGGTTGGGGTGCTATGATGATAGGCTTTTGCACAAGATTTAATCGCAGGGCAAGGACATAGCAGACGATACCAAGCAAGGCGAGATTAAGCACATTGGGGATAATGTAAAAACTAATGAGAGTGAAAATGTAGCCCATACCTTCAGCTTGTAGGTCTGCAGGGAGAAGCAAAGGCATACTATGAGCCTTCATCATACAAAATCCACCAATAATAAAAATACTTGTGATACAAAGCCCAAGCCATTTTGAAGCGCCAAAACTAAGCATAAGGCGATAGAGAATAATACTTAGCAGTGTATAAACAACACTTAGAGTGATGGCGCTCATAAGCGTGATAGAATCGATAAAGTCTAGCCCACTTAAAGGCATAATCACATACACGCTTATAATCCCCATACCCGTTTGTATCATTGGAGGGAGCAGCCGAGCGGGAATCCACGAATACATAGTAGGCTTAAGAGAACCATACGTGCTCATCATTTGCCAATCATCGCCCCAAAATGGGACAATAGGGTAGGCAAACCCAAAAAACAACATAAAAATGATAAATATGCAAACAAAATAAGATTTTACACCCATTTAACGCTCCTTTTCTATCACGGCAAAGTTATTCATACCCAGCTGAAAATATGTGTGCTTCACAAGGCGCAGATGAGGTGAAGCGGCTACAAGCGATGCTAAATCCTTTCTATCATAATAGCGTTTATGGTCTCTTATCTCCTCCTCACTCACAATTTTTAGCCTAAAGCTTAGAAACTCTAGCACAGGCTTTGCAAGGTGGCTTGGGACGGTGAGAATTAAGCACCCGCCGGGCTTTAGCACCCTTGCGATTTCATACATCATATCAAAGGGATAATACAAATGTTCAAGCACTGCCAAGAGACTTACTACCTCAAAACTCTCATTTTCAAATGGCAGGTGGCAATGCCCCGAGTAGGTGGCATTTTCCCAACTTTGCACTATCCCCCCCCCCGCTATAAAATCTTTAGATTCAAAAAAGTAGGAAAATGTATGAATCTTTTGCGTTTGTATAATCGGGGCTTTGAAGTCAATCCCCACACCCTTGTAGATAAAAGGCTCGATTTCTTTTAGGAGTCTTGCCTCCCAGCCGCAGCCTACATCAAGCACAGAGGGATTTTGGAATTGTTTGATAGTGGGTAATACACGCCCAAGTCGCATTTTACGTAAAGTTTTTTCTAAAAGTGCTTCTTTCATTGGTGCTCCTCTTTTTCTTTGTGTGGTTCTATGACATACATATCTCTACCTAAGAATGTCTTTTTGCTAAGTTTGGAGTTGAAATAGGCTGCGGCTGGGAGTGGGGCGTCATATACCCTATCGCCCTCTTTGGGGTAATACACAAGCAGATTAGAATCCGTGTGCTTGGAAGCAAGGGTGACTTGGGGAATCTTTTGAGATTCTTTCTTGTCTATGGCTTTAAAGTGAATGTGATTGATACTTAAAGATGCACAGATATATAAAAAGCATAAGCCTAGCGCATAATGCTCTTTATGGGAGAGAAAATACTGCAACACAAAACTTGCACTAAGGGCAAAGATAGGAAAGAAGTATTGAAAGCCAAAACGCGGATCAGGAGCAGAGATAAACCAAAATACAACACCTAGAATTAGCCCAAGGAATATAAACATATAGGGCTTTAGCTGTGTAAGGTAAATCCGCCGCATAATAAGCAGCAAAAGTAAAAAGCCACAGACATAGAAGCCTAATTGTAAAAGCGTTTTAAATGTGCCATTCCAAAAAAAGAGTTTAAACCACACTTTAATCCACGAATAATCTTGTAGTAACGCTTCTCTATCTGGGCTTCCTGCGACTTTAGCCCAATTATGAATGCCAAGCACCTCTCCTGCACGTCTGCTTTCATCAATCACCCAAGGTAAGAATCCTAGATAGCCCACTTTTGCAGGATAGGCAATCATACCTGATATGCAAATACCCTTTAGTGCCCAGAAAATCCCCAATATCACGCAAAATCCGCAAATCCATATACAATTTTTGAGTGATGTAAGGCTGTATCTATGATATTGAAAATATAAAAGAAGCACACACACGAGCAAAAAGAAAGCAGATATTTTGATATAAATGCTAAAAAATGCAATCACAAAAAGCAGCACAAAGGCTAAAAACGTGTGGGTAAGGGACTTTTCAATCATAAAAATCATATAGGCTACAAGGCTTAGCCCCAAGATTCCTAAAATGCCCTCCGCATACATACCCCCGCCAAGCCACCAAAAGTTTATAGATATGATGATAAAGCTAACACACATAAAAATATCATTGAGTAGCTTTGCCTTCAAGGCACAAAGACTTAAAAAAGTGCTTGTAAAAAAGAAAAAAGCAAAGATTTCGCCTAGTAAAAAGCTGCGAATAGAGGGAAAAATATGTGAAACTTCCGTGAGGGCTGCAAAGTTATAGAGGATATTATTAAAACCAAAAGGTGTATGTATGTTTGCAATACCAAAGATAATGGGATATTCCTGTATCCACTTGATTGCCTATGATATAAGCCTGTGTCATAAGCACTCTCTACCCTAATGCTTAAGGATACTTGCGAGTATGAATCCTGCTAAAAGCGCTAAGATTAAAGGGAGAAAATGTGATATTTGCTGCTTGTATGTCACTATCCTTATGAAGAACCTGATTTTAGTGGGATTGATACTTGGAATACGAGTAATGTAGAAAATATGCAAAGTTTGTTTGTGGACAATCAAAGTTTTAATGAATCTCTTACTAATTGTCCCTTTTAACCTTTTTTCTCAAGATTCTTAATTTATCGCAAAAGAGAATCTAAAACAAGGATTTTATTAAATAATGTTTCTAAAATACACTTTTATAATTTTATATAAAATATTTTTCGGGGGGGGGGGGTACAGATGTTTTTTAGTTAAAATCCTTGTCTAAACTTTTGAGATTACATAAAAACTCAAAGGCTATTTTTTTAAGGAGACTAAGATGAAAATAAAATTTCTTTTAGGAATGATTCTAGGCTTTGGCTTTATTTCTAGTGTTTATGGTGCAAAAAGTGGTGTGTTTATCGGGGCAGATGTGGGAGTAAATTACCATGTGTCGGAAGGAAAAGTAATATTCTCATCACCTGGTAACGCTTACACATCAGAAAGTAATGACTATTTATTTGATTTATCCTATGGACTAAGAGGAGGCTTTCAATACTACTTCACTCCTAAAGTAGGCTTAAGGGTAGTGGGAGCTTTTGGTAAGGGGAACTATTCTGAAGGTGAAGCTAATGATGGTGAGACTTATGGATTTTTTAGGTATGCGGGCAATGTGGATTTCCTCTATCAATTTGGCTCTAGTGAAATCAATCAGGTAGGAGTATTTGTTGGAGCAGGCTACGAGGGAATAGGAGGGGAGTTAAAAAAACTTTTAGATGATACAAAAGGATTACCCGGACATAAATACAACACGAGTGGGATTTTTATGAATCTTGGATTGCAGGTAATTAGAGATGTGCATCATCAATTTGATTTTATCGTTAGGGTTCCCTTTTATTCTTATCTTGAGAGGAATTTCTCAACGAACGCTGCTCAAGGCAACATCACTATTAACTCTTCACACAAAAATAATTATTCTTTCAATATCGCTTACACTTATGTCTTTTAAGACATAAATTTAGCCAAAGTTTTTACTCTTTTTTATAAGGGCTAGAAGCTTTTGGCTCATTTTATATTATGGTGGTTATATACTCTAAAAGATTAGATTTCTCACTCACAGCCCTAAAGATGTAAAAATAAAATCTACCGCGTCCTCTCCTGTAAAAAATTTTATACTCACTGCTACAAGTATCATAATAGTAATAAGCGGAGCAATATAGCGCATAATGATATACCAAAGAGTAAAAGCAATGTTGTTAAAAAAATGTGCGGTGTGCTGTTGTAATTGATTTTTTGGCACAGCCCAGCCGA
Source organism: uncultured Helicobacter sp. (assembly GCF_910577135.1). Taxonomy (GTDB): domain Bacteria; phylum Campylobacterota; class Campylobacteria; order Campylobacterales; family Helicobacteraceae; genus Helicobacter_C; species Helicobacter_C mastomyrinus. Next base: position 28,967 of record NZ_CAJTLL010000018.1, read on the forward strand.
TAAATGTAACAGCCAAAAGTCCCCCGAGTGTCATAATGATATTTGCAGAGAGAAATTCAATACTATCCATAAGCGTTTTACCACCAATAGTAAGATAATCTGCCATAGGTGTGCAAATAGAGCAAATAATAATTATACCAAGTGCGCTAATTCCTCCAGCAATGCTCCAAGTTGCCTTTGCTCTGCTCCAATGGTAAGTTTCGCATACATACATAACGGCGGGTTCAAGGAGTGAAATCGCAGAGGTAATGCCTGCAAAACTAAAGGCAATGAGGAATAAAAATGCGATGACATTGCCCCATATACCAAGATGAGAGAGCATAACGGGCAAAGTTATAAAAATGAGCCCAGCACCTCCTCCTACTGCTCCATTATATTCATATACAAAAGTAAAAATCATAAGTCCAGCCATAATAGCGATTAAAATTCCAGATAGCACTACCCAAAGTGCGCTTTTAAAGAGATTTTGATTGCTTTGTGAAGAAGCGGCATAAGTGATGATGATACCTACCCCGAGTGAAAGTGAGAAAAACACCTGCCCTAGAGAATCAATAAATACATTAAGTGTGAGGGCTTTTTTGCTTCATTTATATCAAAACTCAACATAAAATGTAATGCTTTACTAAAAGAATCCATACTCATCGCATAGAGCAATAAGCCAAAAAATATAATGAAAAGAAGCGGTGTGAGGATAAGATTCAAGGCCTCAATGCCTTTTTTAACACCGCGCGAAATAACCCACGCTGTGATTCCCATAACAAAAAGCAAACCAAGTGTTTGGGGCACAAAACCATTTGTATAGAGGGTATTAAAAATTGTTTCAGAGGTGTGCATATCGCTTAGGGAGGTTAAAGCTTACTATAAAGAGATAGTAAAACACCCAGCCTAGCACGATAGCATAAAAAGATAAGATAATAGGACCGCCAATAAGTGTAAATCCAGCTAAACGCCATTTTTTACTTGAGCTCACATCAAGATTTTCATAGCTTTTGACAGCATTGCCCCCCCCCCCCATTGTCAGCTAAATGCGATAGCATAAAAGCTCCTCTTATGTGGGTGATGTTAAAAAAGCAGGATTATAACAAATTAAGTTAATTATAGCTTCAAGAGTTTTGTAAGAATCTCGGCGACGTTATTCCTACTGCCGTGCTTAAGATAAGCCCTTAACTCCTCTACTTTCGCAAAAAATACTTGCGGATTGCTCTCATAGTAGGCTTTAAGCAGATTTGCTACATTCATTTCATTTTGTATAAATTCAGGGTGAATTTGCTTTTCTCCCATACGTGGGTTATTAAAATATAGGGCATTATAGAGAATATTAGCAAGTCCTATGTATTTAAGCTTCACAAAAGCACGAGCAATCATTACATCAATGCTTCTTGTCTTATAGCCTAGCACAAGAGGCGTGCCTATGAGCGTAGTTTGCAAGGTGGCAGTGCCTGAACACACAAAGGCAAAGCTGCTTTCATAAAGTGTAGCATTCGCATTAAAGCTTATTTCAAAATCATTTATATCCGCTCCATAGATGTACGTAAGCTCTTGGGAGTTAAGATTCTTAAAATGTTCGGGCATAATCAGCACTTTAGGATTGGGGAGCTGCTTTGCCACCTCAACAAAAACAGGAAAAATCCGCGCAATCTCACTTTTACGGCTGCCGGGCATAAAGGCGATTTTGCCATCTCGTAGAGGCAGGGGCTTAGACTTTAGCTGTGGAATCTCATCAAGCAAGGGGTGTCCTACATAAGTTGCTTTGCACTCTGTATTTGCCTGAGGATACATATTTAATTCAAAGGGCAGGATACCGCAGAGATAATCGCACACAGATTCTATCTGCCTTGCTCTCCAGGGCTTCCACGCCCACACTTGGGGCAAGATATAATACACAATAGGCACTTTGGCATTGCGTTTTTTTAAGGCTTTGGCGATAGGGAGATTGAAGCTTGAGCTATCCATTAGTAGCACTGTATCGCACTCTGTGGCAAGTTCGGTCATCTCATTGATAGTTTTTTTGAAAAATGTAAGCTTTTTTATCACGTCAAAAAAGCCCATAATTGCAAAGTCCTTGAGTGTATAAGAGGGCTTAGCGTTTTCAAAGTTGGCAAAAACATCTGGCTCAAACACGCCACAAATATGTATAGAGGGGTTAAGCTTTTGAGCAAGATATTTTAAATGGATATTTGCACTTGGCTCACACGCACTTATAAAAAGCCTCTTTGGCGCTTGCATTATCTCCCTTTTGGTTTTTTAGAATCCATATTGTTTATAGAGTGATTTTCCCCTATATGCGCTAGATTCTCTTCAAGTTGAAATTCACTCCTTAAATCCCGCAATTCTACACGTAATTTGGAGTTTTCTAATTCAAGTTCGGCAATTTCTGCTCGAAGAGCATTTTGAAGCTGATTATCTGCTTCTAGGGGTTGTGGCATTTGGGATTGCTTTTGTTCTAGGTTGTGGAGGGTGTTTTGTGCTAAAGTGATACATTCTCTTAATTCTTTGAGTTTAGTTTTAGAGATTTTGATTTCTTCGTGATATTGGGCGACTTCGAGGCGGAGCTTTTGCCGCTCGTATTCAAAGAAGCCTACAATATCCCAAAGATTCTGTGTTTGTGGATTATATTTGAGGAATTTTTCAAAGAATTGTTCATCAAGTTTTTGGGCTAAGGGCTTATCTTGCATTGGCATATATCCTTTAAATTTTAAGATGGCACATCAAGTTCAAGGCTTAAGAGATGTAATTCTTTGCCTTGAGTGATGATAACTTGCTGAGATTGGCACATCGGGCAAGTGCTATATGTGTAATTTTCTCCATTGAAATCATAATCGCAATTCTGGCAATGCAGTACAATAGGCTGATAGGCTATCTCAAGCTCGGCTTTTTCGCAGATAGATGATTGTGTCCTAAAAGTCTCAAACGCACTTTTGATAAGCGCACTATCTACGCCGCTACGTTCGCCAATAGCAATGCGCACTTTGGCAATACTGGTAGCATTATATGCCTTTGCATTAGATTCACACATTTCAATGAGCGAGGCGACAATGGAGTATTCGTGCATTTACACTTTTCCTTCGTAATTTAAGATTATGAAATTTTACCCAATAAGTGCTAAAATAAGTAAAAATCATAAAGGCTTTAAGGTGCAGAGAGTAAAAACAAAACAAATCTTTGTAGGGAATGTGGCTATTGGCGGCGATGCACCTATTAGTGTGCAAAGTATGACTTTTAGCAAAACTTGTGATATAGAGGCGACAAAAGCACAGCTTGATAGGCTGTATTTTGCCGGGGCAGACATTGTGCGTGTAGCGGTAAGCGATCAAAAGGATGCAGACGCACTAAAAGAGCTAAAGGCAGTATCACCCCTGCCCTTAGTGGCGGATATTCACTTTCGCTATAAGTTTGCATTAATCGCAAGTGAGAGTGTTGATGCCATACGTATTAATCCGGGAAATATCGGCACAAAGGATAGAATCAAGGCTGTGGCTGATGCCTGTAAGCAGCGGGGAATTCCCATACGCATTGGTGTCAATGGCGGAAGCTTAGAGAAGATTTTTGAGCAAAAATATGGTGCAACGCCTAAGGGTATGGTTGAATCTGCCCTCTACAATATCAAATTGCTAGAGGATTTTGGCTTTAATGATATTAAAATCTCGCTCAAGGCAAGTGATGTCCCGCGCACGATGGAGGCGTATAGAATGCTGCGTCCTTTGGTGGATTATCCCTTTCATTTGGGTGTTACAGAAGCGGGGACATTGCCGCATTCTATGATAAAAAGTGCGATGGCTCTAGGGGGGCTATTGATGGAGGGTATAGGCGATACGATGAGGGTATCTATCACAGGGGAGCTAGAGGAGGAAATTAAAGTCGCGCGTATGATTTTGCAATATTCTCATCGGCAGAAAAGCGGCGTGAGTATCGTATCCTGCCCTACTTGTGGGCGCATAGAGGCAAATTTAGTGAAAATGGTGCAGGAAGTGGAAGCACGAACTAAACATATCAAAACACCTCTACAAGTAAGCGTGATGGGCTGTGCTGTGAATGCGCTAGGTGAGGCAAAGCACGCTGATATAGCTATCGCCTTTGGGAATAAAGATGGGCTGATTATTAAAGAAGGCAAGATTCTATGCAAACTCAAAGAGGACGCGCTTTTGGAGCGATTTATCGCAGAGGTAGAGGCACTAGCAGAGATAAGGGCAGAGAGTGCGCTAGGATAACTAAGAGAGCGGTAGTTAAAAGTATGAGCGATAAATTGATAGAGATGTTAGAATCCGCTAGAGCTGCCGCGAGAATCTGCGCTCAACTAAGCGATAAAGAGCGCAACAACGCCCTTTACGCGATGGCAGATGCTATAAGCAAACAAAGCGAGTCAATATGCGCGGCAAATACAAAAGATATGGCAAATGCAAAGGATTTGCCTATGAGTATGCAAAAGCGATTAGAGTTAAATGCGCAAAAAGTCGCTGCTATGGCAAAAGCGGTGGCTGATGTGGCAGGATTGCCCGATGTGGTAGGGCAGGCAAAACGTGTGTGGAAAACTAAGGCAGATTTGGAGATTACACAAGTGAGTGTCCCACTGGGTGTGATTGGCGTGATTTATGAATCCCGCCCTAATGTTACAAGCGATGTGGCAAGTTTATGCTTTAAAAGTGGCAATGTTTGTGTGCTAAAGGGTGGCAAAGAGGCATATCATTCTAATATGGCGATTTTCCGCGCTATGCAAGAAGCCCTCACACATTGCAATCTCCCTAAAGAATGTATATGTATGATAGAGGATACTTCACGTGAGGGGGTTGTGGAATTTCTTAAAATGGATAAATATGTGGATTTGCTGATACCGCGAGGGGGTGAGGGGCTCATACAATTTGTCAAAACGCATTCATATATTCCTATTATTAAGCACGACAAGGGCGTGTGCCATACATATATACACAAGAGCGCGTCTTTAGAGATGGCTGAAAAGATTGTGCTAAATGCGAAGCTTAGCTACCCTGCGGCGTGCAATGCCTGTGAGTGTGTGCTGCTTGATAGGGATTTAGAGGAGGATTTTTTGAGGCATTTGGTGCAGGTGCTACATAAAAATAATGTGCGCGTGATGTTTGAAAATGATATGTATGTGCGTGATTTTGGGACAGAGGGCGATGGATTGGCAGATTTTGATAGAGAATGGGGAGAGGCGATAGTAAATCTCAAAGTGGTAGCGGGGATAGATGAGGCATTGGTGCATATTGCAAAGTATGGCTCGGGACATTCAGAATCTATTGTAGCACAGGATAAGGCAGCACAGGAGCGGTTTTTAAGCGAGGTTGATGCGGCGTGTGTGTATGTGAATGCTTCTACACGATTTAGCGATGGCGGGGAGTTTGGCTTTGGCGCGGAGGTAGGGATTTCTACCTCTAAGCTTCACGCTAGGGGTCCTATGGGGATAGAATCTTTATGCAGCTATAAATATTGCATTCAAGGCAATGGACAAGTGCGGTAGATAAGAATCTTAAAAAAGCAATGGAAGATTTTGTGGCTTAATTTTACTCTGCTTTGCGCTGTTTTTTAGACATTATTATCAAAGCAAACATTACACTACGCCATTTTATCAATTAAATCCTTGATATTTTTAATGCGGATTTAAAACAAGGTGAGTGAGAATCTCATCGAATGTTTGATATACAAAGGGAGAGATTATTTTATCCTTTTGATTGCTTTTTGTATTGGTGAAAAGCAAGTAGCGATTCATATCCTTTAAAGAAAATGTTATTAAGAATCTTTAGTATTTTGTTTTGAAAAAGGTTTAAAAGGAAGGGGTATTCCTCTCCTAAATTCTCGTAAAGATTTATAAATTCATCGTTTTTATTTTTGGTGAGAATTTGTTATGCTTGCACTTTAATACTAATTGTTAAGGGGTTAAATTAATGTATTTTGCAATTATTGAAAATAAAGTAGATAATATTATCAAAGATATTCCTCACGCGATTTTAAACAAGTTCATAAATAACAAAGAGGGTGAGCAAAAAAAAGAAGTTATGCTTTTTTGATGTATGCTATTAGTCAAATATGTGATTTAGATATTTTGCAAACACCTTTTTGTATCACTGATGATTATAATGATGCACAAATTGATGCAGTTTATATCAATGAAGAAAGTGATGTGCTAGAAATTCATTTTTTTCAATCCAAGTATTTTGCCAAAGATGATAAGATAATAGGTGAAAATGACATAAGGCTTACACTTGATTCTGTCCAAAAAATTCTTAATGGAAAAAATCCAACCAAACAAGCATCACAAAAATTAAAGGCAAAAATCTTTGAAATTAAAGAGGCAATTAATGATAGGGGTTATCCAGATATTTATATTCATTTTGTCTCAAATGGCAAAGTAATAGATTTACCCAATATCACTGAAAACTATAAAGATTTTGAGATGAATATTTATGGTGCAGATGAATTAATAAAATTTTCTCTTATGCCTTCGAGAAGAAAAGATATAGAATGTGAAATACATACCATAGGAGATATTACACAAAATCTTATTAGTGGGATTAGTGGTTATGTGGCAACAGTGAGCGCAAAAGAGTTTATCAAAATGTATAAAGAGGCAGGAGAAAAAAATATTTTAGAAAAGAATATTCGTTATTATAAGGGATTAAATGCTATTAATAAAAAAATCAAAGAAATTGCAGAATCTCCTATTGAAAGTCAATTTTTTTGGTTTGTAAATAATGGTATCTCTTTGGTTTGTGATAGTTTTGCTCCACCCAGAGGAGATACAAATGGAAATAAAATCTTAAAGTTAAAAAATCCTATGATAATTAATGGAGGACAAACTACCGTTACTCTATCTAATGCGAATATATACGATAATACAAGGATTTTATTGAAGATTTATAATTTAAGTGATGATGAAATTATTGCAAAAATCACAGAAGGGACAAATAGTCAAAATCCTATCAATTTTAGAGACTTAAAATCTAATAATCCTATCCAAAAAATTATTCAAGATTATTTTAAGGATAATGGAATACTTTTAGAAATTAAGGGTGGTGAATTTGAAAAAAACAAAAGGTAATCAAAAAATGGAGATTGTCAAAAATGATTTTCTTATTCAGTCATATGTAGCAATCTATAAAGATAATCCCGCAGAAGCTCGTTCTAAAATGTTGGCTCTTAGGCGTTATTTTGATGAGATTTTTAATGCAAAAAATAAGAATATTGCACCTGATTTTTTAGGAGTTATGAGATAATGAAATATGTTAGCAATCAAAATACAGGAGAATCTTTTTATGCCCACGCTGCTTTTTGCATTTGCTATACAATGGGAAAAATAGATGATAACATTCTAGATTCTAAAAAAGAATTAGATGATGATATACTTAATAAATGTTTTGACAAAACTCTTGTCATAATCAAAGATATCATCGATTCAAAACAAAAAGAGTTAGGAGAAGATTATTCACATAACTATCTTTTTAAAAGTAAAGAAATTAAAAGATTAATAGATATACAGCTAAACAAATAAGTTGTTAATTTTTAAGTTTATTTCTTAGTAAATACTTGTTTGAAATGCACTTTAAAGGGAATATTGGCTACTATCCCAAAACTTATGACATTTTATAAATCCTTTTTGAAAAATAAAGAGATTGTTTAGAATCTAGTGCGGCACAATAGAGTTCTTACGCGCGGTTTTTTGTAGAGAGAAAAGGAGTAAAAACATTAAAATGCTGTAAATTGTAATAATAATATTTTCTGTATAAGTAAAATGATATTTGTTACTAAATATACTTGCTATACCAAAAATATATTTTGGGTTTATTGTGATGATAAGGAAAGTTCCTATATAGCCTATTAATAGCCTTATTGGCTTTAAACATATTCCAATATAGGCGATAAATGAAATTAAATAAATTAATTTTGATTCCACCATAGTATTGATAAAGTCATTTGTTAAGTTTATAGGCATATTGTTTGAGTGATTATTGAAAAAATCTCTAAATGACAATTGTATTTACCTAAAAACAAAGTAAGAGAAAAATACCCAATTAAAATTATAACCCAATGTATAATTCTCATCAAATCAGTATGATGGTCGGAAGTGTGGCGATAGAATCTTAATATCCATTTATCTATCCAATCCCTACTCAATATGCT
>NZ_CAJTLL010000019.1 GCF_910577135.1 uncultured Helicobacter sp.
ACCATCAATAATATTTATAGCATTACTTACACCCACTAATGCAAATGTGGTAAATAATAGACCGATTATATAGGGCAAAAAGCAGCCAATATAAAATATCTTATGACTTAAAATTGTTTGAGTGATTGGCAGGCTTGTTTATCCTGCCCGAAGTAGCACTTGCGTTGCAATTCCTCATAGATTTTTAAATCAATTTCTTGCTTTTGCTCTAGTTTTTGCTTCTCTTGCGCCTTTTGTTCGCGATATTCTCTCATTTGAAAATAATTTGCAATATACATAAAAAAACAAACACATAAAATCATCAAAACATCTACCTTACGTAATTTCTTAATTCGCTCACAAAAGCCACATCTCATTGCCCTCTCCTTACTTTTGTAATTTCTTGCGTAAAAATACCATTATGCTCTCCATCACATCGTCCCAATCCTTGCTAGGCGATACCACGCTTTCCTTGCTATTATCCGCATACACAAAAGTGATATTCTGCCCATAGTGCATTATTTGCTTCAAAGCACAAGCGTTAGCTAAGACTTTTATGCGTATGAGTTCCAAAAAGGCTTCACTCTCCTTATCAAGCCCACCAAACCTATCAAAAATCTCAGATTCTATATCATTGACCGCGCTTATATTCTCACAAAGCGATAATCGCCGATACAGCTCCAAGCGCAATTTATCGCTTGCGATAAGCTGAGGGTTAAGATAGGCATTGATATTAAGCTTTAGATCACATTGACTTTGTGCTGCCACGCCCTTACCGCTTAAATAATGAATGCACTCCTCCAGCATACGTAAATACAATCCATAGCCGATATTTTTAATATGTCCGCTCTGCGCCTCTCCTAGAAGATTCCCACCACCTCGTATCTCTAGATCATAATAGGCTAAATTTTCCCCGCTGCCTAGATATGAATTTTTCTCTAATGCCATAAGCCGCTTTTTTGCTTCAGGCGTGATAGAATCCATATCTTGAAGCAAAAAGTAGCAAAACCCCTCTTTATTACTCCGCCCTACACGTCCTCGCAGCTGATGCAGATCCGCTATGCCAAATCTATCCGCCACAGCCACAATAATCGTGTTGGCATTAGGGAGATGAATGCCAGATTCTACAATGCTCGTGCAAAGTAAAAGATTGTATTTATTTGCTGCAAAATCACACATAATAGCCTCGCTTGTGGCATTATCCACTTGCGAATGCAATATAGCGATTTTAAGCTGTGGAAGGAGGCTTTGTAATTCATTAGCCCTTTTTTGAATACTTGCGATGTTATTATGAATATAAAATACCTGCCCACCACGCCTAAGCTCACGCAAAATCACTTCTTTAAGCAATGAATCTTTGCTAACTTTAATAAATGTCCGCACCGGAATTCTGTCCATCGGGGGAGTCTGCAGTGAACTTAGGGACTTGATTTGTGAGAGTGCCATATTAAGCGTGCGCGGGATAGGCGTAGCACTCATACTTAAAAGATGCGTATTAGCGCTTATCTCCTTGATACGTTCTTTTTGCTTCACGCCAAACTTATGCTCCTCATCTACCACAATAAGCCCTAATTTTGCAAACTCCGCCCCAAAAAGCGCGTGAGTGCCTACCACCACTTGCACTTCATTATTTTTAAGTGCCCAAAAAAGCTGCTTTTTCTCACTGCCTTTTAAGAATCTATCACATCGTCCCACACGCACACCAAAAGGTGATAATCGCGCCACAAGGGCGTGATAATGCTGTGAGCAAAGCAATGTAGTAGGCACTATCATTGCGGACTGATAACCGGACAAATAGGTAGCATATATGGCATTCATCGCCACTTCTGTTTTGCCAAAGCCCACATCGCCACTTAGCAGTCTATCCATTACCTTGCCCGAAGATAAATCCGCATAAATCTCCTCAATGCTACGCACTTGATCTTTTGTAAGAGTGAATCCACAGGCATTTTGAAATGTAAGCAATGCAGGATTTTGCACCTCAATCTTTATGCCTTGTAAAAGGTTGCGCTTAGCGGCAAGCTCAATAATACCATTGGCAATTTCTAAAAGCTTTACCCTCACCTTTTGCTTGAGTTTCGCAAAACTGCCTTTCCCTAGCCTATCAAGGAGGGGTATCTGCCCAGAATCTGCCACATATCTATCAATCATATTAAGATTCTCAACCGGTAATAAAAGTCTATCCTCACCCTGATAAGCAATTTCAATAAAATCCCTCACCACCCCAGCAATTTGGGCAGATTTTAACCCCATAAATAGCCCTATGCCATATTCACTATGCACGACATATTCACCCTGTGCGATTTCATTGAGCTTTAAGGTAGGCTTTTTATGCTTGAGCTTTGGTGCAAAGGTATTGAGCGAAAGGAGCAATTCATCAGGTGTGATAAGATTCACAACCGCGCTAGAATGCTTTATTTTAACACCCTCTAAATCACTTTTATCATAGGCTTTAAGCTTAATATCATTATGCGTTATGAGCGTAATAGCGCGATTAGAATGTGTCCTTATCATTGAGACAAGATTATTTGGCACGAAGCTTATATCGCTGTATCCCTCGCATATTTCACACACACACAAAGATTCTATATCTTTTAAAGGCAGGGCTTTCTCCATAGGATTAAGGCTATAGATCTCACTTGCCTCACTCAAAGCCTCTTGTGTAAGCAACGTGCAATATTGTAACGGCAGAAAATGTGCTCCCTCTCCTAGAAACCAGAATCCAAACGAGGCTATATCTTTACTGAATCCTTCAAAATTGCTCTTTTGTACTTGAGATTGGATACTTTCACTCTCTTGTGGATTGAGTGAAAAAAGCGCAGGAGGGATACATAGCTCTTGCAATTCATTGGGATTACTCATCTGTGTATGTATGTCAAAAGTGCGTATGCTCTCTACCTCATCATCAAAAAACGCAATGCGATTAGGATTGCCACTATAGGGGATAAAAATATCAATAATATCTCCTCTAAAGCTCACTTCCCCCTCTAGCTCCACCACCTCCACACATTCATATCCATACTCAATAATCTGCTCTTTAAGCGCGGAAAAATCATAATGAGAGGAGCGTGTGAGCGTAAAAGATTGTAATATATCTTGCTTAGGAAGCGCATATAGCACACTTGCGATAGGGGAGATAAGAATCTTAGGGAATTTTGCCTCATAAAATTTCCGTAATACATTGAGCGTGTGTAAAAACTCCTCGCGAAAGGAGCTTAAATCATCGCCAAAATGTATGGGTAGCTCGGGCAAGACAAAGGGCGTGGGAGAGCCAAATAAGCTAAAGACTTCACAAGCATCTTGGGCTTGTTTAGAATCATTAGTAAGGAGTAGCTCGTAAGTGAAATGCCCTTGTTTGAGAAGTCTGTACAGATGGGATTGTATCAAACTTCTCTCCCGTATTATTTATCTTTTTTAGGTAATTCAAGTGAGGCAATATCAGCTTTACTTGCCTTTAGGTCTTTGGTTTTGCTTTCCCCCATAAATATACCTTTGCGCTCAATGACAAATTCAGCCGTTGCGACTACGCCCTCTACTCGTCCCTGAGGCTTAATCTCAAGCACATTTGAGGTTACCTGCCCTATAAAGCGTCCGCTTACAATCAAACAAGCTGCTTGCACATCGCCACGCACCAAGCCACTTTTACCCACTATTACCGTGTCTTTGGAATAAATATTTCCCTCAAATTCTCCATCGATATGCAATCGACAATCTGTATTAATCTCTCCTTTAATTTTTGTGCCTTGTGCGATGATAGTTGCTCCTCCAGATGAGGCTAATCCATCAAGTTGTTTATTGTCGCTAACAAAGATTGCCATACTACACTCCTTTCTTTTTCAAAAATTGAATCAAAATTGCTCATCTTCCATTCCATAAAGTTTTTAGGATCAATGACTTTCCCTAAAAATCGTATTTCATAATGAAGATGAGGACCAGTGCTTTGTCCTGTATTGCCACTATAAGCGATGAGCTGCCCACGTTTGACAAACATTCCTTTTTGCACCACTATTTTATTCAAATGGGCATAATATGTCATAAACCCGAGTGAATGATCTATTTTAACAAGATAACCATAACCACCTGTTGAAAAATTTGCTGAAGTTACAACACCATCAGCCGTAGCATATACAGGTGTGCCAATAGGTGTCGCAAAATCTACACCTGTATGCAAATGACGTGTGAAAAATAAGGGGTGCGTCCTATACCCATAAGGTGCGGAAATGCGATTATATCCTGCCATAGGATAGCCATTAGGGACAAATTTCATCACAAAAGCCTTTTGTGTGCCTGTGAGTGAAGCCGCATCAATACGATGTTCTAAATTGCTCTCTCCTTCTTCTAATGGCTGCATAGATACGCCAATGATACTTTCTAAATCCTCTACACGATTATCTACTTGTGTCATTTCCTCGATTCTCTGCTCGATTTGAATATTAAGCGCTTCGTTTTTGGCAAGCATTCTTTCATAACGTTTAATAATTGTCTCATTCAATACAGACATTTTATTAATCTCTGCGCTAAAAGTTTTAATGGAAACCACTCCAAAAACCATTAGTGTTAAAATAAATACAACCACATAAAGACTAATTTGCTTAAAAATAGCGCTTACATTAAAATAACGCGATCCATTTTGATTGGTAATCATAAGCACTAAGCGGGATTTATTCAAACTCATTATGATTGGTTAATAAGCTCTTAAGTGGTCTTCGCCTTGGTAGCTCACACGATAATTTTTTAGCTGAATAATATCATCAAGCGCCCACACTAAACTCTTCCAATCAATGGCATTATTTACATCAATCACTTGGGTAAAATTCTCATTATTCCAATCAGTGTAATTTGCCACGGGAAGAGCAGAATCAATAAAATGTAAATCATAATACAAACTTGCATTTGCACCACTATATCCTATCACCTGTCCTTTAGTTACAAAATCGCCCTTTTGTACCACTACCTTGCCTAAATGCCCATAGCTTGAGGTAAAGCCATAAGAATGCTGAATTTGCACAAGATGATTTTCTCCTCCTGCTACCCGCACAGAATCAATAATGCCATTTGCCGTAGCATATACAGGTGTGCCTTGAACAAGTGTATAGATAGAAGCACTCTTGCTAGGAAAATTTTTAGAGGCAAAATCATCTACAGGATTGCCATTTGGAATAATCTTCAAAATCATATCTTTTTGTAGAGGAGTAAGAGAATCTAAATCAATATCTTGGTGATGATAGGTTTCGTGATTACGTTGATGCACATTTACAATATTTTCAAGTTCATTGATTTTACTGCTGATCTTAAGGAATTCATTGGTTTTGTAATCAATATTCCGCTCTAGCTCAATATTTTTTTCATAAATGCTTTGAAAGTTCTCACGCACTTGTGTATTGTTTGCCAAAATGACTTCAAGTTCACTCATTAAAAAGTGTGCCGCAATGAAATATAAAACAACAATTGCTAAAGTGCCAACCCCAGCAATAAGCGCTATTTTCTGCACTAGATGATGAACGCTAAACTGCCTTGAACCATTATCATCAATAATAGATATCATCAATTTATCTTGCATTATGTCCCTTTGTATAGTTGTAAAAATGTCTCTACGACACTAAAGGAGCCAAAAACGAGATAATCCTCATTTTCTTTCATCTGCCCCACATCAAAGTCCTCATATTGAATCGCTAGTGCTTCCAAAGTCTTAATTAAGCTCTCTTTAGGGCATATCCTAGAATATTCCACCGATAATATTAAAACTTCCTTAATAATTGGCAAAAGCGTGCGCAAAATGGCTTCAATATCTTTTTGAAGATAGCTATTATACACAAGATTCACTCTTTTTTCCCTAAAATATTCGCGTATGACCCTTGCTCCATCGATATTATGCCCTACATCAAGCGTAATATGGGGCGTTAGAGCTTCACATCGCCCACGAAGGCTTAAGGGCTTCAATGTGCTGAAATCAAATTTCATTCCAAAAAATGCAAGAGTGCGTATGGCTGTGTGCAGATTATCACATAAAAATGCGGGGAGAGAATAGGTTTTAATATATTTTTCAAATCCCTTTAAATCATCGTCTAAATGCCTTTTATAATCCATTTGCCACACATCACATTGCAATGCTTTTTGTTGAGCCATTTGCAAGGCAAGCTGCTCTACTATTTCATATTGTTGCTTTGCTACTATTACCCGCCCACTCATTGCCCTAAGCTTTGTTAATGCAATTTCTTCTATGCTATTACCCAACATTTCTTGGTGGTCTAGCCCAATAAGTGTATAAACACTCGTATTTGCACCTATCACAGAGGTAGAATCATACTCTCCGCCCACTCCTGCCTCTAGCACAAGATATTCATAATCCTTTGCCAAAAACAATGCCAAAAATGTAGCATATTCAAAATAGCTTGCCTCACGCACAGATTCTATGCTCCAAAGGTGCTGATGTGCTGCTTCAAGGGCTGAGAAGCTTATATCGTTTTGAGAATCTGGTGTAGCAAGATAAAAACGCTCATTAAAGCCGAAAATGTGCGGGGAGCTAAAATGCAGCGCCCTCTTGCCATTTTGTGCTAAGCCCATAGCAATAAATCGCCCCGTGCTGCCCTTGCCATTTGTCCCCATAATATGTATGATCTTACAGCTTTTGCCCAAATATTCATCCAATCCGCATAATGGCGCGATTTGCTTATAGATTCTATGCACTCGCGTAGTGTCAAAGGGTGCATATTCCCCACCTTTGCTTATAAGCACTTCATCAAGTGTTGGCATTTTTACCCCTATGACTTTGCTACAAAAGAGGGTGATAGCGTATCATCAAGCAAAGAGAGAAGTTTTTGGTTTAACTCCTCTAAAGTGTCAAATTCACTTCCGTTAAACATATTTAATTCTAACTCAAGAGCAAACAACACTCCTTGATATGAAAATTTCTGCTTCTCTAGCTGTTGTATGATAGGCTCAATTTCTTTAAGCACATTTTGGGTGTCCATATCCTTACATATCAGCACAAAACCACTATTGTAATATCCGGCTAATGAAGCATTTTGAATGGCAAGAAGGCATTTTTTCTTTAGAATCTCCATAGCTTTACTTAATGCTTGCTTGGTATCAATGTTTACTCCTTGGCTCAAAAAGGATACATTATTGACCTTTAACAGAGCTAAGCAGCTATTATGTATTTGCTCTTCTGTTACAATAGGGGTATTTTGAGCTATTTTTTTAATCCCTAGTATCTTTTCTATCCTTTCAAGGATACGTAGTTCAATCAATGCTTGAGGATGCATCATTAGCATAGAGGAAAGCTCCAATGCTTCCTTGCTTATAGTCCCTTGTGAATTGGGCTTGCGGAGTGTGAATACAACTATTCCTATTATCTTTTTAAGCACATCAATATGCACCTTAGATTCTCGAAATTGTGTCCAACCCTCTATAAGTCTTTTTGTGCTGTTAATGTAATTAAGCCCATTTGAGCGGAAGAGAAAATCAAAGCGATTTTTTGCTCCAATGGAGAATACATCAGCAATAATTCCAAGTAGCTTGCGGATAAGTGTTTTGAGCTGATGTGTATGCTCTATAGAATATGTTTCTTTGGTTTCTTTTAGTATCGATGCGAGCATATCGATAAATTCATTAGGATTACGTGCGGCTTTAAGTTGCTCTTGTGCATTTTTATCAAAGTCAAATTTGTTGAGCCAATACTTCTGCCAATTGAGCTCCTCTATCTGCTCTCCACCCTCACGCTTAGCAATCTCATAAAAAGTCTCGAAATAAGCTAAAGGTGTGGGAGGTTTCTTAGATGATTCTAACTTTTGTAAAGCTTTGCGGGAAATATCATCGATTTTCATCATAAAACTCCCCATAATATGCTACTTGGGAGATAAATTTATCTAAGGCTACATTAGCCGCATTTGCAATAGAATCTAAACGATATTGATCAAGCACAATCGTTGAGGTAAAATCTGCACTATAATCATAATATCCGCTATTTGTTACATCAAAATTTGCTCCATCAGTATTTTCAAAATGAATGCCAAGCACAATATTAGTGCGATAATAACTCACAAATCCTTGCTGATTATAGGCAATAGGTGTTTGAGTAAGGTTTTGCACATCAATTTTTAAGAAACTCTTTGCTTCCTGTCTAGTCTTAAGTTTGCTTCCAAACCGCTTAATTACTGCATTATTTACCGCATCTTTAATCCCCGGACTAGATTCTGGCACAGAGGAATTGACTATAATATCCACATACACGCCATCTTTAAAAATATTTTGTGCATAATGTGCCACAGGCTGATAGCCACAGCCCACAAAAAACCATAAAGCCACCACCAATACGACAAATCTCATCATTTCACCACAAAATTGACAAGCTTTTTGGGCACGATGATTTCTTTAAGAATCTGCGTTTCTTGCAACCATTTTTCCACATTTTGCTTGGCTTGAGAGATAAGCTCCTCATTTGTTAGATTGAGTGGCACTTCCATTTCTGCACGTTTTTTGCCATTAATGGTTATGGCATAGGTTATTTGTTCTTTTATCAAAGCAGCTTCATCAACTACAATATATTTAAAATTGCTTAGCTTAAAGTATTTCTCGCTCAGTTCCCAGCAGATATGTGGCACAATAGGCTCTAAAATATGTAGCAAAATATAATATCCCTCGCTCCACACTTGTGTATTATCTTGCTCACTTAAGGCATTAAAAGCTTCCATAGCCGCTGCAATAAGCGTATTAAAAGGATAACCTGCTTGTTTTTTGCTAAAAATATCGTGGCTTTTTTGCAAGGCTTCATAGACTTTTTGTCGTGCGTATTGCTCGGCTTTGCTTAAGGATTGATGATTAATAGAGGGCTTTTCTTCACAAGATTCTATATGAGCTGCCCTATCCCACAGCCGTTTTAAGAATCTATATGACCCCTCTAGTGCGCTATCATTCCATTCTAGCTCACGCACAGGCGGTGCGGCAAATAACACAAAAAGCCGCGCACTATCCGCCCCATAACGCGCGATAATATCATTGGGATTAACGACATTTCCCTTGCTCTTACTCATTTTTGCACCATTTTTTAGCACCATACCTTGTGTAAGCAGGTTTGCAAATGGCTCATTAATCTCCACATAGCCTAAATCACGTAATACCTTAGTGAAAAATCGCGCATAGAGCAAATGCAAAATAGCGTGTTCTATCCCGCCGATGTATTCATCGACATTGAGCCAATATGCCAAATGTGCCTTATCAAAGGGCTTTTCCTGCCACATAGATGAGGGCGTAGTGTAACGCAAGAAATACCAACTTGATTGCACGAAGGTATCCATCGTATCGCTTTCACGTATGGCTTCCTTGCCACATTGTGGGCAATGGCAATACTTCCAGCTTTTATGCTTATCGAGCGGATTGCCCTCGCCATCTATCACCACATCTTCAGGCAAAGTAATGGGGAGATTGGCATATTTTTCAGGCACAATGCCACAGGATTCACAATGCACCATAGGGATAGGCGCACCCCAATATCGCTGCCGCGAAACGCCCCAATCACGCAAACGATACATTATCACGCCCTTGCCTATACCCCTTTTTTCAAAAAGCGCGATAATAGCTTCTTTTGCCTCTGCGCTACTTAAGCCATCAAACTCCCCACTATTGACCAAATAGCCCTCTTCAATATCCGCTACTGCCTGTATATTCTCTGTGGGAATCTTAGCATTTTTATCTTTTACAATCACGCATTTAATGGGGAGATTATAAGTCTTAGCAAACTCAAAGTCCCGCTCATCGTGCATTGGCACACTCATAATCGCTCCCGTGCCATACTCCATAAGCACGAAGTTTGCTACCCATACGGGAATTTCCTCATTTGTCAGCGGGTGGATAACGCGCACTCCCAAATCAAAGCCGATTTTATCCTTTTGCGCCCTATCCCGCGCATTTGTGTTTCTTATGTTTTGAATAGATTCTATTAAATGTGGCGCGAGATGATTTTGCGCTAATAGAGCCTCTATGATAGGGTGTTCTGGCGCTAAGGCACAATATGTAGCTCCAAAAATCGTATCCGCACGTGTAGTAAAAACCGAAAGCGTCTCTAGGCCTGTTTTTTGTATAGAATCTGCGCTCAAAACAAAGTCAAAATGCAGCCCTTTAGACTTGCCTATCCAATTTCTTTGCATACTTAGCACTTGCGGAGGCCAATGCCCCTCTAATATGTCTAAATCGCTCAATAGCTCTTCGGCATAAGATGTAATCTTAATATAGTATTGAAACATCTGCTTTTGCACCACAGGCGTATCGCAGCGCCAACATTTCCCATCAATGACTTGCTCATTTGCTAGAATCGTCTTATCATTAGGACAGTAATTTAAATACGCCTCTTTGCGATAGATAAGCCCCTTTTCCCACATTTTGATGAAAAATTCCTGCTCAAAACGTGTATAAATGCTATCACTTGTAGCAAACTCTCGCTCTTGTGAAAAACTAAGCCCAAGTGAGCTAAGCTCCCTCCTCATGGTGTCTATATTACTATACGTCCAAGCCTTAGGGTGGCTTTTATGCTTGATGGCTGCATTTTCTGCAGGCATACCAAAGGCGTCCCAACCCATAGGATGCAGGACATTATAACCACTTTGACGATAATTTCTAGCGAGTGCATCACTGATACAATAATTCCGCACGTGCCCCATATGGATATTCCCACTAGGATAGGGAAACATACTTAAGATATACTTTTTCTTTTTTTGAGAATCTAACGCTAGAGGCTCAAAGCTCCTATGCTCCTGCCAATAGCGCTGCCACTTAGATTCTATCTCTTTTGGGTTATACTCCTGTGCCATATCTCACTCGCTTTTGCAAAATAAAAAGGCAATTATAAGCCAAAAGCTTAAATCAATAAGGCTATATCATTATTAAGAACAGTCTATAATATCAAAATCACGGATTTTTCTGCTCCTTGTTTTCTACTTGTGAATTGTTTTATTTGAAGTTTAAGATTCTTTAAATAGTTTTTAGTAAGAAAAAAAAAGGGGGGGGGGGGATTTGCTTCTACTTCCTTTTTAAGGGGCTTATTTATATAGCACGATAATAGAAATAGTAGCCATATAAACTTTATAAATCAATAAATCAAGCTATTCCACGTGCATCAAGAGCCCGACTAAGCGTCTTGTTAAGATCTCTTGTTAAATCAGGATTAAGCTCTTTGAGACGCTCTTCGGCATTAATGATAAGTTCTGTCGAGGTATTTCTATGCACAGTTACTGCAAACAAAAAGGCTTTTTTACGATAGTCGCTCAATTGAAGATCGTTATAGTATGTAAAGAAGCTTTCTGCTGCTTTACGAAGTTGAATCAAATCGCTTTTAGGATTGTCTAAAACCTTCATAATATCTTCTATGTTTGTTTGCATTTCTACTTCTATCGAAGGCTCAGGCTTTTTAGGGGCTGGTCCAAAAAACCATAGGGCTACAACTAGCGCCAATACAGCCACACAAAATATGCTTATAAGCATAAAAAGACTATTGGGGGACAAATCCATAGCAATCCTTGCAATAATTTCAATAAAGCAATTATCAATTTTAACATAATATTATGCTATTGTGGCTAAAATTCTTCATATCTA
This sequence comes from uncultured Helicobacter sp., assembly GCF_910577135.1. Lineage (GTDB taxonomy): Bacteria > Campylobacterota > Campylobacteria > Campylobacterales > Helicobacteraceae > Helicobacter_C > Helicobacter_C mastomyrinus. The sequence continues at coordinate 11,566 of NZ_CAJTLL010000019.1, forward strand.
AAAGCACTTTAAGAGAATAAAAAGTAAAAAATATTGCCTGACTTGGGGAAAGCACTAAGGAGAAAGTATGGATTATCTTAATCTTGCAAAAACTTATCAAACACCACTTTATGTGTATGATTTAGGGGCTATCACTCACGCATTTAATGCAATAAAAGACGCTTTCAAGGCACGCAAATCACTTATCTGCTACGCATTAAAAGCAAATTCAAATCTCTCTATTATCCACCATTTAGCCACGCTTGGCAGTGGAGCGGATTGTGTGTCTATTGGTGAGGTAAAGAGGGCGTTAAAAGCGGGGATTCCTAAGTATAAGATTATTTTTAGCGGTGTGGGGAAACGTGATGATGAGATTCTACAAGCCTTGCAAGCGGATATTTTATTTATCAATGTAGAGAGTGAGGAGGAATTAACGCGTATAGAATCTTTAGCAAAGAGCATTAATACAATCGCGCGGATCTCTGTGCGGGTCAATCCTAATATCGATGCTAAAACGCACCCCTACATCTCCACAGGTTTGCACGAAAACAAGTTTGGCGTAGATATAGAACAAGCTAAATCAATGTATATTTTTGCGAAAAATTCCCCATTTCTTGAGCCTGTGGGGATTCACTTTCATATCGGCTCCCAACTTACAGAGCTAGAGCCTATCAAACAAGCAGCGCAAAAAATCGCAGAACTCGCCCATAGTCTCCTAGCACTTAAAATTGATTTGAAGTTTTTTGATGTAGGTGGAGGCATTGGCATACAATATACTAATGAAACACTTATTAATCCTTATGACTATGCACAGGCGATTTTAGGAGCATTATATGGGCTTGATTTGACAATTATTTGTGAGCCCGGACGTTTCCTTGTGGGCAATAGCGGTGTGCTACTCACAAGTGTGCTTTATGAGAAGCACAATGGCACAAAGCGATTTGTGATTGTCGATGCAGCGATGAATGACCTCATACGTCCCGCACTCTACCACGCTACACATACGATAAAATGCCTCTCACAAAGCAAACAAGGACAAAATGATAGCGCGAAGTTATGCGATATTGTGGGACCCATTTGTGAAAGTAGCGATTTTTTGGCTAAAAACATTGCCCTGCCCCCACTTAGCACAGGAGATGTGCTAATGATACGTGATGCAGGGGCGTATGGATATAGTATGGCGAGCAACTACAACACTCGTCCGCGCCCGGCTGAAGTAGCATTTATGGGTGAAAATGTGCGACTTATCAAGCATAGAGAAAATATAGAATCTATGCTCAAAGATGAAGAAGAGCTATTGCAAGAATATAAAAACGATACAGCAAAATCTATTCATAGCAAAAAGGGGATAGAGAATGACACCACAAGATGAGGTATTAGGGCAGCTACGTAAGCAAATTGATGAGATTGATGATATAATCTTTAACGCCCTAGAATCACGTATGGCTCTTGTAGCGCAAGTAGGAGCGCATAAGCATAAATATGGTAGTGCGATTTACCGCCCAGAACGTGAAAGGCAGATTATCCAAAGGCTTAATCAAAAAGGCAGTAGATATATGGATTTACGCGCGATTGAAGCAATTTATCAAGAGATTTTTGCCCTCTCACGCAATTTAGAATTGCCCCAAAAAGTCGCCTTTTTAGGACCCATTGGTAGCTTTACACATCAAGCCGCTGAAGAGCGATTTGGCGCGATGAGCGAATACATACCGCTTAATACTATCAGTGCCGTTTTTGAAGCCTTATGCACTAAACGCGTGAAATACGGAGTCGTGCCGCTTGAAAACAATGCTAATGGTATGGTGGGCGAAAGCATTGATTTGTTAGCGCGATTTGATTTTAAAATTATTGCCGATATGATTTTGCCTATACATCATAGTTTTTTGAGTAATTGCGAACATCTAGGCGAAATTAAGACCATTTTTTCTAAGGATATAGCCTTTGGGCAGTGTCGTAGCTTCCTCAATGCACACAATCTAGCGCATATTGAGCAAATACCCACAGATTCTACCGCACGTGCCGTGCAACTCGCCGCAAATACACCTCAAAGTGCTGCCATTGGCTCAAAAATCGCGGGCAAAATATATGATCTCCCTGTAATGTTTGAACATATCGAAGATTCTATCAATAATAAAACACGTTTTGTAATCATCAGTGATTTTGAGCTTCCCCCTACAGGCAGGGATAAAACCTCTCTTTTTGTGAATCTTAAAGACAAAGACCAAGTGGGCGATTTATTTCGCTTGTTGGGAGATTTTGAAAAAGAGGGTATTAATCTCACACGCATAGATTCTCGTCCTGTGCGTGAGAGGAATGACTTTAGAATGGGATTTTTTATCGATTGTGAGGGGCATTATAAAGATGCGCCCTTGCAGCGACTTTTAGCCAAAAGAGGAGAGGAAATCAAGTGGCTAGGGAGCTATATTTTTACCGATATGCGAACATAAGAGAGCAAATTCAAAAAGAGAATTAAGAGACAAAGGTTTTCAATGATAGATTTTAAAGTGCTAGAATTACAAGACAAAGCAATATTGCAATCTCTTGTAAGTGTGAAAGGGCGGTGGATTGCGGATAGTAACTTTACTAATATGTTTATGTGGCGACACGCGCGTGAGATTAGCTATGCGATATTGCAGGGGCAATGCGTGATACAAACGCGCTATCCTAATGAAAATCCCTTTATCTTTTACCCGTTAGGGCAGGGGAGCAAAAAGCCTATTATAGAGGCTTTGATAGCTCATTATAAATCTTTAGGCTTACTCCTAGAAATCCGCTCCTTGCAAAAGAGTGAGTGCGAGGAGCTAGAATATGATTTTCCACAGCGCTTTGACATAGAGGCAAAACGTGATAGATTTGATTATATCTATCATACTCAAGAGCTTATAGAATTAGCCGGACGCAAGTTTCATAAGAAAAAAAATCATCTCAATCGCTTTTATTTGCAATACCCACAGACACAATTTGAGTCTCTCACACGCGCAAACATTGATGAAGTCATTGCAATCAATAACCTTTGGTATGCCAATATGAGCAAAGATGACAAAGGCTTATATTTTGAGAATCTTGCCATTAATGACGCATTAAGACATTTTGATGAGCTAGATTTGCAAGGTGGACTTTTGCGTATTGATGGCGAGATAGCCGCTTTTAGCTTTGGAGAAATGCTTGATAGAGATTGTGCGTTAATACATATTGAAAAGGCAAATATCGCTTTTAATGGCGCGTATCAGGCGATTAACCAAGCATTACTTAAAAATGCCTTTGCTACTTCCCAATATGCCAATAGAGAGGAGGACTTAGGCATAGAGGGCTTACGCAAGGCAAAACTCTCCTATCAACCTGCCTTTTTGCTTGAAAAATATTATGCGAGGCTAAAAGTGTGAAGTATAAGCCCTTTTTGCGTTTTTTACCCAAGGTAGGGCGATTGGCTATTGATGTAGGTATACTTATAGTGCTAGGGAGTGTATTTTTTGTTTTGCAACACAATGGACTTGTGTGGTTTAATATGCCAAGTGATAGGGCTTATCCCATCAAGGGTGTAGATGTATCAGCTCATCAAGGGCGCATTGAGTGGGAGACACTCGCCGCGCAAAATCTGCATTTTGCATTTATCAAAGCCACAGAGGGTAGTAACTGGGTAGATAAGCACTTTGCCTATAATTTTGACGCCGCACAAAAGGCAGGGCTTTATGTAGGGGCATATCATTTCTTTAGTTTTGATTCACTTGGCAGCACTCAAGCGGCAAATTTCATCGCGCAAGTGCCGCTTTTGGAATCTGCTAAGATTCTCCCTCCAGTGGTGGATATGGAGTTTTATGGCACAAAAGCGAGTAATCCCCCACCCGCAAAATCTGTCTATAAAGAGCTTGATATACTTTTAGAGATTTTAGAATCTCACTATGGCGCAAAACCCATTATTTACACTACGCCGAGCTTTTATGATATGTATTTGCGCGGACGTTATGAGAAATATCCGCTGTGGATTCGCTCTGTGTTTTTTGCGCCGCATTCTTTTATGGCGAGAATCTTTAATTTGTATTTTGATAAAGCCCATTGGAGCTTTTGGCAATACAATCCCAAAGGTGTGCTTAAGGGGTATAGCGGTGGGGAAAGATATATCGATTTAAATGTATTTAATGGCGATGAGAAGGCATTTAAAAAATGGCTCACGCAGCATAAAATACGAAATAAACACTAAAATCTTGCTTTACCTTTTGCTAGAGAAACCACACACTTATATTGGTTTTTATAATATAGAATCTGCACTTCCATTCCATACATATAAGGAGTTTGTATGTCTCAGTATTTGCCTACATTTGGCTCTATATGCCATAGAAATTTTTTCTATATTCTCTGTGTGAATGCACTTCTTTACACGTTATATATGTGGCACTTAACGGGGGGGGGGGCAGTATGAAAACCTAGGGGCAATTCTAAACATTTGCCTAAAAAATCTTATTGTTAATTTTGTCTTTCTCTATCCTTTGTTTTACCTCCTCGCCTTTATTCCTCACTCATCATATCTTATTTGGTTATTTGTAGCCATTATGTTTGTAATGGGTCTTGTTGATACACTTCTTATCACTACCTTTCAAACACCTCTTATGCGATATTCCTTGATATTTTTTTCTCTAGCAATACCCTTGAAATAAAAGAATTTACCGCATTTTATGGCGCAGGAAATATAGACATTATCCTCGCCTTTTGTCTTTTTAGTATTCTATTCCTGTTGCCTTATTCTAAACTGCTACGTTTAATATCCATTTGACAAAATTTTTGCAAATTTTCCCATTTCTTGCCCCTTATCGCCGCTTCTTAAGCAAACATTATTCGCAGCTTTTTGCTACCCTATTGTGTATATTATGCTGCTTTGGAGCAGGTATAAAATACTACCTAGTAACCGAGAGACTTGCTTATACAGCAAATTTTACATATTATGCCATCGATAAAAATGCCTTTATGCGGTGGAAAGAATGCGTTGAGCATACCATAGTGAGCCGACCCCACATAGCCCAATACAAAGAACTACTTAAATCTTACACACACTATGTTGAAAATGCCCCATCTACCATTACCGCCTCATCATCTCCTATCCCCACAATCGTGCTTATTATCGACGAATCTACCCAAAGAAATTATATGGGTCTCTATGGCTATCCTCTCCCTACTACACCCCGCCTTGATATCCTCAAAGAAAATGGGAATCTTGTCGCGTTTAATAATGTTATCGCGCCCCATTCTCACACCAATCTTGTGTTAGAAAAGCTCCTTACCTTTCATAATTATGAAAATGCACAAACACCTTGGTATAAGCAGCAAAATCTCATAGATATTCTTAAACTTGCTGGTTATACTATACATTGGCTAAGCAATCAAGAGGTTGTCTCTATTTATGGTAACGCTCCTGAAGTCATCTCTACTCGCGCGGACATAACGCGATTTAGCACGATAAGCGATTCATATAGTGCAGGAAAAGCCTATGATGAAATTCTGCTATCACTTTTGCAGCAAGTGCGTCAAAATGAGCAGATTCTATCCCCTAACACAGAGGCACAATCCCCACAGCCTAGCAAAAACTTCTATCTTTTCCATCTTATGGGGACACATCTAGGTTATGATGGTCGCTACCCTAAGAGTTTTGAAACCTTTAATATAGATACACTAAAACAATATAACCTCCACACCCTCACGCCCTATCCGCACACATCAAGTACAATCCTTAATCCCAGACAATTACAAATTAAAGCCCATTATATCAATGCGATTTTATATAATGACTATGTGGTAAATGCGATTATAGAATCCTTTAAAGATGAGGATGCACTGATTTTTTATATCAGCGATCACGGCGATGAAGTATATGATTTTAGGGATTTTGTCGGGCATAGCGAAAATATCGGCTCACGATTTATGATAGAAGTGCCTTTTATGGTATATATGAGCGATAGCTTTAGAGAATCTTATCCTCATATCGCCCAAAAGATTGAAAAAGCAAAAGATTTGCCCTTTATGAGTAATGATTTTATCCACGCATTTTTAGATGTGCTAAACATTAACTACACAGGGTATAACCCTACACGTAGCCTTTTTAACCCACTCTTTAATGACAAACGGGCGCGAATCTTTGCCGGGAAAGATTATGATAGAGATATGAGAGATGAAGGCTTATTGCAAAATGCACTCTTTCCCTCAAAGCTATGGTTACATCGTGTCGATGAGACACAAAAGCTTATAGATTTTAAAGATAAATATAAGGGCTTTGAAATCGATGTGCATTTTTTGCTTGCCCCTGTGCCACATTTTGATGTAGGACACGATGGATTAGAATCAAGTATAGGACTTAAGCTTGAGGATATGCTAAAACTTATGCAAGATTCTATAAAAAGTAACGGGTGGGTGGAGGGCATAAGCGACTTTCCCTATCGTATATGGCTTGATTTTAAGAATCTCCAATCCACAAATGCTGCTTCCGCCCTTAAAGTTTTAGAATCCCTTTGCAAAACCTATGCTATCCCTCATTCTACTTTCATCGTAGAGAGCGGCAATTATGAAGATTTAGGCATATTTAAAAAGGCAGGATTTTTTACTAGTTATTATGTGCCTTATTATAAACAAGAGGAACTAAAGACACAAAAAGAGGAGGTTATAGAGCATTTGAAAGCTATTATTAAAAGTGGCAATGTCTATGCGCTAAGCTTTCCTTATTATTTATATCACTTTATTAAAGACGCACATTTAGGGTATTTTGACGGGATAGAGTGGATAGATATGCCCCTTCTTACGTGGAATGAGGGGCAAAGCCCACAGCAAAATATGCAGACAGAAGCTTACTTTGATCCACAAATTAAAGTGATATTAGTTGGTGAAAAAGGTGAATATCGATAAATAAGGAATTTGTGCAAGAGAGAGGACTAAACAGGATTCAAGCAACTAGGGCAATATGCCCTAGCAATACTACTTGTCTTACCCCCTAATGGAGCAGCTCTTATAAGTGAGGGAGTGAAGAAAAAATTTGGTTGTATCGATGAAAAAATCAAAATCAAGTGAGCAGGGCAGGATTCCAAAACGTCTCTCAATAGGCACATCAGGGTCTAACAAGCGCCGCACACTCACACTCCATTTGCTTTCTGTATTTGCCGATGAACCTTGCAGATTCCAAGTGGCGACTTTAAAATCATTAATATTCCCAAACATATAAGAAATGCCTAAAGCGATAAAAAATAGCACTTTTTTTCACATATTCTCCTTGATTTTTTCACTAACTATCCTTGTAGGACTTATCTGCTTTTCATCACTGCACAATCTCTTCATTAATCTATACAATATAAAGACGAGGTTATTCAACTCAAAAAAGAGTAAATGAAGTGCTATAAGGCAATTTTTTGCTGTTTATTTTTTATGGAATAAAAATTTTATATTTATTATATCTCTGCTATTACGCTTTGTGCTGCATTTGCACGAAGTGCCAATGCACACTTGTAAAAGGTCTTGTTAGCAAAGCGAAGCTTTTAGAAAGGCAGAGTCTCTGCTAACACCTAAAGGGTTGCCTTATAACCAAGACGTTGTTTTATTCATCAAGTGTATTTTCAAGGTTGAGATTCATATATTCCATAATGAAAAGACGCATACGGGAAAGCACATCAAGACATATATCCAGCTCTTGTTGAGAAAATTGAGCGCTAAAGAGATTCTCAATTTTATTTATCCCATCTTCAATGAGATTAAGCGCATCTTTTCCACTAGGTGTAAGACTAAAAAGTTTCAAACGTTTATCGTCCTTTGGCACTTCTGCAGAGATAAGCCCTTTGGCAATGAGTGAATTTATTTCGCGGGAAATGGTAGCTTTATTTTTTTTTAACTCTTTAGCAATATGGCTAATATGAATCTGTGGTGTTTCAGAGATAACAAGAAGTATAATGCCTTGCTCAAAGCTGAGATTCTGTGCTTTGAGTTCGTTTGTAAAAAGTGCTTGGAGGGCGCGGCTTGCCCCCCCAATATAATGTCCAATAAATTTTTTTCTCTCTCGCTGCAAGCCCTATCTCCTCCTTAGCCTCAAATGAAAGATAAATAAGATTATAACAAAATTTGCTATAATTTGCACCTTAGGCATAGCAGGTGGTTGCTTTTGCTCACGCAAAAGAGGAAAGTCCGAGCTACTTAAGACAGGATTCCATTTAACCAATGGCTAGGGTAACCTAAGGGAAAGTGCAACAGAAAACAACCGCTTTTAGAAACTTTACAGAATCTGCGAAGCAAGGGTGAAAAGGTGGGGTAAGAGCCTACCGACTTTACAGCAATGTAAAGTGTCTATGCAAACCCAATCCGTAGCAAGAAGAGTATGGTTAAAGTCTTAGATAAGAACTCTTCGCTTGAGGTATGTTGCAAAACATATCCTAGATAAATAGCCACCCACGACAGAACTCGGCTTATCGCTATGCCTATCCCCGCCATCTTATGACACCTTGCCTTAACTTTATTCAAGCTATGCTAGAGACAAGCCCCCTCATTTTACACAGATTCAATACCTGTATATAGCAGAATTTATTATACAAAATCTATTATCTTTAGCTTCAATCTATTTTTAAACTCATCGCGTAATAATTCGAAATGCACATTGCCACATTGCCCGACTTCTCGCTTACAAGTGGCAAAAAATTCAACCCCAACGAGTCGCGTTTGATTATTTTTATCATACAAGATATATTCAAAATGTTTACCCTCGTTACCAAGGGGCTTTATAGATTCTATACTTAAGCCATTGCATATAAATATCGGCGTAGGATTCTCCGCACCAAAAGGCTCAAATCGCTCTATGATACGCATTAACTCTTCATCAATCTCCCCACTATCAAGAATCCCAAGCACCTCATCTGCTCCTGCCTCCTCTATGACTAAATGTGTCTGCAAAGATTCTATAAAATGCTCTAACCTCCCCACTTCTAGGCTTAAGCCCACCGCCCCGCTATGCCCACCAAAGCCTAGCAAATGCTCACTCAAAGATGTAATGCTTGCTATGAGATTTACCCCACCATAGCTGCGTCCGCTACCCTTTAGCACACCTTCACTTTCATTAAAGACAAAAGCACTCTTGCCATATTCATTAGCCAAAGCAGAAGCGACTATCCCTAGCACGCCTTCGTGCCACCCTTGAGCATAGCTTACCACAATATGCTCTCTTTCTATGAGATGTTTATGTGCGGATTGCAGAATCTTACTTTGCGTTGCCTTACGCATTTGATTAAGCTCCAAAAGCTCATCATATATCGCATTTGCTTGGGTAAGATTCTCGCATACCAAAAGCGCCAATGCCTTATCTGCACTCGCCATACGCCCAGCAGCATTCAAAAGTGGCACAAAATAAAAGCCAAGTGTTTGGGCATTTATATGCCTATATTTTAGTCTAAGAAGCTGCGCTAAAGGCGTTTGAATCTGTCCTAATCGCTCTATGCCTCTTTTCACAAGGAGGCGATTTATCCCTACAAGTGGCATTATATCGCCAATGCTAGCAATAGCAAGATATTCTAAAAATGCGCTCATATCGACTTTCGCCCCTAGCTCCTGCTTCAAAGCAGCACAAAAATACCACGCTACCACCGCACCACAAATCGCCTTTTGTGGAAAGGTGCATTCAGGCAAATAAGGGTCGATAATCACATCAGCATTTGGAATCTCATCTGTGGGCGTGTGATGGTCTGTAATAATAAGTGGAATCCCCGCTTCCTTACACCATTTTGCCGCGCATACCGCGGTTATGCCATTATCTACACTTACCACAACCGCGGCATTATTGGCATATTTTTCTAAAAGCGCCCCACTCACGCCATAGCCATCATCAAAGCGATGAGGGATAATAAGGCGCATATTGGCATAGCCTAAAAGCCTAAAAAAATGTATCATAACTGCACTTGCGCATATTCCATCAGCGTCATAATCCCCCACTACAAGCACTTCCTGCCCCTTTTTGATACATTCTGCCACAATACGTGCTCCCTCCATATTGTGAGCTAAACATTCGGGCTTAGGCAAATGCTGCAATGAGGTAATACCCCTATGCACATCACGGGCTAAAAGCATTTCTAGAATCTGCGCCTTATCGACAAAAGGATATGCCATCAAATTATGCTTTTTTATGTACTAGAGTTTGCTTCACAAAGGCAAGTATGACGGGATTTGGGTGCTGTAAGCGTGAGGTAAATTCAGGGTGAAACTGCACACACACAAACCACGGGTGATTATTTAACTCAATAGATTCTATCAAGCCATTGCTTTGTCCGCTTACAATCAAACCATTTTTTTCAAAAAGTTCACGATAGGCGGGATTTGCCTCATAGCGATGGCGATGGCGCTCTTTAATGAGGCTTTGCTTCCCATAGGCTTCATAGAGTTTGCTACCCTCTTTGATATGGCATTCATACTCGCCTAAACGCATAGTCCCGCCCATAGGGGAGGTATGTGTCCTTAGCTGCATATTACCCTGTGAATCGATAAAGTCTTCGATGAGATACACGACAGGCTCTTTTGTATGCGGGTCAAACTCTACGGAATTTGCCGCCTTTATACCTAGCACATTCCTTGCAAACTCAATCAAAGCAAGCTGCATACCTAGGCAAATGCCCAGCATAGGAATGCCCTTTTCCCTTGCATACTTAATCGCGGCGAGTTTGCCTGCTATTCCCCTTTCTCCAAAGCCTCCGGGGATAAGGATAGAATCCACATCGTGCAAAAGGGAGAGATTTTCTACTAAGCTCTCGCTATCAATCCACTTAATATTCACGCGTGTATCGGTATTTGCTCCGGCGTGAATGAGTGATTCTATAAGCGATTTATAAGATTCTTTAAGGCTTAGATATTTACCCACAAAGCCAATGGTGATTTGCGTTTTGGGAGCGATGATTTTTTTCACAAGCATATCCCAATTATCCATTTTAGGCTTTAGCGTATCAAGCTCTAAATGCCTTGCTATGGGTGTGAGTATGCCCTCTTCTAAGAAATTTAGCGGACATTTATATATGCTTTGGGTATCTTCAGCAACTATCACGCTATCATCATCAACATCGCAGCTCATCGCAAGTTTACGCTTTAACTCTTTATCAAGGCTTTTCTCACATCGCGCGACAAGAATCTGCGGTGAAATCCCTATACGTCTAAGCTCCTGCACGGAATGCTGTGTGGGCTTTGTCTTTAGCTCTCCTGCAGCTCGCACAAGCGGGATAAGGGTTACGTGAATAGAAATCACTTGCTTACTGCTTAGCTCGTGCTTCATCTGGCGCATAGCCTCTAAATAAGGCATTCCCTCTATATCACCCACCGTTCCCCCAAGCTCCACAACTAAAAAATCACTCTCCTTTCCTGCAAATTTAATACGTGATTTAATCTCATCAACAATATGCGGGACGATTTGAATGGTTTTACCTAGATACTTGCCTTTACGCTCATTTTCAATCACAGACATATACACTTGCCCGGTGGTAAAGTTATTTTTCTTATGAAAATCTTTGTTTAAAAATCGCTCATAATGCCCTATATCTAAATCCGTTTCCGCGCCATCGCAGGTTACAAACACTTCTCCGTGTTCTAATGGACTCATTGTGCCCGGATCGACATTAATATAAGGGTCAATTTTCAAAATAGACACATTATATCCGCTATGCTGAAGCAAGGTAGCGATTGATGAAGAGGTAATGCCCTTGCCAAGAGAGCTTAACACGCCTCCGGTTACAAATATATATTTTACTGCCATTTATATTGCCTTGTAAATTTTTTGTGTAATCATATTAAATCAGTGCTTAAAAGCTTAATTAATTTACTTTTTTTTGTATTTTCTTATTTATGATTATGGCTTTACAATTTTTAACAGCATTTATCATACAAACTCATAGGAGCGCGACCTTGTCATCTACGATTATTGCCATTATTGGCTTATTCATTTGTGTTTATATCCTGCCAAGCATTATTTTAGCAATGCTGCAGACTGAGCACATTAAGGCAGAATTGCATAAGCCTGCTGTCCTTTTAGAATCCGAAGACTACAAAATAGCAGGTGAATACGCACTTGCTTCTTTGCGATTAGATATTATCTCTAAAATATGCGAAGCTATAGTTTTTACCCTGTGGGTGAGCTTTGGACTGGATTTTCTTAATACACAATTTGAAATCTTACTAGGACATACTCTAAATCCCTTATGGCAGGGTGTTGTCCTAGTGCTAAGCTTTATCATTATAAATAGCATTGTCGATTTACCTCTATCTGTGTATAAAACCTTTGGGCTTGATAAAAAATTTCATTTTTCTAAACAAACACCTCGTATCTTTATCGCCGATTTGTTTAAAACATTGATTTTAAGTGTTATCATTGGGAGCATTGTGGCTGCTTTACTCATTTTTATCATTGAAAATATCTCGCTGTGGTGGATTGTAGGTTTTGTAGCATTGCTTGGGGTAGTTATTTTAGCAAACCTTGTCTATCCTACGCTCATTGCACCATTATTTAATAAATTCACCCCCCTTGATGATGAGAATCTCAAATCACGTATAGAATCTTTACTTAATAGCATAGGTTTTAAGAGTAATGGTATTTTTGTGATTGATGCTTCAAAGCACGATAGGCGGCTAAATGCGTATTTTGGTGGATTGGGTAAAAGTAAGCGTGTAGTGCTGTTTGACACTCTACTAGATAAGATTAGCACTGATGGACTGATTGCGATTTTGGGACACGAGCTAGGGCATTTCAAGCATAATGATATATTTAAAAATATTGTTATTATGGCTTGTGCGTTATTCGTGCTATTTTTTATCGTAGGACATTTGCCAGATTCACTTTTTAATGCATTGGGACTAAAAAATAATGGAGCAGGTGTATTAATCGTAATACTGCTTATCTCGCCTGTAGTTGCCTTTTGGTTTATGCCTCTTATTGGCTATTTTAGTCGCAAGGCAGAATATGCCGCTGATGAGTTTGGTGCGGATATTTCAAGCAAACATTCCCTTGCAAATGCACTTGTGCGCCTTGTGAATGAAAATAAAAGCTTCCCTAGCTCACACCCTGCCTATATATTCTTTTATTACACCCACCCACCGCTTTTACAAAGGCTCAAAGCACTCGATTATGAAGTGCAGTATTGAATCCCTCCTCAAGCAAGCCACCTTAGAGCTAAGACAAGTCGCTCAAAGCCTTTATCTTAAGCCTCAAATGGAAAGTGAAATCCTCCTTAGCTTTCTCTTGCAAGTGCCGCGTGTATATCTCCACACGCACAGCACACAATATATAGAATCTACCACTGCTAAAAGCTATTTTGCCCTGATTAATGAGCGCAAAAGCGGGAAACCTATCGAATATATCACTCAAAGTGCAAATTTCTATGGGAGGGCATTTTTTGTAAATCCTGATGTGCTAATCCCCCGCCCAGAGACGGAAATGCTTATTGACATAGCCCATCATCTCATTAATACCCATCATATACAATCCATCGCTGAAATTGGCATAGGCTCGGGCATTATCACTACCACACTTGCACTTATAAGTCCTACTTGCCACTTCTTTGCCACGGATATAAGCAAAGCAGCCCTAAAAGTCGCACAAAAGAATATAGCCACTTATGCACCAAATGCGAATATTACTCTACAACATTGCGATATTTTGCCCTCTCCTGCCCCGTCCTTTGATCTACTTATTAGCAATCCTCCATATATTGAAGATGACTATCCTATTAGCAGAGCGCTTACTTTTGAGCCAAAAACTGCCCTTTTTGGCGGGAAAGATGGTTTAGATATATACAGGCAGATATTTAAACATCTCTCTGAAGTCTCAAATGTATGGCTACTCTGTGAAATAGGCTATAATCAAAAACAAGCCTTAAGCACAATGCTTGCAAACGCGAACGCTCAAAATATCGTGTTTCACAAAGATTTAAGCGGCTGGGATAGGTGCGTATGCGCGTATTTTCCTTAAAGTTTGAGCCGCCCTTTAGAGAAGTCAATCAAATCCTGTATGCTTTGTATATTAGGAGGAAACATTATCATCGCAATTTCAAAGATTCTAAAAGAAGTGAGCGCATCGGCATAGGCACGATGCGAAATAGGCGTGTGTATGCCTAAAAAATCATTGAGATAGGAGAGAGCATATCGCTGGGAAGGGATAGTCTTTCTAGCAAGTTCAATCGTGCAAAGCTTAGGGTTAAAAATCCCAAACATACCGCACTGACGCAAATGATAATCCAAAAAGCTATAATCAAAATTCACATTATGCGCCACAAACACACCATCATCTAAGAATCTTCTAAATTGCGCTAAAACTTCATCTCTATGAGGAGCAGTAGCAATATCTGCCTCTGTAATACCCGTAAGCTCTGTAATATTCTCTGGCACACAGGAAGCATAGACATAGCTTTCAAAAGATTCTATAATTTTCCCCTCCCGCACTTTCAGCGCACCAATCTCTATAATCTCGCTACTTTGAGGCTTAGAGCCATTGGTTTCAATATCTACAAACACCAAATTGCTCTTTTGCCATAATCTAGCGTGTGTATTAAGGTAGAAATACCGCTCTCCATTTTGCTCCTCCACGTCTAAAGGCGCACCCGCACCTTTAAGCAGCTCAAGCTCACTCTCCACATCAGCATAAAGCCCTCCTATATTTTTAATATACATATAGAATTGCTTTTGTGGTATTGGATTATGACGCAATTTATCAAAAAGCTGCGGATATGTCATAGCTTTTATTTGAGGGAGGCGATTTGCAGTGCGTAGTTTGAGGAACTAAAAATATAGCTTCCAGCTACGACCATATCAATCCCAGCTTGTTTTAATTGAGCGATATTTTTATCGCTCACCCCTCCATCAATCTCTAGCAGACAAGCGGGATTCAGTCTATCGCGAATTTTTTTTATCTCACGCAATTTATCAATACTACGAGGGATAAAGCTCTGCCCCCCAAAGCCCGGATTCACACTCATTAGCAGGACTAAATCAACATCGGGTAAAATGTATTCTAAAAGTGTTTCGCTCGTGTGGGGATTAAGCACCACACCAGCTTTAACCCCGGCATTTTTAATATGCCAAATGAGGCGGTGCAAATGCTGCACTTCCTCGATATGCACACTGATGAAAGCAGGTTTAAGCGGGAGAAATAAATCCACAAAGAAAGGCACATTTTTAACCATTAAATGAATATCAAGGGGCTTTGTGGCTACTTTAGCAATGCTCTCCACAATGCAAGGACCCATTGTGAGATTAGGCACGAAATGCCCATCCATCACATCAATATGCACATAATCACACCCACCATCGCATATACTTCTCACCTCTTCACCTAGTTTTGTAAAATCCGCTGCAAGCATACTGGGCGATATAAGCACTTCTTTAGCCATTTTTATCCTTAGTTTATAAGACTTATGAAAATCAAGCAATGAGTGGCTGCTATGCTTATCTCAATACCACGCAACGCTCATACATTTCTAAATAACATTATAGAATCTAAACCTTAAAAACTCACTTTGCAAATGGCACGAAGTGTGGATTTAAACTTACGCAAAGCTTAACCTTGCGGCGATTTATCGCAGTAGCAAAAGAATACGCTATGCTTTTATATTTCACTCAAAGGAGAGGATTAAGATGTCTTATGCTTTTTTTGCACCACTTGTAGGGCTATATGCTCCTACTTTGCTTTATCCCACGCATAATTTGCCAAAGCCACAAATGCCATTTATCCCCTATGGGTTTAATATCCCCAAAGTAGTCCAAGCAAGCAAGATCAAGAATCCCAAAGCGATTGTGATATTTGTAGGGGGATTTTGCGATACGATTATGTGTGCCGTGTATAGGGCGTTTATCGCCTTTGATGAGCCTTCCTGCCTCAAAATCTATACAAGCTTTAAGATTCAACATCTCTTTACCTCGTGGCTAGTGCCTTTAGTCCAATGCAAACTGCCTATTTTTGTCATCGCGCATTCGTGGGGTGCGAGTAATTTCTACAAAGCCTTGCAGAATCTAGATTCTAAAAATGTATCCTTAGAATATCTCCTCACGCTTGATCCTGTGGGCTATCACCTGCCACACACTCGTCCTATTGATATAAAATTATGGGAAAATGTGTATATCGCAAATAAATGGGCGTATTTGAGGCGTCCTAATATTGTCGCTCTCATAGGACACCCGTGGAATGCCATCAAGGTAAGCGATAGGAATATCATAATGCACAAACCCGCCCATCACGCAAGTATAATGGCTATGATTGAGGCGAGTGGGTTTCATAGTGAGATTCATAGAATCATTAGAGTTTAAAGCTAAAATGTTATAATTTCAACACAGACACAAGGAGCAACTTATGATTAGCGTTATTATCGATACTTTGAGAGAATCTGCTCTGCGTATTGACGCACTTTTAAAGCATAATACAAGCGGTTATCTGCAAAGCACCAATGCAAGTGGCGATATGCAGCTTGAAATCGATGTAGAAGCAGATAGAATCTTTCAGGCAAGTTTGCTTGAACTACCCTGTGTCAAGGCAATTTGCAGTGAGGAGCAAGAAGATATTTGCTACTCTCAAAGCACAGATGCACCTTATATTGTCGCTTATGACCCGCTTGATGGCTCTTCACTCATTGATAGCAATTTAAGTATTGGAAGTATTTTTGGTATTTATAATGGTGAGCTAAAAGCCCAATCGCTCATGGCGAGTGGCTATGTGGTGTATGGACCCTGCCTTGAGATGGTTGTCGCACAGGAGAGGGCCTTGCATTATCGTTACATTGATGAGCAATGGCGCAATTTAGGCGCACTAGAGCTTCAAGCAAAAGGACGTATCAACGCACCCGGCGGTACACAAAAGCATTGGGAGGCAAAGCATAAAATGATGATAGAATCTCTATTCGCGCAGGGTTATCGTTTGCGCTATTCAGGTGGCATGGTGCCAGATTTACATCAAATCCTTATTAAAGGCGGAGGGCTTTTCAGCTACCCTGCGACAAACGATGCACCTCAAGGCAAACTCCGCAAACTCTTTGAGGTATTTCCCTTTGCCTTTGTGTATGAAAAATGTGGAGGTTATGCAACTAATGGTGTGCAGAGAATCTTAGAGCTTGAAGTAGAGCATATCCACGAAAGCACCCCTTGCTTTTTTGGCAGCTATGAGGAGATGGAGCTTGTAAGGAGGGTATATGAATGATGAAGCACTAGAAAATGATGCGATTTTCGAGCAGAATTTGCAGGATAAAACAGCCATTTTGCAACAATGTCAGCAAGAGAAGCATTTTACTTCTTGCTCACAATGTGAGAGCTTTATAGGTTGTGAGAAGCGCACTGAATATGTCAAAGCTGTATATGAAAGTATGTCCAAAGGGCAGCAGGGTAATTTTGATTTTAACTAGATTCTAAAAGGAGCATTATGCAAAAGCGTTATATTACCTCACCTATTTATTATGTCAATGATGTACCTCACATTGGACACGCTTATACGACTTTTTTATGTGATATGCTAAAGAAATTTTATCAATTACAGGGCAAGGATATGCTTTTCACCACAGGCACAGACGAACATGGGCAAAAAATCGAGCAATCCGCCCAAAAAAATGCTTTAGAGCCTAAGGCGTATGCGGATAAGATTAGCGCGAGATTCCGCGAATTATGGAATGAATTTCATATAGATTATGATATTTTTGTGCGCACAACTGACAATACGCATTGCCTCAGTGTGCAAAAAGCCTTTGAGATAATGTATGACAAGGGGGATATTTATAAGGGCAGCTATGAGGGGCATTATTGTATCTCGTGTGAGAGCTTTTTTACCCAAACGCAACTAGGAGAAAATCAATCCTGCCCCGATTGCGGTAAGGTAACGCAAATTGTGGAGGAGGAGAGCTACTTTTTTGCCCTAAGCAAGTATCAAGATAAGCTCTTAGCGCATTTTCGCGCTCATCCAAATATGATAGCTCCAGCTTTTTATCAAAATGAGATTATTCATTTTGTAGAAACAGGTTTGAATGATTTATCCATCACGCGCACGAGCTTTGAATGGGGTGTGCCACTGCCGCACAATCCTAAAAGAAAAGATGATAAGCCCCACGTGATGTATGTATGGCTTGATGCGCTTTTGAGCTATCTTAGCCCACTAGGCTATATGGCAGATGGTGAGAAAATGCCCTATTGGGAGCATACTACACATTTTGTGGGAAAGGATATTTTGCGATTCCACGCGGTGTATTGGGTAGCCTTTTTGATGAGCCTTGAGCTACCCTTGCCAAAGCATATTTATACGCACGGGTGGTGGACGCGCGATGGGGCAAAAATGAGTAAAAGTATAGGCAATGTGGTCAATCCAAAAGAAGTAGCTAATGCCTATGGAGTAGAATCTCTGCGATATTTTTTATTGCGCGAAATGCCTTTTGGGCAAGATGGGGACTTTAGTCAAAAGGCACTGATTGAGCGAATCAATGCAGAATTAAGCAATGATATGGGGAATCTCCTCAATCGTCTTTGTGGTATGAGCGAGAAATACTTTGATTTGAAAATAGATTCTACTGATGTGGAGGCATATTTTAGCGAGGAGTTAGAGCAGATACACACTCTTGCCCACAATACGCAAGAAAAAATGTATCATATCCAGCCTCATCGCTATATTGAGGAGCTATGGAAGATGTTTGGGCTTGGGAATAATGCCATTAGCAAATATGAGCCGTGGAATCTTATCAAATCAGGCAAGGACAAGCAAGCTATGGCATTGCTAGGACTGATTGCCAACATTTTAGCTAAAAGCAGCCTTTTGCTTTATCCCATAATGCCACAGAGTGCTACTAAAATCGCCACTGCACTAGGCCTAGAGATTAATGCTAAGAACTTTAGCGATTTTATTATACAAAAGCGTCTTTTAGAATCTTTTGTGTTAGAGAAAATTCCCCCGCTTTTCCCCCGTATACAAGCCCCAATTTTAGCCGAGCCATCAGCTATCACTTCACAAAATGCATCACAAAAAGCAGATTTAAAGCAAGATTCAAAAGCAGCAAACAAAACGGGCTTAGTTGGCATTGATGATTTTCAAAAGCTTGATATGCGTGTAGGGCGGATTGTAGAATGTAGTCCTATGCCTAAAAGCCAAAAGCTCCTTAAGCTTTTAGTCGATATTGGCGAGAGTAAGCCACGACAGATTCTATCAGGTATCGCGCAATATTATCGCCCAGAGGAGCTTATAGGTAGGCAAATATGTTTAATTATCAACCTCAAACCTGCTAAAATGATGGGAGAGATAAGTGAGGGAATGATACTTGCTAGTAAAGATGAAAATGGTTTATCGCTTCTTAGCGTGGATAGCCCACGAGCTAATGGAAGCAAGATTAGCTAAATCCCTTTTGTCAAGGAAGTAATGTGAGGGTTAATGAAGTAGTAGAAATCACCAAAGGAGTGCTTCTTAATACGCCATCTATTGCGATGTTTTCACGTATTATTTGTCATTTGGAGAAAATTGAAAAAGGTGATTTGTATATCGCACTTGATGAAGAAGCAACTTCTTATCATATCACACAAGCTATTCAAGCAGGGGCATATGGGGTAATCTGCGAAAAAAATATAAAAATAGATGATGAAGAGATAGCATATATTCAGGTAGAAAATATCCAAGATTGCCTTATGCGGCTTATTCGATATAAACTTTTAGTAAAAAATGTCGCTCTTATTGATTCTCTATCCATTATCGAAGAATCTATCGCGAAAAATATTATTGATGATGAAAAAGTATGTTTTTTTGAAGGTGATTTAAGTCTATTTGTCGAATCTCTTAATAATGAAACTATCAGCCTTGTTATCACGCATAATAAGCAGATTACAGATCTTGGTTTTAATATCTTGCAAGTTTCTAAACCCAAAGAACGTCCGTTCTTGGTGCTTTCCCACACACTTTTTGATAGCACGATTTTATATGAGGGCACACATTGCCGCATTAATCTCCCTAAGCTGTTTTTTAATGAACTAAGTGCCGTGCTCCATCTCTGCCAGCAAGAAAACATCTCCTATTCACTTCAACACTTTAGACAAATCCCATTCTTTAAGCCCAATTTTCTCAATGCTTTTGGTAAGATTATCGAATACGGACAAGCCTCAAAGGTAGCCATTGCCGAAGAAGATATTGAACATTTCAAACGTTATATGGCTTATATTGCCAATAATGCTGCTTGGGGGAAGATTCTCTTCCTTGTGCCACAAGTGTATTTAGAGCTTTTTAATCAAATCGCACAAACACGTTCTTATGCTACACAAGAGCAGTTATGCGAGCATATTCATAGGGAGAATTTTAACTTTGCACTTGTTTTGGGTATTAATGATGATACCTTAGTAGATGCACTTAATAATAATTATAAACCATTTATCGAGCCTGATTTATTCTCTGGTGTGTGGAATGAAGAGCCCCAACAACAGCTTTTATGAATACGCCCTTGCAAAGGCAGAGCATATCACATCTGCTAAAAATATCGCCCCGCTTTTAGCACAAATCGCTACCTTGCCCTATATCCCCACAAGCTTTTATAGTGATAAAGGCATTCATATTGTAGCTAATGATGAATATATGTATAAAGCCCATCAGCAAACATTTTGCACACTTGCTAAAAAGCTTAAGCCTTGGCGCAAAGGACCCTTTTTTTTATTTGATTTGCATATCGATAGCGAATGGCAAAGCTTCATCAAATGGCAGATTCTCGCGCCACATTGTGATTTAAGAGGAAAAAAAATAGCAGATGTGGGTTGCAATAATGGCTATTATATGTTTGAAATGCTCCTTCATCAGCAAGATAAACCCCAAAGCATTATGGGCTTTGACCCTAGCGGGATCTTTAACGCTCAATTTGCTTTTATTAATCACTTCATACAAGCCCCTTTAAACTTTGAGCTACTTGGTGTGGAGGACTTACCCCTATTTTGTGAATCTAACAAACATTACTTTGACATGATCTTCTGCCTTGGGGTGCTGTATCATCGCCTTAGCCCTCTTGAGACGCTTAAATGCTTGTATCAATCCCTCGCAAGTGGCGGCGAGGTGATTTTAGACACACTTATTTATGAGAGTGAGGAAGAGATTTGTCTTAGCCCTGCTAAAAGCTATGCTAAAATGTCAAATGTCTATTTTATCCCTAGTGTCGCTACATTGCGGGGGTGGTGTGAGAGGGCGAAATTTAGCTCTTTTGAAGTGCTTGGATTTAAGCCTACAACCACACAGGAGCAACGACAAAGTGAATGGATAGATTCTCAAAGTCTTGAGATGTTTTTAAATGATACGCAAACGCTTACCATAGAGGGCTACCAAGCCCCTATACGAGGTTATTTTAAACTTAAAAAATATTAATTCAAGGATATGCTATGGTAGATGATGGCTTTAATGAAATAAATGTAAATATCCCACTTGAAAATAATGAATTGGTCGTATGCACGGATATGTCTCCAAATATTGTGGGGGAACTCACTGAAATCTATCGCAACAAGGTTGTAACGCGATTTGCCCCTACTGAACGTATGATTATGGATGAGAGCAAAATGATTCATGCAGGTTTTATATTTAATGCCGCAAGCTTTGCGGCGATGGCAGCCATTAATAAAAAATATAGTGTGCTTATCGCTGCTGATGTGAAGTTTCTCGCACCTATTGAGCTAGGACACGAAGTGATTTTTAAAGCAGAGGCGATTCAAAGTGATACAAAAAAATGTGAAGTAAAAGTCGAGGGATATTTACTTGATATCAAAATTTTTGATTCACTCTTTCATATTGCTGTTTTTGACAAAAAAATCTTTAAATTACATTTTAAAGATGATATGTGATACACAAAATAACACACACTGCCAACTTACCTAAAATAATATCCCTATTAAGTTTCTTTTTTTTTTTTTGTAGTAAAATGCGGGCTCTAAAAAGTGTAGCATAAATTAAACACTTGACTCTGGGAGGAATGTATGGGCTTTTTTAATCGGTTTAGTATTGGCATCAAACTTGTTTCAGTAATTTCTGCAGTAGTTTTGCTTTGTGTGACTGCAATCATTATAGTGGTATCACAGGTCTCTTCTAGCGTATTAGCAAATGAGAGTGATAAACTCCTCATAAATACTGCTAATCGCTATAAAAACTTAATGCAAGGTGGGATTAGGGAGCTCTATTCTACTGCAATTGGCGTAGGGGGTGTAGCTTCATCAATGCTAAATGAAGGTAATATGCCCGATGAAGAAACACTTACAAACCTTATGACAAATATGATTGATTTAGGTCGTTTTTCTGTGGGTGGGTTTGTTATGATGAATAAAAACTACACGCAAAACTACCTTAAGAGTCAACATACATTACCAGGTGGAGAATTTGCTATTATAGGTATTCACACTGATCCAGAAAGAGCCGAGGTGGAGACTCTTCCTATGAATGCAGATATCCTTTCTCAAATTCCTGAGATTCAAGTATCACTCCAAAACGGCAAAACAACTACTCTTTTAGCCAGAGAAGTTACCATTAATGGACAAAAATTATACATAAAGCCCGTGATTGTTCCCATCATTTACAAGAAAAGAGTATTGGGGATAATAGGAAACTTCCTTAATCTTAAAGCCCTTGAAGAGGATTTAGCACAAAAAGAACTTGATGTATTTGATCACTCGCAACGATTTGTACTTAACCATTCTGGCGAGATAATCTTTAATAGCGATACAGAGCATCAGGCTGCCACACGTCTTAAAAATCTATATGATTTAAATCCACACCCAAGCAGCAATGCGCTTATTAATGCAGTCAAACAATCACAAGATGGTATTTATACCTATACTACAATCAGTGGCACTCAATCAAAAGCAGCTATTGCAAGTTTTGAACTATGGCCCGGCACAGATCAATGGTGGTCAGTAGTCTCTTTGGCAGCATTCTCCTCAATAGAAAAGCCCGTTGATACCTTACAAATTGTCGTGCTTATTGTTGGCATAGCTGCAATTATTGTTATCTCGCTTATTATATTTGTATATATCCGGCTAACTATTGTTCGAAGAATACATCATATTTCCCACACCCTCTTTGAATTCTTCAAATTCTTAAATCACGAGAGACAAACAGCGCCAGAACCTTTACGCATTATTGCAAAAGATGA
>NZ_CAJTLL010000020.1 GCF_910577135.1 uncultured Helicobacter sp.
GCTCCTACCACGAGATACTATATTGGCTCTATTGAGATATAGGCATGCTTCATACAAGTTTTCTTTTTGAAAGTTATTTATAAACTCCTCTTGCAATCTATACATTGAATCTAAAGTGCATTACATCACCATCTTGCACGATATACTCTTTCCCTTCAATACGCATAGCTCCCGCTTCCTTTGCCTTTGCCTCGCCGCCATATTTGATAAAATCATCATAGCTAATACACTCCGCACGGATAAAGCCTTTCTCAAAGTCTTTATGTATCACACCTGCCGCCTTTGGCGCACTATCGCCCCTTTTTATCGTCCAAGCACGCACTTCTTTGACGCCTGCAGTAAAGTAGCTAATCAGCCCTAGCCTACTAAAGCCCTCTCTAATAATCTGCTCCAATCCACTCTCTTCCGCCCCCAAAGATTGCAGAAATGCTCTCCTCTCGCTATCCTCCATACCTACCATTTCTTCTTCAATTTTTGCACATAGCTTAATGACTATACCACCTTGCTTTGTAGCGTATTCACGCACTTGCTGCACAAAAGTATTGTCTGCTTCTAAATTTGCTTCATCAACATTTACACCATAAATCACTTCTTTATTAGTCAAGAATCTTAGCTCTCTATTGAGCGTGATAAATGCCTCACTCTGGCGTTTAGCAAAGCTCCTTACAGGCATATTGGATTCTAAATGTGCTAAAAGCTCTAGGGCAAGGGTAAGCTGTGCGTTTTCACCCTTTTGTGCCTTGCTCTCCTTTTGAAGCTTTTCAATGCGTTTATTAAGCGTGGTTATATCAGCAAAAAGCAGTTCTAGCTCGATAATCTCAATATCATCAATAGGGTCTATCCTCCCCTCTATATGCGTGATATTAGCATCCTCAAAGCAACGCACAATATGCAAAATCATATCGCATTCTTTAATATTGGCTAAAAACTGATTGCCTAGCCCCTCACCCCTACTTGCACCCCGCACAAGCCCCGCAATATCGACAAACTCAATCACAGAATACTGCAATCTTTGGGGATTAACAATCTTGGCAAGTTCATTCAAGCGAACATCTGGCACACTCACAACCGCCTTGTTTGGCTCAATCGTGCAGAATGGATAATTAGCCGCTTCTGCATTTTGTGCCTTTGTGAGGGCATTAAAAGTCGTGGATTTTCCTACATTTGGCAATCCCACAATACCGATAGACAGCCCCATATCACGCCTTTGCAAGTGAGAGGATAAACTCTACTCCCGCTCTCACACCCGCGCCACTCGCGCCACTTGGGTTAATATCCCATTCTTTTTCCACATACGCAGGACCAGCGATGTCGATATGCAGCCATTTTTGCTTATATTCCTCACGGATAAACTCACTTAAAAATAATCCCGCGCTAATCGCCCCACCATAGCGTGAAGTAGAGACATTGCACACATCAGCAATCTTAGATTCTATAAGTTTCTTAATATGGCGGTTAAAGGGCAATTCAGCCATTAGCTCACCACTTTGTGCAGCATCTTTTGCAAACTGCGCCTTTAGCTTGTCATTATGTCCCATAATGCCACTTGTATATTCTCCCAATGCGACTACGCACGCCCCTGTAAGTGTTGCAAAATCCACCAAAACATCAGGTTTCAAATCCTGTGCGTAGCTTAAGCAATCGGCTAATACCAATCGCCCCTCCGCATCTGTATTCCTCACTTCGATAGTCTTACCCTCCCTGCTATAAAGCACATCATCGGGTTTATAGGCATTGCCACCTATCATATTTTCTGCCGCGCCCACAATACTATGCACTTCAATGGGTGCTTGAATCTGCGCTATAGCTTGAATAATTCCCATCACAGCACAGCCTCCGCTCTTATCTGCTTTCATCGTTACCATATAATCCGCCGGTTTAAGCGACAAACCTCCGCAATCATAAGTCAAACCCTTGCCTACAAGCACGATACGACTTTTTGCATTTTTAGGCTTATAACTTAGGTGTATCAGATGCGGAGGATTGCACGAAGCAGCATTCACTGCTAAAAATGCACCCATTTTCTCCTTTTGTAAATCTTTCTCATCTAGAATCTTGCATTCAATCTGCTCTATGTCTTTAGCCATTTGCTTGGCGTATTTTGCAAGATATGTAGGCGTGGCAACTTGAGGAATAGTATTAACCAACTCACGCACATCATTAACACTCTGCGCGACAATCTGCACCTTTTGTAGAATCTGCATATCTTTAACCTCACTCTTTATATCAAGAAGATTAAACTCTTTAAGCATAGAAGGGTGCTTTTTACTCTTATAGCTCACACATTCATATTCTCCACATAATGCCCCCATAAACAGCGCATACGCCTTAGCACTATCTATTTTTCCTTGCAAACTCACATTTACGCGCTCATAGGGCAATGCCTTAAAATAACGCACAATAGCTGCCCCTGCCTCTCTAATACAATCGACATCAAAAGATTCTAAACATATTAAAAGCGTGTGAGATTCTTGGATAAAAAACTTACCCTCTCCCTCAAAGCCATATACCTTACTTACCTTTGCGTAGGAAGATTTTGCAAAAGCACTTTTAGACATAAGCACGGCTTGTGCGCTTAGCTTTGTTCCTTTAGCTTGTATTTTTACAATATTTATTTTCATTAACCACTCCTTAAAAAACGATATTACTCTGCTATTTTGTCCTTTGCTTCAAGTCCTTGCTGAATCTTTGCAATTTTTTTATCTACCTTTTTTGTCTGCGATTGAAAATACCACCATACCCCTCCGACAATGCAGATTGCGAGAGGAACAAACAAATAAGGGCGTTCCTTAAACCAATCAAGCACAATAAAAATCTGTTCACCAAAAATATAAGTAAGCACAATAGTAATGGCCGCCCACACCCACGCAGAAAAGAGATTAATCATAGCAAATTTTAATGCGCTATATCGCGTTGTGCCAATACTCATAGGAATAATAGTCCGCATACCATACATATAGCGTTGGATAAAAATAATAGTCCAACCATACTTCCTTAAAAGCAAATGTGCAAGGGCAAACTTACGCTTTTGTGATATAAATTCCTCTTGTATAGTCTTGCGATTTAAACGCCCAATGTAAAAATAAATTTGATCCCCTACAAATCCACCAATTCCGGCAATAAAAATGGCTAACAATAGATTCATCTTACCATCGTGTGCAGCAAGTCCGGCAAAAATAAGCCCAAGCTCACCCTCCAAAATACCCCAAAAAAACAAAATTACATAGCCCCAGTCCTCTACATACTGCTCCCACAAATGCGTGATAAACCCCTCAAGTGAAAAATTTGATCGCTGATACAGTATAAAAAAGCCTATGCACAATACAAGCACTAACCCCCACATAAAAACACGTTTAGGATTATGCTTGATGTATGATGCAATACGTTGTGTTAAGCCCATCATTTGCCCTCATATTCAACAATGCTAAAAACTTTTGTATAGGGTGTAAGCCTTTTCTCCCCCTCTAAACCCTTAAGGTTTATTACAAAAGCCGCTTCCACACATTGCGCTCCCATAGATTCTATAAGTTTCACACTTGCTTCTGCCGTGCCGCCTGTGGCGATCAAATCATCTACAAGCACCACTCTTGCACCCTTTTTATCCCTGAAGGCATCAATGTGCATTTCTACTTCATCAAAGCCATATTCAAGGCTGTACTTCTCACTTACCGTTGTGTGTGGAAGTTTGCCTTTCTTACGTATAGGGACAAACCCGACCCCCATAGCAAAGCTAAGAGCCGCACCAAAGATAAAGCCTCTCGCCTCAATCCCGGCGATAAAGTCAATTCTTTCACTCTCATAACGTTTTTTAAAAATATCAATCACTTCAGTAAAGATTTCCGCATCACCTATAAGCGTAGTTATATCACGAAAGACAATGCCCGGCTTAGGATAGTCATAGATCGCGCGTATAGAATCTGTAATCTTCTGCTTATTCATTCTATCTCCTTATGTAGCACTAGAGTAATGCCTCAATTTTCTGCTCTAAATCTTTAATACGTGCTTTGTATTTATCCGTCTCAATTCTATATTGGGAGTTACGTGATTTTAACACTTTTACTTCATTTTTGAGCGCATTCATTTCTTGGGTGAGAATATCGATATTCCCTAATGCCCTTTGTAGCTGCAATTGATGCTTACGAATTAAGATTTCTGCCTCATTAAGGGTAAGCTTCATCGAAGCGGAATTGCGTTCCTCTTTTTGTGCCACAGAGTGATAAAAAAAAGTCCGCACAAGCATATATAGCACAAATAAAATAAATCCTGTGAGAAAAAACCACTGTGCAATAAATCCCATTGTCCTCTCCTTCAGCCTTTTATAGAATCTAGCTTAAATCCCCTAGTTTTTGCACACGCCCAAGATGTCGCCCACCCTCAAACTCATATTCAATAAAGGCTTGAAGTATAGATTTCACCTCGCCTACTCCACTGATACGCTCACCCATACATAGCACATTAGCATCATTATGAGTGCGCGCCATTTTTGCCATATACGCATCAGTGCAAAGTGCTGCGCGAATATGTTTAAAACGATTAGCAGCAATGCTCATTCCAATTCCGCTACCACAGATTAAGATTCCTTTAGAATCTGCCTCTGTTTTCATCGCTTCACACACTTTTTTAGCATAATCAGGGTAATCCACCCTCTCATTTGTTTGCGGGGCTAAATCAACCACTCTAAAGCCCTTAGCTTCTAAAAATGCAATCACAAATGCTTTAAGTGTGAATCCTGCGTGGTCAGTGCCTATAAAATAAGTAGTTCTTTGAGCGTGATTCATATTTTACCTTTTAATGCTTTGGCTTTGACTCTTTCATTCTTTCTTCAAGTCCCCCTGTGGTTTTAAAAATTCTATCCCAGCGAATCGTATAGCGCTTACTCTTATCCTCATCTGCTCCAATCTCTTGGCTATTTGCCTTATTGATACTAAAATATATAAACCACGGTTGCCCTATGATATTTTTATATGGCACACTGCCCCAAAAACGTGAATCAAAGCTATTGTTGCGATTATCCCCTATCATAAAAAACTCATCATCTGCAATTTTTTTATAGAATATATCGCCATCAAGCTTGAGCATACTGCTTATAGTCTCCCCATTTTTCATACTCGTATAGGCAATATTTGTATCCTCAATAAAAGATTCTAAAGGCTCATTACTATATGTTCTACTCCATAATTCGCAATTCTCTTCTCCATCGCCGATATTAAAGCCCTCACCACCTTCAACACACACACGCTGATACAGCCTCCCCTCTTCATCAACTAAGTAGCGCTCTCTACTTTTGGGATACTTATAAAATACACTTTTGTAAGCAATGCCCGGGTGTGCTGCCATATAAGGATCTTTCACAAAGAGTTTGCCCAATCTCTCTACGATAATATGGCTTGAATAATGCTCCCTCACATACTCATCACCCTCAAATGGGTGTAAATACAACCCATCTTTATCAAAAATCACCTCATCGCCGCCCACTGCAAAAGTGCGTTTGACATAATATGTCTTTTCTATATGGGGAGGGATAAAGACCACTACATCACCTCTTTGAGGACGCTCCCCCTCAAGCAAATGCCCATTTCCCCTAAAATCAGGTAATACATTAACCTCAAGCCAAGGAATGCGAGGTGTGGGAATCCCGTAGCTAAACTTCTTAACAAATAAAAAATCCCCCTCTAAAAGTGTCCCCACCATAGAACGTGTGGGAATCACAAATGCCTGCATAATAAAAAATATCAAAACAAGCACAATAATAATCGTGCCAGTCCAACTAGAAGTAAATGCCCACAATCCGCTAAGAAACTTTTTCATTATCTATTTCCTTTGTTCTAATCTATAAAGTGCTGCCTTGTAAGTGTTTTGCAATAATGTAGCAATCGTCATAGGACCTACTCCACCGGGCACAGGCGTAATGAATCCTGCCTTTAAAGACACCGCTTCAAAATCCACATCGCCCACAAGTGCGCCAGATTCTAAACGATTGATACCAATATCCACCACCACTACGCCTTCTTTTATCATATCTGCCGTGATTAAGCCTACTTTTCCCACTCCTACACACACAATATCCGCATTTTTTGTATATGCGCTCACATCTTTTGTTAAAATATGACAACAGCTCACACTTGCCCCCGCATTAAGCATTAAGGCACTAAGTGGTTTGCCTACAATATTACTCATACCTACAATCGCTACATCTTTGCCCTTTAGCTCGATATTATAAGCCTTGAGTAGATTCATTACCCCAAGCGGAGTAGCAGGGGCAAAAGTATCTAGATTCGCCACTAATCGTCCTATATTGAAAGGGTGAAAGCCATCAACATCTTTTTGTGGATCGATGGCTTCAAGCACTTTTGCCGTTTCAATATGCGCAGGAAGCGGCAGCTGCACGAGTATGCCATCAATATTAGGATTATTATTAAGCATTTTAATTGTCGATAAAAGCTCATTTTCTGTAATAGTAGAGGGCATTTCGTGTGTTACAGAGTAGATTCCTACGCGTTTGCACGCTTTGGCTTTCATTTGCACATAAGCACAACTTGCAGGATTATTTCCCACTAAAATCACCGCCAATCCCGGCGTTACCCCCTGATGTGCAAGAGCGCTAATGTCTTTAGTCAAGCTATTTTCAATCTCTACACTCAAAGATTTACCATCTAGCAATGTCATTTTAAAGCCCTTTGTGATTATCGTTTTGCTATTATAATATAAGATATTAAAACAAAAGAGGATTTATGAAGAAAAAACTTATACTCTCCATACTAACAAGCACATTATTTGCCGCCCAAGATGAACATACAATCCGCAATGAATATGGCAAAAACCTTTATGAGAATCCTCGTGGCATTGCGTGCAATAAATGTCACGGGAACAAAGGCGAAGGCAGCGTTATCGCACGCTACAAACATAAAGGTGTAGAAAAGTCTCTTATAGCCCCTCGTATTAATAATATCGATTATAGCACTTTTAGTAAAGCCTTACATAAACAAAAAGGCGTAATGCCTAGCTATTACCTCACAGATGAAGAAATTACAGCAATTTATATGTATATTTACCAGCCATAGCCACCTCCATTGCATTCAAGGAGTACATACAAATAAGGTTATTACTCACTTTTTCTAAGAAAAAGTGAGATATGGAGTAATAAATGCACCCAAGAAATGCCCACCACAACATAAATAAAATATACATCGTAGCAAAGATAGCACCTAATAAAAAACTGATGACCTTTAATATAATGACTACCAAACCACAATGGTGAGCAACCTGTGTCATAAGGCGTAATGATGTCCATAAAGCCTATAGGTAAATCAAAGTAAGCAATGTTTGTGCGACATTAATATCAAGAATAGCTTGAATAAACGCTACAAAATAGGCATTGCAATAGCAGGTGATACATTAATCAGACTTACCATCAAGCAAATGCGCAAACCAATCTAAGAAACCAACATTTTTAAGCCCTGCTGCTATAACTACAAGTATGCCAAACTAAAATGTCCTCCAAGCTGCCTTATTGCTATAGCCTAATTCTAGAGTTGATTTGCCAAGTTTTGACACGATATAAAGATATACGTTTGCCCAAGCCTGTTTTTACAAAGCCAAGCCCTATCGTAAAAGCTGTAAATATAAGCCATACAGCCACATTAAAAAAACCCGCTCAAAACCCAATTTATCGCATCAGCACTTTTAATAACCACATCATCTAAACCCAAATCTTACAGCAATAACACCTATAAATGCCAGTGTGCTAGACTCTAAAATGAATGCCAAAAAAGCACTAAAATATCGACAAGTAAAGCCAAGCATTAGCACTGCAGCCTTCTGGGGCTACCATTCCCCAAAATCGCTGTAAAATAAAAACGACTATCCCTAAAATCAAAGGAGTGCTAAGTTTAATACAAACGTTTTTGTCTATTTTATCCACAAATCACCTTGCCATAATTGTTTGCTCAATTATCAGCCTATAAATTAAGCACACAATCTAAAAGGCAAGAACGTATTTTCTATCATTGCCAAAACAAACATACATCATTTTACCATAATGTCAGCTCTGCATTTGTCTTTTTATATAGATTCTTTTTCTTGCCCTCTATATCGTATTCCACGGCAAAGCCATATTTTATATCTGTCGTGCCTGATTTTTTAAGACGGATATGCTCATAAGTAGTAGAAGGGATTTTAAGGCTGGTTACCGCTGCACTTACATTAGGCGGAATCCTCTTAGAGACTTCTAGCTCACTTATCAAATCACCATTAATGTATAAAGCCACGTATTGGATATTTACGACCTTCTCGCTCTCATTTTTAATCGTAATATTTACATTACCATTACCTAGATTAAATGAAGAAGCATCAAGTGTAATATCTGCATTTTTGATACTT
Organism: uncultured Helicobacter sp.; assembly: GCF_910577135.1. GTDB lineage: Bacteria > Campylobacterota > Campylobacteria > Campylobacterales > Helicobacteraceae > Helicobacter_C > Helicobacter_C mastomyrinus. The sequence continues at coordinate 8,380 of NZ_CAJTLL010000020.1, forward strand.
ACTGCGGGTAGGGAATGAGAGGCAAGAATATAACGTGCAGGGGTATCCCCCTTAAAATTCTCCGAATACATATTTGCACCTTTTGATAAAAGTAGCTTTATCATCTCAGTATTTTTCTTTATCACCGCATAATGCAAAGGTGTATTGCCCAAATGCTCATCAGCGACATTGACTTTTGCACCTTTATCAATCAAAGCCTTAGCAAATTTATAATTATTAAGTGCCACAACTTTAAGCAATGCCGTCTCTCCGTGAGATACAGCATTTACATCAGCCCCCCGCTCAATAAGCAAATACAAAATCTCTAGATTCCCCTTACGTGCAGCATCATAAAGTGGAGTGCTACCACGCAAACGCGCCTCAATATCTGCCCCCAAATTGATTCCCTTACGCACATCTGTATAATTATTGCTAAAAAGCAGGTAGTTATATCTATCATTTGCCCCATAGCAGGATATTACCACACCTAAACACAAAATGATTTTCAAAGTACAATGCTTCATCTCTTATCCTTTCAAGGTGAAATATTTTTCTGCAAGAGTCTTGATTTTTACATACACACTATCAAATTCCATACCAAAAGTACGTGTCTGCGCAATGCTTGTTATAAAATTTGTATCACCTATATAGCGTGGGACAAAATGTATATGCAAATGCTCGGGTATCCCTGCTCCACCGGCTTTTTTAATATTGAGCCCCATATTTACACCCTGTGCGCCATATGCATAGAGAATCTGCATTGCTTGATGTGAAAGGCGATGCAAGTGTAGCCATACCTCTAAGGGCAGCTTTTCGGGGGAATCACAATGAATGAGAGGCAAAAGCATAAAATGCCCAGGTGTATAAGGATAAAGATTCATAACGCCAAATACCAACTCATCACGATAAATAATATGATTCTTTTCATCATCTTGTGGATTCTTGGCAATATTGCAAAACACACATTCCTCTGATCCGGCAGTGAAATACTTGCTTCGCCACGGCGCATAGATTCTATCCATTACCACTCCTTAAGCCCTTAAATATAGCTTGGTGCGTCATTGCTAAATAGCACCAAATCATTTGGCAAAGAGCAGGATTTCAGCATATCTTCTAGCATAACCTTATCTTTGAGAATAATTTTTTGCGTCTTATAAATATTTGAGGAAATAATCTTACTATTAAGTTCACCTGTAATAATAGCAATATCAAATACCCCATCAATAGCCCGTGCTAATTCGACATTTGCCTCTTTTTTGCTTTCTACAACGCCCGGGGTTACAATAATCTTTCGTCCCTCATAAAGAGAAGCTAGACGAATAGCTTCTTTCATACCCTTCAAATTTCCATTAAAACTATCATCAATGATAATTTTTTGGTTTGCCTCTATCTTATTTAAACGATGTGGGACAGGATCTAATCTTTTTATAGCCTTCTGTATCTCCTCCACTCTAAGCCCTAGTTCAATACCCATATAAATAGCCGCACTAAGATTAATAATATTAAACTGCCCTAGAACTATTGCTTCAAAATAATGCCATTCTCCTTTAATGTATAGCTCAAAGCTTATGCCCTCTAAATCTGCTTTGATATTACGTATATTCTCCGGAAAGGGTATAATTTTTTTATGTAAGTTTGCATCAAGTTGGTTGGGCATAGGATTATCTTTAAAGATAAAGGCTTTTTTTAATCGCTTACTTTGCAAAAGTTCAAATTTCGTTTCCACGATATTGTCAAGATTCTTAAAATACTCTAAATGCTGCTCTCCTATTTCACCAATTACTGCATAATGAGGATTCAAAAATTCACTAATAATGGCAATATCTCCTCTCAACCGCGCACCAGCCTCGGCAATATAAATCTCTGTCGTATAATCAAGGTTACTATTAATATCTGCAATAATGCCTGTATGTGTATTTACACTACGTGGTGTAGCATAGACACGATATTTTTCTTTTAATATTTGTGCAAGAAAATTTTTAATACTTGTTTTGCCATAACTTCCCGTTATGCAAATCACCACCAAAGAAGACATAACATCGAGTTTTTCTTCAGCCAAAGCAATGTAACGATTAAGTAACACACTCTCATATATACGCGAAACAATCACCGCAAATACCAAAGACATTAAATCAAGCAATGCACTTGCTATACCCAACACATAGCACAAGACTTCATTAAAAAACATAAAAATAAAAAAGATACCTACAAACCTTATAACACGTAAGGTAAATTTCAATCTTTTATCTAATTTTATTGCCCACATCACAATCATTAGGGCATATACTATACTTAAAGCAATAAGCATATAATTCCCCACAGGACTTGGTACAAAAAATATCCCTACATAGAGAATCAGGGGTACTATGCAGTAATAAATATGCCACATAAATTTATGATGCATAAATATCACTCGCTTAAGGCTATAGTTATACCATTGTAGATTCGTTAAGCCATAATAAGCAAAAAAAACCACAAAGACCCACTGAGCTATCACATCAACAATAAACATATTCTCCATATTGTTTCCTATTTTACAATCTCAAAACCATTCAAAATCTCATCTATCTCTAAAGTAGTAGATTCTATCCTTTCAACGACACTTTTAATCGTCCCCACTTTCAAAAGCTCTTCCAATTTTTGCAATATATCTTCATCACCTTGTGCTACCACCTGCACACTTCCATCGGCAAGATTACGCACATAGCCGCTTAAACACTCTTTTTCTTCATTCATAATATCCACTTTTGCTTTTACAAATCGGCGGAATCCGACACCTTGCACACGACCAAAAATCAAAAATTGTTTGCATATTTTCATATATTGCTCCCATATAGCTTCTCAATCCCCTCACCCTGCCTTAAAAAGAAGTAATGATCGCCCTCTAGCACAAAAAAACGACTATCCTGTATGAGGGCTGCTATCCTTTCTCCGCAAAAAAGTGGGGTGGCTCTATCATCTCTACCCCAAAATATACTCGCTTTTCCTTTATAATGTCTAAATATTCCTGAAAAATCTTCATCAACTACATTTTTAAACGTTTGATACATACCCTCATTCATTGCAATAACATCTTTTGAACGAAACATTTTGCCCAAATGTGAAAACCCACATTGCCCCATTATTTTAGCGAATGCAATTTTGCAGCGCACTTTGATAGACTTAGGCACTTTGATACCCGCACTTGAGAGCAAAATCACTTCTTTTGGCTCACACAGCAGTGCGACCTTACCACCAAAACTATGCCCTACCATCAGCACCTCTTGCGCACTCACTCCACATACATCGCGCAAGAATATCTGCACGATTTGCGCATAATCGCTTGTAAACAGTGGCTTATCATTAGGGCTATTGCCAAAGCCGGGCATATCGATATAAATATGCTCATATTGGTGAAAACACTTGCTAAAGGCGATTTTCATCACATCTTTATTACTCCCCCAGCCGTGCAAAAAGAGTATTATAGGCTTTGTGGCTATTTGTTTGGAATCTGTGTGATTTACCCTCTCATAGCTTATATCAAAGCATTCTCCTTGATATTCTATGCGTCTTTGTGCCATTTTGCCCTATTTTCCCTTTGCGTGATGAATCTGCTCTATATATTTATAGCTTACCTTGATAGAATGTTTTTTTGGCAAATTTAAGGCTAATTCTGCTAATACCGCCCCAAAATCCGCAAACAGATAGTTTGCCATCGAGCCAGGCACGGGATTAATCTCGTTGAGATACACCTCATCATCAATCACAAAAAAATCACATCGTATCAGCGCTCCTTCAAAGGCATTTTCATAAAGTTTTGCAAAGCTTTCTTTAAGTTTTTCCTCTAAATCTTGACTAATATCCGCTTTCAACACCTGTGACGTGCGGGAAAAATCTAAATATTTATGCTCAAAATCAAGTAATTCTTTTTTGCTAGGCTCTTCGATGATAGAATACCTATACACACTCTCCGCGCCTTTTTTGACCTTACAGCCTGCGAGATTATATTCTTTAATGCCACTTTGAAAATGCTCTGCTACAATGCTATCATCGTACTCAAAGGCTAAGTCCATTGCATACTCTAGCTCTTTAGGCTCATTTACCACACTTACACCGATAGAACTTCCCAATCGTGCGGGTTTAAGAATCAGCGGATATTGCAAATGAGAAATATGCGAATTTGCTCTTGTTAGAATCTCATAATCAAGGCTCTTTACACCTCTTTGATGAGCAAAAATCTTTGTCAAAGCCTTATTAAAGCTCATCACGCTAGATTCTATCCTTGGACCAATGAAAGGCAAATGATAGAAATCAAGCATTGCGCTTATACTACCATCTTCCCCATCAGCCCCGTGTATGAGATTAATCACAATATGAGAAGTTAAGGGGCTAAAGCCAAAAAGTGATTTTTTGCAAAATGCCCCATTGCGTAAAAAAATTTCCGTGCATTTTTGATAATCCCCCGAGCTAAAGTATTTTGACTTCATATTCTCTGCGGAGATAAGATAAAAGCGATGTTTGCTATCAAGGAATATAAAATGCTCTATGTCCGCTCCTAGCACCTTTTTTAAGGCAATCGCACTCACTATGCTAATTTCGTGTTCAAAGCTCACACCACCAAATAGCACATCATATTTCATTTTTGCTCCTTTTTTGATAATTTGCTATCGCGTGCTAATTCTTTAGCAAGAAACTTGCCTGTGTAGCTACCACTCTTACTATGATTCTTGCTCACTTCTGCCACAGATCCACAATCTACGATTTTCCCTCCACCAGAGCCACCCTCAGGTCCAATATCGATAATATAATCAGCATTTTTAATCATATCTAAATTATGCTCAATCACAATCACAGAATTACCCAAATCCACTAAATGATGAAGCACCTTTGTGAGCCTATCCACATCGGCAAAATGCAGCCCTGTGGTAGGCTCATCAAGCACATAGAGTGTCTTGCCCGTATCCTTGCGGCTAAGCTCTTTAGCGAGTTTAATCCTCTGCGCCTCTCCTCCACTGAGTGTAATGGCATTCTGCCCTAGTGTGATATAACCCAATCCCACATCTTGCAATGTCTGTAGTCTTTGGGCTATCTTTGGCACTTTAGTAAAAAATGCGAGTGCATCATCTACGCTCATAGCCAGCACATCGGCAATATTCTTATCTTTATACTTAATTTCAAGCGTTTGTGGATTATACTTCGCACCCTTACACGCATCGCATTTGACCATTATGTCAGGTAAAAAGTGCATTTCAATCTTTATCTCACCCTCACCCTGACATTTCTCACATCGCCCACCTTTGACATTAAAGCTAAATCGCCCTACCCCATAGCCGCGCAGCTTAGATTCTTTAACCTCCGTAAAAAGTGCGCGTATATCGTCCATCACACCTGTGTAAGTCGCGGGATTACTGCGAGGTGTGCGCCCGATAGGACTTTGGTCTAAATATATCACTTTATCCAAATGCTCTAATCCTAGAATCTCCACTCCATCACACTTTTGCACCTTTTTAGCATTATTAAGTAGCTCCTGTGCTACAGGCAGAAGCGTTTGCAAAATCAATGAGCTCTTGCCCGAGCCGCTCACACCTGTTACACACACAAATTGAGAGAGCGGAATGGAGACATTAAGATTCTTAATATTATGAATATTGACATTATTAATATGTAGCCATTGTGAAACCTTGCGCTTATGTGGATAGGAGATGATTTTTGTACCCTTTACATATTGTGCAGTAAGCGTGTTTGAATCTAGCAGTGCCTTTACATCACCGCTAAATACCACTTCCCCACCGCGTAATCCCGCCTCCGGTCCAATATCCACGATATAATCTGCATTTAAAATTGTCTCCTTATCGTGCTCGACTACAATCACGCTATTACCCTTTTCCTGCAGACTTCGCAAAGTCTTAATAAGACGCAGGGTATCGCGCTCGTGTAACCCAATGCTTGGCTCATCAAGCACATACATCACACCTGTAAGCCCACTGCCGATTTGACTAGCGATACGAATACGTTGAGACTCCCCACCACTAATACTCCGGGCATCCCGCCCTAAAGTGAGATAGCCAAGCCCCACATCATAGAGAAAAAATAGCCTTTGATGTATTTCATTTAAAATCGGCTCGGCGATGAAATGCTCCTGCTCATTCAAATAAACAAAATTCTCCCGCTTATCAAAAAACTCAAACACCTTCTGTATGGGCATATCAATCAACTCACCAATGCCTAATCCCCCTACTTTCACGCTTAAAGATTCTAACTTCAAGCGATGTCCCTTGCAGGTAGGGCATATCTTTTCAGTCGTGTAATCACCCAAATCCTTATCGTCCTTAAACATATCATAGGCAATTTGCAAAATCCCTCTCCAAGGACGCTTAAGCTTACTTGAGCGCCAATGAAGCTCCACTTCCTCCGTGCAGCCATATAAAAGTGCATTTTGCTGTGAGCTATTTAATTCATCAAAACTCTTTCCCGGGTCAATTTTCGCACTTTTGCAAAAGGCATAAAAAAGTTCAGCATAATAGTTACGATTGAATCCAAAAATGATTTTAATCCCGCCTTTATTGAGTGGCTGGGATTTATCAAGAATTTTTTTCAAATCAATAGCATATTTTGCCCCAAGCCCTAAACAATCTCCACACGCGCCCTTAGGAGAATTAAAAGAGAATTCAAGCGGTTCTAGCTCCTCAAAGCTCACTTTGCATTTAAAACACGCAAAATGCTCCGAATAATGCAAAAGCTTTTTTTTATCATTATGTATCAGCTCTATTTCAATTTCCCCATAAGATTCTTTCAATGCTTTTTCCACGCCTTGCGCAATACGTGTGTGATTATCTAAAGTATTGCTTACCCTATCAATTACCACTTTAATGCTATGCTTTTTATTTTTAGCAAGTTCAATCTCCTCATCAAGACGCACCATCACACCATCAATCATTGCGCGGACATAGCCTTTTTGACGCAAAGATTCTATCTTATCACCAAAACTACCCCTTTTTTCTTTCACAATCGGGGCAAGGATAACCATTTTCGCATCGCTTGGGAGTTTGAGAATCTGCTCAATAATATCCGTAGCACTCATTTGGGAGATTCTCTCTCCACAAATATGACAATGCTGAATCCCCACACGCGCATAAAGCAAACGAAAATAATCATAAATTTCGGTAATCGTGCCAACAGTGGAACGTGGATTCTTGCTTGTTGTCTTTTGATCAATGGCAATGGCAGGTGTTAGCCCCTCTATCTTATCAACATCAGGCTTACCCACTTTGTCTAAAAACTGCCGCGCATAGCTTGAGAGCGATTCTATATATCGCCGCTGCCCCTCAGCATAGAGGGTATCAAAGGCTAGAGTTGATTTACCCGAGCCAGACAATCCTGTGAAAACGATAAGCTGATTTTTAGGGATACTAAGGCTAATATTTTTGAGGTTATTCTCGCGTGCACCGCTAATATGAATATGATTATAATCTTTCAATATATATCCTTCTAGGGAAAAGCTAGAGGCGTATTATATCGTGCTTAATATGTTTTTGTGCTAACATTGAAATAATAGATTGCATAAATTGCTCCGCACTCTCTCCATAGAGGCTTTCCCTTACTTCAAGTAAAATCGCTAGAGCGCAACTTTTACTATATTCTTTGGGTGTAGGCACAAGCTGCAAAGTAAAATCAAAATCAAAAAGCAGGGGAGAGCTTAAGACGTTTTGTGCGCTAAAGGCACTTGAAGCATTTTCAAATAGAATATATACTTTGAGCGATTGCATAGTATCTCCCTTGTTTGAGTAACAGAATCTATCTCAAGAGAATTAACCCTACAAATGGCAAAATAAACTATCCAGCAAACACTCTTAAAGGGAGAATGCTTATGTGGAATAAAAGAATTAAATAAATCCACGCTTTGTGTATCTTGGTGATGGTTAATGCAGTCTAACTCTTAGAAGCAAGTTACAATCATACCTTTCAACAACAAGTCTTAGTAAGATTTTGCTTTTCATTAGGATTTACAAGTTTATGGGGTATATTTTACATTTGATAAAAAGCAAGAAATTTTATGCTGCGATGTTTTCTTTGTTGAAAAAGGGTTAAAAATGAAATCATAGCATAAAGCAATAAAACAAGCCTGCGATGCAAAGGAAAAGGATGGAAGACATAAGCTTATGGACGCTTGGTGCGTTAATTTTAGCGGCATTTATAGCGGGATTTATTGATTCTATAGCAGGTGGTGGCGGTATGATTACCATTCCTGCTTTACTCCTTGCGGGAATCCCGCCGCTTGAGGCACTTGGGACAAATAAATTTCAAAGCTGTTTTGGGAGCTTTGGCGCGACTTTCCATTTCTACAAAAGAGGACATATCCACCTTAAAAAGCATATTCCCTTTGTGCTTGTCGTATTTTGTGCTTCAATGTTAGGAAGTGTGAGTGTGCAGATGTTTGAGGCGGATTTTTTGCGTAAATGTATTCCCTTTTTGCTTATCATCTTTGCATTTTACTTTCTTGTCTCCCCAAAAGTTACAGAGGATTCTCAACACGTGCTCATAGGGGCTGTGCCTCTGGGCTTGGTGCTAGGTGCTATTGGATTTTATGATGGTTTCTTTGGTCCAGGGACTGGCTCGTTTTTGATGTTTGCGCTCATTATGCTTGGTGGTTTTGGGCTATTGCAGGCACTTGCTCACGCAAAATTGCTTAACTTTGCTACCAACCTTGCTTCAGTGGTTATATTTGCTTGTAGCGGGAAGATTTTTTGGATTGTGGGGCTGTGTATGGCATTGGGGCAGTTTGCAGGGGCAAATCTAGGCTCACATATCGCTATTGGCTATGGAGCGCGTATCATCAAGCCACTTGTAGTTATCGTCTCTTTATGTGCGAGTATTAATCTACTTTATAGGGAATATTTCTAATTCACTTTGGTTTTATACTCTTTTTATACAATCCCTAAGTCTATATGACAAATCTATCTCAAAGGAGTTTATTATGAGATGTGTAAAACCTATAGGAGCTTTGGCTCTAAGTGCATTGCTTTGTGGCACTCTTGGTGCGGCGGACTTTAGCAAAAAAAGCGATGCGGAATTGATTAATCTTTCAGGTATTGCCAAAGTTGAGGAGTTTGCGGATTATCAAATCGAAATCGCCAAACGTTTAAAAAAGAAATCCGAAAAAGAGGCAAAGGCTTTTAAAGAAAAACTTAAGGCTCAATACGAAAAAGCCACAGACAACCTCACTGTAAAGCAGCTAAGAGAATATAAACAAGCCACACACGAGGCAATGAAAAAACGTATAGAATCTATGAGTGTGAAAGAATTGCAAGAGAGTGGCTTGGATATACACAAACATTTTAAGAATCCAGAAGATAAGGCAAAAGACAAAAAAGATATGCCTAAAGATACTAAAAAATAAATTTCCCGCCTTATGCGCGGGGCAATCTATGCAATCCATAAGGAAGAGCAATGTCAGCAAAGATTATGTTACTCGAAGATGATTTCGTGCTTTCAGAGATTCTGTTAGAATTTCTACAAGAGCAGGGCTATGATGTGTGCTTATACGATAATGCAAAAGACGCGCTAAACGCTGCTTATGAGCAGTATTTTGACTTATGGATTTTAGATGTGAAAGTGCCTTATGGCAATGGATTTGATGTGCTAAAAGAGTTGAGAGGGTGCGGGAAAGACACGCCGGCTATTTTTATTACCTCACTTGATAGAATCACCGATTTGCAGAGTGGATATAAGGCGGGTTGTGATGATTATCTCAAAAAGCCCTTTGAACTCTTAGAGCTTTCTTATCGCATAAGCACTTTGCTTAAACGCTCCTTTTCACACACACAACAAGATTTTGTAACTCTGCATAATGGATATACTTTTGGGATTCTCACACAATTACTCTATGATGAGACGGGTAATATCGTCCCCCTTACGCAAAAAGAAAGCTTACTTTTGTCGCTTTTGTTGCAAAATAAAGGGCATTACGTCGCTCAAGAGATGATTTTTGATACCTTGTGGGAATACGAGCAGGAGCCTAGTGAAATGAGTTTGCGCGTATATGTGAAAAATTTGCGTAAGATTTTAGGCAAGGATAGTATTTTGAATCAGCGTGGACGAGGATATTGCTACAATGAAAATATAGGAGCACAAAGTGAGCAGGGATAATTCCAAGAAAGCTATTATTAAGATTCTCTGCCTCTATCTTGGGACAACAGGATTTTTTTTATGTGTGTTTTTTTGGTTTTTTTATGCAAAAGAAGAGCGGCATTTGACAGCGCAGCAAGTGAGTAATCTGCGTGAGATTAGCCTTGAGGTCTATGATATTTTACATACAAATAAAGATGATATATCTCTAGCCTTTAAGCAGATTGAATCTAATATCAGCCACCCTTTGCGAATCTACAACTACAAAGGCAATATCATTTATGATACCCTGCATATTACTCTAAGTGATGAGGAATATAAAAATGGCATTGCATTTCGTGGGGATAAGGTGATTATGGACCCTGCAATGCGCGAACGATTCCCAAGGTTGCCTCCACTCAATAAAAAAGAAAATATCCAAAATAAGAATCCTCTCCCCAAACCCTACAAAAGCCCACGTTATCAAATTTTTATCCAAGATAATACTTTAGATTCCCAAATTCTCTTTTTGCAAGTAAAGGTTGTGCTAGGCTTTCTTATCTCACTTTTTGCCATAGGCGTGATTGCCTATTTCTTAGTGCGATTGTCCCTAAAGCCTATGCAGGAGACGATTAATTCGCTCAATACGTTTATTAAAGATTCTACCCACGAGATTAACACACCCCTAAGCATTATCCTAATGAGTATAGAGACGCTCCAAACACATAATCTCACCGCTGCACAACTGCAAAAGATAGAACGCATCAAGCTTGCTTCAAAAAGCCTAAGCCATCTCTATAAAGATTTAGTGGCTTATAATTTTCCTCACACTATAAGCAATAAAAATGAGAATCTTGCCCTAGATTCGCTTCTTAAGGAACGTTTGGAGTATTTCGCACCATTCTTTGAACAAAAGTCCATTCAAGTGCAAAGCCAGATAGGGCTCAGCACAATTATAGCAAGTGCGGAAAAGATGAGCTGCGTGATTGATAATCTCTTAAGCAATGCGATTAAGTATAATAAAAAAGGCGGTAGAATCGTGGTAAGCTTAGAGCAGGGGCAGCTCTGCATTAGCGATAGTGGCTGTGGTATCTCGCTAGAAGAAAGTAAAAAGATTTTTGAGCGATATGTGCGCTGTAATGCCTTTCAAGGGGGTTTTGGCATAGGTTTAACACTCATTAAAAGGATATGCGATGAGTATCATATCCGCATTGAGGTGCAAAGCCAAATCGAGCAAGGCAGTAGCTTCACGCTTTTGTGGGATAAATGATAGCAACATAGCCTCATTATACTACTACATCACTCTAGCCTTAGAACTCCAAAATCTCATTTGTAAAACTACGCAATATCCAATGCAGCAGCATAACATATACTAAGATAAGAAAAAAACATAATACCCAATATATGAAGTACATAATATGCCCTCTTAGAATATATTGCAGCGGTGCAAATCACACCAAAGAAGCACATAAACCACCAAGGCGTATAAAACTCTATAGCATATAATTTCATACCCATAGCCCACTCTAAGAATCCATCGCATAAAGCACCAAGCCCCACGATATGCGCTAGCAACATCGCAGGAAAAAAGATGACAAAAAGCAGACTTAAAGGAATGCAGAGTAAGCATAAAGGCGTAAAATAAGGGAAAAACCAATGCACGATCGGTAGCATATGAGTAAAAATAAGCATATTAAAGCCCAATGGCACACACACCCATTTGTGCAAGAATCCCTCACGTATGTGCATATGGCGCATAAAAAGATAGATAAAAAACACACCGCTTACAGATAAAACAAATCCTATGCTTAAAATCAGACGTGGAAAAAGTGCTAAGCACACGCACACCACGACAAAGAGTAGCCTAAAACTAATAAGCTTAATGCCACTATGCACGACAAAGAATCCACACATCGCCATTACAAACGCACGCAAAAACGAGGGGGTAAAATCAAGCAACAAAAGATAGCCAAAAAGGCAGATAAACACGATAATCCCTATATCAAAATACTTGTTTCGATAGCTCACATAAGGGTGGAAGATTCTATACACAAGACTCAAAGCCCCTCCGATAACAAAACTCAAAATCCCCAAATGGAATCCACTTATAGCAATCAAATGCGCAATTCCAAGCTTATTGCTCAAATCACGCCAAGTATATGGCAAAAAATCCGCCATAAAAAGCGTTTTATACAAAGATGCTACTAAGGGTTCATTATGTTGTGATTCTATCCATATCCTAAGTGTATCTCTGTAATCGCGCTCTGCTAACACGTTCATACGATAGGAGATAAAAAAGCAACTTCGCAAATACTCCACAAAAGTGCAATCTAGCCTTTTGCCATAGATTCTCACAAAGCGATGGCTAAGGTCTTTTATACCTTCCTTGCTCGTTGTGTAAAACACCTCGCCATTGGGACTTTTAAGCTTTAATACTTGATAGGTTTTGCCATTTTTTTCTTTTTCGTATTGAGCGAGGACTTGCGCATAAATCTCCTGTGTGTTATCTGGGGCGATATATGCCATATACTGCCTGTATTCTTGCGATAAACTCCACGCAAAGACAAGCATACAAGCACACAGGAAAAGAATCCATTGCTTCTTCGTGCTAAAAAGCTCTACCTCAAAGGGTGAATGTGCGGACTTAGTAGAATTTTGCACTGCTAAAAGATATTTGGGACTTCAACTTGAGGGGTAGACTCTACACTTTCTTGTATTTGCTGGATAAACTCCTGCCCCTCAATGCTTGTCTCACTCATATCATACTCTTGTTTCTTTGGCTTATCCTCAAATCGTATGAAACGCTTATTGAACTGAATCTCAATCGTTCTCACCTCGCCATTGCGGTTTTTAGCAACGATAATTTCAGTAGGCTCTACCTCGCGCTCCTCGTGCTCAGGCTTAAAGTCTTTCTCTTTACCCTCTTTTTTTAACCTTGCATAACGCTCTTTATCTGCACGTTTCTTATACACATCATCGCGATATAAAAACAAAATCATATCCGCATCTTGCTCTATCGCCCCAGAATCCCGCAAATCCGAAAGTGTAGGACGCTTATCATCACGTTGCTCCACAAGGCGATTAAGCTGTGAGAGTGCGATGATAGGCATTTCAAGCTCCCTTGCCAACATCTTAAGCCCACGTGAGATTTCAGCAATCTCTGCTTGTTTATTAAAATCACTGCCCTTCCCGCCATTCATCAGCTGCAAATAGTCAATGACAGCAATGCTGATTTCAGGGTGCTGCTTTTTGAGCCTACGCAACTCACTCTTAAGCTGTGCGATACTCAAAAATGAAGTATCCACAATATGCAAAGGCTGCTTTGCCATTATATCCGCTGCTTCGCTCAATGTGCTTAATTCATCGTTAGTAAGATTTGCCGTGCGGAGATTCTGCAGGGCAATAGATGCCTTAGCACTAAGCATTCTCATACCAAGCTGCAAGTAGGGCATCTCAAGGCTAAAAAACACCACGCCCTTTTGCGAATCTAAAATATGCTGCGCGAGATTCAACACAAAAGTCGTCTTTCCCATACCCGGGCGTGCCCCAATGATAATCAAATCGCCCTTATTGAAACCTGTGGTGAGCTGATTTAACTCCCTAAAGCCCGTATCAATGCCCACAACAACATTATTCCCGCGATTTTTCAGATCTTTAAGGTAGTCAAGCACGCCGCCTACCATTTCTTGAGCATTATATACACTTCCTTGTGCCTTGCCAAGCGAAACAGCATTGAGCTTTTTCTCTACTTCATCGATAATCTCTACCACATTTTGATTATTATCAAGTGATTTTTCACGCAAAAAGTTCGCTAAATGCTGCAATTCACGCTTAATACTTGCCTCTTTGATTTCGTCTATATATGCCTCAATATTGGCAATGGGGTTGATGGCGAGAATCTCAAGCATTTCTTCTTGTGTGATTTTCTTATGTGGAGGCTTCTTGCTAAGGAGTATTTCACTATCAATAGGCAGATTATTTTTACTAAGATAGAGGCACATTTCAAAAATATCGCGGTGAGCAGGAAGCAGGAAGTCATCAGGCTTTAACTCATCAGCAATCTCATCAAACTTTTCAGGGGAGAAAAAAATCGATGAGAGGACAATTTTTTCAATCGTAACGATAGCTTCTTGCATATACATTCCTTGCAAAATAAAAGTGCTATTTTACTCTTTGTTTTTAGAATCTAAGCTTTATTGCTTGATAAATAGGCTTTCTCTTGCCATAAGCTATCACTTTGATATATGCAAAACCACAATGACAAATTATGCGAATATTATATTTGAATGAGTCTGTGCTTTGTGAAACTTGACTAAGGATTAAAAATGAAGTGAAACTCAAATGAGAATCTTGAAGAAAGCCTCCTCCTAAAAATACAGAGGAGACCAAATTATTAAAGCTTGTCAGCGTTTTTAGCAAGATATTCTGCCACGCCTTGAGCGTTAGGCTTCATACCTTCATCGCCTTTGTTCCAGCCTGCAGGGCATACTTCTCCGTGTTCCTCTACAAATAGCATAGCATCAACCATACGAATCATTTCATCAACATTGCGTCCAAGCGGGAGGTCATTAATCACTGCGTGGCGAATCACTTTGTTTTTGTCAATCAAAAAGCTACCGCGAAGTGCTACTGCGCCATCGAAAAGCACATCATAATCGCGAGAAATTTGCTTTTTTAAATCTGATACCATAGGGAAAGTTACTGCGCCGATACCGCCTTCATTCACAGGCACATTTCTCCAAGCGAAATGCACTTCTTTAGAATCAATAGACACACCAATTACTTTTACACCACGTGCTTCAAAATCTTTCACACGTTTGTCAAATGCGATAATCTCACTTGGGCATACAAAAGTAAAATCCTTAGGCCAGAAAAATATTACCGCGCCATTTTTGCCAATATTTCCATAAAGGCTAAACTCATTGTCAAAAGTCCCATCAGGCTTAACAGCTTCAGCTGTAAAATCTGGTGCTGGTTTTGTAACTAACATACCAAACTCCTCGTAAATAAAAAATATTGATAACAAATTATTATCATAGAGCGAGATTCTAATGTATACGAGTAACAAAATCCTAAACAAAACTACATTTTGCTTACATATCAAGCAAACCTGCAAAACTTCGTATTGTATAACAAAGCCTTTGAAAGATAAATAAGGACTAAATATAAAACTATTGCTATGCCATATTTAGCACAAAACTCTCCAACAAATGCAATATTGCACCTCTCATAACAGGTAACTTGAAGTAGAGATAATATCACATTTGGCATTACCTATAAAATATGTCAAAAATGTAAAATAAACTCTTAGTATGCTTGCACTTTTGTGTATTGAACCTAAGGTTTCTTGTTGCAATAAATATTGTA
This sequence comes from uncultured Helicobacter sp., assembly GCF_910577135.1. GTDB lineage: Bacteria > Campylobacterota > Campylobacteria > Campylobacterales > Helicobacteraceae > Helicobacter_C > Helicobacter_C mastomyrinus. The sequence goes on from NZ_CAJTLL010000020.1 coordinate 23,809, forward strand.
TTATGTCATAGCCACTTTGGACACACAATCCAACTTAACCCATAAGTATCTAAATATTTACCACGCAATTCAAAACAATGAGAAAAGACCACTTTGAAAAAGTAATGTTTATTGGGGGGAATAGAGTCGGCAAAGAGCATAAAGATTTGCATTTGGCAGTGTTTGAGCGCTATCTATAAAGTATAGGTTAATAGATATCCTTTGAATAACAGAGATCGCAAGACTATGCAGTATGATGGCAGTAGTATTAAGTTGCCAACGTGAAAGCTATTGTTTCAATATACCTTATGAACAACTAAGGGAAATTAAAATGCTTGAAAAGCAAGTTTGATATTATAGCACTCTTTGCTCGGTGCGTTTTGTCGCATCAAGGAATGTATACCCAAATGAGAGGGAAAAGCCAATGAAAAGATTGCTCCCTATTTCGTCTATATACCTTCCTTGCAGAGCATAATACTTCACAAAAGGAGCAATGGCTAGTTTTTTATAAAGCTTTGTATCCACACGTGCTTCTATTTCAAGCTGATATAGGGGGTTATAGCTCTCTGGCGCGGAGCTGTGAAGATAATGACGCAAGTTGGTATAGTAGTAGAATTTAGAATCTTTGCTAAATTTATACTCGATTTTTATGCCACTCTCCCAACCATAGTTTTTTGACGCTGTGCTTTTAGCAAAGTCTTCTTCAGTAAAAATATTAATATGTAAATCTTTAAGATATACTCCATCAAAGAGCTTTGCCCCTGCATTTAAACGCACGATTTGCCGCCTATCTTCAAAGCCACTTTGATAGTTTGCCTTGAGAAATGGACCAACTTCAAAGCCCCCTACAAACGTAGGGACATACCAGATTCTATGTGTGTAGTCTGTGGAAATAAGGATTCTATCTAATGTGGTGTTATTGATACGTTCATTCCCACGCACAAGGATAGTGCGTCCATATTCTGCAAGGGCGGAGTTAAAAATCACATAACGTGGTGCATAAAAATCGACCCCTAAGTCAAAATACCCCTGCCCAATCAGCTGCGAATCTCCGCTAATGCGGCTATCTGAGAAACTTTCATATTCAGTTTGCCCCTGTATAGAGGTAGAGCTAACATTAGCCGCTATACGTTTTAGCTCGATATGCCACCCACGTTTATCTGGGTTTACGTCAATACCCACGCCATAAAGAGACATCACGCAAAAAATACATAAGCATAATATTTTCACACCAAGACATTTATTCATTATCTATTGTCTCATTTTTAATCTTTGCTAACCACTCATTGAGCGTCTTTTCAAATCCTTTTGTAGTGGATTCTACCACATCTAAAGGCTCTTTTAGGTAATCTTGTGCTACCCAACCACCAAAATCGTGTGGATAGAGGTAATCTTTATGGTGTTGCGTGATATGAGGCGGCACTTCTGGCGCATAGCCCTCTTTAATCATCTCCAAAGCCTTGTTAATAGCCTTGTAAGCGGTATTGCTCTTAGGTGAAGAGGCGAGGTAAATCACACATTGAGAGAGGATAATACGCGCTTCAGGATAGCCAATCTTACCAACGGCAAGCATTGTGCTTGTAGCAAGATTGAGCGCATTTGGATTAGCATTGCCAATATCCTCACTTGCCAAAATTACCAATCGCCGCGCGATAAACTCTGGATTCTCATTACTCGCAATCAGCCGCGCGAGATAATGCACACTTGCTTGCACATCACTACCACGAATGGACTTAATCATCGCGCTAATGAGATTATAATGGCTATCTGCCTCACTTGCCCCATCGTGAAGTGCAAATGGGCGTATGGATTTTAATATCTCTAGTGTAATAGTCTTATCATCTATGCTTAGGGCGACATCAAGGAGATTAAGCATAGCCCGCGCGTCTCCCACACTAGAGAAAATGAGATAATCTCTTGCATCTTGTGGTATGGAGGGATTCTTATCAAAATGTGTGTGTATGTAGCTAAGAGCGTGTGTGAGTATGCTCTCTAGATGTGCTGGGCTTAGAGGCTTTAGCTCAAAGAGAAAGCTACGTGATCGAATGGCATTAGTGAGCGTAAAAAAGGGATTATAAGTACTAGCACCAAAGATAATAGCACTATAAGATTCCATAATGGGTAGCAAAACCTCCTGTTGAGCGCGATTAATACGATGGACTTCATCAATAAACACAAGCGGCTGAAACAAAGAATCCTCATAACTTTTGACAAATTGCCTTAATTCCTCTATCTTAAAAGTTGTGGCATTATAGAACATAAAGGGCTTTTTTAATGCCTCTGCGATGAGTTTAGCTAATGTCGTTTTACCCACACCGGGCGGTCCATACAAAAAGCAATGCGCCAAAGCGTTGTTTTTAAGCATTTTAAAAAGCGGGGCACTAGGTGCGATTAAATGCTCTTGTGCGATAAAATCCTCTAAGGTCGTGGGGCGGAGTAGTGAAGCGAGATTTAGCAAAATAAGACTTTATTTTTTTTGAAACAAAATAATCTCATAGGAGCTTTCACTCGTTTTTAGCACATTGTTTTTACCCTTTTGCTTGGCAAGATCCTCACGCAAATCCCCTGCCATCTTATCAAGCTCATCAAGTCGATCTTTTAAACGTAGGATAATATCGACTCCAGCGAGATTCACTCCCATATCGCGCGTAAGCTTAAGTATGGTTTTAATTTTATCAATATCGCGTTGAGAATAGAGGCGCATTTTACCATCAGTGCGCCCGGGCTGGATAAGCCCTTCTTTTTCATATTGTCGTAAGGTTTGCGGGTGGATTTCTAGAATCTTTGCCACCACGCTAATAAGATACACAGGCTCATCATAACTATACATTTTCCCTCCTTTATGCGAGTTGCGCTTTTAGCATATTTTGCAATTCTTCACTTAGTGAATCTGTATGGGGCAAAATAATATTTGCCTTCACATACAAATCCCCAATAACACCGCTCTTGCGGTTTTTGATACCCTTGCCTTTAACACGGAATTTTTGATTATTTTTTGTATTGGGCGGGATTGTTAGGGTAACATCACCATAAAGCGTAGATAGGGCGATTTTACCACCAAAAAGTGCCATTTTGAGAGGAATATCAAGATTTTTAGATAAATCATCTCCCTCACGCTCATATTCTGGTGATGGAGAAATCTGCACCTTGAGCAATAAATCGCCATATCTACCATTCTGGGTATTTCCTTTACCTTTAAGGCGGATAGTCTCTCCATCTTTAATCCCCACGGGGACTTTAATATCAAAGCTCCCGCTTCTGCCGCTATAATGATAGCTGCTCCCAAGAGCCGCACTTTCAAAAGGGATTTGAATGCTATCTTGCACATCAAGGCTAGGTGTATTAAAATCACTAAAGCCAAAATCCCCGCTACCAAAGCTGCTAAATCCGCTATTGCCCCCACCAAAGTGGAATCTACTTCCATTCCCCGCGCTAAATCCGCCTTGCCCAAAAATAGAGGCAAGAATATCATCGAGATTGACATTACCCCCTTGTGCGCGGGAAAAATCGTGGAAATTTTGTCCGCCAAACATCGTATCGCCGAATTTGTCATATTGTGCCTTTTTATTTTCATCGCTTAGGACTTCATAGGCGGCATTGATTTCTTTAAACTTCTCTTCAGCCTCTGGGGCTTTATTAATATCAGGGTGATATTTGCGTGCAAGTCTGCGATAGGCTTTTTTAATATCCTCAATAGAAGCGTTTTCGCTCACTTCAAGCGTATCATAAAGACTTTTTGACATCATAAACTCCTTTAGATTCTGCAAAATAAATGATTGAGTTTAAGCGTTATTGTATCATAAAAGTTTAGTAAAGTATAATAAAGGTTTGATTTTTTATTTCATCGCCTTATAAAGCTATTACAAGCTATAATAATACACATTTAAATCTAAAGGAATAATGAGTGGCTGACACACAAGCGCAGTTTTTAGCTCTCAAGGCTTCGGCAGGGAGTGGCAAGACTTTTAATCTAGCTTTGCGATTTATATATTTACTTTTTTGTGGTGCAAAGGTTCATCAAATCCTCACGCTGACTTTTACCAAAAAAGCTTCTAATGAAATGCGACATCGAATCTATGAGCAATTGCATCTGCTTTTTATGAGTTTTAAACAGAACACATATAGTGAAAACTTGATTTATAAGGCATTGAGGGAAAAGGGTTTAAGCCATCAAATGCTTTATGAGCGCATAGGGGTGGTATATAATGAATTTATACGAAGCAATCCACGTATTACAACTATTGATGCATTTTTCCATACAGTATTAAAGAAATTTTGCTGGTATGTGGGAGTTTCTGTATATTTTGAAGTAGGCAACACAAACCAAAGCAGTATTGATGAGATATTCTTAAAGCGCCTACACACAAATCAAATAGATGAAATTGTGGAATTTTGCTTTTATAATGGACTACGTATTAAGGACTTTTTACAACTTTTACATAATCTCTCCTTGCTTCCCACTCAAGACATAGAAAACGCATTTGCAAATAAGGCAGATAATGTAAGCCATATAAGTTTTAAATCAATTGAAGAAGCTATCAGGGTGCGTATGAAAAAGATAGATGATTATATCCAATCAGTAGAAGATGGGCATAAGAGTCTCAAGAAAGGTTTTTATAAAGATTCTATACAAGCTATTATCGATAGCCCTAATTATTTATTGCAATGGAGCGATCATTCACAGAGTAAAAAATTTGATTTTTCTGCGTTTGATAATGAACGTAAGGAAATTTTAGCCTCTATACAAATGTATTTTGCAAAAAAGGAGCAAGAGGCATTAAAACAGCTTGAGCAGTATTTTAGACACTTTAATCGAGCAAAGCATATCCATAATAGTCAGGAGAATGTGCTTAGCTTTACTGATGTGATGTTAAAAAATTATGAGCTTCTCGCACTGAATGATGATAGGGACTTTTTCTACTTTCGTCTTGATGATAAGATTACGCATATATTGCTTGATGAGTTTCAAGATACAAGTCTTACGCAATATCAAATTCTCTATCCCTTGATACACGAAATATATTCTGGCAATGGACGCATAAATGACAGAAGTCTTTTTATCGTGGGTGATGAGAAGCAAAGTATTTATATGTTTAGAGGGAGCTTTGCGGCTGTATTTGAGGAAGCGACAAAATCTTTCACGCAAGAAAATCTCCCCTTTAATTACCGCTCAAGCCAACGTGTGATTGCCTTTAATAACCACACTTTTGCTAAATATTATAAAAATTATATACCCCAAGAATGTCCTCAAGATTCTAAAAAAGAGCAGGGCTATGTACGTGTGCTAGAAGTGGCGGCAGATAATGAATCCTTACAAATGCAGGTGTATAACGAAGTAGAAGCACTACTCCATAAGGGCGCAGATGAGAATGATATAGCTATTTTAGTGTTTAAAAATGATGATGCTTCTCTATTGAAAGAATATATTAATGCTCAAAATCCGCATATTCATATCATTACCCAAGCGAGTGCCTCACTCTTTGAGAAAAAGGAAGTAAAGATTCTTATATATGCACTTACTTATATTCATTTGCACACACAGCTTGTAAGTCAAGATTCAAACTCTGCTGAAGGGAGGGCAAGGCAGATAAGCAATGCTCTAAAACTTTACGAAAAGAAATTATGCAAGCTTCTTGGCAAATCTTATGCAGATTCTAAAAATATTGTTTCAAAAATAAATACTATTCCTCGCTCCTCTAATATGCCCATCTCCCAAGTAGTGCTTATGCTTATTGAGATGTTTAATATAGCGCATAGTGCGTGTATGCTGTTTTTGGAGCTAAGTTGTGAGTATGCGAGTATTGAATCCTTGCTTGATGAAATCCCCAAATTGCAGTGCAATGCCCCTACGCAAAGCAATAATGGCGTTAAGATTATGACGATACATAAGTCTAAGGGCTTAGAATTTAAATATGTAATTTTATGCGATAGATTAAGTCAATCTCAGGCTAATAATGATAAGTTTATTTATGAATATGAAGGAACACATATCAAACATATATATTATAAAATGAAGGGAAGAGAGAACTTTGATAAGCAGTATAATCAAGCCTTAGAAGCACACAAAAAACGTCTTGAAAGGGAAGAGTATAATGTGCTATATGTGGCTTTCACACGTGCAAAATTTGGATTAAGCATAGCCCAAAAAGCAAAAGGAAGTGCATTTGGGATTCTACAATTAGATACAAAGGGTGATGAGATACCATCTCTATGCAACCTGCAAGATGCACAAGCAACTCAAGTGCCACTTTATATACTTGAAAATATGTCATCTTTTGGGCGACAAGAAGTGTTTTTAAAATATGAGAACGAGCAAGAGGGGATTTTGAGTATGGAGCAATGGCATAATATTATTTTTGGAAATGCGTTGCATAGCGTCTTTGAGTGGTATTTGGGCTATGGGATAGCACAAGAGGATGTGTATCATATTTTGCTTAATCGCTATGGCTTTGCCTTGAGTGATGAGAGTATCTCTCAAGCTATCAAATCTGCCATAGGCTGCATACAAAGCGAGACATTTACAGCCTTAAAAAAGGGTAAAAATATAATGTGTGAAGTAAGCTATATCGCAGAAGGCTGTTTGTATCGTATCGATGTGCTTTTGTATGATGATAGAGAATGGATTGTGCTTGATTACAAGAGTGGAGCAGCAAATAAAGAGACACAAGCAGAGCAAGTAAAAGGCTATATGAAATTCTTAAATACATTAGACACAAAGCAGAATAAAGACATAAGAGGTTTTATTGTCTATCCGCTGAAAAAGCCAGATGGGCAGTTTTGTGAAGTGCATTTATAAGATGCCCTAGCCTTCAAACAGAGGTTTTGTTTTTTAAATTGTGTATCTCGTATAGCTAAAAGCCTTACGCCAGCATAGGAATACAAGAACAGAAACTACGAGCGATAGATTTCTTTAAAATTCAAAAATAGTGGGAGAGAAGCTAAATAACAAATCATCTTCTATAAAAGAACAATTTTTCTCTGCTGCAATATAAGGAGAAAAACTTCTCTTTTGGACAAAAGAGATTTTGACAGGAGATAAAATATTACAAATAATCGAAAGTATAAAGCCTCCATGGTTATACTACAGAATCTACCTTAAGAAAACTCATCTTATAAGTGGTAAAATACTATTTCATCCACTCACTTTGTTTATATTCTTACTTTATTCTTTATGGGGACTTTTTGCTTATTGTAGAATAAGCATAT
>NZ_CAJTLL010000021.1 GCF_910577135.1 uncultured Helicobacter sp.
GCTTTATCTCAATGCCCTTGATATATCAGCTATTAATAAGCTAAGTGCGTATGGGGCAGAAGGAGAGTTTAAAATAGGAGCAAACTTCTTTCGGCTTTTTAATAATAGCTATATCTCACCAGAGATAGGTATAGGCTATGGTATATTTGCACTTAATGCCTTTACTTTAAACTATCCTAGTGAATTTGCATTAGATGAATCTTATCCTGCACATTTATTTCATTTGCCTTATGTATCTCTCCAAGTAAGATATACAAAGGCTTTTACACATAATGCAAGATATAGTTTTTCCCTAGGGGGGAGATATACTCTTAAAGATACGCATACAACTACCCTACAAATAGGACCTCATAATGCCTCTTCATTGCTACATTTACCTCCTGTAATGGGCACAGGAAGCGCAGGGCTATACTACTCCTTAGGTAAAAGGAGTGAATTAAGCCTACAAGTAGATGGCACATTCGCACAAGAGCGACTAAGTGCTGGTGGGTCATTACGATATGCGATATGGTTTTAGAAGATAACATCAACAAAACAAAGAAAACAAATAAAGAAATAAAGAATAATAAAAGAGTTTTAAAGTAGAGAAAAAGAGAGCAGAGAAAAATAAGGGGCAAGAACAATAGAGAAAAGAGAAACAAGAGAATAAAAATAGAAGGGAAAAGAGCAATAAGGGAGAAAGAGTAGAAAAAGTAGAAAATAAAAGAAGAAGAGAGGGTGCTATAAATGAGATAGAGATGAGAATATCTCTAGTTTATTATGGCTTTTACTATCAGGGCTAAAGCCCCGGTATTTATACGAAGTGCCAATTTATATTTACAAAGTAGCGATTCTTTAAAAAGTCTTGTGAGCAGAGACATACGCACAATGCTTTCACATTTGTAAAAGTCTTGCTTGTGTGAAACGAATCCGCGCTTACACCTAAAGGTTATAACTACTATCGCATTTATCATTAAGAGGTATTTACACACAATGCTTATCCACACTTACAAAGCAAAGATTCTAAGGTAAATTCTTTAGTCTATATTTTCTCTAAAGAGAATTGAATCTCCTGTATTCTTCATTTAAAATATTTAATTCTTATGCCCCACCCCCTAGCCCCCTCCGCTTTGGGAGGGGGAATAAAGAGAGAAATTCCACGAGGGAGGATAAAACAAAGTCCCTTCTTTGTGCTAGGGGAAGTTAGAGTGAGGATAGAAAAGCCTTTACCAAAAAAAAGGGGGGGGGATAAATCCCTTTTGCCTTTGCAGGATTACATCTTTTTGCGATAAATAAAGAATCTAAAAATATTTAAGATAAAAATATTTTTTTGAAATACTCAATATCAAGCAAAACTCATTGTTTTTTATAAAACAAAAACAAGACTCTAAGTTTGTCTCCCCACAAGTGAGATATGTCTTCGCTGACATAAAAATTAAATCGCATAAAGTGCCAACCTCTTAAAGCGTCGTAAGGGGGTGAGCGGATAATCTAGCGAATAACAATAAAAAAGTAGGGGAAAGCGAGGCATATATTGCCGAGCTGACTTTGCGCTTATGCTTTAGCACTAGCCTACACTTGCATATTTAAGTCCCTCCTCCTTATAGAAAAATAAAAAAGATATTAGACTAGAGAATCTAACCTTAGAATCTCACTTGATAACCAAATGAAATGCGGTTATAAGTGTATCCTTTAGTCCTCAAGGGCTATCGCCCTTTGCGAGATTAAATCCCTTCGGGATTGAATGGCGCGAAGCAGATTTTATATCTGCAAAGCAAGACCTTTTGCAAGTGTGGATTAGCATTTCGTGCGATTTTATTTTATGCAAGTGAGGATATACCTCACTTGCAGATAAACTAGAAAATCGTTAGTCTAATAGTGCAACCTTATTCTCGCCCGCTTCGTGGCGCGAAGCGTCGGGAAAAAGGTTTAGACTCGCTAGTCTCATATACCTTTACTATTGATTCGCACTTATGCCTATCTACACTTGCAAAGTTGGCTTTATGGGTTTAGATTCTCTCATACGCATTGCAAAATTAAAGCTTTAGCCTCTGTGCTAAAGCAAAAACTAAAATTCCATAAAGTATAATACCGCTTCTTTTTGAGCAAAGCTTAAAGAGAATGCAAAAGGACGTGTAGCTCAGCTGGTAGAGCAACTGACTCTTAATCAGTGGGTCCAGAGTTCGATCCTCTGCGCGTCCACCACTATTGAAAGTTCTTAAGGGGAATTAGAAGGCATTAGAAACCCTTGGTATGCGCACTTTCAAAATATTTTTCCACATATTTTTTACATAGCATTTTTATAGAGCAGCAAAGAAAAAAATGGTTACAAAATCGGTAACAAGCAAGGAGGTTTTACAAAATAAGCCAAATTTGTTACCACTTTTTTGATGTAAGTGCCCGTATTGTGTTGATAGAGAGAGCTGGTTAAAAATCTACACAGGGGAAATTATAGAAAGCAAATCATATTGGCTAGAATCTAGCTTATCCCTTTTCACCTCTCCCCATTCTACTATCTGTAATTCCTTACCATTGAAGTATAGAGATAGTGGAGGTTTATAATCTAGTTTGGTATGGGTGGTATAATTTGCTTTATAGGCTGGGGAGCGTAGATAAGCAAAGATAACTAAAGTATAATCTCCCTGTGTGAGGTATTGGAGTTGTTGGGAGTAATTTGGAGGATTGGTGGTTTGAGAGTTTGATGATGATTGTGAATGGTTTGTTTGTGCTTTTGAATTTGGACTTTGAGAGCTTGTTTGATTGCTTCTGTCTGTATTGATGTGTGATGCTTGATGTGATTGTAGGCTTTGCAAATATTCTTTAGGATTAAATGTTATTATATTTCCCTTGTAGGTATCACTTGGGAGTTCATAGTAATGCTCATCTTTTATTAAGCCTGTTTTGTTTGGATTATAATCTTTTGTAGGAAGTATCATATAAGCCCATTTAACCAAATTATAGCCATAATAGATAGCTTCACATTCTAAGGCAGTATCTATCTTTATTGGTTTTTGTATGTTGTTTATTCTCACTTCAAGGATAGAATCTGTGTTAGTGCATTGTAATTTTGGTATTACACTCATTTATCTATTTTACCTCATACTCTTGCAAAAGTTTTATAATTTTTTCATAGTTTTCTACTGCTTTAGAATCTCCTTTAGCTTTGGCTTCTTGGAGTTTTTGGGTGGCGAGATGAAGCGAAGTGAGTCCCTCGATAGTCTCTTCTATCATTTGTTCTTCATAAATATCTTTATTATCTTTTTGCGTAAGCTTATGCTCTAAGAGAAATTGGACAGATTGGGGATGTGCAGATTCTATGGCAATCATTAAAAAAATCGCGCCACCACTTGCTTAATGAAGTATAAATTCCCTTGTACCAATATCATTTAGTATGAGTGTCAGCCCTCGTATATCACACTGCTCTAACATATCTTTTATGGCAGAGGGTGTGCCTGTTTGATGGTAGTATATATCTGTCTCATATTTACCTTTCCATTGTTCTGCCCACTCTTGATAAAGCTTAGATTTACCCGTGATATTGCACTCTTGCTGATTGTTTTGCGTGGTATGCGAGATGGCTTGTAGTTGCACCACACATATCAATAAAGCAATCAATGTCCCTTGAAGCAATTGTTTCATTTTAGTATCCTCCTTGTTGCCTAGTATCTTTAAGTGCTTGGATAATTCTTTCGTAAGTGATTAGCATTTTATTGCCTCCTATGCCCTCATAATAAGATTGTTTGCCATTGGATATTCTCTTTGTCCCCTTTGGCTTTATATATCATCACTCTCTCCTATGACTATACCTAGAGTGCTACTAGGAGCTTTAGGCTTAGGCTTTAGGGTAGGCGTAAAGATAAGGGATTTTGGTAGGAGGGTAAGGGTATATCGCATTTACTTTCTTATACAATACTCTGTCTTGTATCTTTCCAGCCATTTTGTATCATTACTTTCTAAGGCATCATAATAGACATCTATAACGGCACAAGGATAGCAATCTTTGCGATTGCATATGGTGATATTGGCAGTTGTATCATTATGTATATATCCCACACCACCATAATCAAGCCTAAAATCATAAGACTGATTATGAGCTAAAAACTTTCCTGCAATCTCGCATTGATAATGCGGATAATCTCTAACCCCAACAGGGGATTTTTCATCGTATATTTCTGCATTTTGAAAATATGAAGCTATGGCTTCTTTACTCAAAACAAAGAAAGCCCTATCATCAATCTCACATTTCTTGGGATAAGTAATCTCTAAAATATGAATATCTATATCCTTAAAGCTTTTATCCAAAGGCTCGTTTATATCCGCTGCTTGTGAGCAATGTATAAAAGCACACATTATAAACACCAAGTATCGCTTCAGCATTATTTCTCTCCTTTTATATAAAGATTCGCACCCTCACCAGCTGTTTTATTTGCTATTTTATCATGTTCATAAATGTCATTTTCAGTAAGATTGTAATGCTTAAGCAGTATTTTTATTATTTTTCGTAATGCTATCTTTTGTTCTCTTGTAGCCTCATCCCATTTGTGAGTCTTATCGTCATACCAAGCCACCACTTCAATACCTATACTTGTATTATTAGTTATGGTTATCCCCTTTTTTCTTGCCCCAACATGCCAAGTTGTCTTATATAAAGTTGCACATTGATATATTGTGCCATCTTTGTCTATCATAAAATGAGTGCCAGCTCCTTTAGCTTTATGGTTTTGCCACCAATCTATGCTGCTTTGAGCACTTTTACTCATAGTTCTATGCAAAATAATAGCCCTGATTTTACCAATTTCCCCGTGTTCTATAAAGTTAGCTAAATTTATTTTGACATCATTACCTTTGCTATCTGTTGGCAACTTAAATCCTGCCCCTTGTATATACCCCTCGCTATCTACATAGTAATTTGATATGTTCTCATACCCCACCTCTAGTTTCACTTCACTTGCTTTATATTGATTTTTGTATTGTTGTAGTATATGTATGAGTTTGCAGAAGTCATCATCTATGAATATTTCAGGATTAATGATATTTTGTGCATTAGTATTTGTTATTGTTGCTTGATTACTATTGTGTGTATCTGTGATATTAAGCATATAAGAATCTCTTGGTCTTATTATCATTGGAATAGTATCAAGTTTTATTTGATAATCTTTAGATTCTGCAATGAATGCTTTAGGATTACTAAGATTTAGTGGATTAAGCTTAAAGCTTTTATCCCTCTTCACCTCTCCCCACTCGAGTATTTCTAATACTTTACCATTGAAACGTAAGGATAAAGGAGGTTTATAATCTAGTTTGGTATGGGTGGTATGATTCCTTGCTTTATATGTATCACTTGGGATTGAATAATGTTTAATTTTCATAACAATCTATTCTTACTTGACTTTCGTGGATTACGCCATAGATTGCTTTGCTTGTGTCTTTTGCTTCTGGTGGGATATACGCTACTTTTAGCCATTTGGGATTGGTGGAATCTACACCCAGAGATAGTAATATTCCTTGATTTTTAAGCTCATTTCCTCGTGTATTACAATCATTTAACATCGTATCTTTTTGTATTGCTTGCAGAATCTTGCCATTAGGGGATTGGCGTAGATTAATGTAGGAGTCTTTGGAGGCAAAAAAGAGCAAATATTCACTTGGCAGGGCATTTTTATTGATATACCATTTTTTTATATTATTTGATATTTTTACAGAATCTGTTTCAATGGTCGCATAATAAGGCGTTTCAGCTTCACTCTCTAGTTGATTATCAATATAATAATCTTTTAAAGATAGCGTTGCGCGCATCGCTATCCCGCCTAAGATATATTCATCTGCTTGATTTAATTGATTTGGCAAAAGATTATAAATTTGTAAAAAACTATTTTCTTGAAATGTGGGATCTCTTTTAAGCGTATCATTGAGAAAAATTGCTCGCTTATCATCTGCAAAAAGTCTAGGCAGAGCATCGGGTGTATCAGGGAAAAACACTAAACGCCAATAAAAATCCACTTCCTCCTCATACATCTGCCATTCTAGCACCCCGCTTAATGTTATTGTTCCTTTATAATGTATTGTAGATTGCGTTTCTTTGTCTTTATGCAGAGTGCTAGCATAAGGAGTTTGATGGGATAACATATCTTTAAAATGCATATCATACACATTGCCCACAGCATACATAATACTCATAGCAAAACACATAAAAATCATTAAACGCATTATTTCTCCTTAATTGGCATAAGATTTAATCTCATCATCTTCTTTAATTTGAATAGTAAAATTTTTAATTGTGCTTTTTGCTAGATTGTTTGCACCAAGTGCATAATTTTTAAAAGCTTCTATATCGTGCTTAATAAGGGCTATATAATCTTGCAATAGCATTAATGGTGCTATCTCTATCTTTGGCTATCCATCTTTCTTTTTTCCATTTTAATTCATTTGTTGGCAAAAGACAGCCTGTGCTCCATTCGCCCGTATCACCATAGTGTATAAGAATCCCATCTCGGCTTTCACCTATTATTGTGGTATTTGTATTTTTTGGTTTAAGTTGAGGAACAATATGAAGATGTTTAGTTCCAAAAGTTTTTCTATTGTCTTGATTATGTTTGCAAGTTGTAGTATCGCAATACAATTGCTCTATGTTTATGCCTAAGTTTTTTATTGTTTGTCGCAAATCATTTAAATATATTTCTTTGTTATTCGGATTTTCTATCATTAAAGCAGGTTTACTAATATCTGACTTTTTCCAAAACACCTCATATTCTCCTGTGGGTATTCTTATATCTCCACCCGCTGTTTTTTGCTGCTCCTCAGCAGGTTTATCTATCTTTGGATTTGCTCCTGCTGGTTCTATTGTTCCACTTCTATTTGAGATTTACACAATGTGTATTGTTTAGTGTCATTCGTATAAAACCTTATTCCAAATTCATCTTTGACAGAGAGCATATTGTCATTAAGTATTTCAATATCAAACACGTTAAATTCTTGTGAGTAAGAAGTAGTGTTTTGTATAGGTTCATTTAAACACCTACTAACACCTATTTCGTTACAATTATGTGGCACAGAGACAGCTTTTATGGATATATGATTATTTTTTGTTTGCACATTTATAATTTTCAAGCTTTCAGCCTCCATAGCAAAGTTACGAATCATTTTTTGCAATTTTTTATTTAATCTTAGGCTAAATCCACTTATATCAGCTACTAAGCAATCTTTGCCATTCTCTTTAGCTACTTCATAAAAATTTGTATCCCATAAATCCATTGTCTGTGCGTTGAGAAAGATTGTTAGAGAGATATACAGTATTAGCTTTTTCATTGGTTTGCTCCTTATATTTAGTTTATATTAACTCGCATTTGAGTTGCAATGTAGTTTTAGAGTTTGCATACGGTATCGTTACCTTTTACAATAGCAATATTGCCATTACCCATATCAGAAAAATACACATAGTCGCATTGAGTTTTCATATCAAAACCATAATATATTTCCAAAGATGTATTGCCTTTCCATACATATTGAATCAAATAATCATCGTCTTCTTTTTTCAAGTTTTGCAACGGGAGTTTTTCAAATAACCATTTTTCACCAGCATACTGCATATAAGCCTTATAGGCTTCTTGTATATCCTTAGCTCCTATAATTACTTTTTGTGGAGCACCACAAGCAATCCATTTTTGCAATTTTATCCAATTATCTTCTCCGCATTCTTTCCTTGCCTCTTCTATAAATTCTTGCTCCATAGGACTACAATACTCAAACAATGTTTCTATGTTCTGCGTATATGTGCAATCAACCCTATACCATTGCCATATATACTCCTCGCCAAAAGCAAAATGTATAAGCAAAAGAAATAAAAGTTTTTTCATTTTTAATCCTTTTTGTAAGATAAGTTTCTGCGTATTTGGGTTACGACATAATGCCTATTCATATTGTGCGCAGGTGTTCCGTGTAGTGTATTATTCTCAATGTAAAATCTATTTTCATCGCTTATACCTTTGTCTTTATATCTCGTGCCAACTTCATAGAATAAATAATATAACTTTCCTTTTTCATCATATTTTCTGCCTACGATTACTACAAAATGATCGGTTGATAAGTCGCTATTAAAGCCGCCTTTGTGTTGATAAGTATGATCGACACCAATAGTGATAGGATACCCTTTTTCTAACTCTGTGTCTATATACTTTAAACCTTCTCGCAATATTCTTTCGTCATAGTCTAAATACTCATTTTGCTCTTTTGTATTTAAATTACCATCGGAAATCCTCTTATGAGTATCATTGCTCCGATAGTATGCTACGTCTTTTTCTATTGAGATTTGATACAATATGCTTCCCCTATAAGATGTCGGTGTTTCAGACAAGCTAACACCAGATCTTCTTAATATTTCATCACAAGTAAGCTTACACGCTGTATTACCAGCTTTTGTTCCCATACCTCCTTTTGTATTATCAAACTGCGAAATCCACTCCACAACTCCACCATTTGGTGTTCTTTTTCCTCTCAAATCAATCTCGCTTTTTCTTTCCTCATACCCCACCCCTAATCTTACTACCATTCTGCCCTCATTATCCTTTAAGCTTTCTAATATATCTTTATATTCTTCTTTGATGGATTCTAATGTTTCAAAGAATCTTGTATCTTCTTTAGCTAAATCTATCCCTCCATTATCCCCATAGCTTTCTCCTCCGTGAATGTAGAAATTATTTCTTTGTGTGGTAGATTCTATAGTATTGGTGCATTCTTTATTGGTATAGATAGGGATATTATATTTGCCCCATTTACTTTGCCTCTCTTTATCTTTAAACTTTAAAATAATGTTTTGATTGAGTGTTCTTATACCACTTTGTTTATTTTCTGTGCTTTGGCTAATGTCTATATAGTATGTCCCTTCAGGTATTGCTCCTATATCCTTTGCTTTTTGTCTTTGTTTGGAATAATCAAAGTATTCTTGAGGGTTGTTTGGATTAAGAATAGGATTACCTATATAATTTGTATTATTGTTTTGGGCGTTTGTATTATTTTGTGAGGCAATAGGTATAGGTTTGCCACTTCTTGCTTGAAAGATTCTTTGTGTATCATATTGGCTAGAATCTAGCTTATCCCTTTTCACCTCTCCCCATTCTACTATCTGTAATTCCTTACCATTGAAGTATAGAGATAGTGGAGGTTTATAATCTAGTTTGGTATGGGTGGTATAATTTGCTTTATAGGCTGGGGAGCGTAGATAAGCAAAGATAACTAAAGTATAATCTCCCTGTGTGAGGTATTGGAGTTGTTGGGAGTAATTTGGAGGATTGGTGGTTTGAGAGTTTGATGATGATTGTGAATGGTTTGTTTGTGCTTTTGAATTTGGACTTTGAGAGCTTGTTTGATTGCTTCTGTCTGTATTGATGTGTGATGCTTGATGTGATTGTAGGCTTTGCAAATATTCTTTAGGATTAAATGTTATTATATTTCCCTTGTAGGTATCACTTGGGAGTTCATAGTAATGCTCATCTTTTATTAAGCCTGTTTTGTTTGGATTATAATCTTTTGTAGGAAGTATCATATAAGCCCATTTAACCAAATTATAGCCATAATAGATAGCTTCACATTCTAAGGCAGTATCTATCTTTATTGGTTTTTGTATGTTGTTTATTCTCACTTCAAGGATAGAATCTGTGTTGTCTATCTTTTCATCAAGTGTTGTAGTTTGCTTAAGATGTAAGATATTCTTATAAGTAATGCCTTCACCTGCTTTAGCTTGTTTTTTTATTTGATTATTTACTGATATTATGCCCACACCTGTTATTTTGTGTATATCATAAGTGGAATAATTTTGAGTCACTAAATCATTACAAGAGAGTATGAGTTTGGTTGTAACATTTGCAAGAGGAGTATCATCAAGGTTAAGTTCGGTGCTTAGAGTAGCATTATAACTGATATTACCAGCTTTATCTGTTTTGGTATTGCCATTATTATCTTTGTTTTCTTGTAAGTTTATTTGATAGGTTTTTCTATTTTCGCAGTTAAGAAGATAGATGATAGGTTGCCCCTGTGAATTATGAGAATCTTGTATAGAATTATTTGACTCATTGGAGTTCGTTTCATTATTATGATTGTGTTGAATAGAGGAGTGTTGATTAGAGCAATAGATATAGAGTTCATTAATGTAGAGTGTGAAATTACCTTCTTTAGAACAATCAGTAGAGTGAGATTTTTCTTCTTTGAGTTTTAATTTAATACCAAGCTTATTCACTTTTTGATTTTTGTTTATTTCATTGGAAATAATATGGTTTTGTTTGCTAAAGCCTGTATTGTAGAGTAGGATATTGCTTTGGTGTTTTTGGATAGTGAGTATAGGCTCTGCATTTTTAAAGATATATTCTTGTTGATAATCTGCTATATCATCACCATTTTTATCTAATTCAAGATAATCATCTTTTTGTGAAAGAGTTGGTTCTTGTGCAGATTCTGTGTCATTTTTTATCTCTGTGCCTAAAAAATAATTTGTGCTTTGCTTATCTTTAAAATCACTCAAATAAAGCCTTGAATGAGTGCCTAAGTAAGTGCAATCAATCTTTGTATCTTTGCAAACTATAAGGTAGAGCGTAGAATTAAACTTTTGTCTTATTTGCAGAGCTATATCCCCGATACTTTGAGGATAAAAGATAAAAAAAGAGGAGTTGTTTTGCTGCATTCGCTTATTGATTGTAGCGATATTATCTGTAACATTTGGTTTATCTTTAGATTTTTGTATAATGTAAATACTCTCTATTTTAAGGCTTGGATTATTCTCTTGGATATAATATTGCTTCATTGTATTTAAAAAGGGTTGAGTGATTGAAACTAGACTTTGAGATAGTGGGAAGCTATCATCTGTAAAGTTTTTCTTTATTTCTTCTTCTTTTTTTATTATGCTCTCATAGTATGTTTGAGATTTTGAAGATTCTGCAATGTTTAAAAATTCAAAGAATATCATAGATTCATTAAGACTAACTTTATCTTGATTGAGGTCTTTAGTTTTAATTTGTACATTATCACAAAGTGATTGAAAGATTTTATCATTAATATCATTATTTTCATAAAGCCCAAAGAGATTGGATTGTTTAAAACGCTTAATAGCTATGCTTTTATCATTTTTACTATTGCTATTGTATCTTATCTCATACCAAAGCTTAAGATGAGATTTTTCTTTGAGTGCTTGTTGAAAGCCTTTACCGAATACTTGTTCATTTTCCCCAAGATATTGTATATGCAATAAAGTAAGATACTCTTTTGAAGATTTGAGTGTTTTTAGATTCTCTTGTGTGATATTCTCTTGTAAGATTTGTATATAGTCATTGTTGTAATTATTAAGAAAAGTGTTTAAAGAATTTTTGGCATTATCAATGGGCATTATATTATTTTCTAAATCTATCTCAAAGTAAAATTTAAAAGTATTATAAAGTAGCATTTCATATCTACTCATTATTATCCTCCATAAGATTAAGGGAACTCTTCTTTCTCAAAGCTTAAGTTTCTCAAAGAAGTTTTAATTTCTTTATAGTATCTTATCTTGTTTTCTTTACCCCTCACTCCGCCTTTACCTCTCCACCTTTAACGACTAATCCTTTAGAATCTATGACTACTTCTACTCCACCAGCTTTAATAATAACACAATCTCCCTTAGCAGTAATAGAAGTGTCTCCTACTTGGTGAATTATAGTGTTACCAGCATTAACGCTATAATTAGATTCTATTTTAGCATAACTAGAATCTGCTACTTGTGTGAGCTGTTTTTTTGTTTGTAGGCTAAAATCTTCAGTGCTTGATAAATCAATGTAATTTTTAGCACTAAGATTAAATTGTTGTTCTGTATTAAGACTAATACCATTTGCAGCATAAAGCTCATAACCTTTATTGATTTGATTTTTGCTATCTCCCCCTACATTCCTACTCTCATCTTGTTCTATACTCGTATTGAGATTCCCCCCTATCTCCACCTCCTTATCCTCTCCTACATATTCACTACTATCCTTTGCTACTCTTAGTTTATTGCTTGCTCCTATGTTAAGAGTATGGCTTAATCCTACAATGGTATCTTTAGATAAAGCTACATTGGTATTATATTCTCCTCCAATACTCACAATCTTTGCTAAATCTATGGTTTGAGCATGAATCTTTTTAATCCTTTCATTATAAGTTCCCTCTACTTGAGATTCTTTATTGTTATGTATGGTTTGAGTGAAGTTATGCTTAATGAGTTCTTCATAATCTCTTTGTGCTTGAAGATAGATGTGTTCTTGTTCTTTGAGATTTGAAAGCGTGATTTCATTGAATCCAGATTCTATGAGATTGTGATGAGAGTTTGTATTCTCTGCTTGCAATGCACTGCTATTATTAAGAGTTCTTGCACTTAAACTTGTTTGATGAGAGGCTAAGGGTAAAGAGGGTAAGGCAGGATTACTTGGATTGTAGAGACTGCCTATAATGATGGGCATATCTATGTCATTATTTAAGTAACTTATTAATACTTCATCTCCAACTCTTGGAGTATGATAAAAACCTGAACTTGCACTTGCAATAGGAGAGCTTACTCTAAGAAAAGCTGTGTGTGTATTAAGAGTATATAAATCATCTTCTAAATGAGTATTGTTTGAATGTTTGGTATTGTTTGTATTGGGTGTTGTGTGTATATCATTATCCGTGAGTAAAGCTTGTGCCATAAAGGCATGTAGCCTTACTTTTACCCTGCCATATTCATCTGTATAAAGCGTGTTGCTCTGTTTGATGATACTTGCATTAGCCTCTTTAATATTCTTGGCTTTTATATACTCTTCTCCTACAACTATACCTTGCATAAGAGATGGAGGGTTTGGTTTGGGCTTGGGTGTAGGCATATAAGATAGGTTTGAAGGCAAGAGAGTAATGAGATTACTATAAGCATCTTTGAACCGAGAGATGTTGCCATCATTGACTTGTTGATGAGAGGGTAAAGTATCTGCAAGAATAGATTCGTTTATAAGGGTTTGCTCTAATGCTATGATAGTATATTCATTTATAGACTCTTGTGTTTTATTATCTTGAATATTATTTCCTAAAAGAGATTTATTTTTAGATTCTATATATAATCTTTGAGCTAAACAGAGTGTATAGATATTGCTTTGAGCGTTCATAAGAGCTTGAGTATTGGCAGTATGTTGGGCTTGATTAGAGCAAAGAGACTTTATATTCGCTTGATAGGTAAAACTCACATTGGGTATAAATACACTTTGCATAGAGGCAGTATAGTTATAAGGATTATTCATATCTTCTTGTGCTAGAGAAGTATCATTTGATGTAGAATGAGTGGCAATGTCTGGGGATTGTTTGTCAATATATTTTGAATACATATAAGTATTTATTTGAGGATTGTTTGCATCATTGCTGAAGAAGTTAAATTGTTTTGTGTGTATATGATGAGAATGTGTGAGAGCAAAAATACAGGGTTCATTAAGATTATTATGTGTTTTTACATTAGGATTAAAAGGGACTTTAGTGAGAGGAATAGGAGTATAGGGTGTGTGATGACATACATATAAGGTATCATTGTCTTCATAAAAGTATATACCATTATTATGAGCTAATCGTGTGATGAAATCTAAATCAGATTCTTCATATTGGGTGATAATCTCTAAAGGATTATCAATTTGGCTAAGAGAAGAAAAATCTATTTGTTTGCATAATTGTGGAGTATAAGCAGTGAGTATATCTTTGAGTATGTCTAAAGGTGTTTTATCTGTATAAATTCTATTTGCTTTATTGAGTGAAAGTCTTATGAGAGGAGAAGTGAGTGTAAAGGTAAAGAAATGTCTATGGTTTATAGATTTAGGTGTAGGTATATCTAAGGAAGAGAGTGTCTTTTGTTGAGAAGTATTGGTTATGTCAGCAATAGTGTTGATTGTGTTATTTGTATCTAAGGAAACATTAGATTTAGAACCTAAATACTCTATATGTGTAATGATACCCTTATATGATTTAATAGGGGTAGAAGTATTACCTAAAGAGATAGAAAGAGCACTATGATAGTTTGTGTTGCCATAGGGATTAGAAATATATAATAGAGCAAAATTATCTTGCAATAGCTGGAGATTGAAAGGTTGGTCTAATGCAAAAGAATAAGGGGGAGCAGATGATGCAAAATCGGTATCTTGGGTATGAGATTGGATTGTGTGTGAGGGAGAGTTTGTTTTACCCAAAGAAGCAAAAGTAGCAGAAAATATATCTGCATAAAAGGATTCTATAAAACCATTACAAGTAATATGAAAAGGAGACTGCAAACTTTCTCTAATATGGGCTTTGGTGATGGTAAAGGTGATAGAGTTAATATCCAAAGAAAGAAAAGCACTCATAAAACTATCCTTTAGGGGTATTTTTGTGAAAAAAGAGGCTCATCTCACTATCTCACAAAGCATCCCGTTTTTTACTACAACTTTAAGGGTATGTAAAAAAGTTTTTTAAGGCAGATATGAAGAAATTAAGCATTTCTCCAGTCATCACTTCCGCTCGTTCCTGCAACAACATGTTCCCAAATAATTTTTCGATAATTAAGAGAAACCCTAAAGAGCTCAGTTTTGTTATTATTGCTTGTATCTTGTGCATTTGGCATAATAAGGTCTATGTCTGTAATAATAGCATCTTCTAATTTTGTAGTGAAGTAATGTTCTGCTCCACCACCTATTGATGTCCTAAACCAATGCACTTCTACATTGTTTAATCTTTCACCCTTTGTGAGGGCATTGTAAAGTAAAGGAACAGCTTTATTGAGAGAACAGGTAAAAATAAAGGGTCTATGCACCCTTTGACCTGATGGTTGTCCGCTTTGTGTATCTGTGGGAACAGTTACAATATGAGAAATCTCTTGAGCCATAATTTCATCTTCGTGTCCTGCTTGGTAACGATTACCTATGCTCTCTTGCGTAGAAGCCCCACTAGAAATAAGTCCTTGTGTAACACCTTCAATTTTAATATATGCTGGCTGCGCCATAGTAATCCTTTCTGTAAGTTTTATCCATATAAAAGCGAAGTATTCTACACAAAAAAATAAAATCAATAATTAAGTTTTATAAAAATATAAATATTTTTACTCACATAGTGTCATTAACATACTACATTGTGCAAAATTCGCCTTTTTTTTATTTAATAATAACCCAAAACCAAGAGTAGCCCTCGCAATATCGCCGAGCCTAAAATCCATTTTGGGGTTATATTGCATATCTAAACGAACATCAATGGCAAATTCATTGTTGGTGAGAAAAATTACACTCTCTCTAAGTTTATTGTGCTGCTTATGATGTGGAAAATAATCTAGGGCTTCCTGATAATGCAAATCCTTGATGCGGAGTAATATTTTATTTTGATAGGAATATATTGTGCTACCTAGTAGAAAACTTTTACCAAGAGTAACATTTTTAAACCCTAAACTATTCTGTTGATTCTTATTGATACGAATGGCTTGTGGAATATTCTCGACAATAGAAATTCTATCGTGCAAATGAAAATTATGTGCCAAAATTTTCTCAATATAAGCTTTTGGTCTCCTTAGGCTTAAAATAAGAGGTGCAAATGGAAGATATGCCTTTGCACTTGTTGTATCACTAAAACCTAAAAGTTTCAACAATACAAAAGAAACTTTATCGCTAAAATCTGTCTCAAATGAGCGATGATAACCTCTAAGTGATATGCTATCATAAAATAGCCATAAGAGATAATTATTAAAAAAATCAAAAAAAAGACTAAAGCCTTCGCCATCATCTTCATTTTTTGCAAAATTATCAAGCATATAATAAGGCAGAGGTGAAGATTGCCCTAGCAATCCAAAAAAATGACTAAAAACTTCCACGAAAGATTCAGTATGCATTTTGGAAGATATATTTTGAGGTAATTTTTCCATAACTTTTACAGATGAAGCCTCAAGTGGAAGCATATCTTTCGACTCTAAATCCGCCATATCATGATATTGGAATATATCAACTTCTTTATACGCATGTCCCAAACTCCTAGCACTACGTAAAAAGATTTGCTCCCTATTCAAAGAAACCAAGAGCATTTTTATTAGCCGATAAAAAGTAAAATTCATAATAATACCTTATTGCCATAGACGATAGAATAGCTAAAAGATGTATTACTTGTTGTGCAGCACAAGGATACCTCGCAAAAAGAATTGATACTAACAAAAGAAGAAAAAAAGTGTGCAAGCACTAAGCCTATCTTATATGCCTCACCTAAACAATAAAACTTTGAATCATCAATATATAGAGTAATTTGCATACCTCTTAATGTAATAAATCCATTGACATTATAAGCAGGCTTGGATTCTATCTTTTGTAAGGATTCACTTATTATTTCGTAAAGATTTTTTGGTTTATCAATATTAAAGCTGTATGTATGCAACAATGCTAAGAAGCTCTCTTTATGCGTTATACTTTGATAATTAAAAGAAAGGGTAGCGATAAAATCCCACAATGTAGCATTATCAATACTTCTATGTTGCGATTTTGTAGGTAACATAAGATTACGCGTAAGGACATCTTGATATCCTACAATCTCATTGATTGAGCCTATCTGCAAACCATTTGGAAGATTGTTGTTGCTACATAAAACATCAATGGAAAGTGTTTCTCTGCGAGATTGATTACTATAAATAGTAATTTCTTTATAATGCTCTCCATTTGCATCTTGCTTATTTGAAATAGCATAAAAATCATTTCCCTTATCTACAAATTCAAATCGCTCAAAACTATTGTAATTCTTTAATATCCGTCTTCCTGAGTCGCTATTATGAGCCTTAACTTTCAATACCTGTATCACAGAATATGCGTTAAGATGCGCCCTATCGATAAATATTCTATACCCATTTCGTGTATGGTCAGTAAGAATCGGCTCTGCCTGCGTAGAAAAAAGATTAACAATGGGCGTGCTAAATAGCGAAAACTGATTGGCTTTTGGAAGGGTATCTTTAGGCAATTCTTTTTTGAAAATAAATTTAACAGTCATCTTTTCACTTTGACATTCTTTTAATATTTCTAAATTTTTTATTCTCACAAATGCAAATTTTTCTGGCAAAAAAAGTAATTCCTGTAAAAGTGTAAAAGCACTAAAGCCTATATCGCCATTACTAAACATACTCTCATTTTTGTCAAAACCAGTAGTCTCTAAGGAATCACAAGGAATCTTAAAAGATGTGAGAGTATCAGCACAGACAATAACAATTTCTTGCAAATAACATAAAAGCCATAAAAGCAATGTATTGGCACTATAAACCTCACTGCCAAGATAAATCTGTAAAAAATGAATATCCATATCTGCTATTTTAAAAAATTTGTTTGTGCTTACAATATCAAGGCAAAATACACTCTGCTTCCCTTCGTTAGTAAGCGACATATCGCTTATTTTAAGAGGATGCAGACAAACATCATAGATAGTTTTAAATTCACATTGCACTTGGTTTATTGGAGTAGATTTAAGACTTGTGTGTCTAGGAATAAAAACCTTGCATTCTTTGCTTTCTGGCTTAAGTGCAAAGTCCTGTATGCACATTGATGGCAACGAGTTTGTGTAATTGGGTGCAAGAATGTTAATTAAAGATTCTGCAATCAGGGGAATATTGCCATCAAGCTCTTCGTGAATCTTAGATGTTAATAACGCTAAAGATTCTATAATACGTTCCACATCTGGATCATTACTATTGTGGGATAAAAATGGGGCAAGTTTGGGATATTTATTAACAAAAATTTCCCTCATTTTATGCAAATAATCAAGCTCTTTACGGAAATAATGAATATTTTTCACTTATCTGCCCTTTTCTACTTTAATCAAATACTTTTTTGGGGTTTCCTAAAACTATCTCAAGCAAACCGCCTACATTACATCACAATAGCGATTATTTTTAAAGACAATTTGTATATTAAAATCATCCAACAAGTCACCCCCAACATGACGCATTCGCATAAAAAAACTTATTTGCCAAGGAGCAAAGCTTTCATCATATTCTATGTTTAGAATCTTTGCCCTTGTTTCATAAGTATTTACAAGGTGGTAGATTTTTTCCGACATAAGCAGGGCGAGATTTTTTGTATTTATATCCAAATCTTCCAACGATAAGTCTGCAAAATTCATAAGACTTATGCCCTCATTTTTAGTATTCATGAGGATTGAGATATGATCTTTTATCGTTTTGGTTCTATCTTCAAAATAAGCAGAATCTGCATAAGGATGCAGTTGAGAAATAATTTTATTTACAAAAGACATAATTTATTCTCTGTCAAGTTTCCCCACCAAAGAAAGTTCAAAGTTTGCTCCCATAAATTTAAAGTGGGGTCGTACATTTAAGTTTATTCTATACCAACCTGCTTCCCCTTCTATCTCGCTTACAAAAACCTTAGCACCTCTAAATGGTCGCCTACTTCGAACCTCTGCGGGAGGATTTTCTTGGTCTGAAACATATTGCCTCATCCATTCGTTTAAGCCATTCTCTATATCTGCCCTTTCTTTCCAGCTCCCAATTTCTTCTCTTTGTAATACCTTAAGATAATGAGCAAGGCGAGAAACTAAAAATATATAAGGCAACTGCGTGCCAAGCCTATAATTTGTCTCTGCCTCTTTTCCTTCAGGCGTATTTGGAAAAATTTTTGGCTTTAATGCCGCATTTGCGGAGAAAAATACTGCATTATTGCTATCACGTCGCAACGTAAAGGCTATAAAGCCAGATTCTGCAAGCTCATACTCACATCTATCTGTGATAAGCACCTCCGTTGGTATCTTGGATTGCGTAGTGCCAAAGCTTTCATAAATATAAGTAGGCAAATCTTTTACAGCACCGCCAGCCTTAGGTCCTATAATATTTCCACACCAGCGATAATTTGCGAAACTATCAGTCAATCGCGTAGCAAAAGCATAAATAGTATTTCCCCATAGCAAGTGATTATGCGAGTTATGCACATTTTCCTTGTAATTAAATTTCTTTATAGGATTTTCTTGTGGCTCATAAGGAGATCGAGTAAGAAAACGTGTAACCAATAAACCAGCATACTTAGAATCTTCATTTTCCCTAAAGGTGCGCCATTTTACATATTGCGGACCCTCTAAAAGTGCTTTTAAATCTTGTATCTTGGGAAGCTCCGCATAACTATCAAGTCCAAAAAAACTAGCACTCATAGAAGTTAAAAATGGAGCATGGCTCATAGCCGCAATAGAAGACATCTTAGAGAGAAAATTCATATCAGGCGTAGAAGCATTCAAGGCATAATCACCCAAAATTGCACCTACCGGCTCGCCACCAAATTGTCCATATTCAGAAGAATAAATACGTTTATATAATGTAGTTGTTGTAATATCTGGATTTGCCTCAAAATCCTCTAAAGCCTCTTGTTTAGTTACATCAAACAAATTAATTTTTATATTTTCTTGAAAATTAGTGCGTTCTACTAAAAAATATAAACCTCTCCATGTAGATTCTAATTGCTGAATCTGTTCATTATGTAATATCTCGTCCATTTGACGTGAAATAATATCATCAATATGTGCTATCATTTCATCAAGCGTGTATTTGTTGATTTTATTTTCTGCATTATCAGTTTTGACTATTTCTGTGATAAATTCCGCCACACCCATTTTGGCAATATTATAACTTTCATCTTCCTTTGAATATCTACTTGTCTGCATTATGCTATCAATGATAGATAGCTCTTTTATTGAAGTTTGCGTATTTGCTGATGCACCACTCATAAGTAATCTCCTTAATGGATTATCATAAAATTTCCTTCAATGATAATCATTTTTTATTTTCATCTGTAGATTGATTCTCTTTAATCTCTAGTAAAAGCTTCTCTTTTGTATCTTTATCCTTGAGGGCCTCCAAGAGTGCTTTTCTAAAATCCGGAATATTGCCCATTGGTCCCTTCAATGCTACAAGGGCTTCACGTAGTTGAAGCAATTTGTTTAGCTCTGGCACTTGAGTAGCAATGCTATCTGGTGAAAAATCACCCAACCCTTCAAACTTAAGATTTACAGACAATTCATCTGCATCTTGCTTGAGGACATTTTTTACACTTACATGTGTGCCTATATTCATTTTTTGCATTACCTGATTAAAATTGTGTTTATTAATAGACACAACCTCTCGTTCATCAAACGGCACATCATTGCCTCCTGTAAAGTTACCCATAACCATTAGCTTCAAAGGAAGCTCTACATCAGGATTCTGCCCATTTGTCTTGGAACGATATGTGATATTTATCCGCTCTTTTGGCGGAGTAGAATTTTCTGCCATAGTATATCCTTAGACTGCCGTTGTTTTAGCTACCCAACAAGCATAACAATAACCTTTAACCTTTAGTATTTGATAGATAGCCAAAAGGTAAATCTCATTATAGCAAAATTAAACAAATTTAAATATTAATCTAAGTATAATCGTGCAAGCTTTAAAATCCATACAAGAGAGAAGTTCAGATTTAGAGGTCTTTAATGCGATATATCCAGCTTCATATTTCCTTTTGCATTCTCGTTTGCTTTATGGGGCTAGCTATTAGTGGGTGCGGCTCACCTATTAAGATACAGGCTTTCAATCAGGCAGATTCTAACCTTAATAATCGTGGCGATAATGTGCCTGTTACGCTTATTATTTATCAGCTCAAGGATATTAGTAAATTCAAGCAGTCTTCCATACAAGATTTAAGCACAAGTGGAAATGTTGTCCTTGGAAGGGACATTGTAGATTTTATCAAGGTGCAAGTACCGCCAAATGAAATTGACGTGCCTGTTGCAGAATTTGCAAAAAAAGAAGGTAAATATATCGGCGTGTTAGCTCTTTTTGCCAATCCGCAGGATAAAAAACAAAAATTCTATAAAAAGCTGAATCGTGTCTTTTCAAACAAAATCAAGCTTAATATTGCCACTGAAGGCATTATGCAACACAAAAAAAGTAAGCAAAGTCAAGATAAAGATCCAAAGGCTGATGGCACTGCTGGAGAAAATAATATAAAGGATTTGTTCAATGAACAGTAAGCTTAAGGTCGCTTGGTATAATGGTATGCACATTGATAAAATCCATTTTGAGCAACAAGAACGATTTTTAGAACATATTATCCATACAAAAACCTCTCGACTTGTATCTAATCTTTATGGTGTATTTGATGTAAGTTTTTCTACCGATATGCTCAATTTGGGCAAAATAGCCCTTACACAAATTAGTGGAATTACACAAGATGGTAGCGTGTTTAATGCGCCAGATGATGATTTATTACCTGAAGTTTTGGAGTTGCCGCCCAATATGTCTTCACCAATTATTACGCTAAAAATCCCTACATATTCAGACGCTACTGCTGATATGTCTTTAAAAAATACTTTTCCAAACTCCAAGTATATTGTAAGCAATGTACCTACAACTTCCAAGATTCACGATGATGTGCAAGATTACATACATACTAACACAGAAGAAATCTCTTATCAGCAAGAAAAAGTTTCTCTTGCATTGGGGAGTTTGCGGCTAAAGCTTGGTATCCTTGGAGACAAATCACCAAATGAACTAGAAATACCCATAGCAAAAGTGAAAAACATCTATTCTCATAGCAAAAAAATAGAGCTTGATGAAAAATTTATCCCCACCTCTATTGATATTTGCAGTAATGCCTTTATAAAAAGTTTTCTAGAAGAAATGCTCTTTTCCATCAAGCAACACAAAGAAAGCTTCACGCAAATTTTTAGAGGCATAGACCAAACCAAAAATACGCTTGATTTTAGCACCTATTTATCGCTCAATCTCCTCAAAAAATACACGCTTATCTTTTCTTATCTTGTCAATAAAGAAAAACTACACCCAGAGACATTATATGAAAAACTTGTAGAATTTCAAGCTGACTTACTTACCATAAGTCATAATGATGCACAAGATGAATTTATACCCTACGAGCACAATGATTTAAGTGCGGTTTTCATTCCGCTTAGTAATAATATCCGCCTCCTCTTTGCTAATGTTACCTCACCCAAATATGCAATGGCACAAGTCATAGACAATGGCAATGGATTCTACGATTGCATATTTGATAATGCTTCTATGCTGCAAGATGGGGAATTATTCTTAGCAGTAAGCTCCTCTCTACCTATGCAAACATTACTTGAAACCTTTAGCACACAGAGTAAAATACATACCCAAGCCACTATTAAAAGCATTGTTGCCTCACAGCTTAAAGGACTGCATATAGAGGCAATCCCCAGCATTCCATCAGCTCTACCGCATTTAAGTGGCTATGTATATTTTAAGCTTGATAAGCAAGATTTTATCTTTACGCATTTTGCTAAGCAAAATGTTATCAGCCTTTATATGACAAATAATATCACAAAGCCCGACATTAAGCTTTGGGCATTATTTAACTAAAGAGAAATGCTATGAACACAGAGCAAGAACTTTCCCTGCTACTTGAAACAAATTTTGCAAACCATTGCAACAATATGCAAAACAATAAGATTTTACACTTGACCTTGCCATTACTTTTGTTTGCTACACGACTTTCCAAAACAGGCACACTTGATGATAGCTATATCACAAATACAGAAGAAACTTTTGCTAATGAAATCCTCTCTATCGGAAGCAATCTCAATGCTTTGCGTTGTTATGAAGATAAGGATTTAATCAAACTCCGTTACTGCTTGTGTGTATTTATTGATGAAATGCTCTTACATAATGAAAGCTTTATCAATAGCCACTTTGCAAAACATACACTTACTATACGTCTTTTTGATGAAATGCTAGGTGGAGATAAGTTTTATGGTATTGCCAATCAATGGCTTCTTACCCCAAGCAAACACAAAGATATGCTAGAATTTATCTATACATGCCTTATTTTGGGCTATCAAGGCAAATATGCCTCCGACACTCAAGGCAAACAAAAAATTAATCATCTATGCTGCAATATAGCAAATTCTCTTGCTCCTGCTATGGGAAGTAGCGAAGAAAAAGCTTTTGAATTAGCCCTCAATCATCAAGAGCAAACGCGTATTCTAAAACTTTTGCATAAAAAATACTTGCGACCATTTTGGCTTATGGCTATCATTTGCTCCATCGTTGCATTATTCTTTCTTTTCTCATTTTTAAAGCTAGAATCTCAAAAAGCCATTACACAAGATACCCTTAAACAAAATTTGCAACACTTCAAGGTATCTCCACATGAGGATTAAGGAAATGTTTGGCAAGATATTTAATTATCTCAAATCAAAAACTTTTCTCTATATTTTACTTATATGTTTTGCGTTGCTTTTAAGTGTACTTTTTTACATATACTCGCCCTTATTTGCATTTAATGATATTTATATTTTTAGTAGCGCATTAACAAGAATCCAAGTGCTTATTGTCGTATGGCTTTTAATCTTTTTTATCTTTCTTTATAGACCACTTATTCATCTTATCCAATCGCTCAAAAATGAGAAACACATACAGTACAAGGAAATCAAACAAGAAGTTACAAAGGCATTCCGCAGGGCTAAAAGAAATTATTTCATTGCTCTAAATGACGCAAAGAGTATGTGGAAAAGAAAACTCTATCTTAAAAATATCCCTTTAGTGATTATTATTGGTAATGAGGGAGCAGGCAAAAGCTCGTTTATCAATTATGCGAATATACAATATCCATTGAGTGAAAGCTTGACATCTTATAAGAAATTTCACAAATCTACCAACAACTTCAATCTTTACATTTCTCAAAAGGGTGCATTGCTTGATACAGAAGGTAATTATTTTGCACAAGAGAACTTTCGGCAAACAAGTAATACCGATGAAATTGCTGAAGATAATTTAGAAAAGAATAAAGATTTTTTAATCAAAAAGGGCGTATGGAATCAATTCTTACACTTCCTTAATACTAATACCTTTCATAGCAAACTTAATGGCATTGTGCTTATTATTGATGTGCATGCTTTTTTACAGAATCCAAAGCAATATGAACAAAATGTCTTACAATATCTAAGCAAAAGAGTGAGTGATTGCGAAGAAAATCTAGGCTTGCAACTCCCCATTTATATTGTTTTTAATAAAATTGACTTGTTAGAGGGTATGCGGACATATTGGGACATCTTTGATGAAAGCATTGCAAATAAAATGCTAGGACTTACTTTAGATAAAAATAGTAGCAAATTAGAACTACAAAATACTTTTACAGAATTAAGCAATTCATTGCTCTATACTTTTATGCGTAGAAATCAATCCTTACATTCACTTGAAGACAAAAATTTAGCCCTTTTATTTTTAAAGCAACTTGATGTGCTTTTTGCCCTTGCAATAGACTTTATCCTCCAAGCAAAGGAACAAAATGCCTTCAAAAACAAATCCTATATCCGCGGCGTATATTTTACCTCCGCATACCAAGAAAATGTCCCCAGAAATTACTTGCTTGATGCTGTGTGTGAAAAATACGAAATCAAAAAACCTCCGGCAAAATCCGCAACCAAGCAAAATAAGCGAAGCTACTTTGTGCAGGGTTTGTTAGAACATATTTTTCTTAAAGATGCACATCTAAGCAGTATGATTAAAACCTCTTGGCAAACTTTCAGGCTCGCCTTTGGAACTATAAGTATATGTATATTTGGATATGTTTTTTGCACTTATTTAATCCATAAAACCTATAAAGAAGTAGATAAAAGCCATATCACATTTAATAGCATTACTTCATTGCTTGCGAATACAAGCTCTTATGAACATCTTACCCTGCAAGAAAAAACCGAACTTATGCTTCATCTTAAAGCCATACTCAAAAACTATCCATCTCTATTTGAAAAGCCCTCCATTATACAGTATTTTTCACTGAATTTCTCCTATCAAGGATTTTTGCCTGCAAGAGACTTTTATTATGCTATCAATGAAGAAGTGATTGGCAAAACATTGCTTAGAGAAATGGAGCAGATTCTCTTACACAATACCGATCAAACCACACTTATTGAAACCATCTATATGTATCAATCACTCTATGATGAAGCATATATAAATAAACCTCTTTTGGCAAATTGGGTTATAAAGAATTGGCAACCTTTTGCTAAATATAAAATTCCAAAAGATGATTTTATTACCGCTATTGAAGATTTAGCTATAGGCAATCTCTCACATACACAACCAAAAGATACACAAGCGCTACACATAGCAAAAACTCAAATTATGCAATTAGAGCAACAACAGAGAATCTATACCATTATGGCTTTTAGAAATAGCCTAAAAAAACAAAGCTTTTTTAACCTTAAAGATAAGGTAGGCACAGCATTTTATATGATATTTGAGCATACTGATAAATTAAGTCAAATTGATAAAACCTATACAAAAGATGGTCTAATGGAGTTTTTAAGTAATTTAGATACCAATATACAAACTGCTATCAAAATAGAATCTTGGGCGTATAATGAAAAAATGCAATACCAAGCCCTCACAGAACAAGCACAAAGAGATTTATACACACATATTATTAGTATTTACCTTAATGATTATAAACAAAGATGGGAAGAATTACTTCAGGCTATATCTCCTAAGCAATATACCGACAAAAACAATATACTCACACAATTACAAATCTTATCAGAATCTACCAATCCACTCAATAGCCTCATTAAAATCGTAAATGATAATACCCACCTAAACGACACTCTTTTGCTTAATTACGCATACAGCTTAGGATTGCCAAGCTCAGATATTAAAGCACAATTTACATATATTAGTAACTCCTTTAAAGATTATTATGACTTCATAGGAGAAAAATCCTTACTTCTCTCTCAAATAGATTCCTTTAATGACATAAAAAAGCAAAGTAGCACGGAAGAAATAAAAGAGATACTCGCTAAAGATATACAAAATATGAGTGCTAAAATTACAGAATTTACAAAAGATGATACAAAAAACATAAAAGATAAGCTTATATATATCCTTGAAGGAAGTAATGATGAAACTGATGCATTTGTAGAGCTAAAGCGAAACACAGCAATGTTGCCTCATGCGTTAAAACAATACTACAATGAGATTTCTACACTCTCTTGGAACGTTATAGAAAAAAGCACCTATGCACTTCTAAATAATGCATGGAAAAAAGAGGTGTATGATACTTTTATAAATGATATCTCCCCTTTTTATCCTTTCAATGCTTACTCGGATAAATCCTTGCCACTCAACACTTTTAAAGATTTTTTTGGCAATACAGGCACATTACAATCTTTTTATACGCAATATCTAAGTAAGATTTTGCAAAAAAAAGGCAATACCTATGTGCCAAATCCTGCCTATAGCGAGACGATAAAGCTTTCTGCTCAATTTATAAGTTTTTTTAACCAAATAAGCAATCTCAATAGCATATTTGATAATAACAATAACCTTACACTTAACTTTTTTATACAATGCCTTGATTTATCATCAGATTTTAGCTCTCTTGATATAAGCTATAACAACCAGACCTTACACTATGATCACACGTTTAATCCTAAAATCCAGATTATTATTGAACAATTCAATAGTAGCACGGAGTTACGTTTGAGCGTGAATGACTATTACCAAATGCCTCAATACAATAAAATTTATAATGGTGAATGGGCGTGGCTTAGATTCATAAAAGACATTACACCTGCTCAAAATACAGGCAACACTCTTTACTTTGAAAATAATAAACAATGGTATTTTGATTTTAGCATTACTCCAAATAGGCTAGAACTTTTACATTTAAGCCGTATTCTAACGCATTTTAATATGCCTCAACTTATCACTCAACAATAAGGAACGCAAATGGCGCAAATAGCAATTCTTGTAGAAGACATTGATAACCAAGCAAAACCGATTTATTGTGTTTTTGACGATAATGGAGGAACCATAGGCAATACTTCCATCAATCATTTGTGTTTGCCAGATGAATCTATTCAAGAAAGACATGTTAATATCAACTATGAAGATGGTTGCTTTACTATCTCTTGTATTGGGGATTCTGAAGTATTTTACAATGAATCTTTCTCTAAACTTGAGCAAGGCTATGAAACAATTATAGAAGTTGGGGATAGTTTTAGAATTGGAAAATATAAATGCAGCTTTATAGACACAAAAGATATAAAAGATGACTTCCTGGACTATAAAAAAGTGCTTGATAAAATTGCTGATGAAAGTGATTTTGCCATAGATGTTAAGCCTAGAGTGCAACTAGATACAAAAATATTAGATGAAGAAAATATGGCTGACAGCTTAGATAAACATAAGATATTAGAAAAACTCTCTCCAGCACAAGTTATAAATACCATACCCTCCGATATAGCAAACACTCACGATACTATACAAAACATTATCACTTCATCGCAATCAATGATAACAGATAGCATTTCTAAAAAAGAAATATCACCACAAACAAAGGAAAGTGATATTATCCTTAATACTAAGAATATACAAACATTCCTACAAAGAATGCTACAATCTTTCTCTATGCCTAATAACCCCCTATCACACATCAATATGACAACTTATGAGCACATACTTGACACACAAGAGCTAGATTCTATCCTGCATAATACCTTGCTTATAGATTCTATCCCACTTCTTAACACTCTCATATTAGCCCTTATTAGCAAAGAACTCCATAGCCCATATTTTGAGATATTAGAACACGATATATTTGCAAACTCATTAACTCAAGCCATTATTCAATCTCATCAAAATAGTAAAGAATCCTTACAATGTATGCTTTTAAAGGCACTTAGCACATACTTAAAGAATCCTCTTTAGATTCTTAATACTTCCTCTTCTTTGCAAATTGAAAGTTTGAGGCTTTATGTATTTTGCATCTTTGTATGGCATTTATCAATACTTATCTTTTTATTTAATATGATGCTTTTTAGCATACCATTCTATTTTATCACGTAATTCTTGTGGGAAAGATTCTCTATATATAGCTGGGATAGTGGGATTGAGCAATTTATCAAGCTTACCTGCTTCATAGAGTTCATCTAAATACTCTGGGATATAATAAGTGGGAGCATTGGGATAGCCTTGTGGGGGAGTGATGGCAGCGACTTTAGCTGTTAGAATATATTCCTCTCTTAGCCATTGTTTGTTTTTATCATTAGATATGTCTTTATCTATAAATTCACTCATATTAGTTCTAAGAAATGGCATAGAATCTATAATGGCTTTTCTAAACTCATCTCTGCTCTCTTTAGTAGAATCTGTATCTCTAGGGTCTTTTATTTTACCTGCTTGTATTTGATCATATAGATATTCAATCAAACTACCATCATAGTCTAATGCGATATTATTGCGATTCAAATCCATTACCCAATCCACTCCCATTATCTCATCTATGTATGGGAGCATACCAAATCTATCAGGCTTTATCTTTTTGGCTAAGGCTCTGAGCTGTTGTTGGCGCAAAGGGTTTTTACGCAATCCTAATCGTTGATCACCTATGATATTTTTTCCATATCTCTCATAATTCCTTAATCCCGTAAAATTAGTAGTAGTTGCATCAAGCTGCATTTTTAAGATAAGAGCCTGTATATGTCGTGCTTTAAAGCCCATATTATCTCTTGAGAGATAATATGGATTCCCTAGTATCCCTGCAGCTATGCCCCATTCTTGTATATGTAAATAAGACTTTAATGTTTCTTTATTCCTATCTACTTGATAAAAGATGTCTTCATATTCTTTATTTATTACTCTACCCTTTTCATCTACTCCACCAATAGCATCAAATGGTATATCTATGACTGCACTTCTTAATCCACTTCTTATTACTAAGTATTGGTATCTCTCACTTTTAGTTTGTAAAGATTCATAAT
>NZ_CAJTLL010000022.1 GCF_910577135.1 uncultured Helicobacter sp.
TTTCTTTGGGCTGGGGTTGTGTATTGGCATAATCAATTATACGTTGGATAATCATATCAAGGCTTAAAATTTCGCTTTGCCCTTACGGGATTTGCCAAAGGATAAGAGCTTCGCTCATATGCTACGCTGTATGCAAATGTGGTTGGCACTTCGTGTAAATGCGTTTCACGCTGCATAGGATTGTCATTTGTAGGAAGCTGTAGTTTTGCTTGTTTTATAGGATAAAGCGCCTTATAAAATATCTAAAGATTAGTCTAGTAAGCATTTATGGAAATTGTGATATTTCCCCTCCTCCTAATCCCCTCTACTAAGGAAGAGGGAAGTGTGAGAAAGAGAATCTCTACAATAGGAAATAATGTGATATTATGCAAAATATAAATCTAAGTATATCCCTAGAATAGGGCATTTTGAACAATATTTTAAATCTTTTTTAAGCGATTGTAATATATTATATTTACATCAGCTTTCAGGATTGAAAGATAACAAGTCTTCTTATGGCTTACAGAGCTTAATCAAAAGTCATTTTATGCACAAAACCTGTCTTTTTATGGGTAGTTTGCCTCCCCAAAGTCTCTTTTTTTTGCGTCTTGAGAATGCTTTTTTGCTTTCCCAAAAAGATACATTCATAGAGATAGTAAGCGAATATGATAATTTAGAAAATGATTTATTGATGTGGTGTCGCTTTAAGGGGGAAGAATTTTTACACAAGCAGATGCCACATAAGGATTCTAAAGAAAGATTTATCTATACCTTGCGTAAATGCTCACACACACGTTTTAGCACATATACAAATCCTCACATTGCGCCAGACAGACAGGGGCTTGCTCCTTATGGTGTGCAGGTAGAAAGTGCAAGTCCTGATTATCACTTTACCTATATATGTGATGAGGAGATTTTTAGTCCGTATATAGAGCCTATTTACGAAGATGCGAAAAAGACACAATGGAATACCTCAAGTGATATAAAATGGCAGGAGATTCCTTTATTTTCCCCTGCATTGCAGTTTGCCATAGCACAAATTATGACATATCTCGTAGAAAATGAATTTTCTGCCCTCTATATCCCTAGTCGTTTTTTAAGCCAAATTTCCCCTTATTTCACAGCTGTGCCGCTTTTACTCTCAAGTATTATAGGTGATGAAGCACGTCATATTGAATCTTTTATCAAACGTGCTAATGCCACAGGACTTGGTGTGCAGTATTCTACACTCACCACACAACAAAGTCTATATAGCCTCTATAAAGAAAAAGATTATTTCAAATCAAGCTTTTTGCTCCATATTATGGGGGAAGGGACATTTATTGATTTACTACGTTTTTTAGAAGAGAGCTTCAGGGCTTTGGGTGATGAGGCAAGTGCGCATTTATTGTATTTAGCAAGACGTGATGAATCTCGCCACGTTGCCTATGGTATGAGTAATATCAAGTATGCCATTGCTCAAAATCCTGCCAAAATTCAGGCTTTAAAAGAAGTTGTTTTTGCACGTAAACACTATTTAGATACCCAAAGTAGTGAATCTTCGCTTCTTTTAGAATCTATGGCAATTTTGCGCGGTGGAGGAGAAGAGCATATCTTAAGAGGTTTTGAGGAGGTGTTAGAACTCAAGAAAAAAATGGAAAAAAACCGCACAAATCGCTTAATAGAATGTGGCATTGATGAAGAGTTAGCCATAGATTTGAGTAAGGCACATACGCCTAATTTTATGTAAGGAGAGAAAATGTTAAATTTAGAGAAATTAGAAGAAGTAACAGTAGAGTTTGGGAAAGCACATATCGCCCCATACACAGAATCTATTGATAAAGAAGCAAGATTCCCAAAAGAGGCTTATGACGCACTAAGAAATCAGGGCTATATGGGGCTGCTTGTGCCAAAAGAATATGGTGGGAGTGGTGGAAACTGCCAACATCATGCAAAAGTTTGCTTTCATTTAGCTCGATTTGATGCTTCTAGCGCACTTTGCTATATGATGCACAATACTGCCACAGCCTGTCTATCTCTCTTTGGGAGTGATAGACAAAAAAGTCAATTTCTACCTCAAATTGCCAAAGGTGAAGCTGCATTTGCTCTAGCATATAGTGAGAGTGGCTCGGGAACGCATTTTGGACTGCCCGATATTACAGAGCAAGAAGTGGATGAGTACAGAATCTTAAATGGCAGAAAGAGCTTTGTAACCTCAGCCCAACACGCAGACTATTATCTTACCTATAGCAATTCGTGCAAAGTTTCAGGGGGCAAAAATAATTGGATTGTCCCTAATAATAGTGATGGATTGCTACACGAAGAGGGTGTGTGGAATGGGCTTGGTATGCGAGGAAACTTCTCTAAACCTGTGCAATACAATAATGTAAAGCTCAATACCCAAACATCTTTGCTTGGCAAAGATGGAGAGGGTGAGGCACAGGCTGGGATTGTGGCAATGTATTTTGTCGTAGGGCTTGGAGCAGTATATAGTGGGGTAGGACGAGCTGCGTATGAGTGTGCGATTCATCACGTCAAAACACGAAAATATACTGATGGCTCAAGCCTAGCAGACAAAGAATTAGTGAGAAATCACATTGCTAATCTTTATACAAAAACCCAAAGCCAAATCGCCCTTGTAAATGAGGCAGCAAGAGCTTTTGATAATAAAGAAGCTGATGCAGTATCCAAGATATTTGCTTGTAGAATCAACGCTACCACTCTAGTTATGGAGATTACAGAGCTTGCTATGCGCCTTGGTGGAGGAAAAGCATATTCCAAACAGCTACCATTAGAGCGATACTCACGTGACGCTCTAGCCTCTCAAGTAATGGCACCAAGCCTTGATATTTTGCAAGTATGGCTTGCAGATGCACTTTTACCAAAGGAATAGATATGAAACATATTGTAGTAGGGGCAGTCGCATACGCCCCACAGGTACTGCCTATTTGGGATGTTATTAGAGACTATGCAAATACATATTTTAAAAACACACGACTTGATTATGTGCTTTTTAGTAATTATGAAAGGCAAGTGCAATGGCTTATTGGTGGTAAGATAGATATTGCGTGGAATACTAATGTAGCCTATATCCGCACGATGTTTGCTACACAAAATAAAGCTCAAGCCATCTTAATGCGCGATACAGATATAGGCTTTAAAAGTGTCTTTGTGAGCAAAAAAGGTAATGTAAAGAATATAGAGGACTTAAGGGGTAAAAAATTTGGCTTGGGGAGCTTGGATTCTGCACAAGCTGCTATTATGCCCCTCTACTATCTTAAAGGGCATAAAATCCAAGAGTGTGATACGAGCCTCATTCACTCTATACATACAACAAATGGAGCTATCAATATATTTCGTTTCAATAGCGACTTAGGCAAACACGGCGATACCGGCAGAAGTGAATTTGACGTATTGGATAAAGTTAAGGCAGGAGAGCTTGATGCAGGAGCCATTGGCTCGACAACGTGGGCTAGAATTATGCAAGAGGGGAGCTATCCACAAATAGAAAGTTTTTATGCAAGTCCTGATTATTGCCATTGCAACTTCACCTGCCTTGCGAACTTTGACGAAACACTCAAAAAAGATTTTATAGAGATGATGTGCTCACAAAATAATCTAAAAAATGACCCCAAAATAGCTCAAATGATGGCTTTAGAAGGGCTCAATCAATGGGTGCTATGCGATGAAACTGCCTTGAAGGGATATGAAGAAATACATCAAGCTATGTATGAGCAAAATCTTATACACCTATGATAATAAAATATTTTAAGACAATATAGCATTTTGAATCTTTGCCTATAGTCTAAGTCTGCTATACAAGCACAAAGGAGCAAGTCTACCCAAACGTCTCTAATCCACGTTCGTAGTATGAGCTTTATAGGCTAGATTCTATGCTGCTAGCACTCTTCTTAAATTCATCTGCCAATGTGTTAATCTTCACTTACAAAACAAATTACAAGACAAGCCCAAAAATCTCAACCTGCATTTTTTGCTAGAATTTCCACATAAACCCCGCATCAAAATATGCCCCCGAATATTGTGTCTCGCTCCACTGAAGAAGGGCTCCTGGATATAAAAGGACTCCTTTTTGATAAAGTTTATGAAACATCAAGCCAAACTTCACAAATGGATAATATTGAGCTTTCTTTTGCCATTTATTGAAATTATCATCATACCCTTCTTTTGTAGCATAAGATGAATACACATCAAACATTATGTCAGCACCAGCATACACAACATTAAGAAATTTTATTAAGGCTTCTGCACCTAATTGCTAAACTCTGTGCCCTCAAAATCTGCTCATCACGTCGTATATTCTTTAAGGTACTTCATGGGAAAAATGGTTGATTTGAGCTTTTTGTATCTTCACTTATAGTATTTGCATAAGCATAAAGCGCATTAAGATTCAAAGATAAATGCTCAAATTCAAACATTGCACCCATATTCATACGCATAAGATAATTGATATTAAACTTATTTGTAGAACTCTCCTTGCAATTTTTTGCCTCTCTCCTCCTTCCTTATAAAAGAGATATCCTATTAATAAGCACCTCTCTCCCCTACCCTCACAACAAAATATGCATCAAGAGTTGATTTTGCTAAATTGCTTTGTGGTGCAGCACTAGGCTTTATGGAAGTTATAACATCACTTGATTGTTTTATATATTTCTCTTTGCAAACCTTACTTATTATCACACTTTCATTCCAAAATTGCTCGTGCGTAACAAGATTAATCAAAGCAAACCAAATTTTATAGGTTACCTCCTTGCCGCTATACTCAGTTATTTTTCTTCTACTGTGATTTGACTTTTCAAGTGGCGATTTACTGAACGTATCGTGCCTTCTTCTATGGTTGTATGCCGATCAAACTCTTTATCATCTCTTGCTTTTCTCACTTGCCTTGAATACCGCAATCCATTATCATTGGTATCCTCTGCAAAAAGTCGAACAATGCTCATTTTTGCTCCAATTTTGTTTTTTCTTTTTTGAAGTCTATTTATAAGCCTCTCAAGCATAAAATCTGTATCAATTTTTATTCTCTTACTTTTTTAATCTCGCTTATGCCTAAGGCTATCGTTGCTTTTTTTGTAGATAGTCTTGGTGATTTTGCATAAAGGATATCTAATAACTCATCAAAAACCCTAAATAGTGCTTGTATAGAGTTTTTCTTCTTCTACCATAATTTAATTGACATTACTTACATTGCACCCACTTAATCTCAAAAAAGATTACAAAAAAATCCAAATTTGCCCTAGCCTTAGCCTATCTGCTTTTAACATTACAAGTACCCCTTTTATGGTTCCAATAAAACACTCTATAGTGTTGCGTAAAAATAGCTTATAACAATAATTCTTATCACATCAAAGCTTATGTTATATGAAAGTATCTCTTAATATTTCTATACTCCAAAATATAAAATGTTTAAAACAAAATATTTGCAAGATAATTTAAGAATAAAATGAAGCTAAGGTGAAAGCCTTATTTTTAGAGAAAACTTCGCTAATACTTGTTTTAACCCATTTAAAACGTAGATTCTCTTTACAGATTTAAACTAGCCTCATCGCCCGTATGCTATGCAGAGTAATATTATTTAAAATGTATGGCGGATATAGAAAAAGAGATGACTTCTATCATCAATGCGCTTATGAGTAAGCTTAAAAACATCGGTATAATATCCAGCAAGTGGATTATATCCAGCTTTTGTCGTATCGCTAAACCATTCTAGCTTGCCACCCACACTTACATCTTCACGCACTTGGTACTTTAAATGCAAAGCTACACTCTGCTCCGCACTTCTTGTGCTATTTGTAGCCCTAGCAATAAACTGCCAATCAAACTTAGCATAATTTGCGCCCAAAAATCCAAAGCCTGTAATAGCATTCTTGCTTATTATATCAGCAAGTGCTGGTCCAATATCCCACGCGCTCGCTGTCCATATATCAAGCATTAGCGGGCTGCCCCAACTCCCAATTAAAGCACTTGCATTGCCAAAATTTTGATAATATCCTGCCCCAAAATGAAAATTATCTAACTCAAACTTTTGCTCAAAGATTAAAGTAGCACTATGATGTTCAATACCTACCCATTGTCCTCCCCGCACACTCTTATCGCTTCCCCATTGTCCATCTGCAGCTATGGGGAAAAGAGTGCGCACCTTACTTACAGAACGAAAACCTTGTGCTTCAAAATTTGGATTACTATCAAATGTAAGGCTTACACCCGGCGCAGTTACCACACCGGGAATATAATATGAGAATCCACTCACGCTAAACCCAGCAAAACTTAAATCAAGTCCTGCTGCATAGGTATTCCGTGTCGCGCCATTACTATAAGTGCCACTCACACGATAAAAATCATTAAACCATTGATCATAGGCAAAACCGCGGCGATTTGATAAAAATCCCCATATTTTTATATGCTTAAACTGAATGTATCCTTCCGCTCCTTGCGTATATCCACTATACCACTCACCTACCTTACCACCCTCATATCGTCCAGCTTTCAAATAAACACTATCGGCATATTTATATTCCAAAAAAGCATTATGAACGATATAATTTTGTATTCTCTCCTTATCCCAAGAAAGCCCAAAATATCCCTGCTGTACTGGCGAAGCATTGCCCACACCACTATTTAGCCCCGCTGTGGAATCAAAGACTAATCCACCTATGGCACCACCTAGCCCTGCTTTAAACCCAGCTCCCAAATCTGCCTCTAAATTAAGTTGAGAGAAAAGTGTCGTAAAGCTCTCCGTAGGGGCTACACCAGTTGCCTGATTGAGTTTTTGATTATTAAAGCCCCATTTGGTGAAAGTCTCTGCTGAACCATTGACTTGCACTTCAAAAGCATTGACCTGTATCAATAAACAACCCCAAACTAACACACCTATACATACTATCTTTTTCATTATCTTGCCTCCATTGACAAATGAAATATTTGACGGATTTTTGAAAATACAATATGTATTCTAACACTTTACACTTAATAAAGACTTAATTTAAAATACCCTAAGCAGAGATACAAAACTCGAGCACCGCCATACGCACACACACACCATTCGTTACCTGCTCTAAAACCTTACAACGCGGATCTTTAAGCACCTCATCATCAATATCAATATTACGATGCACAGGTCCGGGGTGCAGGACTATCACATCTCTATCGCTTAGAATCTCCGGTGTCAAGCAGTATTGTCCTGCATAATCTTTGAGCGAGCCATAAATCTGCTTATCGTGACGTTCAGTCTGCGTGCGCAAACTCATAAACACATCGACTTCATTTGCTACTTCGCGCAAATGCGTAGCCGTGCGTAATGTAGTAGGCGGGAGAAAATGCGGTGGGGTAACCAAAATTACCTCAAGCCCAAAGCGACTAAGCAGCTCAATATTACTATTTGCCACACGTGAGTTTTTGATATCCCCGATAATGGCGATTTTTTTGCCCTTAAGATTGTTTAAATCATTACCAAAATGCTCTTTAAGCGTAAGCAAATCAAGCAAAGCCTGTGTTGGGTGTGCGTGTGCGCCATCACCACCATTAATGATAGGACAGCTCACTTGAGACTTGAGATAATACCCAGCTCCTGCATTTTTATGACGGATAATAATTGCACTAGGATTCATTGCATTAAGATTAGCAGCAGTATCAGACATACTCTCTCCCTTTGTAGTTGAGCTTCTACTCACATCAAGTCTT
Source organism: uncultured Helicobacter sp. (assembly GCF_910577135.1). Lineage (GTDB taxonomy): Bacteria > Campylobacterota > Campylobacteria > Campylobacterales > Helicobacteraceae > Helicobacter_C > Helicobacter_C mastomyrinus. The sequence continues at coordinate 7,657 of NZ_CAJTLL010000022.1, forward strand.
ACAACATCAGCACTTAAGCGTTTAGCGGCGATTTCAAAACTAGAAAGTGTGCGGGTGGAGTTTTCAAAAAAAATAGTAATAATAGTCTTATTTTTGAGATTCTCTCTATGGCGCATATCTTTGTAAATTTGGGCTTGAGAAAGGATAGATTCTATTTGTGCTATGCTAAGGTCGCTTGTGCGGAGGAGATGTTTAGGGGAGTGCATAAAAATCCTTTGTGCTAAAATCTAAGAATTGTAGCAAACTTTATACTAGAATCTTATTAGAATTTTATGTCCTATACTATAGAATCTAGCCTATGAGAATCGCTTGACAAATAAAGCGTAGCTTTAGTTATAAGTGTATCCTTTTGTCCTCAAGGGCTATCGCCCTTTGCGAGATTAAATCCCTTCGGGATTGAATGGTGCGAAGCAGATTTTATATCTGCAAAGCAAGACCCTTTGCAAGTGTGGATTAGCACTTCGTGCGAATACGGCGATTACATCGCAACAGCAAGGGCATAATAGATTAGAGATTCTTAAACCTATCAAACTCACTTTATAAGTGTGCAAGACCTTGCTATAATAAAGCAGGGCAATACAGAATCTAAAGGAAAAATATGCGACATATAATCCAAAAAAATATCCTCATAATCCTAAGTGCAACAATGCTTTGTGCTTGTAGCGATTTTTTCCGCACAGATTTTACACATATCCCTTCAGTGCATAATGCCCCCAAAGAGATACAAACTACAAAAGAGCTTGAAATACAAGCTATGCGCAAATCACAGATTTTAGAAAACAATCGCACACGTGTGCTTATGATTGTGCGCTATATGAACGAAATCGATAAAAAATTTCTTAAACAAGATGAGGGGGAAATGTTTTTAGTCGAAATATACACCAAAGACACTTCCATACCTTTAAAATCCCTCACATTTCACCTTAGCAATGGCTATAAAAGCATAGAATCTGTGCAGATTCTCAAAATGCAAAAAGCAGATTTGGGACATTTCATACCCGATATTACCTATAATGACATATATAAAGTCGTATTTCGCTCCATAGGACTAAGAGGCCGGGATAATCTCAAGTTTTCCGCGCAGATTCAAAATATAGGCAGTATGGACTTTGACTTTGGTTATGCCAAACGTGAAAGCAAACTCGCACAATAATGCAACGGCTTGATACCTACTGCGCTGCCCTGCTCTCTTCCCGCACTAAAGCACAAGAAGCCATTGCTTCTGGCTGCGTCAAAGTCAATGGCATAACCATCTATAAAAATGCTATGCTTGTCAATGCTAACGATGAAGTGGTGATTGACACACAGGGCTTACTGCTAGGCAGGGCGGGGTATAAGCTAAGAGGCTTTATAAATGAATTAATTAGGCAAGGACTATGGGAGAGGGATTATCTCAAAGATAAAAGGGTGCTTGATATTGGCTCAAGCACAGGGGGATTCACACAGGTACTATTAGAAGAGGGCATAAAAGAAATCATTTGTGTAGATGTAGGAAAAAATCAGCTCCATAGCGATATTCGCAATGATAGACGCGTGAAGGTCTTTGAGGAATGCGATGTGCGGAATTTTAGCGATGAGGGTAGCTTTGATTTACTTGTGTGTGATGTGAGCTTTATCTCACTCTACAAACTTATAGAATCTTTCAAACGCATTCAAAGCAGGGATTATATATGGCTTTTTAAACCACAATTTGAAGTGGGTAAAGACGCTAAAAGAGATAAAAAAGGTGTGTTAAAAGATAAGCATTTGGGGGAGGAATACGTAAGGGCGTTTTGTGAGCATATACAAAATGATTTTAGAATCCTCCACATACAGCAAAGCATATTAAAAGGAAAGGAAGGTAATGAAGAGTTTTTTATCTATGGTAGAAAATGAAAATGTGCGTGGCATAGCATTAGGGAAGTTTGATGGTATGCACTTGGCGCACAGGGCATTATTTACTCATTTGCCCCCTCAAAGTGTGCTTTTATGTATAGAAAGCACAGGCAATTTGCTCACACCGCATAAAGAGCTATATAGCCCCTATCCTATCATCTCTGTAGCGTTTGAGGAGATTATGCAATGGAGTGGGGAGTATTTTATGCAGATTCTAAAAGATAAATTTCCATTGTTGCAAACCATAGTGGTGGGCTATGACTTTGCCTTTGGGAAAGACAGGGCATTTAATGCAAGTGATTTGCCTCATCTTTTTAGCGGAGAGGTGATTATCGTGCCGCAATTTTGCATTAATGGTATAGGGGTGCATTCAAGCTTGATTAGGGAGTTTATCCGCTATGGTGATATGGAGAATGCAAACGCTATGCTTGGGCGATACTATGCCATACAAGGTAGAGTTATCACGGGACAGAATCTTGGCGCAAAGGCACTCTATGCGACGATTAATCTCCACACGCAGCGTTATGTATTACCCCAAGATGGTGTATATGCAAGTTTTACCCGTGTAAATGATGAGATATTGCCAAGTGTGTGCTTTGTGGGACATCGCCTTAGCACAGATAGGGCTTTTAGCATAGAAAGCCACATACTTGAGAAAGAGATATATCTTAAAAGCAATGTAACGGATATTTACTTCGTGCAAAAAATCCGCGATAATCAAAGCTTCAGCGATTTAAGCTTATTAAAAAAGCGTATCACGCAAGATATTATAGAATCTAAGCAGATTCTCTCCCACGTTCAAATACCCTCTTAAGGTAATATCTAAGGCTGAGAATGCTCCTCATTTGAAGAAGTAGTATCTTGTATATCTGCCTCTATATGCTCTTGGATTATAGAATCCTCCTCTTTTTCATCAGCCAAAGTCTGTGGTTCATAGGTAGGCATTTGCGGCTTAATAATGCTAGAGCTTTGCTTTTGAGCTTTTTTATTCATTTTTTGTGCAAATTTATTAGATTGATAGCAATCTACATAGATTCTATATAAAAATGGCTCTTTAGCTTTTGGGTGTGGGACAATGACTGCAAAATACTTTTGCTCACCTACTCCAATATCAATATCAATATTAGTATGTGATGAACTCTTGGGGAAAATGCTATTAAGCATTTTTATGATTTTATTACCCTTTTCATCACGCACTTCATTGACACTAATAGCACATTCATTAATAGTAATCTTGCCTTTATGTGTAATATTACCAGCGACAAAAAAGCCTTTTGTGTATTGCATAATATGAGCTTGAGTAATATCCACATCAATTTTATAAAGCACTTTTTGCATAACAAATTGCAATGTAAAAGGTGTACTAATAATTACCCCTGCAGAGAGAAAAAAGAAAAATCCTGCTATGAACTTCCGCCCTCGCAATAAAAGTGCCAGTGTAAAAATCATAATAAAAACAAAAAAAATCACTAAGAGAATAGCAATTTCATAAATCGAAAAATACGAAGCCATTTGCATCAAAATGGCTTTAAGATTCTCAATCATTACTCACACTATCCTTATGTGATGTGCGGGAAGCCTTTTCTGCTATACCACTTTGACCAGTGCGTCTTCGTAATTCTTGGAAGATAAGCTCAGGAGAGATATTCGCCCAAGCTAAGCCTACAAGCGTATGATAGAGTAAATCCGCACATTCATAGATAATCGCAGATTCTTCCTTATCCTTAAGGGCAAAGCATAACTCTCCAGCCTCCTCTACAATCTTTTTAGCAATACTATTGATACCCTTACTCAACAAAGAAGCACTATAACTTTCTTTAGGATTTTGATATTTCCGCTCTTGTATGATGTGATATAGCTCATCAAGGATATGATAGATGCCCTGTGTATGCGACGTTTGCAGCATTAGTGTAGATTGCTTAGATTGTGAATCCTCGCAAGTAAAAGCTTTAAAAAAGCAGCTTTTCTCCCCTGTGTGGCACGCTACGCCTATTTGATGGACAATAAAGATCAAACTATCATTATCGCAATCAAGCTTTATTGCCTTAATATGCTGTATATGTCCGCTTTGCTCACCCTTTTGCCAGATTCTACGTTTGGAGCGGGAAAAATAATGTGCGAGTTGTGTTTGCAAGGTAAGTTCCAAAGATTGCTTAGATGAGTAAGCAAGCATTAGAATCTCCCCACTCTGCTCCTCTTGCACGATAGTAGGGATAAGCTCATATCGCTCCCAATCAATCAAGCCAAGCAAATCTTGCATATATCATTACCCTATTACTGCATTTATTGCCCTACCACAGCACTTTTTTGCTTACTTTTAGAATCTACCCAAATATTTGGCACAGCCCCGCCTGGTGTTAAAAATATCTGTGCGTTAGTATTTTCTTTAAGTGCCTCATTAAATTTCCCCTGTGTTTCAATCTGTCGCAATTCTAGCAATCTTTGAGAGAGACTCTCATTAACAAGGCGATTTGCCTCACTCTGCCCCTTTGCCTCAATCTCCAGCGCATCAGCCTTACCCTTTGCTCTCTCACGTAAAGCATTTGCCTCTTCTTTTGCCTTCTGCGCGTCCCTTTTAGCAAGTTCCACGCCCTCAATACGTGTTTTCACCTGCTCGGGTAAAACAATCTCACGCAACTGAATAGAGACAAGCTTCACAGGTTGATTGGGTGTTGCCTCAAGTTTGCTTTGAAAGCCATTATGGATAAGATTTGCCACTTCATCGCGTTTGGTAGGAAGCTCCTCTGTGGGATAATTCCCCACTGCACTACGCACCACATCGCGGATAACGGGATTAATGATTTTTTGCTCCCACGCTGTGCCATATTCTGCAATAGTAGCCGGAACTTTATCGCGCTCTAGCTGATATTGCACGGTAAGCTCTATGGAAATAGTCATACCGCTTGTATCCATCACATTAATAGCGTCATTGCGCAGAATACTTTGCTCCCGCCCGATATTTCCCATATCCTCAATACGTGAGAAGTTAATCGTCCGCACTTTCACATCAACGATAATCACATCTTGAATAATAGGTATAAAAAAGTGTAATCCCGGGTCAAGCGGTTTAGGGTCATATTTACCGGTAGTTACCTTGATACCCACTTCCCCAGCATTCACTATCACAAAAGGACGTGCCGCGATAAAAATCACTATCAGCAACGCAACGATAATAATAATCCCCAAAGACTTACCACTAGGCATAGAGGGCATAGGGAAAGATTCTATATTGAAGTTATTGCCACCTCGATTATTTCCACCATTAGGGCGATTTCCACCACCATTATTGCCATTACTTGGCTCACGTTTAGTTTCATTTGATTTCTCATCAATTTGAGCGCGTTTTTTCTTCAAATGTTCATTTAAATCAATAGGCATACTCTCTCCTTAATCAATATAAGTCAAATAATGGGCGTATTTTGGATTCTCCCCATTCACAAGCCCAAAAAAGGCTTCTTGCAGTTTTTTTGTCATCTCTCCTGCCTTACCATTTCCTATCACTCGTGCGTCAAGCTCACGCACAGGCGTAATCTCCGCTGCTGTCCCCGTAAAAAATGCCTCATCAGCGATATATACCTCATCACGAGTAATGCGACGTTGCTCGATGGGGATTCCCATATCTCTAGCAAGCTCGATTGTGGTAGCTTGCGTGATAGATTCTAAAGTATTATCATAAGGGGGTGTAACAAGCTTGCCATTACGCACGATAAAGAAGCACTCCCCACTTCCTTCCGCCACAAAGCCATTATCATCAAGTAATAATGCCTCATCACAGCCACAACTAAGGGCCTCGTGCTTTGCCATTTGAGAGTTAAGATAATTTGCTGCTACTTTTGCCTTACCCATCATTGCCTTAGTGGGATTGCGAACAAAAGAGCTTGTTTTAACCTTAATGCCATTATTAATACCATCTTCTCCTAGATATGCACCCCACTCCCACGCAGCAATCGCCACACTTACAGGAGCGTTAATATGGCTTACACCCATCACGCCATAGCCTAAATACATAATAGGGCGGATATACACATTGCCGTGATAATCATTGCGATTTGCCCTCAAAAGCTCGATATGTGCCTTTTCTAGCTCCTCTTGTGTATAGGGGGATTTAATACATACAATCTTAGCAGAATCTAAAAGCCGCCTTATATGTTCCTTCAAGCGGAAAATGGCAAGCCCTTTTTTTGTCATATAAGCCCTTGTGCCTTCAAATACGGCATTGCCATAATGCAAGGTATGGCTTAAAATATGTGTGGTCGCCTCTGCCCATGGCACAAGCTTACCATCTTTCCAAATATATTGAGACTCTTTCATAGGGAATGCCCTCCGCTGTGATATAAGATAAAGTAGGCGATTGTAGCAAAAGTTTTATAATATTCTATTAAGCTTTAGAGCAAAAAGGCGCATTTTTCTCCTCCAGTAAAAGATATTGTGTGATTTTACTCTCTAGCTCCTGCTCCACTTGAGCCAACTCTGCTGCTAAAGTGCTAATGCCATATTGCTCATAAATGTGGGGGTTACTTAAAGCATCTTGTAACTCCTTTTGCCGCTTTTCCAAACACTCAATTTCATTTGGCAAAGATTGCAAAGCTCTGCTTTCTTTGTAGCTGAGTTTGCTAGGCTTTTTGAGATTGTTTTGAGAATCCTCTCTATGATAGCTCTGTGCCTTTATCTCTATCTTTGTATCCGTTTGCAAGGTAGATTCAAAATGCTCTATCTCGTACAAATCCTCCTGCATAGCTAAATACTCGCTATATAGCATACTGCTTTGCGTGATCTTACCCTCACCTTCAAAAATCAATAGCTTTTGGGCTAGTTTATCAATAAAATATCTATCGTGGCTTACGAAAATCACCGCACAAGAGAGACTTAAGAGGTATTCCTCAATGATATTAATCGTCTGTATATCTAAATCATTTGTAGGCTCATCAAGGACTAATACATCAACAGCTTTGGTAAAAAGCAAGGCTAAAGCCACGCGATTTTTCTCCCCTCCGCTTAAAAATCCAATCTTTTGGGTGAGTAATTCCTTAGGAAACAAAAAATGTTTCAAATACCCATAGACGTGTAAATGTTTGCCACGCACATCGATATGTTCTCCGCCATTAGGGCAAAAGGTCTCTAGCAAATCCTTGCTATCATCAAGCATAGTGATATGCTGATCGAAATACCCTATGCGGATATCACCGACTTTTATCACACCAGAATCAGGCTTTTGCTCTCCAAGCAGCATTTTTAAAAAGCTTGATTTACCCGAGCCATTTTTGCCTACAATAGCGATTTTATCCCGCGCTAAGATTCTTAAACTCAAATCTTTTATCAAGCATTTTCCGCCTATGCTTTTAGAGATATGCTCAATCTCAAAAAGGCATTTTTGATTATTTGCGCTATGAGATTGATTAAAAGATTTTTGCTCCCTCTCTAGCTCTAGGCGCATTTTACGTATAAGTGATGGATTTTTCTTCGCTTCCTCGCGCATAGTTAAGATTCTATTCTTGCGCCCCTCATTACGCTTAGTCCGCGCTCTCACACCTCGCCTTAGCCACTCCTCCTCGCTTTTAAGTATTTTAAGTAGCTTTTGATGCTCCCTATCCATATTTTTTAAAATCTCTGCTTTTTTGCTAAGATAGTCCATATAACCACCATCAAAACTACGCAAAATCCCCTCATCAAGCTCTATGATACGCGTTGCTACTTTATCAATAAAATATCTATCATGACTAATAAACACCAAAGTCAAATGCGATTGCAACAAAAAAGATTCTAAAAACTGCACCATTTGCACATCAAGGTGGTTTGTAGGCTCATCAAGCAATAAAATATCACAAGGTTGCAAAAGCAAACTTGCTAGGGCTATACGCTTTTGCTCTCCTCCGCTAAGGGCATTTGCCAATCTATCTTTAAAGGATTCTAATTCAAAACGTGTGAGAATCTCATCAACTAATGCTTGTAAATCCCAGCCCCTATATGTGCTTAAATACGTACTTAATCGCTCATATTCCTCGCTTGTTTCCTTGCTAGACTCATTTGTTTGAGCCATTATACTATGCAGTTCCTCTAGCCGCTCGTGCGCAGCCTTTATCTCACGCATACTTTCTATAAGCACATCTTTGACGCTTGCTTGAGGAGAGAAAAAGGGCTTTTGATGAAGGGATAGAATCTTTAAATGTTTGATGTTGATACGCTCCCCGCTATCAGTATCTATTTGCCCGGCAATGATATTTAAAAGGCTTGATTTACCCGAACCATTTTTACCTACAATAGCTATACGTTCATATTCTGAGATATGCAAGACAATACGATTTAAGATAACTTTATGCTCGTATTGCTTGCTGACATCTTGCAGGGAGAGGAGATTCATTCAAACTTAAATGTCTTAATTTGTGCTAAAGAGAGAATAGCAAAATTAGTATCTTTATTGCGCTTAGATTCTTTACCAATTTTGATAATCGAGGCAGGTGTACCAAAGCGCAATTCAGAATCCACATAGACAATCTCAAATTTTTGGCGATTTACTGCACTAAAATATTCGATTTCTTTGTGATACATCACTACATTATGGAATTTGCTTACAGACATAATTTTGATTTTCAGCTCCAAACCAAAAGTTGGGTTATCTGTAAAAATGAGAAAATCCTTTGCATTTTTTGCCATATATTTATGATAGTATTGATACACAGCATATTCATTATCTCTCAATTTAGATCTATCAAGCATTTTAACGTGGTTACCTAAAAAGGTCATCGAGCAAAATGGGCTGTTGATATTATGCTTAAAAAATACATTTTTTATCGCTACTGATGACATACCTAATTCCCATATTTTATTATCAATATGTGTTGCACACACGTCCATAGCCTCTTTAGTTCTATTGATAAGCACTTCATACATTTTGTGAAAAATCGCTTCAAATTGTTTAAGATTATCTTTTTTGAAATTCTCTGCAAGGGTCTTTAACCTATCCATAGTTGCACTTATCACCTTAATGTCAGATTCTGCTTTAGCTGCAGCAGCTTTTGTTTTTACTTTACGTTCTTCTAAAGCTTTTATATCACCCTTTTTTGCATCAATCTTAGATTGAATCGAACGCAATTCCATAGCACTTACACGAATCTTATTCTGCATAGAAAGCTTCTTTTCATTAAAGGTCTCTATCGCTCTTAAAACACCTTTATAGTGATATTGCAACTCAAGAAAACATTCTTGAAAAATCTTATCAGGAGTGAGATTGGTATTTGTTTGAAACTGCCTATAGGAGTATTCAAGCTTTTTTAACACCTGCAAATCATCGGCAAAATTATCAATGGTTACATGCCTATCATTAAAGACTAAATAATCAATAGCCTTAGTAAGATAAGGCTTCACAATAACATAATTGATACGCTTTTGAGGGCTTTCCTCATCTCCTCCCGTATCAGCAATAGAATTAAGTGCGTGAAATTCCTCACGAAAGTAGTTTTTGATAGCATCAGCAATAGGTGTGCTAATCTGTATGCTATTAAGCTTAAGATAATTTGTTTCAGCAAAAATTTGCTTTGCAATGGCTGCCCTTGCATCGGATTCTTTACTTTTAAGCTCTTCATCGGTATTTGTGCGCCAGAAGTCAATTTCGCGCACCAAATCACCTTCTCCAAAATGTTGATACTTTGAAGCTTTGCAGCTTGTAACTCTATCATTCCCCTCATCATCAAGCCGAAACTCTACGAGCATACCTGCACTCGGTATCATACGTTGATCGTGCCAATTTTTCTCACGTAACTCAAAAATCTTCTTATTAACGTTAATAATAACACCATTTTTGGTCTGACTAGAATATCTTAGTATTTTGCCATGCACTTTTGCACTCCTTCAAAAAGCCAGAACTCTCTCCAGTTCCCTCATAAAGCTAATATTTACAAAATTCTTTAAATTGCTTTTGTTTCCTTTAAAACAATAACACAAAAGTTAGATTGTAGCCAAATAAAAATAAAAGAAACATTATGAATTTCTCAAAATCTTTATGATATAATCCCGCCATTTCATCTCAAAATACAAGTATCTAAATTACACTTTGAGGCACCTTAGTGCTTCAAAGATACGCGTAAAGGATTTCTCATTAAAAAACTATATATTTATATTGGGCTTAATATTGTACTACTTTTTCTCTCTGTAGCTACTCTTTTTGGCAATAATGGGCTTGTAGGTAGCTTTGGTGAAGCATTTGCTAGGGCGAATATTGGTTTTTTTGGTTATCTTGCCTATATTTACTTGCCCTTTCTTTTATATCCGCTCTATGCCCTTTATAAAAACTTGAAACTCACCTTTAGACGACTTGAAATCGCTGTATCATTTTGTCTTTTTTTTCTTGGACTTTTGATTCTACAATCTCTCGTATTAGAAAAGGGCTATTTTGGCAATAGTCTTGTATTTTTTCTTAAGGATTATATTGGCTACTTTGGGGTATGGGTGCTTACCCTATTTTTCTTTGTATTCTCGTGGCTTATTGGCACACAGCGCAATATCGACTTACTCTTAAAACAAAGCAAACACAAAGCCCTTGTAGCATTTGACCTCATCAAGCATTACACACTTGTATGCTCTCAACATATACAAACATTTTTTCTTCATATAAAAACACGTTTTTTACCTTATTTGCAGCGGTTTTTTAGCAAAAAAGAAAGACAAATTCTTGATTTGCAAAATATGACACAAGAGAGAATCCAACAAGCAAGCTATGACTTTAAAGATGTACTTATTGAAGAAAGTTTTGATGAAGCATACAAACCCAATCCAAAAATACTTCATCCGCTACAAGAAAATACACAGAACGCTCTTGCCCCCTCTTCTACTCCCCCAGTGCAGCCCATACTTCAGCAGCCCCAAGAGCAGCCTGATAAAAAACCACGATTAGAAGTTGTCCAGGCTACAGGCGAAGAGCTTAAATTAGAAGAGTTTTTTAAACTACAAATAGCTAAACATAAAAATATACTTGATAAGCTCAGTGGCAAAAGAAATATTGCACTCACAGACCCTGTTCTTACAGCTCAAAAGCCCACTTTATTAACCCAAGATTTACAACACCCCCAGTCTACTCCACCCGAGCCCGTTCAAAAACCATCAAAGACTATCTCTACCCCTCCTCCACGTCCTTTAAACCCTAACGCATTCTTGCAATCCACAACACCACCACAAAATACCCAAAAATATCAACATATCGCAGATGAAAATCTTAAAGCATCACAATCCCTTGAGATTCCTGCAGACCTTAGTTTAGAATCTTTACAATCCACACAGAATCCTCCTATTGAAAGCATTTCAAATGAAAATATTCCATCTGTAGAATCTAGCCCACAAGTTCCAACATTGCCCAATCAAACACCGATTCAACCCCCCATTTTCACACCCATAGAACCCCTAACAAATAACATACAAGATTCATCTCCAGCCACTAAAGAGAGTATGTCCAGCGATGAAGTTGCCTCTCCTAGCGAAAATACACCCGATAATATCAGCAACCAATCGCCTACATCTAGCGCCTATACCCCACCACAAATTTTTCCGCAAAATACTCCATTAGAGCTTGATATACAAGAGATTTCCTCACCAGAAGACAATAATGAATCTAAAGAATGGGCAAATGACATCGCGCAAGAAATACCAGCACAAACACCTACCAAACCTACATATCAACGCATTACAGAACTTGATGAGAATACTTCAATGCTCAATAACCTTGAATATGGTAAAGTGGATAAACCTAAATACTTCAGGCTTCCACTCACAAGCTTTCTCAATCAGCCGCAAAATGATCATACAGAAATTGATGAAAATGAAATTGACCGCAAAATTGAAGATCTATTAGCCAAGCTTAAAATGTTCCGTGTGGAGGGTGATATAGTCCGCACATACTCCGGACCCATTGTAACTACCTTTGAGTTCCGCCCTGCTCCTCACGTCAAAGTAAGCAAGATTCTCACCCTTGAAGATGATTTGGCTATGGCATTACGTGCACGCTCTATCCGTATCCAAGCCCCCATCCCGGGTAAAGATGTAGTGGGCATTGAGATTCCAAACAATACAACTCAAACTATCTATTTACGCGAGATTCTAGAATCCGATTTGTTTAAAACTTCTGCCTCGCCGCTCACACTTGCTTTGGGAAAAGACATTATTGGTAATCCCTTTATTACAGACCTAAGGAAAGCTCCACATTTACTTATTGCTGGGACGACGGGCAGTGGCAAAAGTGTGGGATTAAATGCAATGATTCTCTCTCTACTTTATAAAAATACACCCGAAAATCTCAAGCTTTTGATGGTTGATCCCAAAAAGGTGGAATTTAGCATTTATGCGGATATTCCTCATCTTATCACACCCATTATCAGTCAGCCCAAAAAGGCGATAATTGCCCTTAATAGTGCCGTGGTAGAAATGGAGAGAAGACTAGACTTAATGAGTGAAATTCCTGTGAGAGATATTGATAGCTATAATCGCAAAATGACCGAAGAAGGAGGAGATAAATTCCCTTACTTGGTAGTAATTATTGATGAATTAGCAGATTTAATGATGACAGGGGGCAAAGAGGTGGAGTTTGCCCTTGCTCGTATAGCACAAATGGGACGTGCATCAGGGATACATCTTATCGTAGCTACCCAACGTCCAAGCGTAGATGTCATTACCGGTTTAATCAAAGCTAATCTCCCCTCACGCATTAGCTATAAAGTAGGAACAAAAATAGATTCTAAAGTAATCCTTGATAGCTTTGGTGCAGAATCTCTGCTTGGTAGGGGCGATATGCTTTTCAAACTTGAAGAGAGGGCTATACGATTACACGCTCCTTGGAGCACTGAAGAAGAGATTGAAAAAATCACGGCTTTTATCAAAGAGCAGCAGCCTGTGAATTACGATAAAAGTTTTATCCTAGAAGAGAGAGATGAGGGCTTCTCATATAATGACAAAGAAAATGGAGATAATGGAGATTTAATCGCCGAGGCAAAAAAAATTATTCTACAAGATAGAAAGACCTCAGGCAGCCATTTGCAACGCCGATTATCCATTGGCTACAATAAAGCGGCAAATATTATTGAACAGCTTGAACGTGAGGGCTTTTTATCTGCACCTAATGCTAAAGGTGCTCGTGAAATCAGGGGACAATAAATCAAGCTATGCTTAATGAATATTTATCCTAAACTTATACAATCAGCTATTACATTTTTAAAGGAGCAGATATGCGATACACACTTTTATGTTTATGCTTTTTAATGTTTCTCTTTAGTCCTAGTGTGGCGGTGGATTTTAAAGAAGCGCCCAAGATTCAAAAACGTATCACCCCACAAACAGGAAATGACACGCTCTACTCCTTTAATTCCTCTATTGAAGAAGCCAAAAAAGCGGTGGTAAATATCTCTACGCAAAAGAATGTAAGCAACTCTCTCCCTAATCACCCTATGTTTAACGATCCCTTCTTTCAGCAATTTTTTGGTGATATTTATGGGCAAATCCCTAAAGAACGTATAGAACGTAGCCTTGGTAGCGGTGTAATCATCTCTAATGATGGGTATATCATTACTAACAATCACGTCATTGAAGATGCTGATAAGGTGCTTGTCTCACTTTCAAATAGCAGCAAAGAATATACTGCAAAAGTCGTTGGCACTGATGCACGTAGCGATTTGGCTGTGATTAAGATTGACGCTAACAATCTCTCTCCTATTAGTTTTGCTGATAGCAGCAATGTGCTTATAGGCGATGTCGTATTTGCTATTGGCAATCCTTTTGGTGTGGGTGAGAGTATCACACAAGGTATTGTATCTGCCCTCAATAAAAGCGGTATTGGAATCAATGATTATGAAAACTTTATCCAAACTGACGCTTCGATTAATCCAGGTAATTCTGGCGGTGCATTGGTGGATTCTCGTGGAGCACTCATTGGCATTAATACGGCTATCCTTTCACGCACAGGTGGTAATCACGGCATTGGCTTTGCCATACCCTCGGATATGGCAAAGAAAATCGCCAAAGAGCTTATTGAAAAAGGCAGCATTAAACGTGGATTTTTGGGTGTGGGGATTCAAGATGTGAGCGAAGACCTCAAAGAAAGCTATGGAGATAATAGCGGAGCGGTAGTTATTAGCCTTGAGCCACAATCTCCTGCAGCAAAAGCTGGGCTTATGGTATGGGATCTCATCACCTATGTTAATAATAAAAAAGTATCAAGTGCCACGGAACTTAAAAACCTCATTGGTATGCTGCCTCCCAATGAAAAGGTTACTATTAAATTTATTCGCGATAAGCAAGAAAGGGTAACGCAAATCACACTTGCTGAACTTAAAGATTCTAAATCTCAAAATACACAAAATACGTCAAAGAATGGCTCTTCTTCAGTTATAGATGGTTTAAGTGTAGAGGAATTAACCCCCACACTACGGCAAAGATACCAAATACCCGATAGTATTAATGGTGTTGTAATTACACGTATCAGCCCTAATTCAAAGGCAAGTGAAGTTGGATTTAAAGTAGGTGATATTATCGCACAAGTCGAGAATATCACTATTAGAAAGCCTGCAGACTTAAGCAATGCTTTCACACGATTAAAAGGTAAAAATAAAAGAATCCTTATTTATAGCAGCAGCGGCACAAAAACCATTGTTATCAAATAAGCGATCAAGGAGAAAAGCAAGGTGGTTATGCTTGATGAAAATCAACTCTCGTTGATTAAAGAGAAGCTCTATAAATATAGCGGTATATTCTTAAATGACTCAAAACTTGCAATGATAAAAAATAGAATCTACCACCTTATGCGCGATACACAAATATATAACATAGATACATTACTCTCAAACATTGAGAGTAATGCTAAAATCCAACAGCAATTTATCAATAGCCTCACCACAAACAAAACAGACTTCTTTCGTGAGGTTTTTCACTTTCAAGATATGATTGATCGCTCATTGCCTGCACTTTTTAGACTTAATAAGCCTATTAAAATTTATTGTTGCGCAAGCTCTACGGGGCAAGAGCCCTACTCTATTGCTATGAGTGTGCTTTATGCAAAAAAACTCTACAAATCTAGCATCCCTGTAAGCATTGTAGCTACTGATATTGATACAAATGTATTGCAAGAAGCCAAAGAAGGCATTTATACAATTGATTTTAAAGTTGAGAAATTTCCACATTGGTGCGATATAGATGAATATTTTGATGCCCTTGATGATGGTAAAAACCCATCTGTGCGCTTATTTAAAGCAAAAAATAAACTCAAAAATATGCTTACATTCAAGCAAACGAATCTTTTTAGCAAATCCTATCCCTTTATACGTGAAGAATTTGACATACTCTTTTGTCGCAATGTGCTTATTTATTTTAAGCAAGAAGACCAGCAAGAGATTCTATCAAGACTAATTGATACATTGCGTATTGATGGAACATTCTATCTAGGGCATAGTGAAATCCTCTTCCACCTGAGTGAAAAATTTGAGAAACTTGGCAATAAAACTTTTATAAAGATAAAGGCGTAGCGATGTTGATGAAAACTATCAAATACCATCCCGATCTTATCCTTAAAAGCAATCCCTGCAAAATTAATCGTAGCAAACTTGTGGTTATTGGTGCTTCAACAGGCGGAGTTGATGCACTTTCATATATTTTTTCACGCCTGCCCGCACAGCTACCACCTATCGCTGTAGTGCAGCACATCCCACAAAGTTTTGGTTCCTCATTTGTCAAGCGACTAGATACCCTCTCGCAGCTTAGCATTTACGAAGTTACCACTAAAATGTCATTAAAAAATAATTGCGTTTATATCGCCACTGGTAACAAACATATGGTAGTTGATTTTGTAATGGGTTCATATTGTGCCTATCCACTCAATGAAGAGAGGAAAATCTCACGCCATAAACCAAGTGTAGATATTCTCTTCCGCAGTGCGAATAATGCAGCAGGTGCTTCTGCGCTTGGCATTATTCTTACAGGTATGGGAGATGATGGCTGCATAGGGCTTAAAGAATTGTATGATAATGGAGCACATACATTAGCAGAAAATGAAAAAGATTGTATAGTGTTTGGTATGCCAAAAAAAGCTATAGAAATGGATGCTGTAAGCGAAATTTTAAGCCTTGATATGATTATCCAACGTATAATTGATTATGCCAATACACAACCCCAGCCCAAAGAAAAAGATTAGAGAAACTCTAGTTTATTCTCTAGTCTTTCTTTTTATAAGGGGGAGGGGCTTAAATGTGCAAGTGTAGGCTAGTGCTAAAGCGCAAGCGCAAAGTCAGCTCGGCATATGCCTCGCTCTTTTTTATTGTTATTCGCTAGATTATCCTCTCACCCCCTTACGACGCTTTAAGAGGTTGGCACTTTGTGCGATTTAATTTTTATGTCAGCGAAGATATACCTCACTTGTGGGGAGACTAGAGATCTGACACCCTAAAAACTCGCTTATTAGCTAAGGCATAGATAAGCTAGAGATTCGAGTATAATCTATACGTATTCTTACCTGCATAAAATAGTCCTGCAAGGCATTTGCCAAATTATGGATTCACTTTCTTTAAAAAAATGTTTTGCCAAAAATTAATCTTACAGATTACAGAAAACTCTATTCTCACATTTGTTTCTAATAAGTTTCAAAGACAAGATTCCAAATATTCCTCATAACTACCGCGGAAATCAATTATCTGTGCGCCATTTGTAGGATTTTCACTATCGATTTTTAGCTCTATAATTCTATTAGCATACGCGTCAATTAGCTCTCTATCATGGCTTACACAAATCACATTACCGCTAAACTTATACAATGCCTCGCCTAGTGCGATAATGGATTCTAAATCAAGGTGATTAGTGGGCTCATCAAGTATGAGGAAATTGCCACCCTCAAGCATTAGCTTGCTTAACACCATTCTATGCTTCTCCCCTCCGCTAAGCGCGTTTATAGGCTTCTCCTGCTCCTTTCCACTAAATAGCATTCTGCCTAGCGCATTACGTATCTCACCACTCTCCTTTTTCTTATCAAAGCTCCTAAACCACTCATAGAGGGTCTCCTCGCCCTTTATTTCTTCGCTCACATTTTGCGGGAAATAGCCCCTTTGGGTAGTCGCACCCCATTTTACGACACCACTATCTGGCTTTAGCTCTTCTATGAGAATCTTACACAATGTCGATTTGCCTACGCCATTTGCCCCCACAAGCGCGATTTTATCGCCGGGTAGAATCTTTAGATTCACATCTTTTAGCACGCATAAATCCCCATAACTCTTGGTGATTCCCTCACATTCTAGAGCTTCATTACCGATAGGACGATTGGGTTTAAACACAATACTTGGGTCTCGCCTTGAGCTCACAGCAAGGCTTTGAATATCAAGCTTTTCAAGCTGTTTTTGTCGGCTCGTAGCTTGTCTTGCCTTACTCGCATTAGCAGAAAATCGCGCAATAAAGGATTCTAATTCCTCTTTTTCCTTAAGCTTTTTGTTACGCTCCATTTCCTGCTGCTTAGCAATCAAAGTTGAGGCAATATACCAATCGTCATAATTCCCGCTAAACTCCCGCACAGAGCCAAAATCCATATCTAAAATATGAGTGCAGACACTATTTAAAAAATGCCTATCGTGGCTAATCACCACCAAAGTGCCTTCGTGCCGCTTGAGATTCTCCTCAAGCCACGCGATTGTAGGCAAGTCAAGGTTATTTGTCGGCTCATCAAGCAAAAGTATATCGGGCTTTGGGAAAAGCACCTGTGCTAAGAGAATCTTAAACTTATCGCCACCGGTGATGGTTTTCATCAATTCGTTATGAATGCTGCTCGCAAAGCCCAAATCCTCTAAAATCTTTTCAATCACCACATCATATTCATACATCGGGTCTTCTTCAGCACATATCATTTCAAGCTCCACGAGCTCGACATTCACCTGCTCATCGCTCAAATCGCCATTTTCATATAAGTATTCCTTGCGTTTAATCGCCTCATAAAGCCGCTTATTGCCTATCAACACGGCATCTTTCAAACTCAAATCCTCAAAGGCATATTGATCCTGCCCCAAAACCCCCATCTTCAAGCCCTTATCAATCACTACTTCGCCACTACTTGCCTCATACACGCCACTCAAAATTTTAAGAAAAGTCGATTTCCCCGCGCCATTTGCCCCGATAAGCCCATAACGTTTATGCACATCAAGCTTGATATTCACATTTTCAAAAAGCTTTTTTGTCGCATATCGCATTGAAAGATTGATGGTTTGTAGCATTGCAGAATCCTTAAAAAATATAAAATAAATACTACATTTTAGCATAAAATGCCATTTTGAGGATAATTATACTACACTTGCAATCTACGTAACTACATTACGAAGGGAGTTTTAATACTTATTAAGCTTGTAGGTGATTTAGGCAATCAAATGTTTATTTACGCTTTTGCAAAAGCTATGGAGCAAAGGTGCAACAGCATATAATCATATAGATTCTACACGCTGGGGGGGGGGATAGTATTCATTTATTAGAAATTGCTTCTTTCAACCTCTCACTGCCACTTTATAAATCTAAACATACCATTGCTTCCTATCTTTTATCCCCCGTTATAATGCTACCTTGACGCTATCTCTATCAAAAATACTGCAATGGCATATTCAAATGAAATCTAACCTATAGCCCCTACTATCTGCAACACAAATATACTGTGTAAGAAACCCCACAAAAACAACAAAGTTCTAGCATTTTTCAAACAAAGCTTTTGCACCCTATCCTATGCCTCACGGATATTTTCATAATATTGCTTATTTAGATAATTTATATCGAATCTTACAAAAAAGATTTTGCGCTTGCTCGCTCTCTTAGCAAATACAATCAAAAACTTAAAGAAAAAAAATACTTAACACCAAAGAAAGTGTTTTCCTGCACGTGCATTTAAGAGATTATCTACTTGATAAAAACGTCGCTTATGTGCGACCTGGTGACACATACTATAATCAAGCCATACAAATCCTGAAAAATCGCTTTAGCTTTCCACACATTTTCATCTTTAGTAACGATATACAATAATGTGAGAAGCACATTTGAGGGCTTATATAGATTTTAGCGGCTGCGAGCCAAGCTTTATCAAAGGCAACAGCAAGAGTGATGCTACGCAAGAGATGGGCTTATGTGCTCGTGCAAACACGTCATTATGGCAAATTCAACATGCTAAATTTTTAAGTATTATTTAACAGAAATCTATAAATTTTATAAAAATTCTCAAATATGGATAAAATTTATTAAACAAAGCGATATATAATAGGCACATAAATGCTTCATACATCGTAGCAATGCGATTTAAAGGTAGCATTTACATATCATCTTTTATTGAGGAGCTGAAACGATGGCTAAGTATATAGAATTGAGTAATGATAATTTTGACACAGAGATTACAAGCGGTGTGGCATTAGTAGATTTTTGGGCACCTTGGTGCAATCCTTGTAAAATGCTTTCTCCTGTAATTGACAAACTTGCAGAAGATTATGAAGGTAAAGCAAAAATATGTAAGGTGAATGTAGATAATGAAACCGAACTTTCAAAACGATTTGGCATTAGAAATATCCCTACTATTTTATTTATGAAAAATGGGGAGGTAAAAGATCAAATTACAGGTGCGTTGCCAGAGCAAACTATTCGTGAAAAGCTTGATGCTATTCTTTAATCCCATAAGGCTCTCTTAAGCAGAGCCTTTAGCGCTTATCTCTTTTTTCAATGTTTGCTCTTTTAAAGAAATATTTTCGCTTCCCACTTAATTACCACTTTCTTACACTATTTGGTGCGATTTTTATCGTTTTATGCCTTAATCATTCTTTTAATACTACTTTTGATGAACTCGCCACACGTATAGAGCTTTCCTATCTCACGTGGCTTAATGCACTTATCCATATAGGCATTTTAATGCTTGGATTAGAAATTTTATGCCTACGATTTAGTGTGAAGTATATGCTGGGCTTTATCCTGCTACTAAGTAGCGTGTGTGGATTCTATATGGATTCTCTAGGGGTGCTTATCAATGAGGATATTATACAAAGCGTATTAGAAACCCACGCGGATGAAGCCCTCGATATGATAAGTCTTGGATTTATAGGCTATGTAACAATCCTTGGAATCTTGCCCTGCGTGCTTCTTAGTGCTATCAAACTTAAGAAGATTCCATTTATGCAAGCCTGTAAGCAGAAGATATACATACTTGGGATTCTAAGCATATTTATAAGCGCAAGCTACGCAATTTGGGGTAAAGATATTATCTTTGTTTTTAAAGCACAAAAAAGCCTAGCCACTATGCCTAATCCCATTGCCCCCATTCGCTCTACTATCCTTTATATACAGAACTCACAGGAGCGACAATTTACGCCCATACTTATCGCACAAGATGCGCATTTAGCAGCTAATACTCCGCCACAAATCGTCCTCCTTGTGATTGGAGAAAGTGCCAGAAGTGCGAATTTCTCTCTTAATGGTTATCCCAAACCCACAAACCCCTATACAGAATCTTTGAATGTGATAAGCTTTAAAGATTTTTATTCCTGCGGCGTTATTACAGCTA
>NZ_CAJTLL010000023.1 GCF_910577135.1 uncultured Helicobacter sp.
TTGTTGAATGACTTCTCCTGTTTTACCACTTACATTTTGCATAGATGAAGTAATCTCTTCTACAGCTTGAGCAGTTTCTCGCAAAGATTGCACCTGTTTTTTTGAGCTTTCACTTAATCCATTAGTAGAAGCTTCCAAATCTTTTGCTTTGTCATTAAGCTTTTGTGCAAAATCAAGGCTTGCAACAAGCATTTTGCGTATCTCCGCGCCCAAATCAAAAACGCCTTGATTCATTGTTTGCAATTCACCCTCTAATGCGCTAATAATATCCGTATCCTGCTTAATGTAGTTATTATCAGCATATCTTTGCAAAACGCTAAGAATATGCGATATATTGTGATTAAGCGAATGTAGCATCTCATTGAGTAAATCACCAAGTTGGTTGATTTGCGGATTATGCGCATTTGAGGTAATTTGCAAATGCAAATACCCACGTTTGATTTGCTCTACCGCCTTAGAAAATGCCTCTAGGCTATGATTATCCTGTAAAATATTTTTTTGCACACTCTCTACATTTTGCCCAATGACTTCTGCCATTTCTTGAAACTCATCTTTACTGCGCAAAACAAGGGGTTTTGTCTCCTTATTTTTATGATTTAAAAACGCAAAAAATTCAAGTAGGTATACCTTAATAAGCCCAATAGGTCTAAGCAGATAACGCAATAGCAAATAAAGAGCAACGATAAGAAAAGTAGCAAAAATAATAAGCATTGTGAAAATAGGCATATTATTATCATACACCTTATTTATAATGCTCTCTTGTGGAATAATTGAGCAGAGCAGCCATTGTGTTTGAGCGTGAATCTTACAAGTGGCAATATCACTATTAAGGATAAAATGCTCCTCTTGCGAATTAAAATAGCTTAGAATTTTTTGAGACATATCATCACTTGTTAGCAGCTTTTCTTCATTAATATGACTTACATAGCGTCCCTTAGAATCAAGGATGATCACATTTTCAGCCATATTTTCCTCTATAGATTTAGCCGTATGAATATATTTATTAAGCGATTTAAGCGCAATATCTGCACTTGCCACACCCACAAATTTACCATTCATTATTAATGGCGCAGAAAAGCCAAAAACGGGAATCTTATACGAAGTCTGGATCCACGGCTCCCCCAGCACTTCATCTTTAAGTGAAGTCTTAGGGATAGAAAACCAGCTGCGACTTCGAGGGTCATATTCATCGCTAGCATAGGTGTGATTGCCATTACTTCGTAGCATTCTACCATTAGATTCTAAGCCGATGTAAGCGAGGTTGAAATCTCCTGCAGTTTGGATAAGCTTTAGATTCTGAATCATTTGACTCTCATTCAAACCACTTCCTAGTGCTTCTTGTGCGAGAGAATAAATGAGGCGCTTTTTTTCATCAACATAAACTGTTATAAGACTCTCTAATTGAGCAATCTTCTTTTCTTGTGCATCATATTCTATATGAGTAATCGTCTGCTTTGTCCCAAAATAGACAAAATATGCCAATACCCCAAAGCTAATAAGCACCAAAATCGTGGTGCTTAGCGATACCTTTGCGTTAATACCCAAAGCAAACTTCATACTTAAACCCCTCCTTTTTCTATATAGCAAAAGTAAAATATGCCAAACATTTATTCTTTACTTCGCTCACATAATACAATGAATACAATAAAATTGCGCTTAACAATAAAATTGCGCTTAAGAGTAGAATAAATTTTCCTACTTTTTTGTAGAAATACCATAATTTTACGCATAAATAATATTTTATAGCAATATTTCATATACTCTTTACTTTGTGTAGATTCTTATTCATAAATTTTATTGATAATATGATAGAATCCAGCGCTTTTTACCATAGCAAAAATATCAAGCTACTGATAAAAATCCATAAATGAACACACCACAAGGAGAACAAATGAAAGAAGCACTTTTACTTCAGGCAAAGTATAACAAAATGGCAGACAAAGCTATGTTTGATGTATTCAAAAATGTAGCCCAAAATGGCAAAAAAGCAGAACTCTATAAAGATTGCGGCTTGTATTACAAAAGTATTATGCACACTGCTGCACATAGCTGCGTGGGAGCTATTGGACTATTTCTAGGGCAAGTGAGCGCATTACTAGGGGATAAAAATCCTAAAATACAGGAGCTACTTACATACCTAGAGCCCAATTTCACGCTTAAAGAAAGTATCATAGAGGACATTGAGGCTTTCAGCGCATTACAAGAGCAAGTCAATGAGGCGATTATAAAGAGTATTGAAAGCACAAATGATTTTAGCAAAATTGAAACTTTGCAGCTAGGCAAAGACTTTCGCATAAGCAAAAGCAGAGCGCATTTGATACTAGGATTACTCAATCACGCCACTCACCACAGAGGTAATATCGCCGGTGCACTCGATATGCTTGGTATTGAAAATGACTTTGCAGGAATGCTCGCCCTTGAACTCTAAGCTTTGTGCTAGATTCTATGGCTTAAAGTGATTAATACTATCAACCACGATTTGCACTTCTTCATCACTCATCACAGGGCTTATAGGCAGAGATAGCACTTCTTTGTGAATGCGCTCTGTGATAGGCAAATACAAATGGCTATATTCCTTATAAGCCTCTTGCTTATGCGGCGGGATAGGATAATGGATAAGCGTTTGAATCTGCCTCTCTTGCAAATATTTTTGAAGTTTTTCTCTATGCATACAACGCACGACAAACAAATGCCACACATGCCCTTCCTCACTTTTACATTGAGGCAAAACAATATGTGTATTATCAATATGTGTGCGATAATAATGCGCTATCTCCCGCCGCCTTGCATTATCGCTATCAAGCATTTTTAGCTTAATGCGTAAAAATGCCGCTTGTAGCTCATCAAGCCTTGAATTTAGCCCTTTGTAGAGATTCTCATATTTGATATGTGAGCCATAATTTCCAAATGCGCGAATCTTATCCGCAAGGGTTTTGTGCTTTGTGGTAACCGCCCCGCCATCGCCAAGGGCGCCTAGATTCTTACCCGGATAGAATGAGAATCCACTCACATCGCCCAATGTCCCTGCCCTCTTGCCTTGATACATAGCTCCGTGCGCTTGAGCGCTATCCTCGATGATATAAAGATTATGCTTCTTAGCAATCTCCCATATTTTCTGCATTTCTACAACCTGCCCGTAAAGATGCACGACAAGGATTGCCTTTGTCTGTGGCGTGATGTGAGATTCTATCAAATGCGGATTGATATTATAAGTAGCAATGTCTGGCTCGACAAGCACGGGAGTGCAGCTATTATCGGAAATGGCTAAAATAGAGGCGATATAGGTATTTGCAGGAGCAATGACCTGATCTCCTATGCCTAAGCCAAGTGCCTTAATGCTAAGTCGCAATGCGTCCAAGCCATTTGCACAGCCTACGCTATGCTCCACCCCGCAATAGTTGCTAAACTCCCGCTCAAAAGCCTTGTTTTGCTCCCCCATCACATACCAGCCGCTATCAAGAACCTCCCCAAATGCAGAATCTAGCTCCTTTTGAAATCTTTGATTAATTTTATGTAAATCCAAAAACGTAATCATCGCACCAACCTTTCATCTCTCTATCATAGCTTAATCTCTCATTTTCGCAATGCCGCAAAAGCGCTCATACTCGTAAATATATTCATCTTTATCATAATAGCTATCGCTTAATACAAGCAAGACACAATCCTTAGAAAAATCATACATCTTTTTCCACATCATTGCGCCTAAGAATAAACCCTGCCTAGGATTATCAAGGATAAATCTCTCTTGCTTCCTGCCATTATCCACCTCTATGGTGCAGCTCCCACATAGTGCGATAAACAAAAATTGAGAGATTCTATTGGCGTGCTCACCCCTACTTCCACCACTTGGGACACCAAAGATATAAAACACCCTTTTAATCTCAAAAGGACAATTTACATTATTTTGCAATGCTACTAACACCGAATCTTTATCATTAAAAAATGAAAAATCTATAAGCTGATACACCTCTAGCCCCTATATTTATGAATATACCAATCAATGGTTTGAGCTATGCCACTCTCAAGGCTCTCACTAGGTTTCCAATCTAAGAACTTATGAATCTTGCTAAAATCTATCGCATATCGCCTATCGTGTCCTGCCCTATCCTGCACAAAGGTAATCTGCTCCTTGTAGCTTGTCTCCTTAGGGTATTTTTCATCTAAAACCTTACAAATCATTTGCGCGAGCTCTATATTGCTCTTTTCATTGCCTCCACCGATATTAAAGCTCTCTCCAAAATAGCAAGAGTGAAACACCACATCAATTCCACGACAATGATCCTTCACAAAAAGCCAATCGCGCACATTTTTGCCATCACCATAAATAGGTATTGACTTCCCTTGCAGTGCGTTACGAATAATTGTAGGGATAAGCTTTTCATCGTGCTGCTTAGGACCATAGTTATTTGAGCAATTTGTCATTAGCGTCTTTAGCCCATACGTATGGAAATACGCCCTCACAAGCATATCGCTCCCCGCCTTTGAAGCAGAATAAGGCGAGTTTGGCGCATAAGGGGTGCTTTCTGTGAAATATCCACTCTCGCCCAAAGAGCCATATACCTCATCGGTGCTAATATGATGAAATACCGCATTTTCCTTGCCACTCTTAGGACAATGTGGCGCATTAAACCAGCTTAAATACGCATTATGTAAAAGGTTAAAAGTCCCATTGACATTAGTTTGCACAAATTTTGAAGGAGTAGCGATAGAATTATCCACGTGAGATTCCGCAGCGAAGTGAATCACCGCCTCAATATTATATCTTGCAAAAATATCCTTTACCAGCCCCTCATCGCAAATATTACCCTCTATAAATGCATAGTTTGCATAAGATTCTATGTCTTTTAGATTTGCCAAATCCCCAGCATAAGTGAGCAAATCTAAATTGATAAGGAAATATTGCGGATATTTGCGTAAAAAGTAGTTTATAAAATTACTACCGATAAACCCTGCTCCACCAGTGATAAGAATATGCTTCATTCTCGCTCCATATAAGGAGATTCTATGATAGCGCGTAAATACTGCCCATAGCCACTTTTATCAAGGAAATCAGCCCTTTGCAAAAGCTTTTTCTCATCTATCCAGCCATTATAATAGGCGATTTCCTCCAAGCACGCGATTTTATACCCCTGCCGTAGCTCTATGGTCTGCACGAATGTCGCTGCATCAATAAGACTATCGTGTGTACCTGTATCAAGCCACGCAAAGCCCCGCCCCAATGTTTGTGCCATAAGTTTGCCCTTTTGAAGATAGGCAAGATTCACATCTGTAATCTCTAGCTCTCCTCGTGGGCTTGGGCGGAGCGTTTTAGCAATGCTAATCGCCTCATTATCATAAAAATACAATCCCGTTACAGCAAAATTACTCTTTGGTTTAGAGGGCTTTTCCTCAATGCTTATCACACGCTCTTGTGAATCTAGCTCCGCCACACCAAAGCGATGAGGGTCTTTCACAGGATAGGGGAAAATCGTCGCCTTACCTTGTTTTGCCGCTTCTTTTGCCTCAAGGAGCATAGGGGTAAAGCCCTGCCCATAGAAAATATTATCCCCTAAAATCAAGGCTATATCATCATCTTTGATAAAATCCTCCGCTAAGATTAAGCCCTGTGCCAAGCCATCGGGGGAGGTTTGCACACAATACTCTATATGCATTCCTAGCCAATCACCATTCCCAAAAATCTCTTTAAATCTAGGCGTATCCTTTGGTGTGGAGATAATCAACACTTCTTTAATACCTGCTAACATCAGCACAGAGAGTGGATAATACACCATAGGCTTATCATACACAGGTAGAAGCTGCTTTGAGAGCATCAATGTGCTAGGATAAAGCCTTGTACCGCTACCCCCGGCTAAGATAATGCCCTTCATACCTCTTTGCTCCTTGTCTTTATATTTCCCATAATCCTACCCATCAATCTTTAACACCGCTAAAAATGCCTCTTGAGGTAGCTCTACCCTGCCGATAGCTTTCATTCTCTTTTTGCCCTCTTTTTGCTTTTCTAGTAGCTTTCTCTTACGCGTTATATCACCACCATAGCACTTTGCCGTTACATTCTTTCCCATAGATTTCACCGTCTCTCGCGCGATGATTTTACTCCCCACACTCGCTTGAATCGCCACTTCAAAAAGTTGCCTTGGGACAATCTCTTTCATCGATTCTACCAATGCTCTGCCCTTTTCATAGCTTTTTTGCCTATCTACGATGATAGATAAGGCATCAACAACCTCTCCCGCCACGCGTATATCAAGGCGCACCAAATCCCCCTGCCTATACCCGATAGGCTCATAATCAAAACTCGCATATCCCTTCGTGCAGGACTTTAGCTTATCATAAAAATCCATTACAATCTCATTACTCGGCAGAGCATACACAAGCATAACACGTGATTGCGTGAGGTAATCCATTTTTTCCTGCACCCCGCGGCGGTTTGACAATAGAGTGATAACATTCCCCACATATTCGCTAGGAGTGATAATACTCGCCTTTACATAAGGTTCATAGATAGATTCTATCTTTTGGACTTCGGGCAGCTCACTAGGATTTTGCACTAACACCTTAGAACCATCGGTTAAATACACTTCATATACCACCGTTGGCGCAGTAGCGATAAGTGAGAGATTAAACTCCCGCTCTAATCGCTCTTTCACCACCTCCATATGCAAAAGCCCTAAGAATCCCACGCGGAAGCCAAAGCCTAGAGCTACGCTTGTTTCAGGCTCAAAGCTAAGGGCAGAATCATTAAGTTTAAGCCTATGTAGCGCGTCCCGCAATTCCTCAAATTTATCTGTTTCAATAGGATAGATTCCAGCAAATACAAAGGGCTTAGCCGGTCTAAAACCACTTATGGCTACATCTGTTGGTGTTTTCGCATCGGTTATCGTATCGCCCACTGCCATATCAGTGAGCGTTTTTAGCCCAAGTGAGATAATGCCAATCTCACCGCAAAGAATACTCTGCGTGGGAATTTTCTGCACCGGGTGAGGATAATATAAGCCCAGCACCTCATATTTTTTGCCACTGCTCATCATCTGCACTTCCTGCCCTACGTGCAACGCGCCATCTTTGATACGCACTAATGCCAAAGCCCCCAAATAGTTATCAAACCAACTATCATAGATAAGAGCCTTTGTAGGGACATTCTCATCACCACTTGGAGCAGGTATATGCTCTATAATATGCTCAATTAAGGCTTTTATACCCTCTCCACTCTTTGCACTTACCTTTAGTGCGTTCTTGCAGCTTAAGCCAATGGTAGATTCTATATCCTCACACACGCGTTCAGGGTCTGCTGCGGGTAAATCGATTTTATTAATCACAGGGATAATTTCTAAATCATTTTCCATTGCAATATACACATTTGCAATAGTTTGCGCCTCTACGCCTTGACTTGCATCAACTACGAGCAATGCCCCCTCACACGATGTAAGAGAGCGCGACACCTCATAGCTAAAATCCACGTGTCCGGGCGTATCGATAAGATTCAAAATATAGGTTTGCCCTTTGTATGGGTAGCTTAGACGCACTGATTGCGCCTTAATGGTGATGCCTCGCTCCTTTTCAATATCCATAGTATCCATAATCTGCGCTTTCATCTCGCGCTCACTCACCGCCCCACACTCCTGTATGAGCCTATCAGCAAGTGTAGATTTGCCGTGATCAATATGAGCGATAATAGAAAAATTGCGAATATGGCTTTGCGTAGTCATTGCACCTCTTTTTCTCAAAATTTCATCTAAAAAATATATAATTATACAAGTTTTTTAGAATCTCTGTGATAATATCACGGCTCACTTATTTTGTATCTTACAAAAGCCTTAAAAATATTCTTGGAGATGAGACGACATATTCTAATAATTTTAACGAAAATACGCGCGTTAAGATTCCATCTTTACTTACACTTGTCCGCTTAGGTTTTGAATACATATCGCTTAATGACAAAAACACAAAATCAGCTTTCCACAAACAAACAAATATATTCCTTACGAGCTTTCACTCCGCCCTAAAGAGGCTAAATCCCACCATAAAACAAGAGCATTACTCTAAGATTCTAACGCGCCTTACAGAATTGCTTTCCTTTGATGATAAAGGCGAAAGTTTTTACAACGCACTCATTTTAGGGCTAACTAACCACAAAATAGAGGGATTAGGTGCTATAAGCCTTATTGATTGGGATAATAGAGACAATAATGCTTTTGAAGTGCTTACAGAGCTGCCCTATGGTGGTGATGAAAGCAATATAAACAAGGAAGGCTATCTGCGCTGGAGCTTCCGCCCAGATATTACAATTCTTATCAATGGACTGCCCCTTACCTTTGTAGAAGTGAAAATACCAAATAATATTCAAGGTATCCAAGCAGAACTTGAACGTGTCAAAAGGCGATTTAGCGATGAAAGTTTTAAGCGATATTTTAACCTCACGCAAATGATTGTATATTCTAACAATACAGAGTATAATGAAACCGAGCTTACTCCCATAAATGGCGCATTCTATTCCACAAGCTATAATCTTAAGCTAAAGCATTTTAGAGAGGAGCTATCTCACACCCTGCCTACACAAGATATTGCACCGCTAGAGACTAACGCTATCAAACAGATTCTAAAAGATACGAATACTCAAGCTATTCTTAACACGCCAGAATTTCACACAAATACCGCCCTAGACACGCCTACAAACCGCCTTCTTATCTCGCTTTTTTCACATCAACGTCTTATGTTTTTCTTACGTTATGGCATAGCCTTTGTGAGAGATAGCCACAGCATACAAAAGCACATTATGCGCTATCCGCAGTTTTTTGCAACCCTCACTATACAATCTAAACTGCACGATTGGCTTAAGCCTCACCACGAGACAAACACTAAAGATTTAAACATTTCTCATAAAAGAGGCATTATTTGGCACACGCAAGGCTCAGGTAAAACCGCGTTAAGCTTCTACGCACTAAGAGCAATAAAAGATTTTTATCAAGCGCACTCTATCACGACAAAATTTTACTTCATCGTGGATAGGCTAGACTTGCTTCAACAATCCTACAACGAATTTAAAAAACGCGGCTTATCCGTCAAAGCTATAGAATCTAAGCAAGATTTTATCCAAGAACTACAATCGCTCAAATGTAATAACACAGAGGGCAGAGATGAAATGATTGTTGTTAATATCCAAAAGTTTAGCGAAGATGCTCTAAGTGTGCCAAATGTTTATCATCTTAAAGTCCAACGCATATTTTTCATATTTTTCATAGATGAAGCCCACCGCAGCTATCAGCCCGCGGCTAAGTTTTTCACTCATCTTTTTAATGTCGATAAGGAAGCGATTTTCCTCGCGCTCACAGGCACACCTCTACTACAAAGTGCCAAAAGAGAGAAATCCACGCATATTTTTGGGGATTATATCCATAAATACTATTATGATTCTTCTATCAAAGATGGCTACATCCTACGTCTTATCAAAGAAGACATACAAAGTAGCTACAAAGCCTCGCTTAATGCCGCCTTTGAGACACTTAAAATTGAGCAAGGCTCTTTAAATGCAAGTGCTATCTATGCGCATAAAAATTTCACAACCCCGCTTTGTGAATATATCATAAACGACTTTGCCACAAGTAGAATCAAACTCGGTGATAACACCATAGGCGCGATGGTTGTATGCCACAGCTCCCAGCAAGCTAAATCTCTCTATGAGATTTCACGCTCTCTTAGTATAGATTCTCGCTTAAAAGCGGCTATTGCCCCCCCCCCCCAGACACAAACCACATTACAAATGATGGCATAAATGATAGTTTAGAATCTACAAGCCCCTTAAGATTCACAACTGCCCTTATTCTGCACGATACATTAGACGTAGGCACTTATATAGAATCTTTCAAAAATGGCAAGATTGATATTATCTTTGTCTATGCTATGCTGCTTACAGGCTTTGACACCCCAAGATTAAAGAAGCTCTATCTCTGCCGCGAGGCAAAAGAGCATAATCTCCTCCAAACCCTAACGCGTGTCAATCGCCCATACAAAAACTTTCATTATGGCTATGTGGTGGATTTTGCAGATATTGATAAAGAATTTGACAAGACCAACAAAGCCTATTGGGACGAGCTAAGCAATGAGCTAGATGATGAGAAAGAAACGTATAGCAAACTTTTTAAAACCCAAGAGGAGATAGCCCAAGAATTGCAAGAGATAAACCAAACCTTATGGGAATACGACACGCACAATGCAGAAGTCTTCGCAACTCAAATCCAAAATCTCCCTAAAGCTGATATACACGAGCTAAAATCCGCTATTAATAACGCCGCAGCACTCTATAATCTCATCACCATACAAGGCTATGACACGCTTAAAAACAAGCTTGATTCCACACCTTTGCTAAACTCCTAAAAGTCCTAGATAGGAGACTGCACACACTCCACCTACAAGAAGCCCTATCTCAAGAATCCCCCTCAAAAGCATTGCTTGACACCGCCCTAGAAGATTACATATTCCATTTTGAAAAAAGAGGACAAAATGAGCTAATCCTATTAGATTCCCTTAAAATCACAATTAGCAAAGTGCGAGAAGCCTTTAGCAATAATCACGACCCAAAAGACAAGACATATATCACACTATATGAAGAGCTTCAAAGGCTCTTAGCCAAAAGAGACATTAATCCCACCCAAGAGCAAATCACCGCTTTAAGCGCAGAATACAAAGCCCTAGAGGAGCAAATCACTTTGCATAATGCCAAAGACGAACGCCTACGTGCTAAATACAACAATGACGCGAAGTTTTTACGCATTCACAAACGCATTAGAGAATCTTACCCTACATTACAAGATAGCGCACTTCACGCGCAACTTATGCCCATAAAGCACAAAATCGATACAAGCCTTTTAGATAATGAGCACATCATAGAAAATAAAGACTATTTCAAACACGAAGTAACCCAGCAAAGCAAAGACAACATACAATCCCTGCTAGATTCACACTACAACCGCGACAATCGCGCCACACTTTTACATCTTATCATTAATGAATACCTGCATCAATACAAAGGAGCATAGAATGAGCCAATCTACACCGCCCACACAAGCCCAAGATTCCACCCTGCAGAGCCAAATCATCGCGCTTATTGATAGGCTTAAAGCCATTTGCGCACAAAGCGGACTAGGCAATGACGCCGGAGAGTATAAAATCATCACGCAAGTATTTCTTTACAAATTTTTAAATGACAAATTCACGTATGAAGTCAAAAGAGCAGAATCACGTTTAGCCAAACTAGATGCTATTGCCCTTTACAAAGAGCTAGAATCTATGCCCGATGAGCACTATCAAATGCTACTAGAAGACATCGGCGCAAATGTCAAATTTGCCCCTAGTGATACATTTCCCGCGCTTTTTTCCGCACAAAATGACCTAAACTTCCACACCAAGCTTGATAATGCCTTTGAAAATATCGCAAATAACAATACAGAGATTTTCTCTATCGCTACTGAGGGCGGGAGCAAAATCAAGCTTTTTGAGCCACTTATGCCTATCATCACGGATCAAAGCAAACGTGATGGCGTAGCTAAAGCCCTCATATCATCACTAAGTGATTTTGACTTTGAAGGGGCATTTTCTCAAGGCTATGACTTTTTCGCACCGCTCTTTGAATACCTTATCAAAGATTATAACAAAGACAATGGCGGCAAATACGCCGAATACTACACGCCCCATTCCGTAGCTGCCATTATGGCACAAATCCTTGTAGGCAAGGAGAGTTACAAAAGCGTATCCTGCTATGACCCAAGCGCAGGATCTAGCACATTGCTAATGAGCCTAGCCCACGCTATTGGGCAGAGCAAATGCTCCATCTATGCCCAAGACATTAGCCAAAAGTCTAGCTCATTGCTGCGCCTAAACCTTATCCTAAATAATCTCGCCCATTCTATCCATAACATCACACAGGGTAATACCCTAACCCACCTGCGCCACACGCACAAGAGCTTTGATTTTATCGTGAGCAATCCCCCTTTTAAGCTTGATTTTAGCGAGTATAGAAATGAACTCGCTAGTGATAAAACGCGCTTTTTCGCCGGTGTGCCAAAGATTCCCAATAAAGACAAAGATAAAATGGCAGTATATCTATGCTTTTTCCAGCATTTGCTAAACTCCCTCTCCCCCACAGGTAAAGCCGCCATAGTCGTGCGTACGGGCTTTATCACCGCGCAAAGCAGCATAGAAAAGAGCATTAGAAAACACCTTGTAGATTCTAAAGCCTTGAGTGGCTGCATAACAATGCCTCCAAATATCTTTGCCACCACAGGCACAAATGTATCCATAGTCTTTATAGACAAAGGCAAAAAAAGCGATTTTGTCCTGCTTGTCGATGCTTCAAAGCTAGGGACAAAGCAAAAAATCGATAAAAACGAGCGAGTATTTTTAAGCAAAGATGATGAGCTAAAAATCATCAATGCCTTTATAGAATCTCAAGCAATAGAGGACTTTAGCATACAAGTAAGCCTAGAATCTATCGCGGCAAAAAACTACTCTTTTTCCGCGGGGCAGTATTTTGACTTTAAAATCGAGCATATTGATATGAGCGAGACAGAATTTAACGCCAAGATAAAAGAGAGTAAAGAAAGCCTAGAGGCACTTTTCACCCAAAGCCAAGATTTGCAAAAGCAGATTCTAGAAAACTTTGCAAAAATAAAGTTCAATGACTAATTACACTATAACGTCATTGCGAGGGGCGGCAATCCATTTGCACAACGTGCCAATCTGTTATCGCAAATCCATAGAATCAAGTGCAATTTTTATCTTTACGTGGTGGATTACTTCGGGCTTTGCCCTCGTAATGACTACGAGCATTCCGTCATTGCGAGGACGACAGGACGAAGCAATCTGCTATGTCCATTGTATATCTTGTCTCACTCTTTGTTCCCCTCTCCCGTTGCGGAGATTCCACACATCTTGTTCCCCTCCCCTTGCGGGAGGGGCTAGGGGAGGGGTTTTTATGATTTTAGGATTCCCCACCCCCTTTATCCCCCTCCGCAAAGGGAGGGGGAAATAGAGTAAAAACACCGCTTGTCATTGCGAGGCAAAGCCAAAGCATACGCACAAAGTGCTTATCTACACTTGCAAATCCATACTGAAACGTCATTGCGAACGCAAGTGAAGCAATCCATACTTAAAGGCTTTATCTCACTCTATAGATTGCCACGAATGCTACGCATTCTCGCAATGACAATTTAATTATTCTAAAGGAGATTCTATGAAATACACATTACCAAAAGAATGGGAGAGGGTAAAGTTGGGGGATATAATATCCACAGAATCCCAAACTATAAATCTAAAAGAAATTTCTTTTATTAATTACCTTGAAACAGCAAATCTTACGGACAATACAATATCAAGCGTGAAATATCTTAAAGTTAAACGAGATAAAATCCCAAGTAGAGCAAAGCAAATTGTAGAAAAAGATATGATTCTATATTCGTGTGTTCGCCCAAATCTCAAACACTATGGCATTATTAAGCAACCACTAGAAAATATGGTTTGTTCCACAGGGTTTGCAACACTAACCATAGAAAATAAAGAATATGCCAATGCAGATTTTTTATATTACAATCTCACGCAAGAGCATTATATAAATCTACTTCACACAATCGCTTCAACAAGCACCTCAAGCTACCCATCAATCACGCCTGATGACTTACTAGATTTAGACTTAGCTTTACCGCCATTACCCATTCAAAACAATATCGCTAGAATCTTAAGTGTGCTTGATAGCAAAATCGAACTCAATAACCGCATTAGTAAAGAGCTAGAGAATCTCGCTAAACTCCTTTACACACGCTATTTTGTGGAGTTTAACTTCCCTAATGAGCAGGGCAAACCCTACAAATCAAGCGGTGGCGCAATGGTGTATAATGAAACACTCAAACGCGAGATTCCCAAAGATTGGGAAGTTCTCAAGCTCTCTCATCGATTACATTTTGAACGTGGAGCAGAATTTGGCACTTCAAGTTATGCCCAATCTCAACTAACACCAAATCATATCAAGTTTTATCGCGTAGGCGATATGCTAGATAGTCAAAATAGCGTTTATATAGATTCTAACAAGGAGGACGCCGCTCATCAATAAAAATGATTTGCTTGTGTCATTTGATGGAAGCGTAGGCAGAGTAGCCTATGGGCTAAATGGCACTTATTCATCGGGTATTAGAAAAATCACAGATAAACATAAACTTATAAGCCAAGCAGGACTTTTTTGTATTTTTAACGATTCTTATATTCAATATACCATTACTCAATATGCCACAGGAACAAATATCAAACACGCAGGAGCAGCGGTTGAAAATCTTTATATGCCATATTGTGAAAGCATTTTTCTATCATTGCAAAAAGAAATAGAGCCTATTTTTGCACTAATGAAACAGACAAAGACAGAATCCCACGTATTAAGCAAGTATCGCGATTTCTTACTGCCTTTATTAATGAATAATCAAGTAGAGGCTTTAGAGTAAAGCTTCGTATTGTTTTGTAGAATTGAATTTAATGTAGGAATTCTTCCCCTTTCTCATTATAAATAAAGGCTATGGGGAAAAGTCTCTATGATACTATAAGAAAGCACGTGGGAAATTGGGTAAATGTGGTGTGGGGCTAAAATTCCTCTTTCCTCATTGTGATGCAGCACATAGCATAAACAAATCTCAAACACCCCCTCCATACAATTATGGGTATTTAAAATATCTTTTTTTCATTTTTACTCCCTTATTTTTGTATTTTATTTTGTCTTTAAGATTTCCATACGGGTTCTTTAAGCACCCATCTGCCAAACCTATCTTTAGTGAAAATTTCACGATTATAGAACTTATCTATAATTGCCCAAAATTCACTCTCCCTATATCCAGCGAATCTGCAAAAATCTTCTACCGCTTTAGAATCAAGATTATGGTCCCTCTGCCTTACAATCTCCACAGCCTCATCTCTGCTCATCATACCATAGCGAATAAATCGCGCCGCATAATCCGTAGCGCAAGCGTGACCAAATTTAGGATACTTCATCCACGCATGCACTAAATAAGCAATAGAATCCACTTGGTCAAATTGCTCTGCGCACATAGTTCTATCCCATTCACCAATAAGGTCGTGAAATCCGCGCGATTTGGCAAAAATATAATTTGAATATGAATTCCAAGGAATAAAATATGAAAGATAAATGGGGTCAAGCTGCTTGAAAGCTAACGGGGGGGGGGCAATAGTTAAGTCAAGATCTTTTTTTGAAATCTGCTCATCAATAAGGTCTTCTAGTGAAATATCACTTGCTACGCCATTACTTAAAATTTCACGCGCACTATATGTTTCCTCGCTATCTCCACCACCATATTCATAGCTTACATTTTCTCCATATACAAGCAATGGTGTATTAAACTTTAACGCCATATGAATAGGATAAGTATAAATGAGCCTATCAATAAACCAAGTGGGCTTACCATACTTTTCAAATGTTTTACGCATTAGGGCTTTTTGTGTGCGGATATCCGGCTTTAATGTGATAAGATGACAACCAAAGGCTTCAGAAATATTACGCAAATTATGCCTACCTGCTTCTGTCATTGAAAAATTATCCTCTACGGAAAACAAAATAGGATTCATACCCATAACTTCCTTCATCATATAAGTTTGGAAATGAGAATCTTTCCCTCCACTTACAGCAATCGCGCAATCCCAAGAATCGCCATTACACCCGCGATATGTATCACAAAGCTTTTTAAACTCCTCAAATCGTGCTTCATAATCTACCTTTTGCTTGCGCTCGTGATTTTTGCACGGCATACATACACCATCACTATCAAAAGTAATGCCCGGACGAGTATCTGGCATTACACATTTCTTACAATACTTCATTATATGTGCTCCTTTTCTATTTAAAATGAGAATGGATTCTATCATAAAATAAAACTAAATAGCTAAAACTTACATATTGCTTATGTCATTTGAAAAATATGCAAATCTGTGTTTATGCTATAATAGCCTCTAAAAATCTAAACACCCCCAACATAAAATATTAAAGGCAAAAAATGCAAGATATTAAAAGAATCTCCGTGCTTCCTGATACGACACTGCAGGAAGCCTTAAAAATATTTGGCGTTTATGATGGTGTGCGATTACTCATAGTAGTCGATAAAGATGATAATTTTTTAGGTATTATTACTGACCCAGATATCCGCCGTGGGCTTACAAAAGGTCTAAATTTATCAAGCCCTATACAATCTATCATTCAAAAATCCCCCATTACTGCCTCAATTCACGATAGTAAGCAAAAGCTTATTGCCCTCTCTGCCCAGCATAATATTTATGAGATTCCATTACTTGATGATAATGGACGTATCGTCGCTATAGAATCTATCTCTTCGCTTTTAAGAGAAACGCGATTACACAATACGATTGTTATTATGGCTGGAGGCTTAGGTATGCGTTTGCGCCCGCTTACAGAATCTATACCAAAACCTATGCTAAAAGTTGGCTCAAAGCCCATTTTGCAGATTATTTTAGAACGTTTCAAATCACAAGGTTTTTATAACATCGTGCTATGCGTGAATTACAAGTCTCATATTATTGAAGATTATTTTGGTGATGGGCATTCATTTGGCTTATCTATTACTTACATTAAAGAAGAAAAAGCGCTAGGGACAGCAGGAGCGCTAAGTCTCATCGATGCGGATTTTTTAAGCAAAGGAGAAAATCAAAGTTTTTTTGTGATGAATGGAGACATATTAAGCGATATTGACTTTACAAAAATGCTATCTTTTCACACACAAAGCAATGCCTGTGCTACTATGGGCGTTAGAGAATATAGTATGCAGGTGCCTTATGGTGTGGTAGAATGTGAAGAAAACAAAATTGTTAAATTAACAGAAAAACCGGTGCAAAATGTCTTAGTCAATGCTGGAATTTACTGCTTAAAACCCCAAGCTCTGTCTCTTATCCCAAAGGATACATTCTTTGATATGCCTCATCTTTTCAATACCCTATTAAGTCAAACAAACTATGATGTGCGTTCATATCTCATTACAGATTATTGGATAGATATCGGCGCACATGAAGAATATGAACGAGCCAATAATGAATATAGATTCTAAACCTTAGAATCTCACTTTGCAAGTGTGGATAAGCACTTCGTGCGAATGCAGCGGTTACATCGCAACAGCAAGGGCATAATAGATTAGAGAATCTAAAGATTTTTAGACAGAATTAGATAAATAGAGTATTTATTGTTTCTCATATCACTCTCATATCTCTAAAAATCATTTATCTTAATGCAAAAAGTCGCATCTATTTTTACACATTATAATTATGCCTTACCAACTACGTCCTAAAACTAAAGGTAATTCTTATGAGCAAACCTGTTGTATATATTGTGCATTGCATTGATACAGCAGGACCCCTTGATCAAAGCACTCAAGCTATTTGCGAACTCCTCCAATCCACATTTGGCATAGCAGTGCAAACAAAAGAAGAAATTTCCGCCCTACAAAAAGGCAACTTTAATGTGCTTTTACGGGGGGGGGGGCAGCACACACTTTGATTATGGTTGTGGATTTGGAAGGGCTATTCCTTATTTTGAACAATACAAATGTATATATTATGGCTGCGACATTGCACAATCCTGTATTGATTACATATCAAACAACTATCCCCATATCAATGTGAAAAAACTTCTTAAAGATGACAAGATTCCCTTTTCTAGCGATAGTTTTGATGCTGTATTTTGCTATGGCGTATTTGATGCTTGTTTTCAACATATCGCATTAGAAGAAGTACTACGTGTGCTTAAAATTGGTGGAGTAGCTCTTATCACGGGGAAAAATAATCATTATTTAGATACTGACACAATGGCTAAAGAAACTAAAATAGGCGCACGTAAAAATGGACACCCAAACTTTTTTACCGATACAAAAACATTGTTTAACTTACTCTCAAGTAGAAATATAAACATACTGCATTCTCGTTTTTTCCTAGAGCGAAAAGATAATGCCACGGATTCATATCTCACCGATATGCCAGACAAATTTTATACCTACGCCATACTCATTCAAAAAACGCAAAAATCATTACTCAAAC
The DNA here is from genome assembly GCF_910577135.1 of uncultured Helicobacter sp. GTDB lineage: Bacteria > Campylobacterota > Campylobacteria > Campylobacterales > Helicobacteraceae > Helicobacter_C > Helicobacter_C mastomyrinus. The sequence goes on from NZ_CAJTLL010000023.1 coordinate 18,082, forward strand.
CTTTTCAAAACTTCAGTGTTTCTAAAAGCCAAAATTTTAAAATTAAAGAGAAAAAATAAAATTCTTATGCTAGAATGACGCTCCAATTCGCACAAAAACTTAAGGGTATATCAAAGTGTTATATGGAGCCTCTTTCCTTGCTATAATCCCTGCCAGAAGTGGGAGCAAAAGACTACCTGATAAAAATATTAAACCACTTTGTGGTAAGCCACTTTTAGCTTGGAGTATTCAAGCTGCTTTAGATTCTAAGTATATTGATGAGATAGTAGTAAGCACAGATTCTAATATTTATGCAGATATTGCTAAATCTTATGGGGCTAATGTGCCTTTTTTGAGACCTGATTATTTAAGTAGTGATACGACTACTACTTTTGAAGTATTAGAGCATTGTATTGATTATTATAAAAAAGAGTTAAATAAAGAATTTGATTATGTGGTGCTATTGCAGCCCACTAGTCCTTTACGTCAAAGTTGGCATATTAAAGAATCTTGTGAAAAAATTATTACACACAATATGGATTCTCTTATCTCTGTGTGTAAATGTGAGCATTCCCCTCTTTGGAGTAATACATTGCCCGAAGATGAAAATATGAATGGCTTTTTGCAGGATTCTATCCGCAATGTCCGCTCCCAAGATTTACCGCAATACTATCGCTTAAATGGAGTAATTTTTATCGCAAAAACGCAATCCCTGCTAACGCACCGAAGCTTTTTCACGCCTCAAAGCATTGCTTATAAAATGGATAATATATATTCAAGTGATATTGATAGCCCACTTGATTTTGATTTTGCCACTCTTTTAGCTACGAAAGTAATGGGGGGGGGGGCAGATACAAAGCTAATTAATAATCCTTATATCTGCATTCCTACAGCAGCGCATTATTTGGCATATCCAAAGGTCGCCTAAATGTCTCTTGAGGTGCTTATTGTAGGATATGGTTCGATTGGGAAACGCCATAGTGAGGTATTGCAACAATATTTCAACGCTCATATCACTTTGATTAGCTCTCAAAATCTTCCTAACGCCTACCCTACTTTTGAATCCCTACCCGATATAGCAGCCTTTGATTATTACATTATCGCTTCACCCACAGCAAAACATTTTCAAGATTTAAAATATATTGATTCTCTGTGTGAAAACAAAATTATTTTTGTTGAAAAGCCCCTTTTTGAATCAAACCTTTATTTTGCCCCTAGTGGTAAAAATACGATTGTGATAGGCTTTTGCTTAAGGTTTCACCCTATTTTGTGGCTTATGCGCCAAGCCTTAGAAAAAGAAACGCCCTATTTTGTAGAAATTTCCTGCGGTTCTTATCTACCACTATGGAGAGAGAATACAGACTATCGTCATACTTATAGTGCTCATAAAAAAAGGGGTGGGGGAGTATTGCTCGACCTAAGCCACGAGCTAGATTATACACAATGGCTTTTTGGGGATTTTATATATGAAAGTATCAAAGGTTTTAATGGTAAAATATCCGAACTGGAAATCTCAAGTGATGATATTCTCACTTTTGTAGCCCATACTGCTCAAGGTGCAATTATCAATCTTACCTGCAATTACTTCAGTAAAATCCCACGGAGAACTATAAGAGCTCATACCACAAATGCAACTTATGAATGCGATTTAATACAAAACACATTCTCTACTTTTACCAAACAAGGCGTCCAAAACACCCAAAGTATAAGCTTTGCTCGCAATGAACTTTTTGCCATTATGCACCAAAGTGTATTGCACTCTCCATCTTTCACTTCACACACAATCCCAAAAGACCTACTTGCCGTATTGCAAGCAGGCTCAAAGGGAATCTTGCCTACCCTCGATTCATCTCTTATGCAAACTCTCACAAGGATTAAAAATATGAAACTCACGCAAAATATACTCTGTGTAATCGGCGCACGTGGTGGAAGCAAAGGTGTAAAAAATAAAAATATTATGCCTATTGCTGGCAAACCACTTTTAGCTCACACAATCATTCAGGCTCTTCAATCGCGTCTTTTTTCTCACATCGTGCTTAGCACAGATTCAGAGGATATTGCCAAAGTAGGTGAAGAATACGGAGCTGAAGTATTTTTCTTGCGTGATAAAGCCCTTGCTACCGATGATTCTGGTAAGCTTCCTGCTATACGGGACGCTCTACTTAGAAGTGAAGCACACTACAAAACACATTTTGATGTGATTTTTGACCTTGATGCGACAAGCCCATTGCGCTTAGTAAGTGATATTACACAAGCTTATGAACAATTTCTACACGATGATAATGACATTCTCATCACAGCCTCTCCAGCACGAAAAAGTCCATATTTCAATCTCATAGAAATCTTTGAAGAGGAAGGAGAAAAAAGAGTGAATCTAAGCAAAAAACCACCAAAACCTATTCTAAGGCGACAAGATAGCCCAAAATGCTATGATATGAATGCAAGTATTTACATCTGGAAACGCGAAGCACTTTTAGAAAATGATAGTGTATTTACTCCAAACACAGGGCTTTTCATTATGCCAGAAGAGCGGAGCATAGATATTGATACGCCACTTGATTTTGCATTTGTGGATTTTATGCTTAATCACGCTAATAAGCAACAAATCAGCGGGGGGGGGGGTAATACATTAATTCTTAAACCATTCACATTCCCCTTTATACCAAACTACCCTTTAAACTCTCTTATTTATCTATCTCCTATCTCTTATATGGGGGTAGCTTGATGTATCAAGGACATAGCTTTCTTGCCATTATTCCTGCGAGAAGTGGAAGTAAAGGGTTACCTGATAAAAATATTAAACCACTTTGTGGTAAGCCACTTTTAGCTTGGAGTATTCAAGCTGCTTTAGATTCTAAGTATATTGATGAGATAGTAGTAAGCACAGATTCTAATATTTATGCAGATATTGCTAAATCTTATGGGGCTAATGTGCCTTTTTTGAGACCTGATTATTTAAGTAGTGATACGACTACTACTTTTGAAGTATTAGAGCATTGTATTGATTATTATAAAAAAGAGTTAAATAAAGAATTTGATTATGTGGTGCTACTAGAGCCAACAAGCCCTTTAAGAGAGAGGGGAGATGTGGATAAAGCCATTGAAATTCTCCATAATCACAAAAAAGCACAATCCATAGTGGGAATCTGCGCCACAGAGGGAAGTAACCCCGCTTTTCTTGTATATCTTCATAATGATTTTATTCGCCCTTATGAAAATACAGACTTCTCGCCATTACGCAGACAGGATATTAAGCCTGTGTATTTTTTTGAAGGGAGTTTGTATATTAGCCTGACTACAGCACTTTTAGAGCATAAAAACTTTTATCACGAGCTAACTCTAGGCTTTGAAGTCCCAAAATGGAAAAGCTTTGAGATAGATGATGAAGATGATTTCGCCATTATTCAAACATTGGCAACAAAATACAAGGAGAGGCTATGAAAATCACAAAAGACAATTACCTAAAAGCCACTCAAATGGATAAGAAAAGCAAAGCCTACTTTACCAAATCTATCAATAAAACAGAGCAGCAAAAAGCTTTAGAATCTTTGCTCTTAGAGGCTATAAATAAAGGTATTTTAGATAAAAATGCTCCTTATAAAATTGTAGATTTAGCTTGTGGTGGAGGGACATTAAGCTATCATTTGGCTTCATTTTTTCCAAATGCTACTTTTGTTTTACTTGATTATAATGAAGATGGTTTAGACTTAGCTAGAGAATTTAATACTCCATTTAAAGAGAGAATGCAATTTATTCAAGGGGATTTACACACTCTACCTTTTGAAGATAATACTTTTGATTTAGTGTTTTGTTGGGGAGTTTTGCTTATCTTTGATGAAAATGAGCTTTTGCCTCTTGTAGAAGAAGTGAGACGAGTTTTAAAACAAGGAGGACTGCTCTATGCCTCAAGCCTCAATCCACATAATCCAAAATCACCGCTTATCAATACCTATTACAATACTTACTGCACACAAAGCATTATTGATATGTGTGGGGATTTAGTTTCCTCTATAAATATGATACCTTTTTCTCCCCATATAGATTTTGAACGAAACCTAGCACAAAGGGGTATTGGAACTTTTACTCTTAGACTCTCTCAAGAAGAAAATCATATATTAGCTCTAAACAATGGGGGGGGGGGATATAAACAAAACTCCTATACATCTAAAAATCCCTGCGGGTATACTGCTCAATTGGGGGATTTTAGAGGCAAGAAAATAGCCTAGTACATAAGTTAAGGAGACAGAATGAATTATCAAGAACAATTACTCAATGCTATTCCGGGTGGAGCGCATACATATTCACGTGGATACGATCAATATCCAAGTAATGCTCCACAGATTCTAAAAAGAGGCAAAGGGGCATATGTATATGATGAGAAAGAAGAAGCATTTTTAGACTATGGTATGGCACTTAGAGCGGTATGTATAGGCTATAGCGATTCGCGTGTTAATGCAGCGGCGATTCAACAAATAGAATATGGAAACAACCTCACACGCCCATCACTCATAGAGCTTGAAGCCGCTCAAACACTCATTAATGCTATTGATAGTGTAGATATGGTGAAATTTACCAAAAATGGCTCTACTGCTACAAGTGCAGCTGTAAAGCTATCGCGAGCTTATACTGGTAGAACGCTTATTGCACGTTGTTTAGAACACCCATTTTTTAGCTATGATGATTGGTTTATTGGCAGCACAGAGGTAAAACGTGGTGTGCCTCAAAATATACAAGAAGATACGCTTACCTTTCACTACAATAATATAGAATCTTTGGAAACTCTATTTAAAAAATACCCAAACAATATCGCTTGTGTTATTTTAGAGCCGGCTAATTTAGAACACCCCAAAAATGATTTTTTACAAAATGTCCGCTTGTTATGTGATAAGTATGGAGCGGTGATGATTTTAGATGAGATGATTACAGGCTTTCGATGGCATATTAAAGGAGCTCAACATTACTATAATATAAAACCAGACCTATGCACTTTTGGCAAAGCTATGGCAAATGGATTTTCAGTCGCCGCCGTAGCAGGAAAAAGAGAGATTATGAGTCTAGGAAGTATTGAATTTAGTGGAAAAGAAAGGGTATTCCTTCTATCGACAACGCACGGCGCAGAGATGTCTCCACTTGGGGCTTTTGTAGAAACATACAAGATTCTAAAACAAGAGCATATCGTAGAATATCTGTGGGATTATGGGAAAAAAATCGTGCAAGGCATTAATAAAATCGCAAAAGATTTACAAATCCACGAACACTTTGTAGCAACAGGTATAGAGTGTCAGCCTTATATTCTTACTTTTGATAGCAATAGGCAATCTAGCCTTGCTTTTCGCACATTATTTTTGCAAGAAATGCTTAAATCTAATGTTCTCTTTCCCTGTATATCAATGAGCTATGCTCATAAGCAAAAAGAGCTTGATTATACGCTTGAAGCCATAGCAAAAAGTTTAGAAATATACAAAAAAGCCTTAAATGAAGGGGTAGATTCTTATCTTAAAGGAGATGTGATTAAACCTGTTTTTAGAAAGTATAATTAAAGGCTATAATGCAATCTATATTTTATATCAAAGGAGCAAAAATGAAAGATCTTTACTCAAAGAGTATGAAGACTGATAAAGAATTGGCTAAAGCCTACTTTACCAAATCTATCAATAAAACAGAGCAGCAAAAAGCTTTAGAATCTTTGCTCTTAGAGGCTATAAA
>NZ_CAJTLL010000024.1 GCF_910577135.1 uncultured Helicobacter sp.
TGCTCAAATCAGTGAGAGAGTAGATAGTGTAGCTAGAGATATACTTGATGATGTGAATAAGAAGAAGTTTTAGGGGGTATGTTGAATTAGAGAGATATTGCATTTAAGAATCTTTAAGGTGAGATTCTTAAATTTTATCACAAATGCCTCGTCTCTATCCTCCTAACGACGATCCCCCTTTATCTTTACAAACCAAGTCATTATTAGGAGAGACTCTTTATTGTTACAAAATCTAAATATAACCTCAACTTTTTGCTTTTAAGTAAAAAACGAGGCGAGTGCAGGCTATGGTGCTGCTAATATCAAAGACCAATATTTATCTCAAAAAATATAATCATTACATTGATTCTAAAGAAAAAGGTGTAGCCTTTGAAATCCTAGCTAGTTATAAGCGCTTTCTCACTCCTCATTCCGATTTCGTTTATTTGTAAACTTTATCTATACCGATGCAAAGCATAAAAGTGCAGTAAGCGGGGAAAATGTAAATGCACATGTAATGAGCTATGCTATCAATTTTGACGCACTCTATAACTTTATCGCAAGCAGTACAAACTTTGGTGTGTTTGTAGGAATAGGAGCTGGTGCAAGTGCTTATGGTTGGTGGAAAGGCATTTGATGAGATTCCTAGCGATATACCAAATACAAGGATGGACAGGGAAACTTATGGTAGGATATACATATAATGTCAGTGCGCGCCATATTTATAGCCTCTAAGCATTATAATTCCCTTAAGATTCAAAAGTCTTAAGGGAATTATACACCTATATCCTCACTTTTATTTGCGTGATTTAATAAAGTAAATATTAAGAATCTCCACACCTAAAGAAAAAATAATAGCAAAATAAATATATCCTCTAGGTATATGAAAATGCGCACTATCAGCGATAAGCATTACCCCTACAAGAATGAGAAACGCTAGGGCTAAGGTTTTGATACTTGGATTAGATTCTATAAAATGTGAAACGCCTTTAGAGGCAAATAGCATAATTAATACGCTTACAACAATGGCAATAATCATTACCGGGAGAATATCTACCATACCCACTGCTGTGATAATAGAATCTAGCGAGAATACAATATCAAGCACCATAATTTGTATAAGTACTAAGCCAAAGGCAGCATATTGTTTTGTGCTGTGGTGTTCTTCTTTTTGCGCAGTCATAGCGTGAATCTCCCCTGTGGCTTTATATACAAGGAATAATCCACCCAAAAATAGCACGATGTCTCGTCCGCTCAGGGCAAAATCAGCGATATGAAAAAGCGGTGTGGTAAGCTTCATAATCCAAAAAAGACATACAAGCAGTACGATACGTGAAAGCATAGCCAAGCATAAGCCAATAATCCGCGCCTTATCGCGTTGAGATTCTGGCAGACGTGCGATAATGATAGCAAGAAAGATAAGGTTATCAATGCCTAAAATAATCTCTAAGAATACAAGTGTGCCTAGAGCTACCCACGCTTGTAAATCCCCAACCCAATACAAAACGCTATTAAATAAAAAATCCATTAAATCCAGCCTTTTTTCTTAAAATAAATAATAGGAAAAATGGTAGAGAGAATCATAATGACTAATACCACAGGGTAGGAGAAGTCCAAATGCAATTCAGGCATATTATCAAAGTTCATTCCATAAATCGTCCCTATAAGCGTAGGGGGCATCATTGCCACGGTTACCACTGTAAAAAGCTTGATGGTCTTATTCTGCTCGATATTAATTTGGTTGGTAAGAATGGTTTGGATATTATCAAGGGCATACATATTTGCTGTGGTAAATTCTACAAGCGAATTTAAGTCTTTTAGCACAATACCCATATTGCGCTTTACTTCGGAATCTGCCTTATCACTCTTAAGTAATGCCGTGATAGCGCGCCGTTTATCAAAGAGAGAATCCCGCACACTCATATTTAGCTCTTGCAAGGAGGAGAAGTCCTCTAGCATTTCATCATAATTAATTACAGAGGAGTTGAACACCCTTTTGCGCAAGGTACGTGTGTTTTTCGCCACGCTTTCAAGCAAATCAGCATCCTTCTCTACACGGATTTCAAAGATTTTGCCAAGTAAATCAAAGCCATCTTCAAAGACTTTAGGCGTGGCAAGGACGATTTGCTGAATCTCATCAAAAACGCGAAATTCACTATAACGTAGAGTAAAAAGGATATTTTTGCAGAGTAAAAAGGTGATAGTTTCATTACGCAATTCAGCTTCTAAAGAGCGCACAAGGAAGTAGGTATTAATCGTAATACTTCCGCTATCTTCCCAATAACGAGCAGACTGTTCAATCTCCTCTCTCTCTTCTTTGGTGGGGACTTCAAGATTATAAGTATATGAAATATAATTCACTTCTTCGCTTGATGGCTGAAATAAGTCAATCCAGAGAATCTTATCGTGCTCTTGAAGGATTTTAACTTTTTCATCGCTTAAATGTAGGCTTTCACGTACAATAAGCCCATTGCGCCTAATAAAAATATTAATCATTATATGCCTCCTTTGTTTAAAATTTGGAGATATGGCTATAAAGGCGTGATTGTAGCAAAACTCGCCCAACCCTACGATAACTTTCGCCGCTTTTGCGCTTAAGTTAAAGAATCCGTTGTAAAATCTTAATCTCAATGAACGATTTAAGAGATTTAAAGGAACTAAGTGAAGCATCTCCCTAATATATTAAGCATATCGCGGATTTTTCTAGCTATTTTATTGCTTTTTGTTGCCTTGCATTATGATAGTATTTTGCCTGATTGTGTTCATAGAAGTTGGGTGAATTATCTCACTTGTTTGATTTTTTGTATTGCCTCTTTGACGGATTTTTTTGATGGCTATATCGCACGCGAATATCATCTGCACTCGCGTTTTGGTGAGGTATTTGACCCATTGGCGGATAAAATGCTGATCTTATCCGCTTTTATTGCATTATTGATGTTGGATAGGGCTTCTCCGTGGGCGGTGTTTCTTATCCTCTCACGCGAGTTTTTTATCACAGGATTGCGTGTAATGGTGGCTGGAAGCGGAGCGAGTGTAGCAGCAAGTAATACTGGTAAATATAAGACAGGAGCACAAATTACTGCTATTGCATTTTTATTAGCCGATTTCTTTCCAGGCGGGGAAGTCCTTCTGTGGATTGCTGTCGCACTCACATTGTATTCTGGGGCAGACTATACACTTAAATATATGAAGAGTCTTTAATTTATGAGTATTTTTATCGCACTTTTGATTCTATCTTTCTTAGTTTTTTTCCACGAGTTAGGGCATTTTATTGTGGCAAGGCTTTGTGGGGTGAGTGTAGAAGTCTTTAGTATTGGTTTTGGTAAAAAAATAGCAAGTGTGTATATAGGACACACACAATACGCCCTCTCTCTTATCCCGCTTGGTGGCTATGTGAAGCTTAAAGGGCAAGATGACACAAATCCAAAAACACAAAACAATGAGCCAGATTCATATCTGGCAAAGTCCCCCTATCAACGTATAGCGATTTTACTCGCTGGACCTTTGTTTAATCTGCTTTTGGCATTTATGCTCTATGTGGCTGTGGGTATGGGGGGCAAGATAAGTTTGCTACCTATCGTGGGTGAAGTGAGAGCAGACTTCCCCGCGCAAAAAGCTGGGATACAAGCAGGAGATAGAATCTTAAGCATTAATGGTAAAGGGATAAAGACGTGGGAAGAGTTGGATTCTATGATTATCCACACAGATGGTGAGCTACACATACAGATCGAACGCAAAAATACAAATGATGTAGTCTATCTTTTTGAAACTACCCTTACTCCTATACAGCAGGGGAGTAAAAATATTTTTGGTGAGCCTATTATGCGTAATATGATAGGTATTGCAAGCAGTGGTGTTACGGGTGAGGTCAAATATAATGCTTTAGAAAGTCTAAGCTATGGTATAGATGAGACGTTTAAGGCTAGCACACTCATCGCGCAGAGTATTGTAAAGCTTATAAGCGGTGTAGTGCCTAGCAGTGAGGTTGGCGGCGTGGTGAGCATTGTATCTGTGATAGGCTCAGCTTCTAATAACGGCTGGGTTACATTATTTTGGCTTACTGCACTTATATCTGTAAATCTTGGGATTTTGAATCTCCTGCCTATCCCTGCACTTGATGGAGGGCATATTATGTTTAATTGTTATGAGATGATTATGCACACCCCTCCGAATGAAAATGTGATGTATTATCTTACACTTTGTGGCTGGGCGATACTCTTGGCATTAATGTTATTAGGATTGTATAATGATATATTGCGTTTGTCATTTTAGGGAGAGCAGATGTTAGCATTAAATCTTGAGAGAATCTTGCGGCGGATTGAACGCGCACGTTTGGCATATAATGCACATCATATCGTATCGCTTGTGGCAGTGAGTAAATATCAAACACAAGCAGATATACGCGCACTCTATGAATGCGGACAACGAGCCTTTGGAGAAAACAAAGTCCAAGATTTACGTGCTAAATGCGAGGAGTTAGAGGATTTGCCATTAGAGTGGCATTTTATTGGTTCCTTGCAGGAAAATAAAATCAATACTTTGCTTTCTTTGCAGCCCACGCTTTTGCATAGCCTAGATTCTCTTAAACTTGCTCAAGCATTGCAAAAGCGATTAGGAGAGCGAAAACTAAGAGCATTATTGCAAGTGAATGCGGCAAATGAAGCAAGTAAAAACGGCGTGAGCGCAGAAACTGCTAAGACAATTTATGAAGAAATCCTGAGCACTTGCCCTAGTATTATGCTAGAAGGCGTGATGTGTATTGGCGCACATAGTGAGAATAGGGCTGATATTGAAGCAAGTTTCAAGCGTACTCGTGATGTGTTTGATACCTTGCAAGATAAGGGTGCGAAAATACTTTCTATGGGAATGAGTGGGGATTTTGAAATGGCTATTGCGTATGGGGCGAATCTCGTGCGAATTGGCTCAAAATTATTTGAGAGGAAGTAAGATGAAAATATTATGGCTTATGGGTATATGTGCTTGCTTGGTATTTGCAGAAGGGAGACTTACGTGCATTATGCAAGATATGGAGTATGCAATGAGTCTCATTGAAAAGGGCATTTTGTATAGTAATCAGGTATGGCTTGATGAAGGTTTGCAAAAATTTAAAATCCTTAATAAAGAATTAAGACAAGTTGATCCTAATACATATCTTGACGCATCGCAAAGACGCGATACCAATGTAGTGAGTGGAATCATTAATCGGCAAGTTGAAAACATAGAAGTATTAGAGAAGTTTTTTAAGAATAATGAGATTGCAAAGGGCGCTGCCGTATATGGAAGAATTCTCGCTGGGTGCGTTAGTTGTCATAATCTCATACGCACAACTCCTCTATAGAATCTATCGTTTTTATCCTTTAAGATGTGATGCTTGCAGGATTATCCCTTGATGTGTCGCAATGGCGTAGCAATATAGCCCATTTGTTTAGAGTAGCAATATATAATTCCCAATTACTTTATGATTATGGGGGAGATGATGAAAATCCTTGATGTGCGCTCAAAAGACTTTGAAACTAGCTTCAAAGCACTTCTAGCACGTGGCAAAATGGATATAAAAGAGGTATCCTCTGTCGTAGAATCCTTACTTGATGAGATAAAACAAAATGGCTTAGAGGCTATAAAAGCACATATTGCGCGGTTTGATAAATGGGAAGCCCATACTTTGCAAGATATAGCCATCACGCCACAAGAGTGCCTTAAGGCTTATAATGAGCTATCTGCTGAGCTAAAATCCGCCATCCACCTTGCCTATGATAGAATTTACGCCTTTCATCAAAAGCAAAAAACACAAAGTTGGATTGATTGTGAAGATAATGGCAGTATACTCGGTGTGAAGGTTACCCCCATAGAGCGAGCTGGGCTGTATATACCCGGTGGTAAGGCAGCTTACCCAAGCTCACTTTTGATGAATGCCATTCCAGCCATTGTCGCAGGGGTGAAAGAAATTGTGGTATGCTCCCCCACACCGCACAATAGCCCTAATCCCCTTTTGCTCGCCGCTTTGCATTTATGTGGCATTACTGAAATCTACAAAGTAGGCGGGGCGAGTGCCATAGGGTTTATGGCGTATGGTTGTAAGGAGATTCCAAAGGTTGATGTGATTAGCGGTCCGGGCAATATTTTTGTCGCTTGTGCGAAAAAGCTGGTGTTCGGGGAGGTCAATATCGATATGATAGCCGGTCCTAGCGAGATTGCCATTATCGCTGATAAGGGCGCAAATCCCACCTATGTTGCCTATGATTTGCTCTCACAAGCTGAACACGATGAAATGGCAAGTGCCATTCTTGTGAGTGATGATATGCGACTTATCGAATCTGTGCGCTCGCATATTCAGGCATTTTTGCCCACAATGCCTAGAAATGCCATCGCGCAAAAAAGTATAGAAAATCGCGCCGTGATGATACACACACGCAATTTACAAGAGAGTATAGATATAGTTAATACTCTTGCACCTGAGCATTTGGAGATACTTACTGCTGCACCATTTGAGGCGCTTCCGTATATCAAACACGCCGGAGCTATATTCTTGGGAGAATATGCAAGTGAGCCTATCGGGGATTATCTCGCTGGTCCTAATCATACCTTGCCTACTGGCGGCAGCGCGCGATTTTTTTCACCCCTTAGTGTAGAAAATTTTGTCAAAAAAAGCTCTATTATTGCCTTTTCTGCCAAGGCACTTAAAGAAATGGGTGAATCTTGTGCGCGATTAGCCCAATGTGAATCTCTTGACACACACGCACAAGCAGTTTTAGCACGATTAGATTCTATAAAATCACAAAAGGAGTAGGAATGGACGCATTTTTTGAAGGTACACCTTTGCAAAAATGGCAGGAGATTATACATAATGCATCGCCTACGCTTGTTAGCTTAGAGTTAGAATCTTTGCTAGAGCGGATTGCTATTTATGAAATGCTTTTGCATAAGCAGGGCATTGATGCACAGCTCGCCCTCGAGCAATCTCGCTTTGATGAAAGTATTCTTGTAGAATTAGAAGAGATGAAAAATAATCTTGCTATAGATTCTATGGCAAAAATATTGAGCAATCATGAATAAAATCATTTTGATTTTTTTGTTTTTGATATGTTTTGAATCTATGCACGCAGCTTCTCCTGTGTGGCTTTGGAAAAAGAGTCTTTCTCTTGAAAAAGAGCAAGTTTATACAGCACATTTTAAGGTCGGTGGGGTGCAAAAAGAGTTGAGATTCCGCTGGACGTTGTTCAAAAACTATGGTTTAGTACTCCATCTTAATTATGATAAATTTAATCACCAAATAGTGCTTTACACAGATTATCAACGCAATGCTTATAAAATCCCGCTTGGTATGGAGGATAGAGCCTATAAAGATAAGCCACATTTGGTGATGTATTTTAAATCTTTTAGCGATGAAAAGGCGCATTTGAATCTGTATATAGAAGGGCAGGGGGTGGCTGTGCTTGATGATTCTCTATCGCAAACAGAGGGAGCATAAATGAATATGGAACTTGCAATAGGGCGGATTAAGGCTTATATTAATGAATACATTGCAGAATGCAATAATGAGGAGATTAGTACTCTTTGCGGACATTTGCAATATGGTAAAATGCTTCGCAGCAAGCTTTTGCTAAGTATTAGCGGTATGAGTGAAGAGGCATTAAGGGTATGTACGTTTATTGAGATGATACAGAGTGCCTCACTCTTGCACGATGATGTGATTGATAATGCACAAACGCGCAGAGGTGCACCCTCTATCAATGCCACATTTGGTAATAAAAATGCCATTATGCTAGGCGATGTGCTGTATTCTAAGGCATTTTGTGAGCTAAGTGCATTTCATACAGAAATCGCACAAAGTATCTCCTCTGCTGTAGTGCGCTTAAGCATTGGCGAGATTGAAGATGTGCGACTTTCTACTGCCTTTCACACAGATAGGCAATCTTATATTCGTATGTGTGCGGATAAGACAGCCGCGCTAATTGTTGCCGCAGCAGAGTGTGGTGCGATACTTAAAGGCTTAAATAAGCATATTTATAGAATCTATGGAGAAAATCTAGGCATAGCCTTTCAAATTATTGATGATATTTTAGATATTACGCAAGATTCTCAAACACTCGGTAAGCCCTCAATGAGCGACTTTAAGGAGGGTAAGACGACTTTGCCTTATATGGATTTGTATGATTGTCTTGATGATGGTGATAAAGAAAGGCTAAGTGCATATTGTGGCGTGGATTTAAATGAGGCAGAAGAAGCGTGGATACAAGCCCAAATGCGTAATTATAATGTTATAAGCAAAAGTATTACTAAAGCTCAATCTTACGCAAATAAGGCTTTAGAGGCGATTGCTAATGAGGGTAATGAACATCTTAACGAGATGATTAAGCAGATGTTGCAACGGACATTTTAGGAGAGTGTGATGCAGGAAAAGATTCAAATGCAATATATGGTAGTGAGTTTTTCTCATAAAAATGTGGATATTGCTACGCGTGAGCAGCTTAGCATAAAAGAAGCGCAGATTATCCCTTTTTTGCAAGAGATTAATGCGTGCGAATCTATTAGAGAGAGTATTTTGCTTTGCACCTGTAATCGCATAGAGCTTTATGTGAGTATGCACGATAGAAAGGCGGCTAGAGAGCATATTTATGCGTGTTTTGCGCATTTTAGCACTATGGCATTAGAAAAAATCAAAGAAATGGCGATTGTGCGCTTGAACGAATATGCGATTTATCATATTTTTGGTGTGGCTTCAAGCCTTGATAGCCTTGTCATCGGGGAGACGCAAATCACAGGACAGCTTAAGAGTGCTTATAAACTTGCCTTTGATAATGGCTTATGTGCTAAGGATATGACACGTTTGATGCACTTTGCCTTTAAATGCGCAGCAAGTGTGCGCAAACAAACCGATATTTCAGCTCATAGCGTGTCTGTTGCCTCTACTGCAGTATGTATGGCAGCACAAAAACTCGCTCAAAATGCACAGAGTTTGGAATCTTTGCCCGTTTTGGTTGTCGGTAGTGGAGAAATGGGGAGACTAGCCTGTAAGCATTTGCTCAATATGAAGGCTAATATTACGCTTATAAGCCGCACACAAAGCCACGCGCAAGAATTAGCTTTAGAGCTTGGAGGGCAGATTCATATAGAATCTTATGAGAGATTAGCAGAGCTTGTAAATCAATTTCCCCTACTTTTTAGTGCTACGAGTGCACCTGAATATGTGATTACTAAAGATATGCTAAGACCGAGCCAAACGCAAAGGTGGTGGTTTGACTTAGCCTTGCCACGCGATATAGAATCTATAAATGATGAGAGGGTGCAGATTTTTTGTGTAGATGATTTGCAAGAAGTGGTACAAGAGCATAAAAGTGCAAGGGAGGAGAGTGCAAAAAGCGCGCATAAAATCGTAGAGCAATTTACGAGTAATTTTTTTGCTTGGTTGCAAACTTTAAGTGTTGAGCCTGTGATTAAGCATATCCGCTATTTAGCTAAGGAATCCGCCCTCAAAGAGCTAGATAGAGCAATTAAAAAAGGATTTTTGCCACAAGAGTATCGCCAGAGTGTGGAGAAGATTTTGCACGGGGCGTTTAATACTTTTCTACATCAGCCTACAATGCGCTTAAGAGCAGCGAGTGAGAGCCATCAGGGTGATCCTATTATCGAGACAATGAAAAGTATGTTTGATATTAATGATGAGATTGTTATGTTGAATGGCTACAAATGCGAGAAAGATACTACTTTTTGAAGGAATATTATGAAGTTTTCACAACTTTTTGTTAGCACACTTAAAGAAGCCCCCAAAGACGCTGTGCTAAAAAGCCATCAATACCTTGTCCGTGGAGGATTCATACAGCAGATAGGTAGTGGTATTTATAACTTTTTGCCCTTAGGGAAAAAGCTCCTTGATAAAGTCCACGCGATTGTCAAAGAAGAGATGGACGCCACAGGAGCGCAAGAAGTGCTTATGGGGTTTATTACCCCAGCGGAGCTATGGCGAGAATCTGGGCGATATGAAAAATATGGCAAGGAGCTTTTACGTTTTACAGATAGGAAAGAGAATGAATTTGTGCTAGGACCTACGCACGAGGAGGCAGTTACATACATTGCTAAAAGCACTCTTAAAAGCTACAAGCAGCTACCCGTGCATCTCTATCAGATCCATACAAAATTCCGCGATGAATTGCGTCCGCGCTTTGGGCTTATGCGTGGGCGTGAATTTATAATGAAAGACGGATACAGCTTCCATAGTAGCACAGAGGATTTAGATAGGGAATTTAATGTAATGGAGGCGACTTATAAGCGAATTTTAGAGCGTATGGGCGTGGATTTTAAGGTTGTAGAGGCAGATTCTGGGGCGATTGGCGGGAGTGGGAGTAAGGAATTTATGGTGTTAGCTCCTTGCGGTGAGGATACGATTGTCGTATGTAAGGATTGTGAGTATGGTGCGAATATTGAGATTGGCACTAGAAAGCCCCGCACTACCCCTCGTCTAAATGAAGTAAAATATGATAGCAATCCCCCACAGGCAGCCTTTGCAAAATTCCGCACACCTGATGCAACCACAATAGAATCTCTAAGCACATTTTTTAAGGTGGATAAGTTTTTTACCATTAAGGCGATTGTGAAAAAGGCAATGAGGGCAGATAATAGCGGGGAATTGGTGTATTTTTTCGTGCGCGGTGATGATGATGGCGAGGAGACAAAAATGCTTAATACCCTTAATCGCAAGGATAGTAGCTTTTTGCTACTAGATGATGCGAGTGTAGAGGAGATTAGGGCTGTGGGGCTTGAAGTAGGATTCATAGGTCCTTATGGATTACGTCATATCACGCAGAGTGAGCATATTTATTTTGATGAGAGTTTGAGGGAGGCTTCAAACCTTATTTGTGGGGCGAATGAGAGAAATTTTCACTTTGTAGGTGTGGATTTAAGCACATTTGAAGGCTTAGAATATGCTGATTTGGCAGTGGTAAAAGAAGGAGATTTATGCTCTAGATGTGGCGGGGAGCTTTACTATACTAAAGGCATAGAGGTGGGGCATATTTTTAAGCTAGGCACAAAGTATTCGAGTGCATTAAATGCGGAGTTTTTGAATAAAGAGGGCAAGAGAGAACCTTTCATTATGGGCTGCTATGGCTTTGGAATCTCGCGCATTTTGCCGGCAATTTTGGAGCAAAAAAGTGATGATTTGGGCTGTGTGTGGAGTAGGGAGGTGAGTGTTTTTGATATGGTGATTGTGATTTCAAACATTAAAGATAGCACACAAAGTCAATTTGCCTTTGCTTTATATGAGAATCTTAAAGCGCAGGGCGTTGATGTGCTGCTTGATGAGCGCGATGAGCGATTTGGTGCAAAAATGAAAGATTTTGAGCTATTGGGATTTCATTGTGCGTTGATTGTGGGCAAGGCATTAGCAGAGCAGAAAGTGGAGCTTGTTTTGCGTGAGGGATTGCAGAAAATAGAGCTAGATGCGCAAGATTCTGCAAAGCTTGTAGGGCGGCTGCTTGGGATATTAGGAGGGGAAAATGTCTCATAAAACATTGACTATTGGCACACGAGGGAGTGCGTTGGCATTATGGCAGGCTGAATATATCAAATCCCGCCTTGAAAATGAATGCAATATCTCATCTTGCATTCAAATCGTCAAAACAAAGGGTGATAAGATACTTGATGTGCCATTGGCAAAAATCGGCGGCAAGGGGCTTTTTACAAAGGAGCTTGAGGAGCTGCTTTTGAGTGGAGAGATTGACTTAGCCGTGCATAGCCTTAAAGATGTGCCCGTGGAGTTTGTGAATGGACTTGAGTTAGCCGCTATTACTGAACGTGAGGATTGTAGGGATAGCTTTTTGAGTATGCGCTATCCTAGTATTGAATCTTTGCCACAAGGTGCAAAAGTAGGCACAACCTCGCTTCGCCGCTCTATGCAGATAAAGAAGTTTCGCCCAGATTTAGATACGCTAAGTCTAAGGGGGAATGTGCAAACGCGTTTGCAAAAGCTACGCGATGGGGTATTTGATGCGATTATCTTAGCACAAGCGGGTATTAAGCGACTAGGGCTTAGCACAAATGATGTGGCATATATCGCGCCTTTGGCTTTTATGATTCCAGCGATGGGGCAGGGTGCGTTGGGGATTGAAATGCGTAGTGATAGTGCGTATTTTGATACTATCACTAGACTTACCCACGCTCCTACTGCGCTGTGTGTGAGTGTAGAAAGGGCGTTTGTGCGAGAGCTAGAGGGCGGGTGTCAAGTGCCTATTGGCGTGTATGCGGAATATATAGATCAGAATCTTTATTTAAAGGCTATCGTCGGGCTACCCGATGGTAGTGAGATAATAGAGGAGCATTTGCAAGGAAAGATAGCATTAGCAGATATAAGAGCAGGGGAGAATCTAGGGCGCACACTCGCACAGAGGTTTATCGCAAAAGGTGCCAGAGAGCTACTCACTCGTGCGCAAAAAATGGCATTTGTGTAAAACGATATGTTTTACACTCTATAGTATTTCTAAGATTTGAGTCTTAAGATAATGGAAAGTGTGCTTTATGGAAGGGATAAAAGGAGAATAGGGTTTAAGTGTGGTTAAAAGTTTAAAGGCTGCCTAGGGCAACCTTTAAGAGAGATTAGAAATCCCATTTGATTCTTACACCAGCTATTACGCTCCCTTGCTTATTGCTACCAGCTATAAGATTTGAAGTTTTCTTGCCTTCTGTGTTGTAAAATGTAACTTGAGGAGCGACTTCAACATTTGCATTTGCTTTGTAGGGGAGCTGTAAGAATGCAGCATAGCTGTGGATAGGACCACTATTGGCCTCTACTTGAGCGCTTCCTCCATAGGTGGCTTGATAACCAGCTCCAAGGATAAGAGAGACATCTTGGCTTAATTTTGTGCCAAATTCTACCTTGCCCCCAGCAATTTCTGCGCCTAAGCCTACGCCATTACCTACGTTGGTAAAAGTGTATCCACCTCTACTATAAGCTCCGGCAACTTGCTCACCATAGAGATAGCCGTTTTTACCATATTGTGCCACAAGCGAAAGGAATGAATTTCCAAAAGTAGGACGCAAGCCTAACCAAATATGATAAGCATGTGTGCCGGGATTTTCTACAATAAGGAAATTGCTAGGATTTATTGAGCCACTATTATAGTATTTGTATGAACCAGCAATTTTAAAAAATGGCTGTCCTTTGTCATTATTAATCGTATAATTTGCGGCGATACGAGGTGTTTCTTGATTTGTCTCACTCCAACCATTCCCTCTTACATCTTCAAGCACACCAATACTGAATCCTGCGATATTATATTGAAGCTGAATGTGGCGTTTAGCTGTTGGTAAACCACCAAAACCCACCATACCGCTATCAATATTGAGCCAGTTGCTACTAAAGCCATTATCAAAGCTTGGTGAGTTTGTCTTACCAAAAAGCACTACCCCATATCCTGTATCATAGGATCCCCAATATTGTCTATAAGGAGCTGTTGTATTTCCATCTGCTGCAGGAATCACATCAGCTTCTCTTGCACCAAATTCCACATTCGCCTTGAATTTACCCATTTGTGCCCTCACGCCAAATTGCGAGTTACTTTGTAATCCAAAGAGGAATGCTGCTGGATCTGCTGCTTTTGTGCTTTCACTATAGCCCATAAAACCACGAATAGAGCCATATATCTCAACTTTTTTATCATCATCGCTGTATATCTCAATCGCGCTTGCTGGCAATACAAGAAAAGTCGATAATGCACCACTTACAAGAACCTTTTTCATTAGAAACCTCCTAAAAAGTTGTTTGTTCAAATAATGAACTAAAACTATTATTGTTTAAAATAGAGGACTTGTCAATAAAAATATAAAATTTATAGAGGATAAAGTGAAAAATATATACATATCTTTAAAATTTTTCACTTAACGTAAGTTATATTTATCTTTTATTTAATAATATTTAATTAAGAAAAATATTTATTACTTGATAAGTTGCATAAATTCTGAGCGAGTTTTAGAATCTTTTTTAAACAAGCCTCTTAGTGCAGAAGTGATAATATATGATTGCTGTTGTTTGCCACGCATTTCAAGGCAGAGATGTCGTGCCTCACAAACGACCATTACGCCCTTTGGCTGTAATTCTTGAGTGAGTGAATCTGCTATCTCTGCGGTTAAACGCTCTTGAATCTGCAAACGATGAGTGAAAACTTCTGCCAATCGTGCTAATCCACTAATGCCTACAAGTTTATTTTGCGGAATATAGCCAATGGAGAGTGTGCCAAAAAATGGCAAGAGATGATGTTCACACATTGAATAAAATGACAATTTCTTAAGCACTATCATTTCATCACATACACCATCTTCAAATACCTCTCCTAAAGCGTCTTTTGGACTTTTGTCATAGCCATTTAGCATATCTGCAAGGCTTTGTGTTAAACGCTTTGGTGTATGGACTAAGCCTTCACGGGTAGGATTCTCCCCTATATGGCTGCATAATGTATCAAAAAATATTTTGAGTTGCTGCTCTAGATTCATTGTTTGCCTTATTTTAATGTATTGCTTAAATGCTAAAAATGTGCTCCAAGCAAGGCTTTTATGCGATTTTGTATGCTAGGGTGAGTGCTTAGAATCTCCCCCATACTAAAAAGATAGGCATTTGCGCGTGTGGGATTTGGCTCTTGGTAATTATTTTGCGCATAATCTTGGCTGATTTTTTGCAGTGCCCTTATCATAGGCTCACTATCCCTCATCAAATATGCCGCACCAGAATCTGCCATATACTCGCGATTACGACTGACAAAGAGGCTTAAAACAAGTGTAAGCAAAGGCAGCACAAACTGCAATACAAGCAAAATCATTCGCGCACTCCGTGCACCTTGAGAATTGCCTGAGCTAAAGTAAAAGGCAAAGATATTTACCCCTAAGAGCATAATATTGCTTAGAATCCCAACGCACATTGTCAATCGTACATCGCCGTGCCTGATATGGCTTAGTTCGTGGGCGATGACAGCCTTTAGCTCATCTTCATCAAGCTTATCCAAAAGTGTGGAGGTAATGGCTATCATCGAGTTATTGGCATTCCAACCGCTTGCAAAGGCGTTCATATAAGGGGCTTCTATGATGTAAAGGGCAGGCTCAAAGGGACATTTTGCCTTTTTAAGCAAATCTTGCAAGACACCATAGAGGCGAGATTCTCTGCGGGAGAGGACAAGAGTGGGATTGATACGTTTATATTCATTCCCACTTAGCATAATGCGTGAGAATTGCCCGAGACTAAAGCAGATAATAGCAAATGCTACCACTGCCATACCAAAGGTAATGAGCGGAAATTCTCTTCCACTTAAGAGGAGAAAAAATCCTTCTTGCAAAGTAGGGGCATTTAAGCGGATAATATCGGCTAAAAGCCCAATGAGTGCAAAAATCACCATATATACACATAAAACCATATAGGTTTTATATCGGTTCATAGTAATGATTCGCTCAAAATGGGAGGTCATAGGCATATATCCTTATTGTCTCCTACCAAATGTAATGACATAAGTGCCATTACGTAAATCAAATAATGGATCTTGTGGCTCTCCGACACCACTAGGCAATACGCCGGGCATAAATACATCTCCATTGCAATCTGTGCCATCATATTTTTTTACCCTCAATGTACCTACTTCTAGTTCTTTATGTTCACCGCTCCATAAAGCAGTTGTATCATTGGTTACATCATTAGGATTGGCAAAAACAAGCACCATTTTGTATTCGATAGGTTTTTTTGCTAACTTAGCCTTTGCATCAGATTCTAAAAAATTATCATCTTTAGTCTTTAGCTCATCTTGGTTTAGATAGGAGACACCATTTGTTGGGACAAATTTAAATCGTGCGGGGAGCATTTCTTGAGTTTTAGAATCTTTTACAAAAAATGTGTGAATGCTATGATACATAGTGTTTGCCACACTGCTAGTGATACCCATTTTAGCAAGGTAAGCTTCATAATTGCGGAATGAAGCGACTTGTTGGGTGCGTTTTTGAATATTTTTTGTATCAACTTTGCCATTTTTGGGGACTTTCATAGCAAAAAATTCCCAAAACTCTTTTGGATTCTTGGAAAAGTTGATTTCTGTATTGAGCACAACCATTTCCCAATTATCTGTTTTACTATTGAGCTTAAGGGCTAAACCTCTTGCCTTAGACTTATCACTCGCATTTGGATTTCCTCCACCAAGTGAAAAGCGCACTTGTGTGGGGATAGATTTTTGAGATAAAAGGGGAATGTCTAGGGTTTTTGTAATGCCTTTTGCTGGGAGAAACTCTCCAATAGCGCAGAAACCTTTTGTGTGATTGATTTTTTTATGCGGGTTATTTTTATCACCATTAAGTGTATAAAAAATATCAGCTATTTTTTGTGCATCATACTCTTCTTTTGCGTGTATGTTTGAGAGAAGTACAGAAGAGCATAGCCCTGCTATAAGGATTTTACCAATAGAAGATAGATTTGACATAATGTTCCTTAATGCTGAGATTAAAACGAGATTCTAAAATATATATACTTAAATATTATTTATAGCCAATGAGTGGTTTTGATATGTTAATGTGCGTAGAAAAGGCTATGGGCTTTACCCATAGCTCAAATATTATTGCTTGAGGTTAAGAAGAGTGTTGAGAATCTGGTCGGAGGTCGTTACGGCTTTTGAATTTGCTTGGAATCCTCTCTGAACTACAATAAGCTGTGTGAGAGATCGGCTTAAGTCCACATTACTCATCTCTAGCTTACTGCCCGATACCCCACCTCTACGTCCTGTGTTTGCTGCGCCAATCATTGGCTCTCCGGAATTTCCTGTTTGGGAAAATACATTGCCACCTTCAGCTTGCAAACCTGTGTTGTTCGCAAAATTTGCAAGGGCAACTTGTGCTAGGGCAATAGAGCGTCCATTGCTAAAAGCCCCAAGTAATGAGCCATTAGAGTCAAAGCGAATATCCATCAAATCCCCTGCTTGATAGCCATTTTGATTAATGGAATAGGTTTCGGAGATTTTATCCACACTTGTTAATCCCCCAAATGTTTCATTCGCGCCAAATTTGAGCTCAAGCCTTTGTGGTCCCTTGCTTCCATTTTTTGGGTCAAATTGTAATATGGGAGGATTCATACCCGAAAGCGAGCCATCGCCGTTAAAAGTTGCCCTTCCTCCTTCAAAGACATTGGGCTTGCTTGCAGAGCCACCGATAAATTGTGCTGGTTCAGGCACTATGGCTCTAAAGCTCCATACTGCATCACCTGTTTTCCAAAATTCAAAGCGAATGTTATGCTTACTTCCTAAACTATCGACAATATCTACGCTTGTAGCGTGTGTGGCTTTTGTAATTTTGCTTGTGCTAACCGATGAGCCTCCCTCGATGAGTGAAGCGGTGTTGAGGGCTTTCATCGTTTCTTTGAAAAGCACGTTATTAGTTACATTTTCGGAGAAGTGGCTTGTAACATAAAGGCTAAGATTGCGCTGCTCTTCATCATCTTCATCATTGCGATTGATAATCTCAAACATACCCCAATTATTAATCGTTACCCCTACTGAAGCGGTGCTTTCATGGTAAGTTTTTTCAGGATTCTTAATCATGTTTGCATCATATTGCATAAGGGCGCGTAAATCTTCAGTGGTTCTAAATTGTCCTGTAGTAGAATCTGCATC
The DNA here is from genome assembly GCF_910577135.1 of uncultured Helicobacter sp. Classification (GTDB taxonomy): domain Bacteria; phylum Campylobacterota; class Campylobacteria; order Campylobacterales; family Helicobacteraceae; genus Helicobacter_C; species Helicobacter_C mastomyrinus. The sequence continues at coordinate 17,601 of NZ_CAJTLL010000024.1, forward strand.
TTCAGATTTTGTATAGCGGTATCTAAAGGCGGTAATATCCTCTTCACCTTGAACAAACTCTTCAAATGCACCTGTTCCATCAGCAGTAATACGGATATTTTTGACTTTTTCACCGCCATCCATTTGATTGCGGTTTTCAATTCTTAGCTGTCCTGAATCCACATAAGCACTTACACCTGTCTTATCACGGACGGAATTAATAGCATTTTGAGCTGCTACAATAGAGCTAATACCTGTAATTGCAGAATTATTTGAAAAGCTTATATTCTCTCCATTAATACCTATGGTGCTCACTTCATTGGTTGCTACAATTTCGTGTTTAATTGCAGCTGTTTTATAGCTCATCCAAATGCCTTGATTTTCATTGAGGGCAAAGGCATCTCCCTCATCGTTAAATAACACACCCATATCTTCACTTACTTGTGTAAGCATACCACGAGAATCATATACGGGGGCATTACCATCGGCTGTTGTTCGTGTTGTGGAATCAAGAGCGGCTACATCTCGTATTTGCTCTACGTGGCGTCCTGCATTAAGATTTGCACGTAATGTAATTGTTTTGGTTGCACGTGCAGGCATTACCATACCCGGGTCAATTTGAATATTTCTTATAGGTCCGGTATTATCTACCCTAAAGAAGTCAAAATCGCTCATTGTTTCAATTTCTGCAGATTCAAGTGGAGGGCGCACCCAGCCTTGCACGACATAGCCGCCTGTGGTTACAAGATTCCCATTTGCATCAAAGAGAAACTCACCATTACGCGTATAATTGTGTGTAGTGCCTCTATCAGGTGAAATAATGAAGAATCCATCACCCTCAATGGCTATATCTGTTTTAACATCAGTATTTTGTGTATTCCCTTGTGAAAACACCTTTGTTGTCGCATCAATCCCAACTCCTAAGCCGATTGAAAAGTCATTTTGCCCGCCTAACCCATTTTTATAGGGAGAAGTAGCAATAAGCTTGATTTGTGATAGCATATCCACAAAGGAAGCTCTTGAGTATTTAAAACCAACGGTATTAACATTGGCAATATTATTACTCTCCACATCAAGCGCAATTTGATGTGCCTGCATACCGCTAACACCTGACCACAAAGATCTTAACATATTGTATCCTTTCTTATAGAATCTAGCAATTTTATACCAAAAAGACAAGCAATATGTATTCCAAAAATAAGTATAGAGGATTGAAAAATATGAAGAGAGAAAAATCCCAAAAGTTAGCGTGTGCTTCCTACAGATGTTATTCGTGTTTTGCTTCTAAAGGCAGGTATGGCATTCCAAATAGATACAAGAAGGATTTTTTGAGCATCTTCTGGATTCATAAATTTATGTTTCATAAGCACCCTGCATACGAGGAGTTCATAGTATAATTTACCTACACCCCTATCATCAAGATAGGCTCTTTCAAAATCTCCACCAAAATATCGTGCTACATTACTCATACTGATTTCTTGATTGTTGAGTGTTTTTTTATAATCATTTGGGGAGGTATTAGGTGGAAATTTACTTACACGTGAGCTAATGAAAGTTAGGAGCTTTTCTTCTAAGTTTTGTATAAGCTCTAAAAAATGGACACTATTTTTGTCGATATGTTCCCTTGTGCGAATAGCTCGTTCCAGTGCATTTGGCTGAGAGTCTTTAACAAGAATGAGGGCGATTTGTGTTATCTTTGGTTCGGAGAGAATATTGATTACATATTGTTGCTTTATTTTTCCAGCCATATAGGATTGTTTTATATTATCAATTGCTTTGTCAAGATTAGGAGATTCAAACATTGTGTTAAAAATACCATACTCTTCTTTTGGGAGAAATTTTTGCAAATCTTCTTTATAATTCGTATTGGCGATAAAACCCTCTTCTTTGAGAACAAAAAACCTACGTACTAGGGTGTTTATGGTATTGAATTGCATACGACTGCCCTCCAAAGTTTTAAAATGAACACAAATAAATCGGTAAAAAAATTTTCCTTTAAAAAGATATATTTATTATGATGGATATTTTTATAAATAAAATATGGAATATTTTTATATATTTATTATCCTAGAATGATAGATTTTTCTTGTTTTGAAATGATTTCTCCTATAATATTGGCTTGCTCTATACCGGTTTTGCGAAGTTCATAGACAAATTCCTTTGCCTCACCAAAAGGCAGGGCAAAGAGTAGCCCCCCTGATGTTTGTGCATCATAGTAGTAAATATCATCTTCTAGACTACATTGTATGGATACATATTGTTGTAAAGTCTTTTTGTTTTCATACGAACCACCCGGCACAATACCTACTTGAGCAAGTTCCTTGATACCATCAAATAATGGAATCTCTTGTGTATAAAAAAGCATACTTTTTGCCTCTATGTGATGGGGCTGCTCTGTCTTAGGAGCTCGACACATCTCAAGTGCGTGTCCTATTAACCCAAATCCCGTAATATCTGTGCAGGCGTGGATTTCATAACTTTGTGCGATATGTGCTGCATAAAGATTGAGCATAGACATAGCTTGTATTGCTTGAGCACTATCTTTGAGACTACGAGCTTTAATAGCAGTAGTGAGAATCCCGCTTCCCAAAGGCTTGGTAAGCACGAGTGCATCACCAATTTGCCCGGTGTGATTACGCCACATAGAATCTTTATGCACGATGCCATTAACCGATAAGCCATATTTCTGCTCTTTGTCTTTAATAGTATGTCCGCCAAGCAGCAATGCGCCAGATTCTGTAATCTTATCTAACCCACCTCTAAGAATGGCATTAGCTATATTGCTATCAAAATGCGCGCTATCCCACATGAGCAGATTCAACGCACTTAAAGCCTTGCCTCCCATCGCAAAAATATCACTCAAGGCATTTGCTGCGGCAATTTGCCCATAGATATAGGGGTCATCAACCACAGGCGTGATAAAATCCACGCTTGAGAGCATAGCATACTCGCTTTCATTGGAAAGTAGCATAGCTCCGCAGTCCTCATTACCCTCAAATCCAGCGAGCAAAAGAGGATTAGGCTTTTGGCTAAGCCCGCTAAAGATTTGTGATAAGTCTGCCAGACCCACTTTAGCTGCTCAACCCGCACATTGAATATGTTGGGTAAGTTCGTAATCCGCCATAGATAGCCTTAGAATGAAATGAGGCTATCGCTTATAAGCATATTTTGTATGCTCTCAAGCGAATTGCCTATCATACCGACTTTAAGCCGCTCTGTAAGAGCAAAATAGCTTAAACACGACCCACAAGAATAGATTTCAACTCCTTGCCTTTCAAGCTCTTTGAGGGCTTCCACAATCTCTGTATTGTCCACTTCTTTGTTATCGGTTGTGAGTAAAACGCCGCGATTGATAAAGAGAATCTTTTGAGGCAGTACATCAGCATTGAGGAGGGATTTTAAAAAACCATTAACGAGCATACCGCCTAGCTCTCCATCCCCCACTCTATCGCTTTTGAAAAGCATCATTTTAGGCACGATTTTGTCTTTGCCCTGCTTTGTTTTTTTGTCTGTAATCTTACCCTTAAGGATAATCATAAACTGCTCATCGCGCCCAAAGCCCATTTCAAACTCAAAGCCCTCTGATTTTAAGAAACGTGTGAGATTCTCCTTAGAAGATGGTGTATTGCCGATAATCTCATAGCTATGAAGCTTTAAGGAATGCTCATTCACGCCTAAAAGCGCCTTTTTTGCTTTGATAACAGGCTCGGGACAAGAGAGATCACGCACATCAATTTGTATGGTATTATTCATCATAATCCTTTACTCCCTTATTTGTAAGGGCATAGAATCTAAATAGAATTGCCTTAGAGGATTCTATAATACGGCTTGATACAAAACCTCAAAGGTAAAAAATGTGATAATACACTTTTATGGATTAAAACTCCTTTAAGCAAAAGTGTCAAAAGGTCGTGCTTACTTTTATATAAAAACATTTTTCTTGTTTTGCTCATTGGTATCAATAGCATTCATACCAATGAGAGTATAATATTGTGTTTTAGCACTTTTGTCTTAAGTGCTTTGGCTAATAACATATTGCTATGTAAAAACCTTTTAGCCTAAGTGAGTTTTACTAAAATTTATACTGATACATAAATCATTTCTAAACTACCACAGGTGCAGAAAGAGCAAATCTTTTATCTTATGTAGGCTTTATTGGGATTATAGAGAGTGGGTAGATAATCCCTTAAGCAAAAAGAGGTAAAATTTTTGTCTTGCATATTCATATTAAAGTGCCTACCTTATTTATAAAAAAATCAAAAGTGATAAAAAAAGGGGAGTGTTTTGAGATGTTGGTGTCAAAGAAAGACGATGAGTTTTTGTTAAAATAGCACTATCTGTTTTCTCACCTACTTTGTGGTGCGGAAAAAGAGAATTAAGGAGGTAGTACTGCCTCCGCTCTTTTGGGGCTGGAGGGTAAACCCCTTTTGCCTTTGCAGGATTACATCTTTTTGCGATAAAAAGAAGTTATCAAAGTATTAAGATAAATATTTTTTGAGATATTAAACATCAAACCGAACTCATCGTTTTTTAGCAAAAACAGCAAACAAGATTCTAAATTTGAATCTATTTACAAGCAAAACATATCTTTAACTTATATAAAAT
>NZ_CAJTLL010000025.1 GCF_910577135.1 uncultured Helicobacter sp.
ATAATGCGTAAAGGTTCTGGCGCTGTTTGTCTCTCGTGATTTAAGAATTTGAAGAATTCAAAGAGGGTGTGGGAAATCTCTTTGAGGCGCACTATTAATGTGCGATTCACAAAAAGCCAAATGACAAGCAGAATTGTTATAAAAGTAATACATACAGAAACTATTATAGTAAAGGTAATCTCATATAAAGGTGCATATACAGAATCTTTGGGCGCTGATACAAGCACAGTCCAAAAAGCCCCTGTGTTACGCCATATTTCAAATGTGCTAATACCTACGATAGCTTTTTGTCCATATCGATTATGATATTCTATAACATCGTGAGCGTGTGTATCGTGCGCATTAATAGCTTGATTAATGGATTTGTCAGAATTTGTTTCCGAAAACTTTTTGCCAAATAAGGACATATCATCTGTTACAGCGATCACACCCCCTTGCGAGAGGATACTAATAAAATCATTTTCATATACGCTGTTCTCTTTGTTTGTAACAATCTTATCAATAATAGAATCAAGGTCAATAGACATACCAATGACGCCGATTAATGTATCACCATTAAAAAGCGGAACTATAGCATTAACAGAATGGAACTCTTCATTTTCAAGTGTGATTTTTATAGGGATACCAATAATAGAGCGTTTTTCTTTGATCGCGTGATCAAGAGCAGGGAAGCTAAGCACTTGGCTATCGGATTTGATACGTTGCACACCACCTACTTGATAAAGTTCGTTATTGCGGTAAAGCACCAAATAACCACTTTTTTCATCTTTGATAACATAATTTTCTTGCTTGCCTTGTGGCATAGAGGATTTAAAAATAAGCACATAAGCATATTTAGCCCAATTGGCACTATCAAGCAAAGATGTCATTACCTCATCGATAAAATTATCATCGAGTGATACACCAGTTTTGAGAAAATTATTAACGATACCTTGTGTGTTTTCTAAAATGGCAAAGGTTTCATTAAAAATAGGTGCGATATTGTTTGCGTGACGTTGAGCTACATTCGTGAGGAGCTTATGGGCTTCTTTATCGAGCGTTTTTCGGGATTGTATAAGTGTGATAGATGCCATAGCGCCAATACATAGAAACACAACAATTCCTATAATAAGGTTAAGCTTGATACCAAATTTTAAACGAGATAGCATAATAAAATCTCCAAAAATTATATTTTTAAGGAAATAATACCTAAAGTGTGCTGTATTTAAGTATATTAAAAAATAAAATAGTTCTTATAAACTTATTTATCGTGCGGGAGTATTACAAAAATATACATTGTTATACCCTTGTTGTGTATGCTAAGAAGATTTTGTTAGGTTTTGGTGATGGAGATATGATGATTTTTGCTCGTTCTAAAACAGAGTAAGCATAGGATTTTGTTATTTGCAAATAAAGTAAAAATGACAGCAGTTGGGTAAAGGTTTATGTTTTCACTATGGTTTTATTGTTTGATATGCGTAGCTTGAAATAGTGCTTATATAGGTATTTGAATTTGCGGATAATTCTTTTGTAAAGTGGCATAGTGCTAAATATGATGTGAAAATTTATTGTATCAAGTGTTTTGTTTTGCTCTATTGTGCGAGGGTGTGTTAAGGGAAAATGTAGCTCATAGCTAGGCATAGTGGCAAATTTAGAATCCCCTGTGGTGTGGGTGGCATCAGTTCTATTAAATCCAAATGTTGCTTATCATATTGTTTTTGGATATATACACAAGCCTTTTTGTTTCCAAATGCTATATGTCCACGGATAGTCCCAAGTGTCTATTTTACCTTGTGCGTATGTTTTGAAGATTCTGTGCCATATAGTTTTTTCACGTTTGGAGCAAAAATTATCAAGTGTTTTGATATCCTCTTTGCCAAATTCGAGTTGGTATTTGCTCCAAGCCCTTGCCCACGACGCCCAGCCCCATATATGATTATATTTTGAGAAGTAATAATCTTCTTTGAGAGAGGCTTTAGGGCAGAGGGTTTGTGTCGAGAGATTAGGGGCGAAGTCTAGCGCACTCCAGCCACTTATCATAAAAACCTCTTCGTTTGCCCGATATTTCTAGTAATTCATCACAGAATCTAAAAAAGCTAAGCGTAGGCAGACAATCATCTTCTAATATAATGCCTTGTTTTTCGTGGGAGAAAAACCAAGATATTCCAGAGCTTATGGAGAGTTTTGCACTCAAATGCGATTCTCTATAAAACCTATGTATATTGCATTGCCATTGTATGGTGGATTCTAAAAAGTTTCTTACTTCTTTTACTTGTTGTTCTTCTTCTTTGTTTTTGTGGGAGTTAGCGGCGATATATATTGAACTCGGCTTTAGCTTTGCAAGTTGCTTTATTATCTCTTGGAGTGTGTCTATGCGTTTATATACTATAAGCAATATAGGGTTTTGAATGCGATAATTATCCATTAATGGCTCCCTCTATACACTTTTTACAAATAGGGTTTGTGGCATAAGAGTGATTTTTATGGAGTTTTCTTAATGTCTGCATACTTTTGCTTTGCCAAAATGTTTGTAAGGAAATATTTTTTTGGCTATTGTAGGCTTGTAAGATATTGCCAAGCACCATTTGCTCACCATAGAAGGTGCAGCAAGGCAAAACGTTTCCTTCAGCAGTGATTACAAGCTGCTTGTAGGGAAATGAACATTGAAAATTTGGTTTTGCTTGAGTTGTTTTTGAACTCAGTTCTTTTGAACTTTCGGGTGGTTTAACCATCTCTTGCGATCCTATCATCTCAACTTTATCCTGCCAAAATGCGATAAAATCATCAAGCTGATGTTCATTAATTTCTGTGCGGACAAAATTTACTCGAATAAGCGGTGTGAGGCTTTTAAGCTCTTTTTTAAGCTCAATAAGCCCCAATACATTATTTACAACCTGATGATAGTTGCTTCCGGGGCGTATTTTGTCATACACATCTTTAGAATAGGCGTCAATGGATATTTGTATCCTATCAAGTCCTGCTTCAATGAGGGATTTTGCCCTATCTTTTGTAAGAAGTAAGCCATTACTTGAGAAATAAATCTCAAGCACACCTGCGTTCTTAGCATAGAGAATAAATTTTTCAAGGTCTTTGCGTAAAAGTGGTTCGTTTAAATAATTAAGTTTGATAGCTTTAAGTGCATTTTTCTTTATACCATCATCTATGATATGACAGAATAGTTCAAATGGGAAAAGCAAATGCTTTTTTTCATTATTATTTTCCACAGATAGCGGACACATAGGACATTTAAGATTGCAAGTAGCATTAAGTTCAAAGTCGATTTGTGTAGGGAGTGATAATCTCTAATGTTGAGGCTTGTTGATAAATATGACGATACTCTCTCCATCGGGTTACATCTTTAAGATTCTCTAAAAGATTAATTTTTTCTATACCCAGTATACCTGTAAGTTCCGTTTTATTGCGTTTGAGTTTCATTACCATACCTTCCATTTGGGATTGTTGAGCCATAGGTCTTCAAGCATTTGTTTGTCTCTTAATGTATCCATACACTGCCAGAATCCATAATGCTTAAAAGCAACAAGCTCTTTATTTTGGGCTAGTCTAATAAGTGGTTCTTGTTCAAAAATAGTTTGCAAGTCTTTAATATATGTAAATATGTCGGGCTCACATACAAAGAATCCTCCATTAACACAACCTTTGTCATTTTGGGAATCTCCCTTTGGTTTTTCTAAAAAATGTTCTACTCTATTATTTTCTCCAAAAGTGATTGCCCCATATCTTCCTTCTGGTTGTATGGCAGTGAGGGTAATTGCTTTTTGATGCGATTTGTGAAACTTAAGAAGGGATTGGAGATTAATATCACATAGTCCATCGCCATAAGTAAGCATAAACGTTTGATTATTGATATAAGGTTTGGCTTGTAAGATTCTACCGCCAGTCATCGTGTCTTTACCGGTATCAAGGAGCGTTACTTTCCAATTTTGCGATTGAGAATTAAGAATCTCAATAGAATTATCCTTAAGATTAATGCTTATATCACTATTATGCAGGAAAAAATTAGCAAAATACTCTTTGATAACATATCCTTTGTAGCCTAGTAAAATAATAAAGTCGTTAAACCCATAGTGGCTGTATAGCTTCATAATATGCCAGAGGATTGGGAATCCTCCTATTTCTACCATAGGCTTTGGTTTTATTGAAGTTTCTTCTGCAAGACGTGTGCCTAAGCTACCAGCTAAGATTAATGCTTTCATTTATGCTCCTTTTTGTTTGGGTAAGGTAGGGGGTGGTTGTAGTATGTATAAAGATAAAGTAGAGGCGGTGTGTGATTATAAGAGAATGGATAAGCGTGAGTTAATGCAGGATAAGAGATTATAATATTTGGTTCTGCCCCCCCCCCCGTTAATAAATTGATTCACTTTTTGCCCGAGGCTTTGTGAGATTCTTATAAGTTTGCCATAGGCACGTATATAGATAGGCTTCTTAAGCGAAAGCTCAAAAGCTTTGATACGCTCTAGGGCTGTAGCAGATTCTATAATTTCATTTGGGTAGGTGATGGGAAATTTTGTATTGATATGAGCGGGGTTAAAGATTTCTCCCTCTTGACCACAATGCACACCGCTTCCATCAAAGCCAATCTGCTGAATGTATGATGTGCTAGGGCAGAGAACAAGCGCATTGTGTTTGTATGCAATGAGGCAGTTAAAAATAGCCCAAGTTTTGATTTTGCCCTTTGCATTATCAATGACTTGATTAAAGTAAGGCGCAATACCATCAAGGTTGATGTAGTTGATATCTTCTTGCGAGAAATTTTCCAATGCCCAAGTAATATCGCGTTTATAGTGCTGCCATCTATTTTCCCAGCTAGCCCAGCCCCAGCAGTGAAAGAGACGCCAAAAATAACAATCTCCCAAATGAGTAGTATCTATCGGGTAGCTCCAAGCGGAGATCCCCCATACTTTTGGCTCATTTTCATATTTTGATAATGCCGCATTCATATAGTTTAAAAAGACCGGTGATACTACAATATCATCTTCTAAAATGATTGCTTTGCCATATTTACTCATCACATAAGTAACGCCATCAATGATTGAATCTGCTAGTCCTAGATTACTTTCCCGCTCAATAAAAGTGATAGAGCCAAATAGAGGAGTTTGTGCGTTTTTTACAATAATCTCTTTAATGAATGTTTTTACTTCTTGTATGGCATTTTTATCATTATAGGTGGCTTGAGGTTTTGCTCCATCTTGATAGATATAAAGATCACTTTTTGAGGCAAGAGGATTGGCGATTAGAGCTTCAAGCACTTGTTGGGTGTGTTTAGGGCGATTGTAAGTAAAAAGGATAATGGGAGCATAAGATTGTAACATCATAACTTCTCTTTTAATGCTTGAGTATGCTTCATAATTGTTGTAAGGAGATTGTTATAAAAATTTGTATTTTGTATATTTGAGAGATATGGCTCAATACGAGAAAATTCTTTTTGCTCATCAAGTTTATAGGGAAATCCATCTTGTATGCGAGAAATAGCATTTTGCAAATCTTTATATGAGAAGATATGGAGCGTGTGGTTTAAGAACTTATAGGCGGTTGTAGTAGCATTAAATAAAATAACAGGCTTATTAAATTGGATAGATTCTAAAGTAACGGTTCCATTAAAAGTAGCGATGGCTTGAGCTTTTTGAATAAGTTGTTTTGAGCTTATTTCAAGTGAGATGAGCGTTGTGTTCGGGACATTCATAATGTGCTTGTAGAATGTAATATTTTTAAAAAATGCAATATTGTGGAGAAAATAATTTGTTAAGTCATTGTTAAATTGTAATTGATGGGGATGTTCTTTTACATAGAGTTTCCAACCTTTTGGCAGGGCTTGAGCGGTCATTTTGATAAGAGTAAGTTGAGCTTCGAGGGTGGCTCTGCCTATAATGGCTGCTTCGGGTTCAAGATGGAGATTAAAGTAAATAAATTTTTCATCAAGATTGGGCTTACGAGCATATTTTTTGTAAAAATTATGCATTCTTTTATGCTTGATAAACGAATAAAGTTTGGAAAAAAAGTTGTATTCTATCCCCATAAAGCTACATTTAAAGCTCATATGCTTAAGGCAAACTATAAATTCTATTAATATAGAACCACCAAGATTGTAAAGCAAGGATTTAATTTTATCTTTCAGTGTGTGGGGAGGTTTATTTGAGTGTGTTTCATAGTGATAAAAACATCGTTGCTTAATAGAGGATGTTGGCTTATTATGGGTATCAAAAGGAATACAAGTTTTCTTATTGTAATATACAAGGGACATATCGTCCATAATGCCCTCAAGTGTGTAGCTTGGAATATTGTGCAAATGAGCTAAACCAAATGGAATCAAGTGGTGTGGTGTAGCAAGTATCATTTCTGCATTAAGGACAAATGATATAGGATACTTTGCAAAAACTTCAGCAAAAAATGAAAGATATTGATAGTAAATATCTTTTGCAAGTGGGTTGTTTAACATAACACGATGTAGCATAGTTTCTACATCAATTTGAATATGCTTCATCTGTTTGATGAGTTCATAGTCTATATATGTGGTGTGCTGTATTTGGAGGAGATTTTGATAGTCAAGGCAATGAATGATTCTATGTCTATATGCTTCTACGAGTGATAAAGTTTTTTGATGCAATTCACAGACTAAGACGGCAATATGAAAATCTGTATGATTTAAAATATGAGAGAGTAGCTTCCCATCTCTGTCTAATAAAATAATAGGGTTATGCATAGATTTCACCCCTATTATTACATTTCGTATATACAGGAGGACAAGCAAAGACAAAGCAGTGCTGTAAATGCGGTAGATGGAGTATGCTTTTACCATAAGAGATACGCTTGTATTGAGCGGATAATATCTTTTGCTCTTGTTTTGGATTGGTAATGTGTGGCGTAAATTTTGAATAAATGCAAGGGGGGTATTGTCTCATTGCTAAAATGAGAGGGCTTAGAGCTTCTAAAAGCTCTAATTGTCCCTTTAAATGGGTAAAATTTTCTACACAAATGATATTTTTTGCCTTATGTAGAATAAGGTTTTTGCCACCAAATACAATGCACGGCTTGTTATGAAAGGTTGATTCAATATGGATTGTCCCATTGATGGTAGCTAAGGCTTTAGCATATTGAATAAGCTCTTTTGATGGGGTATCAAAATCAATAAGTTTTGTATGCTGAAGTTTATGTATTTCCTCATAAAAAGCGAGAGATTTCCACCATTTGAGATTATAGAGAAAATATACCATTTCAGGATTGTTAAGCATAAATTGATGGGGATGTTCTTTAATATAGAGTTTCCAGCCACTAGGCAAGGCATTATGAAGCATTTGAATAATAGTAAGCTGATTTTGCAAAGGCACACATACAGAAGTCCCACCTTCTGGCTCAAAGTGCATCGCATAGAAAATAAAAGGCTCATTGTAATTTGGACTTTGTGAAATTTTCTTATAGTATTTTTTTAGCTTTTTTGTGTATAGAAGGCATAAAAGTCTATGCCAAAATGATACGGGAAAATACCCCGGGTGTTGCTTGATAGTAAAATCTCGTTTTAAAAGACATATTATAAAATCTACTAAAACTTGCCCACCTATTTTGAGGAGCATTTGCCTTATAAATGTTTTTTGCTTGTCCCATAGGGTTTTATTTGCTGTGGGTAAGACAATATCATCGGGATTGAAGTGATAAAAAAGACTTTCTTGTATCTGCTCTTCATTAAGATTCCCACTTACAAAAGGAATGTATGTATTTGTATTAAAATGTAAAATAGAGATGCCATAAATGAGGGTAGGGGGTATAAAAAATGCAGGAATATCTCTATGTTTAGCAATATAAGCAGGAATATCATAAGTTATCCCGTGTTCAATACAACCAATCAAAACTAAATCGATATGAAAAGTATCAAAGATATGATTCCAAAAGCATAGCGCATTAATAAACCTATTGCTTGAGAGCATACCATCATTGAGCCATCTATGTGCGACAAATTCAATTTTATACTGCGCTCTTATAAAGTTATGTAAGAGATTATAGTCAAGATAAGGCGTCCCATCTACATATTCTAATTCCTGCATAGACATAATATGCGTGATTTGCGGGTGATTTTTGTATTTTGACTTACAATCTGCTGCCATAGAATCTGAATCTACGATTAAGACTACAATGTGATATTGAAGCTCTAAAAATGTATCAATGAACGTAAGGTCTCTATCAACGAGAATAATATTTTTCATATCGCTTCCTTAAATATGAGTGTGTTGATAGTTTTAGCTAGGAGTTCATAATTTCTTGAAGAAAGAAAAAGATAGATTGGGTTAGAAAAAAAATTATCTAATGTGCTATCCCAAGATTCTACGAGTATAATTTTGGGGCGATATTTTTCCCAGTTATTAGACTGCAGCACTTCTAAATCTAAGCCTTCAACATCAATAGTCATAAAGTCAATTTGTGTGTGTGCTGGGAGATGTTCATCAAGGATAGATTCTAAAGTTCGCATAGGAATAGGAATCTTGTCAATGAGATGATAAAGCGGATGGTGATTATATTTTGTCTCCAAAACAGGGGAAAAGCCATTAAGGGCGGGTTCATTAAAGCTGTAATATGTCATTATGCCCCCCCCCCCGTTAGATATACCGCACTCAATGTTAATATCCCTAGGACGGAATCGATTAAATAAATTCATAGAGTTAGGCATTGCGTCAATATTGATACCGCTCCAGCCCTGCTTGTAAAAAAGATAAGTATTTGAGAATCTAAATGGGTGGTGAGCCCCAACATCGACATAAAATCCATTTTGCGCGTATTGAAGCATTTCGCGCAAAATGAGGTCTTCCCCTTGAATTGCGTAGGATTTGATATGAAAACGTGTGATATAAAGATTCTTATATGTGATAAGCAGTGAGCGTAATTTGCGCGGGAGGATTGCTTTAATGATGGATTTTATCATTGTTTCCTCCTATGCAATCTATACAATATGAAGGAATGCAGTAAGATTAAAAAAGCAAGAAGTTTTACTCTATCCCCTCCCCCAGCTAAAATATCAGCTAGTGTGCTTCTTGGGAAAGCGTCAATGGCAGAATGAGAGGAGAGATTATAAATCGTAGTCGATGTAAAAAGACGTTGCAAAATATGATAAGACTGAAAGATTTCAGCGTCTGTATGTAAAATATTATACAGATGTATCTTTTCTGGGGCACAAAGTGTTTCATCTTCATTGTAAAGGTGCTTATAGTCATTAAAAAGCGTATTATTGGTATTTACAAAGTAGTTTTTAAACCAATTATAATCGCAGCCTAAAAGATAGATATATTTGTATCCCATAGCAATACAGCAGATAATAGAGGGAATTAATACATTGTAATATGAGGGTAGGGCAAGAGCCTTTTGAAAGAGAAAACGAGCGATGAAGTCAAAGCCTTTAAATTTTGCAATGCCAAAGGTTTGGATGTTAATATGAGGATTTTTAATATCTATTAAATGTTCCCAAACATTAGGCACAAGCAAAGTGAGCGGATAAGATATACGCTCTAAAGCACTCAATATTTCCTTTACCTCTTGCTCTACTTTTTGATAATAAGCCTGTGATGCTACATTGTAGGTATCTCCTATGAAATATACAGAATCCATCAAGATGTGATATTTTGGTTGAATGGCGTGATGTATAGGCTTTGTGATTGAGTGATTCATCATTAGTGTGTTATGTTCGTTAAGCAAGGAAGCATATCTTTGTATATCTTTTTTGAGACTTGGACCATTAGCAAGAATAAAAATATGATTGCTGGTAGATTTTGAAAGTGAGGATACGCTAGAAGTATAGGCAGCATTTCTTATAAAGGCATATAAGTGATAGGCTGTGTAAAGGGTGTTTAAACAAAGGTGCTTAAGAGACATAAGCACCCCTTTTGATGAGGAAAAGGGAATAAAGTAGGATTACAAGATGTTTAGTATCCCCCCCCCCGCTGCCTAAAATAGAATCTATATTTTTTCGTTTAAAGGCATCAATCATTGAAACCGATGAGAGATTATAGATATAGGGGAATGCCACCCCTAATGTATCATAGGCTTTAAAAGCTTCAGCTATACACTGCATATGAAATGAAAGCGGATATGGAGTATAGATTTTTTCTTTTTGATTGTGATAGTAATGTGTCTCAAGCGAATATACTCTATTGTTTTCATCGACTTCAAGCTGTTTATGCCAAGTGCTATCTGCCCCAAGCAAATAAATTTCTTTATAGCCCATTGTTACAGCACAGCATAGCCCAGCAAGTAGAACATTAATACCGCTTGGAATAGCAAAATTATGTCTATAAAGCCATCGTTGTAACATGCTAAATGTATAAAGTTCAACGGCATTAAAAGTATATATGTGAAGCTTAGGGTTGTTTAATACAAGGGATTTGGCAGTGCGCTTATGGTAGTAGTGATATGGCGCAAAAACATTCATTTCCCAATCTACTCGAGAAAAAGCCTCATTGAGGCATTTTACACATTGAGTTAATCCCCCATCTATATCCTCTTTATCGGTGTAAAAGCCCCAGTATGCAGGATCCATAAGCATATAATATTTGGGTTTTAGCTCAAAGGCAAGAGTATGGGTAAGCGCTTGATTGACCATCATTATGTCTTCAAGACATAGATCTTTAATATGTGATGTGATGTCAGTATTGAGGCTAGGACCATTACCTATAACAAAAATTCTATCTTTGATGGGCACAATTTGCTTGATAGAGGGGCTAAATGTGCCGTGTCGAATAAAGTTTTGTAAATACCACAAAAATTGCGCGGTTTTATTGACTTTTGACTTTAGGTGATATTTTCGCTGCATTATAGTCCCCATCCATCATCGACAACAATCACTTGTCCATTGATATATAAGCTTGCATCACTAAGCAAAAAAATAAGTGTGCCACTTAAGTCTTGGGGATCGAGCATACCCTTACTTGTGCAATGCTTTCTATATCGAGCCAAAAAACTTTGAGGCTGATTGTCTAAAATACCCCCGGGCGCGATAGCATTAGCTCTAATGCCCGTATTGGCAAGATACTTTGCCATATAGCGCGTCATATGGCATATACCAGCCTTAATCATACTATATTCAATAGGACTATCCATTTGTGTGCCAATGTATGTGTCAAATTTTGGAGCATATACGCCCTGTATGCTACTCATTGAGATGATATTGCCAAATCCTTGTTTTTTAAAATACTTTGCAAATTGCTGTGAGCTAAGAAAGTAGCCGCCCATTTGAAGATTGATATTTGCGCAAAAATCTTCATATTCTACCTCAAAAAAATTTTTTTTACCCCACATTGCTGTGCGAGGATACGCATTATTGACGAGTGCATCTATTTTACCATAATGTGTGTGAATTGTTTCTATGGCTTGCTCGAAACTTGTTTTAGAAGTAATATCAAGCATAACACAATCAATACGAGTAGATATATCACTTGCAAGTTGTTGAGAAGATGAGTTTGTAAGCTTTTCGCAAATAGTTTGTTTTGCTGCTTTGGCAGCTTCTAGGTTAATATCTGCAATCACGCCAATGCCGCCATGCTGCACAATAGATTCGATAAAGCCCTTGCCAATGAGACCAGCTCCGCCAGTTACAACAACGACTTTATCTTGTAGAATCATATTGATTTGCTCCATTTTGTAATGTTTAAAGCCGCTCATTATAAGCAAAATACACTAAGATATAGCTTAAGACCCATTGACAGGCTTGCTGCAATAGGCGTTCTTGAAAGACTTATATCGCATAGATTTTGTTTTTCATAGTTTTAAGCTAATCCCTAATCTTATCGCTTGGTGGATAGACAAAGTTTGTCTTTCGCTCTGCAAATACTCTCTCTTTTTCATCTACTGCAAAAGCGTGAATGATGATGTCATAATGCCCTGCTTGCAAGCTCTCTCTCGTACGGAGGGTTACGATTTTTTTCACCTTATCTCCGGCTTTGACTTTAAAAGGTGCTTTAGGTTGGAGAATCTGCAGAGATTGGGCGATATTGCCACCTTTTGTATTATAGATTTCAAAATACATTTCGTGGTCTTTGGAATCGGTATTATTAAATATCATTATGTAGTGATTTTCCACGATATGATTTGCTCTTGCTTCGTATAGCTCAGCAGTGCGGCTAATATCAAGCAGCATAGATTCTTTGGTTGTTCCCATAAAGAGCAGTAGCACAAACACAAGTGCTAGCACAACCACATAGCCAATCGTCCTAAAGCGGACAAACTGCACCTTGCCATTATTATCAAGCGAAGCAGAAGACTTCCACACTACAAGCGAAGGTTTGCCGAGTTTGCCCATCACACTTGCACACGCATCGACACATTCAAGGCAGTTGATACACTCAAGCTGCATACCCTTTCTAATATCAATATGCGTAGGGCAGACACGCACACAAGCAGAGCAGTTTGTGCATTCATTATTTATATCTTGCTTTTTGGGAGCTAGGCTATATTTTATACCCTTTGCATCATATACAGCCCCACCACGCTTATAGTTATAGAGCGCCATAAGTGTATCATTATCATAAAGCACGCTTTGTATGCGGCAATACGGACACATATAAATGCAAAAATTTTCTTGTATAAAGGTAATATCAAGGATAAAAAATAGCCCAAATCCAAGCCAGAATCCAAGCAAGATTCGATGATTGAGTGGGTCGCTCATATAGGCAAAAAAATCACTAGGAGGCGTGAAGAAAAACATTAAACTAGCAGAGGCTACAAGGCAAAGCACAGAAATGATGAGAAACGCGCACAGGGCTTTAATTTTCGCACTAAAGGTGCTTAAATCCATCTTTTCTTGCTTATCGCTAATTTTTTTACGCAAACCAAAGATTTTTGTTTGTAGTAAATCCCTATACAAAACGCGGAATATCGTCTGTGGACACGCCCAGCCACACCATATCCGCCCAGCAAGGGTTGTCATAAAAAAGATTCCTACAAACATTAAAATCAGCAAAAATGGCATAAGATAAAATTCTTGCATATCAAATACGACACCGAGCAAATGCAGCTGCTTGTGGTCAAAAGAGAGTAAAAAGAGCTGATTGCCATTAATCTGTATAAAGGGGAAAAGAAGAAAAACAAAAGTGGCTATGGCATAAACGATATAGCGTTTGTAGCGATAATGCGATATTTTTAGCAATGGTGCTTGAGATGTGGTGGTCATCACTCTCTCCTTAGTTGTCCTTATTGTATTGTTGAGTGAAAAATGGGAATATAACATTTTTTGACTTAAATTAAATAAAATACATTGATTCTGTAAAATTTTATGAATCTCTATTTTTGAAAAACACAAAAGGGAGCAGGATAATGAAACGGGCTATTGTGCTTGGTGGCGGTGGGTCAAAGGGTGCGTATCAAATCGGTGCGTGGAGGGCTTTAAGAGAGCTAGGCATAGCATATCACATCATCACAGGCACGAGTATAGGAGCATTTAATGGTGCGATGATGGTGCAGGGCGATTATGACAAAGCATTAGCTTTGTGGCGCGAGATTGATATTGATAAAGTCGCGCTTAATGGGCTTAACCTCCGCACGGATTTAAACTACTATAAAGCTAATCTTGATAAGCTCCTACCTTTTATTAAAAGCTATGCAAATAATAAAGGTATGGATATTACGCCGCTTAAGCAGATTATAGAATCTTCGCTTAATGATTCATTTTTCACCTCTCCTATTAATTATGGCTTAGTAAGCGTGAAGATTCCATCTTTTGCACCTATACAAAAGCCCAAAGCAGAGCTAAATTTGCAGAATCTCGCCTTGTGGATTCTCGCCTCTGCTTCGTGCTTTCCGGCGTTTCCCGTGTGTGAGATTGAGGGGGAGGATTATATCGATGGCGGATATTATGACAAGCTACCTGTAAATTTTGCCTTTGAGCTTGGGGCTGAGGAAGTGATAGCCATAGCGCTTAATCCTAATCCGCATATTTATAGCCATCACCCGCTTGTGCGGACTATCCAGCCTATCGCTTCTCTTGGAGGTATGCTTGATTTTGATAAGGTGAGTATGAGTGAAAATGTAGAGATTGGTTATTTAGATACGTTAAAAAGCTTTGGGAAGCTGTGGGGTAGAGCATATAGCTTTAGAATCTGCAAGAATTTTATGCAAAAATGTGCCTTTGGATTTAATCGTGCTTTTGCCTTTGTGCTACAAAGTGAGCTGCAAGGCACAAGGACATTACCTTTTAGTCTCCATAAGGCATTTGAGATTTTCACCCCCGCTTTATCAAATAGAATCTTTTATCTCTTAAGTGAGGATTCTCCGTATATATCGCATATTGAAAGGGTGTGTGGGGAGGATTTGAGTAATATCCATCACAATAGCTCCTATCGTATGGCTTTACATCTTATAGAATCTGCAATGGCGTATTTTGGAGACTTTGAGAGGACTAAGATTTATGAGCTTGAGGCGGTATGCGAGGTGCTAGCAAAGCAGGATTTTGAGGCATTTGATGTTGAGGTACAAATGGCACAAGAGAGCGATAAAGCGCTGCTTGGCGCATTTTTTGGGCTATTTTTAGCATATATGCAATAATGGACTAGAATGAAAGTATTTGAAAAAATTTATATTGAAATAAGCGATTATTGCGCCCTTTCATGTGGATTCTGCCCGAGTGGTTTGAGACAGACAAAGCGGGGTGAGATGGACTTAGGGCTTTTTACATCTATATGTGAGCAGATTCAGGGCAAGGCAAAACGCGTGTGTTTGCATATTTTGGGCGACCCGCTAGGTGTTGGGGATTTTGCGGCTTATGTGAGAATCTTAGCACATTATGGGCTTAAGGTAGATTTGGTAAGTACGGGGTTATTCTTAAAAGAGCGGGATTTTGAGCTCTTGCTTCAAAATCCCTTTGTGCAGGTTTCTTTCTCTCTTAGCGCGTTTTTGGCAAATGCTAATGTGCTAAAAATGGCGCATTTACATCGTATTTTGGACTTTTGCGGGGCGCATATACAGCGCAATGCACCTATTTTTATCAATCTCCGCTTTCACCAAAATGATATTATGCAGGAAAGTGAGAAATTTAAGGTAATGCTTGAGACCATAAGGGCGTATTTTGGGTTGCCTTCGTGTGATTTAAGGCAAGGACGCATCAAACTTGCTCCTAAAATATTTTTGAATCCTATGCCTTCATTTGAATGGGAGCAAAGTATGCTAGAGCAGCGCACATATAAGAGCGAGAGCAAAGATTCAAAGCCTTTGTGTTATGGGGCGCACAAGCAGTTTGGAATCTTAAGCAATGGTGAGCTTGTGCCTTGTTGTATTGATTATAACGGGAGGGCGAGTTTTGGCAATGTAAGAACACAAAGTATGGAGGGCATTTTAGATTCTGTGCGTTTTTTGCAGTTCGCACAGAATCTAAAAGATGGCATAGCCCCTTGCGAACTATGTGAGAAATGCGGATATAAGATGATTTTATAAAAGCTTTATAGCTTGAGATAGACGCTAGATGCAAATGGATAATCCACCGCTTCTAGGCAAAGCAAGATGTATCACATAAGGGTATCCTATGGATTTGCAAATGGACATTGCTTTGCTTTAAGGGAGCTTTGTCAATATAGATAGGGCTTTAGAAGTTTGCTAGGGCAGAGGTATATATGCTCAAGTTGCGGGTGCATACTCGTGCCATTGCTTTCTCCTGCCATAGAGTAATAGTAGCTTCGTGATATGGTAATAAGCTGTGGATTCCTATAACAAAAGTATTGTGGAAATATTTCAAAGATAATTGTATTTTTTGGCAAAAGGATACATTGTTTGAGCTGCTTCCGTGCTCACTAGCGATGATTTTAGATTCTCTCAAAAGCCCTACTTTTTAAGATTTTTACTAGACAATTTAATACTAATGAATGCCCATACCTGCTAAGATGATGTCCATCAGCGATGGTAATATGATTTTTATCGCAATCTTTAAATGCTTGTGCTATGGTAAAATGTTTTTCAAGACTGCATTCTTCTAAGATTGCATTGTAATGGTTTATATCCTCCTGTATGTTATATACTTTTTCAATCAGTTTCTTGCCGGGTGGAGCAATATGATAAATATTTTCTTTAAAGCAAGTGGGGCTAACATAATGAAATTTATATAAAGATGTGAGATGAAACATTAATCTCTTAGAGATAATTTTATACAAGTATCTTGTGATAGGGAGTGTCAATAGTATTCTTTCCCAACCCCGCTTAATGATTCGTCTGCACGCATCAACTACGCTAACTTGTATAATAACAATATCTGCTTTTTGATATGTCAAAAGGTCTTGTTTTTGAAGTATGATGTCTTTAGTATGTCTGCCCCTTTGGGGAAAGAAGTATATTTTAGCCCCCCCCCCCATTGTTTGCATAAATCTATCCACCCAAGTGGATTCTATAGGAGTGCAATCCCTGCTTAAAGATAAAGAATCAGTAATAATTGTTAGGGTTTTTATATGATGTTTCATAATTATATTCCCAAACATTGCTTACAAAGATGATATGGTGGAAAAATGCCATTTTTGTGCATATTTCTAATTTTTTCAAACTCAATGCCTTGATAAATTTCTAAAAAATCGGTTGTAAGCAATGAACCAAAATTGATACTATCAAAATAATCTTTGCAACATAAAATAAGTGAGCAATCAGCATTAATCCAAATTTCATCAAATGGGCTATGACATAAGGGTTTAGAGTGTGTGATTGGAGATTTGAGAGGTGTGTTTTTAGGCAGCTCTTGTTCTAGCCCCCCCCCCCGTTATATGCTCTTTATGTGTAATTACACGTTTGTATGGCAAAATCGCATTGATTAAATACGCTTTAGAACCAAAAATATCTTTAAAAGATTCTTGTGGATTTTCTACATTGTGTGGCGTTAAAA
>NZ_CAJTLL010000026.1 GCF_910577135.1 uncultured Helicobacter sp.
AGTGCTACCACTTTGATTATTTAATCCATTTGTCGCACTTAAACTCGCGCCATAGATTCCAATACTTGAGCTCTGTATTTCATCTATTATTGTTCCAGCTCCTCTATTCCCGCCGCCAGTAGAAGTAATGCTACCTGTTACACTCATACTTCCGCCATAGAGCATAAGGCTTCCACCCCCACCAAATGGGGGGTCATATACATTCAACCATCCGCTACCTGTGCTATCTATTGCGTTATTCTCCACTTGCCCACCATTGTAAAAATTGCCTGTTATACTAATAGTCCCGTTGGTGCTTGTAAAGTTTGAAGTGGTTGTATTAGCACGCGTGCCTACATTGCCACCAACATTATAAACATTGCCACCAAATGTGATTGTCCCGCCATTATTAGTCAGCTCATTTTGTATGCGGATAGCCCTAGTCGCATCAACTGACAAAGTCGCACCAGCTGAAACTAAAATACTTCCATCGTGGATAAAAAAATTTCCATTTGTAAATCGTGCATTTGCACCACTTGCTAAGATAAGAGAAGTCCCTCGCCCAAAGCGCACTTTAGAATCTCCACCATAATCTGTGCCCTGCGCACTAATGGTAGTGCCACTTGAAATAAGTGTGAATTGTGCTCCACTGCCTACGCTCATACTACCCCGTTGAACAGCTAAAGTATGGAGATTAGTAAAGCTAACTTGGAGGTTGTCTCCAATAGATATGCCACCATTATAGTAGGTTACACCATTAATATTTGTAGGACTTTCAAAAGTAAGTGTGTATTGGGAATTTGCCACACCCCTTATGCTAAAAGCAGAACCACTAATAGAGCCTATGGTTGAGACTTGCCAACCTTGAGAACTTCTAGCTGTAACCTTATCACTACGTGTGCCACCATTCAATGATATAGAGGAGGGCAAAGAGCCGGAATAATCAATTGCATATAAAGAGGAAAGCCACGCAAAAGGTATTGCAAAACGATAGAAAGATAAGCCTTTTCCTTGTGTATACATTATAAAAACCTCTTTATGTTAGTCATTCTTTAAAAACTACGCTGCTGTGAACAATTACTGCTAGTTTTTTTCACAGGTAGCAAAATCGACTTTTTGCCTTTAAACAAGAAATTATAGCAAAATCCAAAACAAAGCCCTATATCTCTTTACACACTAATGTACCCTCTAGCAAAGACACGTTATGCACATCTCTAGGATTCTCCTGCAAAAGACTTTTACACAAGGTAATCACTTCGGGCAATCAACCTCATAATGTCGTATATTTTGATAATACGACATTATGGAATTGGAATCTCTCATAGCGTGTCCAGCCCAGAACCCCCAGTAGATAATCACCATAGTGATCATTTTTTAGCAATTTTTGTATCAAAATACACTGCCTTCGCTCACGTTTTTACCTCACACGCACGGAAATATAGCAGGATAAGAAAGCTCAATATTATTAATTAATGTTTTAAGAATATAAACTTATCCACAAGAAGCGCAAAACACTGCTGCTATGGCAAATCCTCCATCGTGGCTAATGCTAAGTGAAATTTCTTTTATCTTAAAGGTAGCCATTTTCTTATCATCAAGCTTTATGTTGGGGGCATTTTTTGCTGTTTTGCTAATATATATATCTAAGAATCCTAGCTCCCGCCCAATGCCTACACCCAATGCTTTAGCGCAGGCTTCCTTTGCAGCCCAAAATCCAGCCACACGAGAGATATTTACAGAATCCACCCCTGCATAATGAGTATCTAAAAGGCAAAGAGCCATCTCGTCTTTTGATAAAAAACGTCTTAAAGCATTCTCACCAAATCGCTCTATGAAAGTGCGAATACGCGCGATACTCACAATATCAATGCCTATCACCCTTAACTCACCACAAAATCCACAAAAAATACATCATAAACTTGCCCATCAATCAAAAACTCATTAATGCGTTTGACAATCTCATCTTTCACACGATTTTTACCCTTTGTAGTGGCTATGTCTTCAATAGATTTTGATGAGAGAATTTCGATAATTGTATCTTTGAGCATAGGCATTTTTTTATCAAGTTCAGCCCTAGTCGCATTTGCTTTCATCTCATCTTTATCAAGTTCAAACTGCATGCTTGCTTTCAAATACCTTTTGCCTGTTTGTGTCATAAGATTCACAGTGAAAGGGACTGGTCCTTCTGCAGGATAAATTAATCCCGGTGCAAATTTATCGGTGCTGCGCACAGCAATTGTGCTCCCCACAACAATCTTGGTTGGTTGCTGTGCAGTTGTACTTTGAGATTGTGTTTGGACTTGTGGTGCTTCTTGGCTCGCCTCTTCTTCGTGTCCTCCACTGAGTGCAAACACAAGCACAATGCCTATTAAAAGTAAAAGCACCACTATAATACCCGCTACGACAAACAAAATTGCCTTACTCTTCTTTTCTCCACCCTTTGATTCTTTTTCTTCTTCTGCCATTTTAATCCTTTGCTGTGTAATAAGTCAGTGTACTTTTACCAAACTGACGCATTTTGAGTTGTCTATATGCCCCAATAATGTGAGGCATATTATACTCACTCCAATGTTCAAAAACAATTAAAGCTATATCATACTCCTTGAGATTTTCTATCTTGCCAATAAGCCGCTTATATATGCCTTCTTTACCCTCACGTATACAAAATGGTGGATCAAGATACAAAATCACTTGAGTATTTTGATAGTCTTCAAGTGTTTGGGTAAAAAAATCGGCATTATGAGCGTAAAACTGAAGTGTAGGCTCTCGCTTTTGTGCAAGGGCAAGATTCTCGCACAGAATATCATAAGCTGCTTTATCTAGTTCATAAAATATACTTTTACACGCCCCACGTGAAAGAGCTTCAATCCCCATTGAGCCACAGCCAGCAAATGCTTCAATAAACACACTATCAATTATCTGCGCCCCTATGGTGTTGAAAAATGATTCCCGCACGATAGATTTTGTCGGGCGTGTGCCTTGATTTGGGTTATAAATCAAGTTAAGATGTTTGAGTCTCCCCGCTTGAATGGTAAATTTTACTTTAGAATCTGCTCTTTTCATTTATCCCCTTGCGACTTAAGCAATGCAAGAATCTTGCCTGTAAGCTCTCTCGCGCTCTGCTCACAAAGCCTATAAATCTGCTCTTCAAGGCTATCTTCTTTGCCCTGTGGGTAGCTTGGTGGCGACATAGGCGGAGAAAATGGCTTCATATCTTGGGGGAAGCCCTGCACCTCTTTTTTATATTTAGAGCTGTATTGCAACTTTTCACAAAAGGCTTTCAAATCTTCCTGTAAGGTCTTTTCACTAAAGGGTTTGCGGATATGCGAATATGGCTCATCAATCACTAGGCACAAAGGCTTAGAACTTTGCTTTTGCTCATCATCAGTAATGATAAAATCACATTCCACCTCGCTTACACACAAATCTTTCAAAAAAAAGTTTAAGCTACTCTGTACCAATGGCGATACACACGATATAGCAACCTTCATATCCACTCCTGTAATAATTTTTATGACACACTTAAGCCTCACTCGCGTGGAGTAATTATCCTCGTGACTTTGTTACTGCGGGATTGTCCATCACGCTCACCCTTAAGGACACATTACTCATAAGCAAATTATACGCTCAATACATTATATTATGCTAAGAGGGTCGATGTCTATTTCACAACTCCCACGCACTTTTTCATTGCTTTGCAATGTATGCAGCACCTTTAAAAGTGCGTTTGTAGAGTATGAACGCAATAAAAGCACAAAGCGATATTTATCATAAAGCCGCCCGAGCAATGCTCTACTTTCTCCTACGATTTCTACCTCTTTTGGTTTGATTTGATAGAGAAAGTTATGCACCCTCTCAAGGCATTTGAGGGCGATTTGCTCCTTTTTGTGTGAAAAGGTGAGTGTGGCTAGTCGCTGATGTGGTGGATAAATGGGTGGTCTTGTCTCTAATTCATAACGTAAAAAATCCTCATAATCCTCCATAAATGGCTGCAAAAACGCACCATTAGCACTTTGTATATACACTTCGCCATTATCTTTGCGTCCGCTACGTCCAGCGATTTGATGAAGCAAACTAATAGCCCTCTCATTACAGCGATAGTCGTTACTTTTTAAGATGTAATCAATGCCTAGCACGATGGCGAGATTCACACGATGATAATCATGTCCCTTGCTTAACATTTGTGTGCCTACAAGCACATCAATTTCCCCCTTATTAAACGCCCCTAATACGCTTTTAAGCTTCTTATGCGTAGTAATATTATCCCTATCAAAAAGAGCGATTCTCGCCTGTGGTAGTGCCTCACTTAGAATTTGCGCTACTTGTGCCGTACCTATGCGATATGTATGCAGGGTATCCCTTTGACATTGCGGACAGAGTGTAGGGATAGGCTTACAAAAATGACAATAATGGCATACAAGGGCATTTTTATCAAGGTGCAAGGACATATTCACCGAGCAGAACTCACATTCGCAACCACTTCCACACGCGCTACACACGAGCATTTTATAATGTGCGCGAGTAGGCAAAAATACGATAACTTGCTGCTTTTGAGAAAGGCTTGTTGCCATTTTTGTAATGATTTCTTCGCCTAAAATCTCATTTATCCTATTTTGTGTGCTATTTATCGTATTTAAGGCACTAGGCGGGGGTAGAATCTTTATATGTTTACTTGAGCCAAAATACCGCCCCTTTAAACGATACATACTTTTATGTTTCAAGGCGTGATAATAACTTGCAGCACTTGGTGTAGCCGAGCCTAAAATCACCCTAACATCACTTTTTTGTCCTAAATACAGCGCAATATCACGCGCATTGTATCGCGGGGAGCTTTGCGACTTATAGGCATCATCGTGTTCCTCATCAATAATAATCAACCCAAGAGAGGCAATAGGTAGAAACAATGCACTTCTAGCTCCAGCAATCACGCGAATACTCCCCTCATATAAACCTTGTAAAATCTGCTTTTTTTGCTTTTGTGTTACTTTAGAATGCCAAATCCCCACCATATCGCCAAACACTGCCTTAAGGCGAGATTCTATCTGTGGAGTGAGCGCGATTTCAGGCATTAGAAAGAGTGCGCTTTGTGCTTTTTGCAAGGTTTGCGCGATAAGATGTATATAAATCTCTGTTTTACCACTACCCGTATCACCAAAAAGCAGGGGATTCTTATGCGTTTGACGAAAGGCTAATGCGCCCTCTTGCTCTGCATTGAGCGTATGGAGCAATGGCACTTGGATGCATTCTAAATGTGGCTCTTGCATCTTTTGCGGCACAAATAGCCCGAAACTCTCTCCCACGCTCACGCAATAATATTGTGCAATAAAAGATGCAAGAATCTTTTGAAAAGACAAAAAATACTTATCGCTCTTATGAGCGCTCTTGCAGGTAAAAGTGGGTTTATCTAAAGTAGAGATAACTATGCCTAAATATGCCTTATTGCGCACTTCAATAGCGCAAATATCGTATATTTCGCATTCTACTTCGCATTGATAGGCCAAAGGAGGCGTTTTTAGCGCAAGGGGGGCAATGAGATAATAAAACAATGAAATGCTCTAAAGTGCCTGAATCTGCACATTGTTGTGTGGAAGAGGCGTATCCATACCCTCAAGGCTTTTGTAGAGATTTTCTAATGATTGACAGATAAGGGTGTATTCTTGTGCCTTTGTGATGTAGAGTTTGAGTAATTCTAGGGCGTCAATCTCGCGGGTGAAAACAGACTTTAACTCCGCCTTCACCTCATTATGCAAGGGTTTTAGAGAAATCACATAACGTTTGCCATTAAGCGCGATTTCTAGGCTTTCATCTATCATTGTTTCAAGCCCTCATCGATTTTTGCAAATAAACCCTCAAAACCTCTATCCTTTGAAGCAATCTCCTCATAGAGATTAGAAATTTGACTATCTTTAGCCTCATTTTGTGCTTTCAAGGAGGCGATTTCAAGCTGTAATGAACCTATTTCATCTTTTTGGGAGGCGATTTTTGTAAGCATTTCCTCAATCTTTTGGGAAAGCCTCTCCATTACATTATTCATCTTGCAATCCTTTTATGTGGTGAAAATAAAGTATAATCTTAACACAAAATCAACAAGGAGTGCGCCAAAAAATGCCAAAATTTATCTTAAATTCTGCATACACCCCCGCAGGAGACCAACCTCAAGCGATTGAGAAAATCACTAACTTTATCAGCAATGGCGCACAATACAGCACGCTCATAGGTGTTACAGGTAGTGGCAAAACCTACACGATGGCAAACATCATCGCCAGGCTTAATATCCCAACCCTCATTATGACACATAATAAAACCCTTGCTGCGCAGCTTTATAGCGAATTTCGCGGATTCTTCCCGCAAAATCATGTAGAATATTTCATCTCGCATTTTGATTATTATCAGCCTGAAGCCTATATTCCCCGCCGCGATTTGTTTATAGAAAAAGATTCTAGCATTAATGAGGATTTGGAGCGATTGCGACTATCGGCTACCACTTCGCTTCTAGCCTATGATGATGTGATTGTCGTAGCAAGTGTATCAGCAAACTATGGCTTAGGGAATCCTGCAGAATATCTTAGTATGATAGAAAAGCTCGAAGTAGGCGCAGAATATCAGCAAAAAGCATTGCTTTTAAAGCTCGTAGATATGGGCTATACGCGCAATGATATGGTATTTGAGCGGGGGAATTTCCGTGTGAATGGAGAGGTGATAGATATTTTTCCTGCTTACAATGAAAATGAATTTATCTGCATAGAATTTTTCGGCGACGAGATTGAGCGCATTGGCGTATTTGAGGCATTAGAGCGCACACATTTAGCCAATCTACAATCCTTTGTCCTATATAGTGCTAATCAATTCATTGTAAGCGCTCAGAGGTTACAAACTGCGCTACACAATATAGAATCCGAGCTAGAGACACGTTTAAATGAGTTTGAAAGAGATAATAAACAAGTGGAATATCAACGCCTCAAAGGACGCACAGAGTTTGATTTAGAAATGATACGCGAGAGTGGCATTTGCAAGGGGATAGAAAACTATGCACGACATCTCACAGGCAAGGAAGCCGGGGAAACACCCTACTCCCTTTTAGATTATTTTGAACAAAAGAAAAAGCCCTATTTGCTAATAGTTGATGAATCTCACGTGAGTTTACCACAATTTGGCGGTATGTATGCAGGGGATAGAAGCCGCAAGGAAGTGCTTGTAGAATATGGTTTTAGACTGCCTAGTGCGCTTGATAACCGCCCTTTACGATTTGATGAGTTTATCACTAAAGCCCCGCACTTTCTCTTTGTATCCGCTACACCTGCACAAAAGGAGTTAGAGCTAAGTGGAGAATATATAGCCGAGCAGATTATCCGCCCCACCGGGCTGCTTGACCCGCTCTATGAAGTGCGGGATTCGAATAACGCGGTGCTTGATTTGTATGATGAGATAAAGCTAAGGATTGCTCAAAATCAGCGAGTGCTTATCACCACTTTGACAAAAAAAATGGCAGAGGAATTAAGCAAGTATTATGGAGAGCTAGGCATTAAGGTGCGCTATATGCACAGCGATATTGACGCGATTGAGCGCAATCATCTCATACGCGCCCTAAGGCTTGGGGAGTTTGATGTGCTTATTGGGATTAATCTCTTGCGCGAGGGGTTGGATTTGCCAGAGGTGAGTCTGATTGCCATTATGGACGCGGACAAAGAGGGATTTTTGCGCTCTGAAACGAGCCTCATACAAACGATGGGACGAGCTGCACGTAATGTCGATGGCAAGGTGATTCTCTACGCACAACATATCACGCAGTCTATGAAAAGGGCATTTGAGATTACTGACTATCGCCGCAGCAAGCAGCAAGCTTTCAATCGCCTCCATAATATTATACCCACATCGGTGCAAAGGAATGTAGAGCAAGAGCTAAAGATGGAATCAAGCGGATTAGGCAAACTCTATGAAAAAAATAGCAAGAAGATTCCTAAAAGTGAGCGGGATAGAATCATCAAAGAGTTAAGCAAACAAATGCACACAGCAGCTAAGGCACTAGAATTTGAAGAGGCTGCACGTCTGCGCGATGAGATAACTAAAATTCGCAATATGAAGTAGGTATTATTATGCCTTTGCTAATGCGATAAAACTCCACAAGTCTTACTTTGTGTGCAGTCAAATCTCCACTTCGCACCTGAAGGATACACTTATAATTTACTCATACAATTTGCAAGTGTGGGTTGGCATCATCAAGCCAGTTTCATTGGTTAGATTCTATTATATCTTTGCTGTTGTGTAAAACACCACATTGACACAAAGTGCTTATCCACACTTATTAAGATAGTTTTAGGGCTTAGATTCATACCTTCATTTTTATTCAAGTGGAATATTCATTGCTATTTGCATACAGCATAATCATAGAATCTTTATGTATATGTCTTGTGGATAATATCTTGAATCTTATGAGCAATTTGCATAGCCCTCATACCATCGTTGTGGTTAGGGCGATTATCTGTTAAAGATGGCATTGAGCCCTTGCATAACCTCACAAAGTCAATTAACTCTGAAAGTAAGCTCTCCTGCCCCCGCACCTCAATCGTCTCTGTATTGGCACTAATAGATACATTATCCATTCTTTGTTCCACGCTTTGCTTATCAACAAACACTTCCTTACGAAGCAAATTGCAATCAATATATTCATTATACGTTGTTACACTGATTTGCCGCCGTCTTTTCTCTGTAATGCGGGAGGCGACAATATTAGAAAATGCACCATTGGTATGCACGATACACGCCCTTGCATACTCTATCATACCATCTATGACTACACCATGTGCGTAAATATCCCGCACATCACCATTAAAATTTAGAGCCAAATCAATATCGTGTATCATCAAATCAATCACCACATCAACATCAGTAATGCGTGAGCTCATCTTGTTGGTGCGGATAAAGTCAATATTAATAATCTTATCTGTATTAGAGGCTAAAATATGCTTTAATGTAATCACCGCAGGATTGTAGCGCTCGATAAATCCTACTTGTATATTAAGCCCCTTATCTTGGGCTAAATCCACGATGACTTGCGTAGATTCTAAGGTATTGGTAAGGGGCTTTTCTACAAAAATATTTTTCACATAATCGCTGACTTTATTAATATAGTCAAAATGCGTGAAAGTGGGCGTTACGATAATTGCACCATCGCAGCTTTTTAAATCCGTATCAAGATTTTCAAGCATTTTGATACCAAATTTCTTGCCTAGCTCCTCACATAGCTCTACATTAGTATCATAGAGAAAAGCAATCTCCACATCTTTAAGCATACTTAAGATTCTAAGGTGGTTCTGCCCCATTTTCCCAATGCCAAAAAGGGCGATTTTCATCGGCTTATCCATTGATTGCCTCTATAACCTTATTTTGCTCTTCTTGCGTGATAAATGGACTAAATGGAAGCGAGAGAATCTCATCACACACTGCCTCACTCACAGGGAAATCACCCTTTTTATAAGGATAGGCTTTTTGCACGACTTCCTGTAAATGTAAAGGGATAGGATAATGCACTGCATAGGGAATCTGCGCAGATTCTAATTTTTTCATCATATCGACACGATTTTTGGTGAGGATTGAGTATTGCGCATAGGCGCTTGTATCGCTACTTTTGACAAATGGTGTAATCACGCCTTTAAGATGTTCATTATAATATTGCGCTACTTTTTGTCGTTTAGCAATTTCTGTATCTAAATGCGTGAGTTTCACATTTAAAATAGCTGCTTGGAGTGCATCAAGCCGAGCATTTAAGCCTATAAAGTGATGTTCATATCGCTTTGTCTGCCCGTGATTTAGTAAATAACGGATTTTTTGCGCTAAGGATTCATCATTGCTAAACACTGCTCCCCCATCACCATAGCAGCCCAATGGCTTACTAGGAAAAAAGCTTGTGGTAGCCATAATGCTTGCATTACACGATTTTACACTCTTCCCATCACTATAAGTCTCACTTGCTCCAAAGCTTTGCGCGGCATCTTCAATCACAGGAATATGATGCTTTGCGGCAATGGCATTAATAGATTCCATATCTGCCATTTGCCCAAAAATCGATACAGGGATAATTGCCTTTGTATGAGGAGTGATAGCACCCTCAAGCTTTGTGGGGCAGAGATTATAGCTCTTTTCATCAATATCCGCAAATACAGGCTTCGCGCCCAAAAGCATAATCGCCTCTACACTTGCAATAAAGCTAAATGGAGAGGTAATCACCTCATCGCCTTTTTTTATATCTAATGCCATAAGTGTTAAAATCAGTGCGTCGGTCCCACTACTACAGGCTATGGCTTGTTTTGCCCCTACATAAGCACTCAATGTGGATTCTAAATCACTTACTGCTTTTCCCATAATGAATTGCGATGATTGCAATACATCTTGTATCGCTCTATTAATGTCTTTTTTATAGCTTTCATACTGCGCTTTAAGATTAATAAACTCCAATTTATAATACCCTTGCCTTTCTAGGTTTAAGCGCGAATTGTAACAAAAAAATGCAAAATATCAAACTTTAATATATCCACCCAAAACATTAGCTTTGTGGCTTTAAGAGAGAAATTTCATTGCCCCTCTCCATACATTCAACAATCTTACGTGCTACCTCATTTACAGAAGTATCTCCACTTACAATGTAATGAGCTTGTTTCTCATATATCTTTTTGCGCTCATCATAAAGCTGCTTTGCTTGATTCGCATCTGCAAAGAGTGGGCGCTGATTGATTTGAGCCGTATTAAGACGTTTAAGGATAGATTCAAAGCTTACATCAAGCCAAAATACCTTACCCAAATAGCTTATATCATTATAGATAGGCATACCTCCGCCTGTGGCGATTATGGCATTTTTTACATTTGCAGAAAGCCATAAAATAAGTTGAGATTCTATACGGCGGAAGCCCTCTTCCCCTACTGATTCAAAAATTTCACTCACACTCTTACCCATATTTTGCTCTATGATATGGTCTGTATCAAGCAAGAATCTCCCACCAAGCAATGCGATTTCTCTACCGATAGTAGTTTTACCACTGCCCATAAAGCCAATGAGAACGATATTTTCCAAATCCTACTCCAAAGTTACTATAAAGCCATCACTTTGAGGTGAAATAGTGTATTTATAACGTCCATCTAAATCAAGGGAGATTCTATAAAATCCTTCGTGTGTAGAAATCTCCGCACCACTAAAATATTTTTTATTCAACTTGGTTTTTTGAGATTGATTGTCTCTTGCGCCTTCAATATCAATCACAAGTCGATAGGGTTCAGGCAATACAAAATCACGTAGCATTTTCTTACGTGTGGCGATAAAAAGTGTATTTCTATTAACTATCAGCTCAAACTCGCCTAGTTTAAAGCGATTTTCTGCACTATAAGGTGCTCCCTGTGCTTTTTGAGCAATAAGCAATGGATAATGCCAATCAATGCTTTCATCAAGTTGAATAGTTTTGTTTTCAATAGAGCCATCAAGGTTTTGATAGGTAACCTGCACGCTTTTAAGAATCCTCGCCGTGCTTGGTAACACAAACTCCACACTTGAGAGCGGGTCTTGATTCATAGTAGGAGGCTTATGCTCTTCTGCTTTTTGTGTAATCACGGTTTCAAAAGGATTGTCCCTTGCCCAAAGCAGCAAAGTACAGCATAAACATACACAGCCTATCCATATATTATTTTTCAAGGTTTGCTCCCTTTAAATCAAAAATCTGCTTTTGCAAACGTGCATTTTGTAATTCAATAATTTGTGCCTCCTCTATCAAATGTGCCTTTTGCGCCCGCAAGCGTAAAAGCACCTCCACAGAATTATTCCCAAAAAGCAATAAGCCCATATAAAATCCGCCTATCACAACAAGCCCAAATACAAGAAGCCAAATGCGATTGGTGTAAAGCCATCGCCATATCTTTGAAGGATTTTCTAGTATCTCTTCGTGTTCCATAAACCTCTTATCCTATCGTTTGAAAAGCGTTTTTCCTATGTATTCTGTGTCGCTTATTTCACGTTCAATCTCAAGCAAACGATTGTATTTTGCAATTCTCTCACTTCGTGCCGTTGAGCCTGTCTTAATCTCACCAGTATTAAGTGCTACGGCAAAATCTGCGATAAAGGTATCTTCACTCTCACCGCTGCGATGGCTCATAATGCACTTGTAATTATTGCGTTGAGCCAAGCGCATACTTTGCATTGTCTCACTCACCGTGCCAATTTGATTAGGTTTAATTAAAATGGCATTAGCAATATTTGAATTAATACCCTCTTGCAAGATTTTTTTATTGGTAACAAACAAATCATCTCCCACAAGCTGAATCTTGTTGCCAAGCTTCTGTGTGAGGAGCTTCCACCCCTCCCAATCATCTTCACTTAGCCCATCTTCAATTGACACAATAGGATATTTTGCAATAAGATTCTCATAATATTCAATCATACCTGCACTATCTAACACCTTGCCCTCTCCTGCTAGATGATACATACTATCTTTGCCTACAAGCTCACTACTTGCGACATCAAGCGCGATAGCAATCTCTTCAAGCGGCTTATACCCTGCCTTTTCAATAGCCTTTAAAATCACTTCAATGGGCTCTTCATTGTTTTTTAGATTTGGAGCGAATCCTCCTTCATCACCAATGCTCGTAATATGGCCTTGCTCGTTTAAAATAGCTTTTAAGTGATGATAGACTTCAGCAGAGGCACACAGGCTTTCTGCAAAGCTATCAAAGCCTAAAGGCATAATCATATATTCTTGAAAATCTACCGTATTATCTGCGTGAGAGCCACCATTAATAATATTAAGCATAGGGGTGGGGATAGTAAGTGCATTGCTCCCGCCCAAATAGCGATAAAGGGGTAAATGCAAAGACTGCGCACTCGCTCTAGCAATCGCCATACTCACACCCAAAGTCGCATTTGCACCAAGTTTTGAATAATTATCTGTATCATCTATTTTTTTTAGGATCAAATCAATCTTGCTTTGATCGTAGGGGGAGACGCCATTAAGCTGTGTGGCAATCTCTGTTTTAATGTTCGCACAGGCTTTCAAAACACCTTTTCCTAAATATCTATCCTTATCGCCATCGCGTAATTCGAGCGCTTCTCTCTTGCCTGTGCTTGCACCACTTGGCACGATAGCCGATGCCCTCGTGCCATCGCTTAGTCTTACCATAGCTTTTACTGTGGGATTCCCACGACTATCCATTACTTCTTGTGCGTCAATATGTTCGATATAAACCATTGTATTCTCCTAAAAGATATATTTACTCATTAGATTCTGGCTCATCGGGTAAAGGCAGAATCTCATCTTGAGCGCCAATTTGCTCCTTAATCTTTGCAATAATCTCCTCTGCTAATGCCTTATCCTCTTTTAAGAGCAGTTTTGCATTCTCGCGTCCTTGCCCAAGCTTTTTGTCATTGTAACTAAGCCACGCACCACTTTTATCGATAAGATCAAGCTTGATGCCATAATCGATAATCTCGCCCTCTTTGCTAATACCCTCGCCAAACATAATATCAAACTCTGCTTCGCGGAAAGGTGGAGCGACTTTATTTTTCACTACTTTTGCTTTTGTGCGATTTCCGATTTGCTGGTCATTTTGCTTCAATGTTGCGATACGGCGTACATCAATACGCACACTCGCATAAAATTTTAGCGCATTCCCACCAGTAGTAGTCTCTGGACTACCATAGCCCATTACGCCAATTTTCATACGAATTTGATTAATAAAAATCAAAGTCGCATTCATCTTGTGTAATACACCTGTAATCTTACGCAAAGCGTGGCTCATAAGCCGTGCTTGTAAGCCTACGTGTTGGTCTCCCATATCGCCTTCAATCTCTGCTTTAGGCGTGAGGGCTGCTACCGAATCTATAACTATTAAATCCACTGCACCGCTACGTGTGAGCGTTTCTAGAATCTCTAATGCCTGTTCTCCCGTATCAGGCTGAGATACAAGCAGATTCTCTGTATCTACACCCAAACGTTTAGCGTAATATACGTCAAGGGCATGTTCTGCGTCTATGAATGCGCAAATACCGCCATTTTTTTGACATTCTGCCACGATTTGTAAGCTTAAAGTCGTCTTTCCACTTGATTCTGGTCCATAGATTTCAATAATCCTACCCTTAGGCACACCACCTATGCCTAGAGCCATATCAAGCCCAAGCGAGCCCGTGGATATACACTCTACTTTTTCTACCTGTTTATCACCTAATCGCACCAAAGCACCCTTGCCAAAGGCTTTATCAATTTGCTTCAAAGCAAGTTCAATAGCTTTTTGCTTTTTCTCATCTACCATTTATATCCTTTCTGTTTTGCGTGAACGTGAAATGAGTTTAGATTTTATCTAAGTTTGACTAAATTATCCTTATAATTTGACATAAAACTTTGAGGAGACACTATGATAAAACTCGCCCATAGCCCTGATGCTGATGATTTATTTATGTATTATGCGATAGTTTTTGGGTGGGTAGATTCTACAAAATTACAATTTTCCAATACGGCTAAAGACATTCAAACACTTAATTTTGCGACCTTACAGGGCGAGTATGATATTAGCGCGATTTCCTTTGCCCTTTATCCGCTTATTGTGCAAGATTATGCGCTTTTACGCACGGGCGTGAGCTTTGGCAATGGCTATGGACCAAAGCTTATTAGACGTAAAGATAAAATGCTTAAAAAACATTTTAAAGTCGCTCTAAGTGGGGAGCATACCACTAATGCGATGATTTTCCGCTTAGCCTATCCTCATGCAAAGATTATATACAAAAATTTTTTAGATATTGAATCTGCCGTGTTAAGCGATGAGGTTGATGCAGGTGTGCTTATCCACGAATCTATTCTGAATTTCAATGAGAATCTATGCGTAGAAGCAGAGATATGGGATATATGGCAAGATTTAAGCGGATGGGACTTGCCCTTGCCACTTGGCGGTATGGCTTTGCGCCGATCTTTGCCTCTTACCACTGCCATAGAATGCGAAAATATTCTCACAAAAGCCGTGCAAATTGCCGTGCAAAATAAGCGTCTCCTTAGCCACATGCTTTTAGAGCGAGGGGTGGTGCGCGTGAATGCACAGGAGCTAGATAGGTATCTTAATCTTTATGCAAATGCAGATTCTATATCAATGGGTGAGCTGGAGCTAAAGGCTGTGAATAGGCTTTTTGAGTTGGGTTTTGAGGCAGGATTCTATCCGCAGTGTATTAGGGCAGAGGATTGTCTCATTCCCACAGAATATACACAATTACGATTTTTATAAAATTATAATCTTTGAAATATAAAGCTCATTTTATTACGATTACGCGGCGGGTAACACAGGTATAAAAA
>NZ_CAJTLL010000027.1 GCF_910577135.1 uncultured Helicobacter sp.
GCTGTTTTTTACTCATAGTAATACTTCACTTCACCACTTATTGAAAAAGTTTGCCTTGATAAAGGTTGATGGGTTGAGGTTGTGATGTTGAATAAAAAATTATATTAATTTTGCACAAATATCTACACACAAAGGATCGCGGTGAGGAACTGTAGCTTGTTGATGCCAATAGGGATATACAGGATGCACAGCACTTACATCATTGAGCTGTTTGATATGCTCTTTACTAAGGGTAATTTCGCTTGCTTGTAGATTTGCAATTAACTGCTCTTTATTTCTCGCACCAATCACAAGTCCCGCTACACTTGGGCGAGTAAGCAGCCAAGCAAGGGCAATTTGTGCAACACTATGATGTGTCTCTCCCGCAATATCCTCTAAAACATCAATAATATCAAAAAGCTTTTCTTGCTGCACGCTCCAAGTAGATTCTGTGCTTAATCGGCTGTCCTTTGGCGGCTGCTTATTTCGCGAGATTTTCCCACTAAGAGCAGAGCCAGAGAGAGGAGACCAGACCATTGTGCCTATATTTTGGTCAATACCAAGCGGAAGTAGTTCCCACTCTAACTCTCGCGCTGCTAAGGAATAATACGCTTGATGAACCACCGGCTTTGGTAAATTGTATTTTTCGCATATTGAGAGCATTTTCATCAAATGCCACGCGCTATAATTAGAGACCCCAAAATAGCGGATTTTCCCCTGTGTGATGAGGATTTCAATCGCACGCAACATCTCCTCCATTGGCGTGAGCGCATCAAAAGAGTGGAAGTAATATAAATCAATATAATCTGTTTGCAATCGTTTTAAACTTGCCTCGCAAGCATTCAAAATACGTGCAAAAGATGTCCCGCTGTCATTTATCCCTGTACCCATAGGCATACCTGTTTTGGTGGCTAGGAAAATCTCCTTTCGGCGGCTTTTAATCGCTTCCCCTAAAATTTCTTCTGCCTTGCCTGATGAGTAGCAATCCGCGGTATCAAAGGCATTTGCCCCATACTCTAGGCTAATGCTTACAAGCTCTTTTGCCTCTTGTAGTTGTGTATTTCCCCAATCTTTAAAAATCTCGCCTACACCGCCAAATGTGGCTGTGCCTAATGTCATTTCGGGGATTTTAATGCCTGAATTACCCAATCTTCGATAACGCATATTGCACTCCTTAAATTTTATACCTGTAAAAATTATAATAATTCCTCGTAAATTAAGCGTAATGTGTGAATTACAAATATGTGGCTACACAACTAGCTTACCGCGCCTCTGCTTAAAAAGCATTTGAGGAGAATGATATTTCATAGAATCTATTTTTTTTTTTTTTTTAATTTTGTAGATAATCCTGTATTGCGCAAGATTCATTAATATTGCAATTTTTCATATTTTTAATAGCCTCAACTGCCACATACGCCGCAGAAAGAGTGCTAAAGTAGGGAATGGCACTTTTAATAATTTGTGTGCGGATAATGTGCGTATCCTCTTTGTTTGAATACTGGTCGCTTGTGTTAATTGCAAGGCTGATTTGATTATTCGCCATACTATCGATGATATTTGGACGCCCCTCGCTTACTTTGAGGATA
Source organism: uncultured Helicobacter sp. (assembly GCF_910577135.1). Lineage (GTDB taxonomy): Bacteria > Campylobacterota > Campylobacteria > Campylobacterales > Helicobacteraceae > Helicobacter_C > Helicobacter_C mastomyrinus. Next base: position 1,566 of record NZ_CAJTLL010000027.1, read on the forward strand.
TGCGTGGCTTGGACGTCTTCTTCGCGTAAGGTTTTATATGTTCCCTCTGTCGCACAGATAGCGAATCCAAGCTCGATAAAGCCCTTTGCGAGTTTCACTCCTTCTTTTTTGTCAGCATTTGCCAATGAGAGAAAAATCTCTCCGCTTAAGGGCAAAGCGTTTTTGCACGCTAATTGACTTTTAGCAAAGGCACGTCCAAAGCTCTTTGCAATTCCCATTACTTCGCCTGTGCTTTTCATCTCTGGTCCTAGCAGTAAATCTGCACCGGGCAGCTTATTAAACGGAAAAACAGATTCTTTAATCGCCACATATTGCAATGCCTTTGGTTGATAGATATTGTTGCTAAAATCTACCCTTTTGTATTTATCATAGAATCTTAGGGCTTCTGCTAAAATGCCTTGATTGTTGGAATGTAGCGATTGTTGGGTTTTATTTGTATGGGCGTTAGGGAATGCAAAATCTATGCTGCCGGCATTAGAATCTATATTTTGCAAGGCGCAATGCCACATTACCCTTGTAGCGATTTTAGCTAAAGGCACGCCGGTAGCTTTACTCACAAAAGGCACGGTGCGCGAGGCTCTAGGATTTACCTCTATGATATAAAGCTTATTTTCAAAAATCGCATATTGCACATTCATTAAGCCCACTACGCCAAGATTTAGGGCGATTTTTGCAGTCGTTTGGGTAATCTCATCAAGCATACTTTGAGACACATTCACAGAGGGTAGGGAACTTGCACTATCGCCGCTATGTATCCCAGCTTCCTCGATATGCTCCATAATGCCCCCGATATAGACATTCACTCCATCACTCACACAATCCACATCAAATTCACTCGCATTTGCTAAAAATTTATCAATGAGCACAGGAGAGCTATCGCTCACGGCGATGACTTCGTCCATATAGCTTTTTAGCTCCTCATCATCATATACAATCCGCATAGCTCGTCCGCCAAGCACATAGCTAGGGCGCACAAGCACAGGAAAGCCAATGCTATTTGCGATAGAAAATGCCTCCTCTTTTTTGTAAGCGATACCATTTTGTGGTTGATTTAAGCCTAACTTATTCACAAATTGCGCGAATTTCTCTCTATCTTCGGCTATATCGATGGCTTTAACCGATGTACCAATGATTTTTGCATTAATCTTTTGCAGAGAGTGTGCAAGTTTTAAGGGCGTTTGCCCCCCAAAATGCACAATAATGCCATCGGGCTTTTCTCTCTCAATCACGGCTCTTACATGTTCAAAATCGATAGGCTCAAAATATAGTACATCGCTTGTATCATAATCTGTGCTAACGGTTTCGGGATTGCAGTTATACATAATGCTTTTAATGCCTAAATCTCTAAGCGCAAAGCTAGAATGCACACAGCAGTAGTCAAATTCGATGCCTTGACCTATCCTATTAGGACCACCCCCAATAATCAAAACTTTGTGTGTTGTTTTGTGGCTATCTTTGCGGGAAGGCATATTTGTAGAATCGTTAGAAACCACCCTCGATTCTGTCCCTTCAAAATCTATATGCTGGTAATTTCCTATGGTTGAGTATAAATAATTTGTCAAGCTTGGAAATTCTCCCGCACAAGTATCCACTTCATTATAACGATGTGTAATATTAAGTTTCTTTCGTGCCTGATAGACTTCCTCCTCGCTCACATCTATATTCTCATTTTCTTTTAGATAATAGGCTATCATTTTGTCGCTAAAGCCATAGCTTTTTATCTCTCGCATAAGCGTAGTATTGTTTAAAATAGCGATGGATATAAGCTTTTTAGACTCTATAATCTCACTTATTTGGTGTAAAAACCACCTATCAATCTTGCATAGCTCATAGATTTCATCTACGCTCATTCCAAGTCTAAAGCCCTCCGCTATGTAAAGCAGTCTATTGGTATTTGGGCGGCGGATTTCACGGCGGATTAGCTCAATATCTGCGGTAATTCTATTAAATCCAAAAAGCCCTGTCTCAAGGCTACAAAGCGCCTTTTGCAAAGATTCTTTAAAGCTTCCGCCGATTGCCATTACCTCACCGATAGATTTCATACCCGTAGTAAGTGTAGAATCTGCCTTTGGAAACTTCTCAAAGGTAAATCGCGGAATCTTGGTAACAATATAATCAATGCTTGGCTCAAAACTCGCCGGTGTACCTGTGATATCGTTTTTAATCTCATCGAGGCTAAAGCCCACAGCTAAAAGTGTGGCGACTTTTGCAATAGGATAGCCTGTCGCCTTAGAGGCTAGGGCGGAGCTGCGCGATACGCGAGGATTCATCTCAATGACCGTCATTCTGCCATTTTGTGGATTAATCGCAAATTGCACGTTAGAGCCGCCGGTATCTACGCCGATTTCTCGCAATATTTTAAAACTCGCATCACGCATACGTTGGTATTCTTTATCTGTGAGTGTGAGCGCGGGGGCAATAGTGATAGAATCTCCGGTATGCACACCCATAGGATCGAGATTTTCAATACTGCATACGATGATACAATTATCATTTTTATCACGTATGACTTCCATTTCGTATTCTTTCCAGCCTAGCAGGGATTCTTCGATGAGGATTTCATTAATCGGGCTTACCTCTAAGCCATTTTGTGCGATAGCCTTAAATTCATCGATATTATAAGCCACGCCGCTGCCGCCTCCTGCTAGTGTGTAACTCGCGCGAATAATCAGGGGGAATCCTATCTCTTGTGCCGCCTTGAGTGCCTCCTCCTCTGTGTAGGCATAGCGTGATTTAGGCAGGTCCATACCGATTTTTAGCATTGCTTCTTTGAATGCCTGTCTGTCTTCACCCTTTTTAATCGCCTCGGGCTTTGCTCCTAGAAATGTAATGCCCTCTAATAAGCCCTTTTCAAACATACTCATAGCGACATTTAATGCCGTCTGTCCGCCCATAGTGGGCAAAATTGCATCGACTTTTTCTTTTTTGATAATATCGACAATGATTTCTTCAGTGATTGGCTCGATGTATGTCCTGTCTGCAAAATCTGGGTCTGTCATAATCGTAGCGGGATTTGAGTTGATTAGGATAACTTTATAGCCTAGAGATTTTAATGTCTTAGCCGCCTGTGTGCCTGAATAGTCAAACTCACAAGCCTGTCCTATGATGATAGGTCCTGAACCAATAAGGAGAATCGTATGAATATCGGTGCGTTTAGGCATAATGTATTGTCCTTGCGTAAAATTGTGTGATTGTAGCAAAAAAGTACTTAATCTATGGATAGGGTTTAAGTGGTTTAGAGAAACTTATCTAAAAACTCAAAGCATTTGTGCAGAATCTATTCTGTGAAATAAAATTTCTAGTCTAGGAATCATAATATTAAAGTTTCTTTGATTCTTTCTTTTTCATCTATAAACAAGAGGTGGGAGATGGGTTTAAAGAATTTGGCTCGAGGATATACTTCTCACTCTCTCTTATATATCGTTTGCAAATATATTGCTCACCACCCTTGCGACGCTTCTAGAGGTTAGCACTATCGTACGATTTTTTATGCATAGGGTTACAAGATATTGGTGTCCTTTTAGAATTTTTGTTTGATGTCAGCTTTTGAGTAATGTTTGGAAGTAGGCATTAGAGGTAAGGTTTAATGATTTCTATGTAACCCAAATAATGCCAAAAGACGCAAGGTGTGAAAACTTTTTGAAAGTAGGGCTAGAATATTTCTCAAAATACAATCGTTTTGTTGCCATAGACGAAGATTCTATCTTCTAGGGCGAGATTAAGCGCACGAGAGAGTACTATCTTTTCTATATCGCGTCCGGCTTTTTGCATATCCTGCCACGAATAGCTATGATTGATGTGGATAATATCTTGAGTGATAATAGGCCCCTCATCAAGATTTTCATTGACAAAATGTGCGGTCGCACCGATAAGCTTTACACCACGTTGATGTGCTTGTTTATAGGGATTTGCACCGATGAATGCCGGGAGGAAACTATGGTGAATATTGATGATTCTATTTTCAAAATGCTGTGTGAAATACTTTGTGAGAATCCGCATATATTTTGCCAATACCAAATACGCACTATCAAATTCTTCAATAATCTTTAAAAGCTTTTTCTCGTGAGCCTCACGGCTTAAGCCTTCTGCGGGAATATGGAAAAAGGGTATATCAAACTTTTGCGCTAGGGGCTTTAATATATCATAATTGCTAATAATAGCTTGAATATGGGCGTTTAGTTCCCCGCTGTCGTGTCTTAAAAGCAAATCTCCCACGCAATGATTTTCTTTCGTGCAAAGAATAATAATATTTTTTTTGCTAGTGGGCTGAATGGTTAGTGTGCTGTGAGGCGGCAGGATAGATTCTAATTTATTTTTAAGAATCCTATCATCTACCTCGCCGCAAGTGTGTGTGCGCATAAAAAATCGTAAAATTTCTTTATCAACATATTCATCGTTGCGCTCGATATTTAGCCCTAACTCATAAAGCACAGATGAGATGTGATACACAAGCCCCTTTTTATCCGGTGCGCTAATAAGAATAATGCGTTGAGGTACATTCACAAATGTGCCTTGAGCGAGGGAGCAGTGAGTGAAAGCACCTTAGAACTCATAGAATCTAAGAGTTTATCCATATAATCTTCAAACTTGTCTTTTTTAAGCCATACGGGCTTTTCTATATTACTATGCTTTTGTAATGCGCTAATTGCTTCTTGCATTGAGCCAACTTTATCAATCAATCCTAGTTTTTGAGCCTGAGATGCGGAGAATATTTTACCCTCTGCAAATTGATGATGATTTTTGCTTACAAGCTTTGATCCACGAGCCTTGATGACATCTTGCCAAAACATCGTGTATTGCTCATTGATAAGATGTTCTAAAAAATCTTTTTCTGATTCGCTCCATTGGCGTGTCATCGTACCTACTTCTTTATACGCACCTGCTTTAATACCTTGCTCCTTGATACCTACTTTTTCCATTAGCTCTGCTATATTCATACCGCTAAAAATCACGCCAATAGAGCCAACTAATGCCCCACGATTAGCATAAATTTCATTAGCATACATACCCGCATAGTAGCTTCCACTTGCCATTGAGCCACGCACATAGGCGACCACAGGCATTTTAGTAGAAAGGTGTTTAATCATATCGGCAATTTCTATACTCGCTCCCACCGCTCCACCGGGCGAATCAATAATGAGTAGCACACCTTGAATATGCTTATTGTCTGTGATTTTCTTTATTTGTGCGGCAAAGCTCTCGCTCTCATAAATAGGCATAGTGAGATAGAGCTTAGCCAAATTGGGTTTTTGGTGCTCTTCTGTATCGTTGCTTGGGACTAGAATAAGCAGCACAATAAAGATAAAGATAAGCGACTTAAAATATTTATTGATAAAATCAAGTGGGGCGGTAAAAATACGAAATATATTGCGTAAATCGTCCATATATAGTGCCTTTATAGAATCTTAGAGTGTAGCAATGCACTCGATTTCTACAAGTGCATTTTTAGGAAGTGTCTTTACCGCAATTGTGCTGCGAGCAGGTTTATGTGAGCCAAAGTATTGTGCATATATAGTATTAAGGGTGTTAAAATCCTCCATATTGCTAAGAAAGACGGTGGTTTTAATGACTTTTTGCAAACTGCTTCCCGCAGATTCTAGAATAGCTTTGAGATTTTCAAGCACTTGTATGCTTTGAGCGGTAATATTACCCTCTATAAAAGTACCTTGTGGCGTGAGGGCAATTTGCCCTGAGGTGTAAATCATACCATTGCAGATATAGGCTTGTGAATAGGGACCAATGGCTTGGGGGGCGTTTGCTGTGCTAATGGGAGTAATGTTTTGCATAAAAATCCTTTAAAAAGCAAAATTTAAGTATAATCTTAGCATTAAACTTTAAATCAGATTCTAAGCAAAAGGAGCGGTAAATGCGTACAAGACATACATTTGCATTACTATGTATGGGTATAGCTATGAATGTGTGGGCGGATAATATGATACTTGATTTTGATAGTATCGAACGTATAGAGCTTAATCTTAAGCCTAATCAAACTTTAATGATTGACCACAAAAGTGGTGCATTGCTTGGCATTATGGAGATTTCTCCTAATGGTGTGATCAAACGTTTGCCCATCCCGCCTGATTTGCTTGGTAAAAGTGAAGCTGATATAATGGGTGGCTCATCACTTAAAGAGTATGAAGTACATACAGATCGTTTTGTGGATTCTCCAACAACTATCTATTATAAAGAAATCGAGGGAGAAGCAAAAATCCCAATGGGTAATGAAAAAGGCGTAGAGAATCCAAAGTTGGGCATAAAGCAACGTAAGGGCGAACGGGAGTGGGATAAGAGTAAGATTATTTATGAGCAAGCAGAAGAGATACTTGATATTATACGCTAATTTCAGGGTATAAAATGTGAAAAAAAATGCACATTGTTATGATGAATGTAAGATAAAATAATGTAAATACGGCCAAAAGGGTATTATTTTTGCTTTAAAAGTCGATAATTAAGATATTACTTAACTAATTAAATACAAGGAAGGGTAATGCGAGTTACATTTGGCACGAAATATAACCAAATGAATTATTATCAGGGCACTATGCAAAGCAAGCTAATGGATATAAACACCAAAATTGCTTCGGGATTAAAGATCCAATATGGCTATCAAGATAGTAGCGTGTTTAATCAAAATCTAAAGCTTGAATATGAAAAGGCAAATCTTGACCAGGGCATTGATGTGAGCCACGACGCTCATACTGCTACGCTTAATACTGACAAAGCACTTGCGGAACTTTCTCAAACTGCAGAGCAATTCAATACGAAGATTCTTCAAGCGGCAAACGATATTCACTCTCCCACATCACGTGAGGCGATTGCAAGGGATTTAGAAAAGCTTAAAGAACATATGATAAATATCGCTAATACAGCTATTGGTGGGGAGTTTCTCTTTGCAGGGAGTAATGTGAAGATACGCCCATTTGAGCCAGATGGTACATATAAGGGCAATAATGAGCGACTTGAAGCCTTAGTAAGCAATAATAATTTGATACCTTATAATATTACTGGTGAGGAGCTGTTTTTTGGGCGGGATTCCGACCATCATAAGAGCATTACAACCAATATCCGCAAGTTTAATCAAAGTAAGCTCAATAATGACATTATGGATAGAATCCGCCGTGGTGATATACCCGAAGAAGTGTATATTAAGGCTACTGACACCTTGCGAGATTTGATAGGTGATAATGACAATGACACAAGTAATGATGGACAGGAGTTTTTCTATTTGCGCGGTGTCCGCCCTGATGGCACGAGCTTTAAGAGTAAGTTTGCATTTGATGTGGGTTATAAAAATATAAATAATGCAACAAAAGTCCAAGATTTGCTTGATAGAATCGGTAAGGAGTTTGGCAATACGAGCAAGAGTAAAGTGGTCGATGTGAGTTTGAATTTTTGGGGACAAATTGAGATTAAAAACCTTGCTCCGGGGAATGCGAATTTAGATTTTCATCTCATATCAAGTGATACAGATGTGGATAATGTAGATGAATTGCCAGAGCTAGGTGCAAGAGTAACAAGTTTTCAAAAAAGCCCGTTTATGGGAGCGTTTTCGCAAAGCTATTTAGAGGCTGTCCAAGATAATTATGACCATCGCATACTCAAGTTCCCCTCTACTTTTCTCACAGCCGATAATTCTCCAGCTACGCTTACTACAAAACTTAAAGATATTTTGGCTAAAGATGTGAAAACGCTTGTGATTGATGGCACTCGTCCAAATTATGATGATGGGAGCATTAATGAAGAACCTATATCGGCTTTAAATATAAGGGTTGATGATGATTTGGAAGTGCAGGATTTATTCGCGATGATTAAAAATCATTTTGGTGGCAAGATAGAGGGCGAGATTGTGCGTGGAGAACTTGTATTACGTGATCTGAATGTAACACATAAAGATAGGGATATGATGAATCCTCCTTTTAATGGACCAAGTGGCTTTAGTCTCTCTTTGGCCACTCTTGATAATGCAGGCTTTGAAACAAATGGGTTGAGACGTGATTACCGCACCGAATATGACCAAGTATATTTTGAGAATCAAGGCGCAAAGCTTATATCAAATGTCCAGCAGATGCTACTAGATGGTATGGGCTATGCAAATGAAGAGACAAAGCTCTCTGCCGTAGCAGGAGGAAGCCTTGATGGACAAACTTACAACCTTGTGCTTGAAGATCATAATGGAATCCCGATTAATGCACGGATTGAATTTAGCAATAAAGGCTCATATTTAGTATTACCTAATGTGGATTTTGATGCGACGAGTTTCCGCTCCCAGCCTGAATTTTTTATTCCTTTTTATAATCCGCACGATGAGCCGCCAGCAGTAAGTGTAAGCAAGGCTGATGATATTACTTATCGTCAGTTGCTTGATATGATAAGTATCGCGCTTAACTATAGTAATCAGGATATGGATAATTATAAAAATGCTCAAATGAAAAAAAATACCCCTACACAAGAGGGTAAAAGTGCCTATGAAGAGCTTTTACAGCAAACAAAAGGACGTTTTAATGTTTCTTTGAGCCGTGATGGACGTATTGAGATTGTTGATGAAATGCGCTCTATCTCTCGTATGAAATTTATGATATATGATAATGCAAGTAATGATTTTAGTGAGCAAGGTATCCGTAACTATCGCTCATCGCTAACATTTAATGCCAACAATGCACTTATTATAGACCAGCCTGATGTGGATTTCTTCCGCTCGCTCGATGGGATTATTGAAGCCGTGCGCTCAGGTGTGTATCGTCCTGATGCTTATGGTGATGAATATACTGACCAAATGCGTAACAAAGGGATTCAAAATGCTATTGAGCTTTTTGGGCATTTGAGTGATCACATTGAAAAGATGGTTGCTCTTAATGGTGCCCATAGCCGTAGCTTTGAGAATGTGATTAGAAGAAATGAGGTTTTACGTGTGCAAATAGAATCTATTAAGAGTGAAGTAATTGGCACAGACATAGCCCAAACTTACAATCATTTCTCAAATCTTACGACAAATTATAATGCCGTGCTTGCTTCTACAAGTCGTATCAATCAAATGTCATTGGTAAATTATCTATGATGTGCCTTCCTATACTGCGATATATACATATCCGTAATATGCAAGATTCCCATAGTGTGTCTTTGGCAAATTTTGAGAAACAGCTTCAATATTTGCAAAAAAAAGATTATCAGTTTTTAAGTCTTGATGATGTGATTGCTTACAAACAGGACAATACTAAGTTTTCTCCTCGTTGCGTGTTATTCACTTTTGATGGGGCGTGGCGTGATGTTTATATGAATGCGTATGAACTACTCAAAAAATATCAGGCGAAGGCAGGACTATTTGTTGCAACAGAGTGGGTCGATGAGGCTTCAAAAAGCGCAGCAGATTATATCCAAATCCCTCATAGTGAATGTAAAAATGCACTTTTAAATAATGCTAGGGCAGTGATGTGTAATTGGGAGGAGATACATACAATGCAAGATGTGTTTAGCATAGGCTCAATGACGCATACCTATCAATTTAAAAATATTGTATCGCTCTCGTGGCACGAGGATTTTGAGCTTTCAAAACGATTGATTAAGGAGCAGCTTAATAGAGAGACAAAGCATTTAGCTTGGCCTGATGGTATGTATAATCAAGGATTGCTCCGCACGGCTAAAAGTATAGGCTATGAGGTATTTTATACAATGGAGAATGGACTAAATCAACTCAACGAAGATAATAATGCCCTCAAACGTTATGATATGAAAGACAATCTTTTTTACTTTAAAAAAGTATTGTTTGCTACTTCCAGCACAAGAAATTTTAGAATTGGGAAAATATTTTTATAAACTGTGTTATAATTGAAGCTAAAATTAAGTATTGAGAGGAATTTAAATGAGAATCTTAGTTATTGAAGATGATCCGAACCTATGTAAAAACATTGCAGAAATGCTTAATGAGCACAGCTATCAAACTGACGTAGCAGAAAATTTAAAAGATGGTGAGTATTTTATCAATATTCGTAATTATGATTTGGTGTTGGTAGATTGGGATTTGCCAGATGGTTGTGGGCTTGATATTGTTGCGCAGGTGAAAGAAAAGTCCCCTCGCACACCTGTAATTATCACTTCTAGCAAAACATCTGCTGAAACAGAAATACAAGCTTTCAAAGGCGGTGCGGATGACTTTGTGTCCAAGCCTTTGAGTTTGCAAGTGCTTTTGATTAGAATCCAAGCAAGATTGCGATTTTGGGGTTCAAGCGTGATTGAAATTGAGGATTTAGTTATTAATCCTGATGAGGAAAAAATTACATATAGAGGGCAAGAAATAGAAGTTAAGGGCAAGCCTTTTGAGGTGCTTACACATCTTGCGCGTCATCGTGATCAAATCGTCTCAAAAGAGCAGCTACTTGATGCAATTTGGGAAGAGCCCGAGCTTGTAACGCCCAATGTTATAGAGGTAGCGATTAATCAGATTCGCCAAAAAATGGATAAACCTCTTAATATTAGCACAATTGAGACCGTGCGCCGTAGAGGCTATCGTTTTTGCTATCCCAAAAAGCCAAGCGAGAGTTAATCTTTCCTTTCAATCATTTTTAAGTCTCGAATGATATAATTCCTCCGCTTCCTTGCAGACTTATGCAACAGATAAGTAGGACAACGCTTCAGGGTGGGAACACAGCAGAGCAGCTTATTTTTTTGTGTGCCATAAGCACCTGCACGGGAGTTTATTAAATATCTCAATATACACTCTTTAAAAGTAAAAGAAGCACAAAAGGCTATTTTATGTGGATTACTCGTCAGCTTACACCAAATTTTCGGCAGGAATACACAATTGATACTAAGATTCTTGACGCACGTAGCACACATAGTATAGAGATTTTTAAAAGCACTGATTTTGAACAAATAGCAATGATTGATCAAACTCATCTTATGCTTGGTAAATATCTTTTTATAGAATCCGAGCTTATTGCTCATCTCCCGCTTTGTGTGCTTCCTCAAGCTGATAATGTCCTGCTTTTTGATAGTTTCAACCTTGAAATTGCGTATGAATGTTTAAAACATAATGTAAAGGTGGATTGTGTGCAAGGCGATAAAAAGACCCTAGATTCACTTATGAGCTTTTTGCCGCATTTTCATAAAGTTTTGCAGCATAAGGATTTTTCACTTTTTACACAAGTCATTGATTTAGACATTAAAAAATATGATGTGATTATCGCAGATAGTGTGCTTAACAAGCATCAAATTGATGGCTTGGCGCGTATGCTTACAAACACAGGCATACTTATAATGCGCAATCACCACCCTCTTTTAGAGGAAGAATCTTTTATGCAAAAATTAAGTGATTGTGCTGAGTTTTTTCATATTGTTATGCCTTTTTTTCCTTCCTTAAGTATTTTAGGTGATAAGAGCTATATTTTTGCTTCCAAAAAGCCCCACCCAAAGGCCGATATGCTCCTGCAAAAAATTGATTTACTCCCCTCTTTGCAATATTATAATGCCCATATACACGAGAGTGTATTTGCATTACCCCATTTTTTATTTAGCAAGATTCAATCTATTGCGCGATTTTAAAGGTATGGTATGACAGCTGGGGCATTGACACACGCAATCGCATTAACAGGCTCCATAGGGAGCGGTAAAAGCACGTTAGTAAATCTCCTTTCACTTTATGGGTATCAAAGCATTTGTGCTGATAGTATTGCACATGAAGTGCTCGATGAGTGTAGCGCAGAGGTTATCGCTCATTTTGGTGATAGAATCTTAGATAATAGCGGAAAGATTGAGCGTAAAAAACTCGCAAATATTGTTTTTGCTTCGGCGATAGAGCGTAAAAAGCTTAACTCTATTCTCCACCCACAGATTCAAATGCAAATTTTTGCCCAGGCTTGGCAGCTTGAGGAGAAAAAAATGTGGTATTTTATAGATATTCCACTTTTTTTTGAAGTAGGGGGCAAAGAAGCCTTTCCTGTGGCACGCTCACTTGTGATTTACACACCTGCAAATAAAGCCATAGAGCGCATTATGCAACGTGATAAGCTTAACTTTGAAGAGGCAAAAATGCGCCTAGATTCACAAATATCTATTGAAGAAAAATGCCGTTTAGCTGATGATATTATAGGCAATGATGGGAGTTTGCGCGCTTTGCAGCAACGTTTGGAATCTTATCTTAAGTCCCTGCCTAAACTTTAAAGCGATACGGGCAGGATTCTATGCAATTTGTGAAATATAGCAGTAATGGAAATGATTTTCTCATTTTCCATACACAGAACTATAATGATGGCTCACGTGCGTATCTTGCGCAAAAAGTTTGCGATAGACATAATGGCATAGGGGCTGATGGTATGGCGGTGCTTATCCCTGCTGTGGGGGAAGAATATGCCTATAAATGGGAATTTTACAATGCTGATGGCTCATATGCAAGTATGTGTGGCAATGCTACTAGAAGTGTGGGGCATTATGCCTATGTGGAAGGATTAGCACCAAAGCAGCACTGCTTTTTAAGTGCAGTAGGAATTATTTGCATAGAGATAGATTTGCACAATACGTCTCTAGTGCAGAGCGATTTAGGCGTATATACATTGTTGCAGAGGGATATTATAGAATCTAATCCTTATGATGTTCCATCTTGGACATTGCTTGATACGGGAGTACCACATTTGGTGGGATTTGTCAAAGATAAAAATGCGCTACCTGCAAAAAAAGAGCATATTTTGGAGCATTTGAGGTATAAATATAATGCCAATGTAAGTATAGCTTACATAGAGAGAGAACATATCATTTATATGAGCTATGAGCGGGGTGTGGAGGATATCACACAGGCTTGTGGCACAGGGGCAGCAGCGGTATTTGCCATTGCTTTGGCTAATGGTTTATGTGATAAAAATGCCATTTTGATACCCCCAAGCAAGGAGAGACTAGAGCTTAGCTTAAGCCAAGATTCACATATTTTGTTTAAAGGTGCGGTAAGCCGCATAGCGCGTTGTGAATGGCTGCTGGACTAGAATTTATAACTTTCAAAAAGAAAACTTGTATGAAGCATGCCTATATCTCAATAGAGCCAATATAGTATCTCGTGGTAGGAGC
>NZ_CAJTLL010000028.1 GCF_910577135.1 uncultured Helicobacter sp.
GGGGATATAAACAAAACTCCTATACATCTAAAAATCCCTGCGGGTATACTGCTCAATTGGGGGATTGCCATTATTATAAAATAACAGCCCTTACTCCAAAGGAGGTATTACAATGATTACCTCCTTTACTTCATACCAATCTCTTATCCCATCTCTACATTCTCATCTTCAAAAACAAGTTTCTAACTTCTTTGAATCTCCTGTCTTTGATGATAAGATTACAGAAACTGCCCTCATAAAGTTTAATACCTGCATAAGTGCCATACAAGAAAAATATTTTTCAAATACTCCATTAAGTATGGAGGATTTCTATCACTCTGATAAGTATGCGATGTTTTTGTGCTGCCTTGCTAGGAGCTATTTCTTAGCAGGAAATCCAAAAGTGGCTACTCAGATTTACTATCTTAATAAGATTCTACATAGCATTGATATATTCTATGAAGTTGCCCTGCCTGATATTTTTATATTTACCCACCCTCTAGGAAGTGTGCTAGGACGCGCACAATATAGTAATTTTTTAAGTATATATCAAAACTGCACGATTGGAGGAGACCAAAGAGAAGATGGCATTTACTACCCAACCTTAGGGGTAGGTGTGGCACTCTATGCGGGAAGCAAGATTATTGGCAAATGTAATATTGGAGATAATGTCATCTTGGGCGCAAATGCGTTTATTCTAAATTGTGATGTGCCTAGCAATAGTATCGTAGTAGGCACTTACCCCCATCATAGAATTTTACCTAACCCACATTGTGTCTTAAGGGATATTTTTCACACAAATCTCACATACAAGGAAGCAAAACAATTAACTTCACGCCAAAACTAAATCAAAGGAGCAAAAATGAATGCCATAAAAGGCTGTGAAATATGCGGATTCCCAATGGAATACCGCCATAATCCCTATCAGAAAAATGGAATCTGTGGTGCCTGCATTAATGCTAAAGCAAAATTTTGATTTTAAGGCTAGCTAGCAATGGCTCACCCAACATCTCAAAGAAAGTAACCAGCTAATAGGGTGGGGATATATGATTGTGTCATAGGCGTAAGTGGTAGGAAAGACTCTCGTATAATTGTTAAATATCTTATGCAAAATCATCAAGTAGACAATCCTTTACTTATTACTCCACTTGATGAATCTACCCGCACACAAGTTTGAAAAATATCTTAATCCCTATATGTTAGCAGAGTTGCAGCTTGGGAGCTTTGAAAGTGAAGTAGTAAAATCGCTAGGGCTTAGTAGGGAACAAGCCCTTATTTATATCAATGAATTAGACCACGTGCTTGATCATTTGTAAAATACAATATGTGTCAAACTATAGAAATCAGTAAAAAACATTCAATCAAATCGTAGAATCTCACGCAAATACTAAAATTGTCAAAAAAGATGCAGACTGAATATAGAGATGTATAAATATTGTGTGATCACCTATGAAGCAAAGATTCATACCGCTTTACTTGGCTTATATCGCCTACAAGTCCCCCAGAGTGGATAAAGACAAGCTGCCTTTGTGAAAATTGCTCTAAATGTGCTTTTATCACGCAAAAAGCGGGGCTATCATAGATTAAATCACATCTCACATCATTTTGCGATAGATACTCCCTCATCTCCCAAATCTCCCTTTTAGGCTTAGCAAAGGTAAAGGGGGATTGCAAAATTTGCAAATGCCCTACATTATGACTATATGCCCTCTGTCTTAGTTCATTTTTACTCCCCGCACAACAAATCGCCACCAAACTCGCCTGTGGAAAGATAGAATCTAGTGCCTTTTGCAAGGCTATCACCCCTACTCCGCTTCCGCTTGCGTAAAAAAGCAGAGGATTCCCACCTATGCTTTGCTTTAGCTCTAATGCAAGGGCAGACATACCGCTCAAGGCATATTCTACGCTTCCACCCTGCGGGATAAAGAGTGTTTGAGAATCCACAAGTGAAAGGGCATAAGATTCTAAATCGCCTACACTCGTGCCTGTGGGTAAAACATACACCTCCATACCCCATTTAAGTGCATAGGCAAGATTATCCATCTCTTGTCTATATGCTAGGCTAGACATTTGAGGCATTACATACTTAAATCTCACGCCCTTAAAATGCGCTAGATAGGCAAGGGCAGACATCGCATTAGACTGATTGCCCCCACAGCTTAGCCACACAGGATAACGGCTCTCATCAAGCAGGGCAGCGAACTTCCGTGCTTTGTTGCCATTGCAATAAGGGTGGATTACATCATCGCGCTTTATCCAAAAATCTCGCTCAAAAAGCGTCCTTTTCTCCACAAAGCTTAATGAAAAATCAAGCATCATTTGCCCAAGCAAAATGCGCTAAAAAGCTTGTCAAGCAATTCCACATTCTCATAAGGGCGCGTGATGTGGCTTATAGAATCTATGGCATCGCGGATATGATATGAAAGCAGCTCTAGCTCCCCACTTGCTAAAAGCACATACGCCCTATTGAGTGAATCTAGGCTACCCTTTAAAGATTCTAATTGATGTTGTGAAGTGAGAATAAGGCTTTGGTGTCCACTCTGTGTGCTAATTACACCCTCAAGTGCCTTAGCAATCTTATGCGCCTCTCCATTATAAATACTCACGCGCAGCGGGGCAGGAAGCAGGGCTTTAGTATGTGTAGCAAAAAAATTATCAAACACATTTAGCTCACAGCTTTGAAATAAATCGCTTTTATTTAGCACAAGTAGCACATTTTTATCAAGGCTTTGCAACATTTCTAGCACCGCCTTATCTTGCTCATCAAAGGGTATTGAACCATCAAAAAGGGCTAAGATAATATCACTTCTTTGCAGAGCTTCTTGCGTCTTTTGTATACCGATACGTTCTATCTCATCATTACTTTCTCTAATCCCCGCCGTATCCACGATACGCACGAGCGCACCATTGATATGCAAACTCTCCTCAATCGTATCGCGTGTAGTCCCCTCTATGCTACTCACAATCGCGCGTTCGCGCATAAGTAGGGCATTTAGCAAGGAGCTTTTACCCACATTTGGCTTACCCACAATCGCCAATGTGTAGCCCTCAATAATCGGGGCTTGTCTTATAGAAGCTTCATATACCTCTCTTAGCTTAGATTCTGTGCGTTCTAGTCGCGTGAGCATATCATCTTTATAATCTGTGTCCATCTCCTCGCTGTAATCGATATTTGCCTCGCTTATGGCAAGAATCTCTAGCAAAGATTCTCTCACCAACTCTACAAACACTCCCACATCACCCCTAAGCTGCCGCATAAGAATCTTATTTGCCTCAAGGCTATTTGATTGAATGAGGGAAGCCACTGCTTGAGCCTGTGCTAAATCAAGCCTCCCGCCTAAAAAAGCGCGTTTAGTAAATTCTCCCGCTAGGGCGATTCTCGCACCCATTTCAAGGCATAGCTGCATAATCGCCCTAGCACTTGTAATCCCCCCGTGGCATTGAACTTCGCATACATCTTGTGTCGTATAGCTATGTGGAGCAGGGAAATACAGCACCAAAGCCTCATCAATAGCCATATCTTGCCTATCATAAATACAACATAAATGTGCGTAACGTGGCTTTAGCAAATCCCTGTGTGTAAGGCTTAGAGCTATTTTATAAGCTTCCTTGCCACTCAAGCGCACGATACTAATCGCTCCATTACCCACAGGTGTAGCAATAGCTACAATCGTGCTATCGTCTAAAATCGTTGATAATGATGTATTTTTCATCAGCCTCATTTTGTCGCACAGAGACATATTTATTAGGGAACATCTCGCGCAATTTATTTAGCGCAATATAGACCAGAATTCCATCAAGCGTTTTTGTCTGCGCTCTACCATTAAGCTTAATCAATCGCACAATATCCTTAAGATACACATCTATCATCTCTTCTTGATTTTTCAAAAATTCTGCGATTTCAAGGCGGAGTGAATAGCCATACTTTGAATTAACCCAATTAAAGAGCAAATAAGAGAGTGCCTTGTAGCGATAGCCTTTCTCCCCAATAAGCAGGGCACAATCACGCCCATCAATATATACAAAAAGTGTTTTATCAGGCTCCAAACGCACATCAAATTTATCAATATCAAAAGGCAGAAGCGCAAATAAAGATTCTATCTCTGTGCGGATTTGAGCGACATTTGCCTCATCATCTTGATTCTGGCTCTCACAAGCCCTATTTTCTTCGCCCCAAATATCTTCCGTATATGTCTCAAAAGCTGGATTATCAGTAGCCTTTGGTGGAATTTTAACATCTTGTTTGACTTGCTTTGGCTCCTTGTGTGAAACCTCTTTTATTTTCAAAGATTGACTATGTGCTGTTTTAGCCCATCTTTGCTTTTTATCATCTACGATAATAATCGCTTCTTTTTTTCCTAATCCCAAAAATCCTCCACTAGGATTTTGCACCACTTCATACTCTAAATCAGCTACCGAACAGCCAAGCTCCATTGATGCCTTGATGAGGGCAGCCTCCAAGCTTTTTTCTACAATTTTTCTCATTTCGCCGCCTTTTGCTTTTCTTTATCATAATGTCTATGATGCTCTGCAATCTCCTTTGTTTTTCGTTTTTCTACAACTTTATTAAGCATTATTTGCTGAATAATAGAAAAGACATTATTAATCGTCCAATACAGCACAAGCCCAGCAGGAAATGGAAAGACAATAAAAAATATAGCAAAAATAAGAGGGAGCATTTTAAAGATTTTTTCCTGCATAGGGTCTGTGAAATTTGATGGTGTGAGCTTTTGAGAAAGATACATACTTAAACCCATTAACACAGGTAAGACAAAATAAGGGTCAATAGCCGATAAATCATCAATCCATAGAATCCACGCAGAGCTTTTAAGCTCCACCGCATTATGCAGCACACGATAAATAGCAAAAAACACAGGAATTTGCAAAAGCAAGGGTAAGCAACCACCAAGTGGATTTGCCCCGTGCTTTTTATACAAATCCATCATATGCATTTGCAGCTTTTGTGGGTCATCTTTATAGCGAGTTTGCAATTCTTTCATTTTAGGGGCTATATCTTTAAGCTTTTGCATAGACATCATACCCTTATAAGTGAGAGGATACAGCACTACACGCACAATAAGCGTTAGAAGCACAATCGCCCAGCCCCAATTCCCGCACAAATCATAGAGGTATTCAAGCAAGACAAAAAGAGGTTTAGCAAAGAATGTAATGCGCCCATATTCCACTACGTCTGTGAGGCTATCATCTATCCTTTGCAGCTCCTTATAGGTCTTTGGTCCTATATATCCCGCAAAAGACGCATTACCCTCAAATCGCACAAAAGGCATAGGATTATGTGCATTATCCCCACTGAGGACAACATGCAATCCCTGAGGCGCATTACTATAAAACAAACTTGTATAGTATCTATCCACACTTGCTACAAAGCTAGATTGACGCATATCGAGCGCGGTTTTTGCGATATAGTCGCTACTCGCATCGCCATCTTCAATTTTTGTCAAAACCCCATCAAGACTACTTCGTGTCAAAACACCTCTAAAAGCATACGTATCACTATCGGCAGTAGGTCGCATACCATTACTTACAAAATATTCTACATTAGGCTTATTCAGCTCTATGCGCACATCATAAGAAAGGTTTGGGTGGATAGTGAGATATTTAGTGATTACAATCTCGCCAAGATTCTGCTTAAGTGTAAGCTCCACAGGAGCCCTATCAATATCAAGCTGTGTCGCGCTTGCAGTATATGGGGTATCAAAAGCTTTTTTGTTCAATTCAACATCACTAAAGCGCACTTCCATTGTGTGCAATGCCAAATCCCCAAACAAAGGGAGCTTTTCAACCACTGCTTGATGTGATAACTTCAGCCCTAATGCCTCACCTATCATACCAAAAAGGCTGTTTTGCTCATTGCGTGTGAATTTTTTATCTTTAAGATAGACTTGTCTAATTCTACCCAAAGCATCAATATCTATTTCAAAAGAGTGTGCTTGAATACGTGTAATAATTGTTTGTTTCAAAGATTGGTTATTCTTTATGGCTAGAGATGAATCTTGCATAGTGTTTTCTAAATGGGTATTGGAAGCCATAGAAGGAGAATGCGAAGTAGATTCAGGAGCTAATTCCACTACTTTTGAAGCCTCTTGTGGAGGCTTTTGAGGAAAAAAATACGCATATACAGCAAAGAAAGCAATGGAAAGACCTACGGCTATAAGCACACGTGAAAGCGACATACCATTGTCTTGTTCATTTGGACGATACATAACACTGCCTTTGAGGAAATGATTTGACAATATAGACTTGTAAATAGTAAATTTTGTGAAAAACGGGTATTATATCCAAAAAACTTGCATTTGTAGTAGGCACAAACCAATATTTTACCTTTTTGGGCGCAAATATAATATTTTGGAAACATATCTTTGCTCGGGGATAAGCAATACCCCCCATAAAACACTGATTGCAACGTAAAATACGTAAAAATGACTTAAATAGCGCCAAAAAAGGATTGTCAAAATATAAAAGCCATAATGTGTATTGTGAGCAGCTAGGATAATAACGACAAGCTCCCACACTAAATGCAGAGAGATATTTTTGATAGAATCTTACACTCCAAATAAAAACCCCGCTCATACACCTCCTTAATAGCATTCATACCTCTTTTTTAAAGATGACTTTTGAGATGGAAAACATAGCATATCGTATGCTCTTGTAAAAGCAGAAAGCACATCTCTTTTAAGCATAGGAAAAGCAAGAGAAGTTGCCCCATCTTTAGCAACAAATATAAAGATAAGCCCCTCATAATGTGCGCTATTTTCATACACAATAGCTTTGATGCGTCTTTTGAGGAGGTTACGTTTATTAGCTTTGCCAATTTTACGAGAAATACTGAATCCAAGGTAGATAGCAGCTTTACGCGATTGAATACTTTGCAAGATTTTTTTATCCCGAAAGTGAGGGGGTTGGTGGTGTGAAATCCTAAGCGCATAGAGTATAAAATGCTTATAAAAAAACTTTTTTGCATTTTTATAGACAAAGTCAAATTCTAGCTTTGTTTTAAGAGAATCTAACTTCATCAAAGCTATACTACCTATTTTATTGCTTACACAGAAAGTCTTTTACGACCCTTTGCCCTCCTTGCATTAATCACACGGCGACCATTTTTTGTTTTCATTCTTGCGCGAAATCCGTGAGTGCGCTTTCTAGGTGTATTATGAGGTTGATATGTTCTTTTCATAATTTAGCCTTAACGTTAAAATAAGTCCGGGATTATGCCCATTTTTTACTTAAAGATAGGTTATTTTAGCTCTAAATCTTTGCTAATTTCAAGGATCTTAAGCAAATCTTTATTTGCTTTAGTAATCACTCTAAACTCTACACGTCTTGATTTTTCATCATCTGCTAATGGTTTAGCAAAGGATAAGCCATTAGCGCGAAACACTTTAATCAACCATTCTTTATATCCATCAATACTTTTAAGATTAAAGCAATATTTTAGCACCTCTAATGCTCTTGCCTGTGAGAGTTCGGCGTTGCCAAGGTATCGCTCTTCTAAGCTATGGGCTGCAAACCAAATTTGAGAGGTATGCCCCTCTATACGGATTTCTTCAATATTATCCTTAAATTTCTCTAAGGACAGAATCTTCACATAACGAGGAAAAAAATCATCTAAAATATCTTTAAAACGTTTTTTTACCTGCTTTTTACCTGTATCAAATAGCACTTCAGGCTCATTAAAGCGAATGGTATTATCCTCATCAATATACGCATCCCACGCCTTTAAATCCTTGCTAAATTCTTTGAATAATGCCTCATAAAGCTCTTGTTGCAAATTTGAATAATTCTGCGCAATCGCACTCATTGCTTCATTGAGTGCCAAAAGCTTTTGATTTTGAATCTTTAAATCCTCTTGGGCTTGCTGCGTAATGAGCATAAAAGACACCATAATGAGCAAAAAAATCATCATAATGCCTGCCATCATGTCCGAAATGCTAATCCATTGATTGTATTTCATCTCTCCGCCTCTGTGCTATCTTGAGCCAATAATCTCACGCACACGGCGCAAAAACCACTCATAATTTTCCTTAAAATTCTCCATACTTGTATTCATTTGAGAATCAAGCGTATCAAATGTCTCTCTAATCTCTTTTTGTAATGTTTTATTGCCCTCAACATTTTCATTCACAATATTTTGCACATTGCGATAGAGCTCAATAAGTTGTGCGCTATTATGCTGAATCTGGGCGTTGAGATTCCCTAAATGCGAGAGGAGATTATGCTGCAAAGTGCCAAAGTCCTTTACCACTTGCACACCCATATCCTTGGGAATTGCCACAGAATCTTTAGTGAGCTTTTGCATAATCTTCAAGTATTCGCCTGCAAGTTTTTTAATGAATCCACTGATATGCGTATATTGTGAATTAACATACTTATCGCTTTTTGTCATCAGTTTATCAAAACCCTCTACTCGCGATTTTATCATTTCTTGCTCTTTATTTAGTATGCTATCCATATTTTCATTTGCCCTAAGAAGATAGGCTTCTTGCATATCTTTCATATCTTTTGTCATATCTTGCATAATCACTTGATTATGAGAGGTAAGATAAGAAAGACTAGATTCTAAGCTCTCCACAATCGCGCTATGATTTTTAGCAATATGCTCTCGTAATTTGGCAAACTCCTCTGCATTATGAGTGCTAGATGCTATGTTTTGCGCGATATTTTGCTCCAAAGATTCACTTAAATGCCTGATATGCGTATTCGCACTTTGCACAATCTCTTCAAACAATGCCTTACTTTGCCCCGTAAAGACATTACATTGTGTGCTAAAACTTGCACTATGTTCGCTTAAAACCTCTCCTATATGCTCTTTACTCTGCTGTGTGCTTTGCTCTATGAATACTCTTAAATGCTCCATATTCTGCTGTGCGTGTTCATTTAGTTGTGTGAAATAACGCATAATTTCATTTTTCAGCCCTTCAACCTGTTTAGAAGCGATACCCTCAAGCGAAGTGATACTCTCTGTAGCTTTTGTGAATAGGCTATCCATATCACTTAAACATTGCTTTGCGTGAGAGCCAAGTATGGCAATTTCATTGAGTTGCACCATAAGCTTATCACCCTTACTCTTCATATCATCAAACACCTCTAAAGTTTTACTATAAAATTCCATTGCGCTTTTATTATTCGCAATAATAGATTCTAAAGTCATCTGTGTGGCATTCATCGCGTTTGCACTTTCATTCATAGCACTTTGTGTTTGCAAAAGCAAATCTTGTGTATTTTCAATGCTTTGTTTATAATTCTCCTGCCATACAAGTAGCCGCCCCACAGCATTATTAAGCTCTTTAAAATTCTCTCCAAATTGATTTTGCAGATTATGATTAAAATCCCTAATAACAAGCTCCAATGCACTAATAAGCTCCTTTGAAGCTCCTGAAGCAAGCTGCTTAATCGCCTCCTGCAAAGAAGTATCAATCTTATGCAAACTTGTTTCTAAAAATGTATTTGTGGAAGCATTTATCATACGCATATCTTCTTTCGTGGGTAACGTAAGCATTTTATTATTAAGCTCCTCAATACCCTTAAGATAGCTTAAATTCCCCATTTGGTTAAGCATATAGTCCATATTTATATCTTGAGTGCTTTTTACATCTTTTGCCCTTTGCATAATAGAGAGGGCAATTGCTAAGCCCATACCCAAGATAGATGTGTAAAATGCTGTCTTTAATCCATTAAGCAACAAAGGCACAGAATCTTGCAAAGCATAGGTATCAAAGCCTATAAGCCCTACAAAGATTCCCACAAATGTCCCAAGCACCCCTGTGCTCATAATGATAGTTTTAAAGTCCTTATGCAAAGGCTCACCAAAAGTCTTAAAATCCCATACGAACAGCCCCACCATACCAATGGTGAAACATATATTAATCAGCCAATTAATCTCTTGCATATATCCTCCTCACACCCTAAATACTATTTTTGCTCTGTGGTAACATATACATCATAAATACCCACATCACGCAACATTGTAGTAACCTCAAGGAAAAATTCTAAATCACTCTGCCTATCACTACGGATAATAACCTGCGTATCTCTTTCCAATTGCTCCACTTGCGCCTTTAGCTCATTTAAAGATAAAGGCTTATCGTCAAGAAAAAAGTGCCCCTCTTTGTCAATAGTAATAGAATGGGTTTCTTTTTTTTGAGTATTTTGTCCCTGTGTCTCCTCAAGTCGCGGTACATCAACTTGTATTTGAGAGCGCACGACAAAAGATGCACTTGTTAGCACAATCACAAGCAACACAAGCATAATATCAATAAAAGGAATGAGATTAAGAGAATCTATCTTTTTCACACATCATACCTTGTAGGGACTTTACTTTTATGTGGCGGATTATGTGCGATTTCCCAGAGTGAAAGCAATACCTCTGCCTTACGCAACAAAAAATTATAAAATACAATCGAGGGTATCGCCACTAGCAGCCCCGCTGCCGTAGCCTTAAGCGCGAGGGAAAGCCCCACCATAATGCTTTGTGTATCTACAAGCGCATTTGAGCCAATTTCTACAAATGTTATCATAATGCCAAAAACCGTCCCTAAAAGCCCGATATATGGCGCATTTGAGCCAATAGTCGCAATAAGTGTCAAACGCTTATGAAGCAAAAGCTCCAAGATTCGCTTATCATCAAATGCTTCCACATCTATTTTATGATATGCCCATAAACGCTCTAATGCCACGCCCAACATCACAATGCTTAAAAACAGCAAAAACCCTAGCACACCATAATCTATGACTTCTTTCATCGCCCACTCCTACAACTTTTTGCCATAATCTTTCATATTTGCCCTTGCCTCACGCTCTAGCGTCTTTTGCTTAAGACTTTGGCGCTTATCATGGAGCTTCTTTCCTCTCACAAGTGCAATGCAAAGCTTGATTCTATTTCTTTGATTGAAATAAATGTTTAATGGAACAATGCTTAAAGATTGCTGAC
This sequence comes from uncultured Helicobacter sp., assembly GCF_910577135.1. Taxonomy (GTDB): domain Bacteria; phylum Campylobacterota; class Campylobacteria; order Campylobacterales; family Helicobacteraceae; genus Helicobacter_C; species Helicobacter_C mastomyrinus. The sequence goes on from NZ_CAJTLL010000028.1 coordinate 10,928, forward strand.
TCACCTTCCCAAAAAGCTTATCAATCTCTTTTCTATGGAGCAAAAGCTTACGTGGGGCACGTTCATTAGGTTTAAAATATGTATAAGTAGTCTCTAAAAAAGATATATGTGCGTGAAATAAAAACGCCTCCCCCCGCACGATTTTCACAAAACTATCCTTGAGATTTACCCGCCCTGCGCGAATGCTCTTAACCTCACTTCCTGCTAGGACAATGCCGCTCTCTAATGTCTCTAAAATCTCATAATCAAAATATGCCTTTTTGTTTTTAGCAATAATGCGCGTTTCCATTCTTTAAGCCCTTATCCTAAAAAAGCTACTGCCACTTCCGCTAAAATACCACCCCTCACCCAAATCTAAAGCAATATCTTTAAGCGCAGGATAGAGCAAAGTAGCACTTAAAAACAAATCATTGAGTTCTTCGCGCAAATGCGATAAATGGAGTAAATCCTTACTTGTGAGGGTAAACCATTGCGTTGTGGGCTTACTATAATGGCATTTTTGCGATTTTATAGAATCTTTATAGCTTTGATACACCTTCGCTGTATCACAAGAAATAGGAGGCGTGTAAATGTCATACTTGAGTGGAGATTCTATAAAAGGCTCTATGCATTCGCCCCTACCACTCACATTTGCACTCTTTACCCCACTTGCAAAAAAGCTCACATCAGCCCCCACCTCTTGTGCTATGTGGATTAGCTCTACATCGCTTAATCCAAGCTCCAAAAAAGCATTTACCCCTCGTAAAAATGCTCCCGCATTGCCACTGCCACCGCCAAGCCCCGCACCTTTGGGGATAACCTTTTGCACTTCTATTTTGAGTGATTGCAAGCCCTTTGTTTCTTTACTCCGTGCGGATAAAAAATCCTCCATTGCACATTTTGCTTTATAAATGAGATTATCCTGCATTTCACAGCCAAAATCTCCCATTAGCATAAAGCGAGATGATGAGCTTATCTGCATTTCATCATAGACTTCTCCGATAGCTTGCACAAAGCGTGAATTGAGCTGATGAAAGCCTTCTTTATATCCAATAATTTTAAGAAAAATATTGAGTTTAGGATAGATGATAAGATTCACTACTTATCTCGTTTCTTTTTTTATATTAAGGAGTGTGTGAATCTGCGTAAGAGTAGTGTTATTAGTATCTTGTGAGGCTTGTTTATTAGCAGAGGTAATCGCCTCTTTAAGCTCACCACGCAAAATCACACAAGATTCTGGTGCGGAAAAGCCCAAACGCACACTATTTTTGTCAATAGAAATAACCTTTATTTCTATATCATCGCCGATAATAACGCTATCCTCTTGTTTGCGTGAAAGTATGAGCATACTCTATCCTATTTAAAATATATTTGATACTGCTATTTTCCAAAACCTCAATTATAGAGAAAAAATCCTCAAAACACACTATATATTTACCTTTTTGTGTATTTTTTAAGCAAATCTTTTTCCCATTAGCCACATCTTGCCTACAAAGCGATGTAGATTTAATCTTTGCGTATGGGAGATAATCTAGCGGATTTAAGATTCTTATACCTTCACTTTGATTTACTGCCATCGCACCCTCACTGATCCGCTCTAAGCTTGATAATGCGCCATTTACACCTAAATGTTGTGCTATCATCTCGCCAATACTCCGCACATACCCTCCCTCACTCACGCTTACCTCAAAATGCACAAAAGGATGACAATAGGATAAAAGTTTTATATGATAAATCTCCATTTGCACTTGCGAGAGAGAGAAGCTTTCTCCCGCTCTAGCAAGTTGATAGGCTCTTTTGCCATTGATATGCTTTGCGCTAAAAAGTGGTGGGGTATATGTATGTTTGCCTTGCAACCCATTTAGAATCCCCTCTATGTGTGCTTGTGGATAGGTATTAATAACCTTTACAGATTCTATATGCTCTATATCTAAGCTCCTAGAATACGCCCCAAGCCATAGAGTTGCCCTATATGTCTTAGGGGATTTCTGCAAATGCATAAAGAGCCGCGTATAGCTCCCAAATCCCACCACAAGCGTGCCTTTTGCAAAAGGATCAAGTGTGCCAAGATACCCTGCTTTTGATATATGAAAACGCTTTTTAAGCGATGAAAGGTAAGCATTGGAGCTCATAAATGGTGGCTTATAAGCGGCAATAAGCATATTTCTCCTTTGTTTATACAATGAGATTCTATTATGCCTTTGCTATTGCACTTCGTGCAAATGCGGCGATTTTGTCGTAATATAAAAACAATCAATCCTAATGATACCCTTGTGTTTTACCTGTATTTTGTAGATTAATCACTAATTCATCATAGCTAATATTGGCTTCTTGCAAAGTATTTGTAAGCAGCGTAAGAGAAGCTTGCACGCCACCTTGAGATTCTGCCTGAGACAGTTTAGCATACATATCGTTCATAAAAGCCACACCTTCTTTACTAGGGCGGCGACGCACAGAATAATAACCAATAATATTATTTTGCTTGTCATAAGAAGGAGTGATATTTGCAAAAACCCAATAAGCACGTCCATTACGTGAGATATTTTTCACAAATGCAAAAAATTCTTTGCCATTTTGTATATTTTCCCATAAGAGTTTAAAAGCAATGCGAGGCATATCTTTATGCCGAATGAGATTATGTTTCTTGCCTAAAAATTCTTCTTCTTTGAACTCGCTAAAATATACAAAATCATCATTGCCATAGGTAATACAACCCTTTAAATCTGTTTTGGAGATAATGAGGGTATCATCTTGTAGGTAAAGTTCTTGCGACATTATTGTTCCTTAAGGTATGCAAAAATAGAAGCGCGGATTATCACATAAACACTCTAAAAGCTCACTTAGAATCACTGCAGATTCTACATAGCTTTGTATCGAAAATAATATGCTACAATTCCCTTAAAACTACTTTGCCTCAAATTCATCTCAAAAAGGAACATATATGAAAAAGATTCT
>NZ_CAJTLL010000029.1 GCF_910577135.1 uncultured Helicobacter sp.
TGGGATGTAGTCGCTCCATTCGTACGGAGTGTTCGCTAGATTGCCTTCTTACTCCACGTTTGCAAAGTAAATCGTCTTTAGAAAAATCTTACAAGTGTGAGGGCAAAGCTCACATGCGCCTAAAAGAATAGAGTTGTAACTACCTTGCTTATCAAGTTTTGAGGTTTAGAATCTCTATGTAGAATCTACGCGATTGATACAAGGAGAAATAATGCTAAGCTACATTGTCAAACGATTAATACTCATTATCCCCACACTCATAGGCGTGATGAGCATTAATTTTTTGCTTATGCAGCTCTCTCCTGGTGGTCCTGTGGAGCAGACTATCGCTAAAATAGAGAATCTTGGGCATTTAAGCGAAGCCTCAACAGGCTCAAACGCTCTCTACAAAGGTTCCGTAGGCTTAGAGCCTGAACTCATCGAGGAGATTAAAAAACTCTATGGTTTTGATAAATCTTTGGGTGAGCGCTATGTGCAAATGCTGTGGCGTTTTGTGTGTTTTGATTTTGGTGAGAGCTTTTACGCACAGCAGAGTGTGTTGTCTATCATTGTTCAAAAGCTCTCTGTGTCTATATCGCTTGGGGTTTTTAGCACATTGCTTATCTATTTTATTAGTATTCCACTAGGCATTGCTAAGGCAGTGCGGCATGGCTCACGCTTTGATGTGATAAGTAGCATTGTCATCGTCGTGCTTAATGCCATTCCCGCCTTTATGTTTGGCGTGGTGCTTATCGTGCTTTTTTGTGGGGGGAGCTATTTTGAGCTATTTCCTTTGCGAGGACTAGTAAGTGATCATTTTGAGAATCTAAGCGCTTGGGGGAAGCTTAAAGATTATCTATGGCATTTGTGTTTGCCCGTGTTATGTATTAGTATAGGGGGCTTTGCCACATTGAGTATGCTAAGCAAAAACTGCTTTTTAGAGGAGATTCATAAAAGTTATGTGGTATGTGCGAGGGCAAAGGGTGGGAGTGAAAATCATATCTTATACAGGCATATTTTCCGCAATGCTATGCTTTTAGTAGTGAGCGGATTCCCTGCGGTATTTGTGGGGGCGTTTTTTAGTGGGAGTTTGCTTATAGAGATTATTTTTAGCCTTGATGGATTGGGGCTTTTAGGCTATGAAAGTGTGGTGAATCGTGACTATCCTGTCGTTTTTGGCACACTCTATATTTTTACTTTTATCGCCTTAGCATTAGGGATTATCACTGATATTTGCTATTACTTCATTGATCCACGCATCCACTTTGGGGGCAAAAATGTTTGACAAACGCATACTTCAAGTGCGCTATCAAGTCTTTAAGCAGAATAGACGTGCATTTTACTCATTGATACTTTTTATTGCGTTCTTTGTTTTGAGTGTGGAAGCAGAATTTATCGCTAATGACAAGCCGCTTTTTATCTACAAAGATTCTAAAATGTATTTTCCTGTGTTTGTGAATTATACCGAAACGGCTTTTGGTGGGGATTTTGATACGTGGTGTGATTACCTTGATAACTATGTGAGGGAAGAGCTTTTAAAGGATGCTTTTGTCATTTATGCACCTATCCCATATAGCTATAATAGCATCATTATGGATTTAGACACACAAGCCCCTAGCCCTCCGGATTCTAAACATATACTTGGCACAGATGATAAGGCGCGAGATGTCGCTGCACGGCTGATTTATGGGTATAGAATTTCCATTTTATTTGCGTTAATTTTGTCTGTATGTAGCGTGGTGATTGGAGTGTGCGCGGGGGCGGTGCAGGGCTACTATGGCGGAGGAGTGGATTTGGTAGGGCAGAGAATCATTGAAATTCTCAATGCTGTACCTATTTTGTTTGTGATTATCATCATTTCAAGTGTGTTTGAGGCGAATTTTTGGTGGATTCTATGCGTGGTGCTACTTTTTTCGTGGATGGTGCTTGTAAATCTTGTCCGCGCGGAGTTTTTAAAAGCGCGGAATCTAGAGTATGTCCGCGCGGCAAAGGCTATGGGTGTGAGTGATGTGAGAATAATGTTTGCGCATATTTTGCCTAATGCGATGAGTGCTACGCTTACTTTCACGCCCTTTATTATGGCAGGAAGTATTGCCACATTAAGTAGCCTTGATTTTTTGGGCTTTGGTATGCCTGTGGGTAGCCCAAGTTTGGGGGAACTTCTCGCACAGGGTAAAAACAATCTCACCGCCCCGCATTTAGGTATCACAGCGTTTGTTGCGCTATGTGTGCTACTCTCAATCCTCGTTTTTATCGGTGAGGGTTTGCGTGATGCTTTTGACCCGTATATCAAAGTGCATTTAAATGATACAAATACGGCAAATAAGGTAGAACACAGCGATAAAATCGCAAACAGCGGAGGGCATAATGAAAACCTTTAAAACTCACTTAATAACCAAACGAAGTGCGGTTATTAAGTGTATCCTTTTGTCCTCGCGCTTTCACCGCTGCGAGATTTGTCTTTTTTTGCAAAAGGATTGCATGGTGCGAAGCAAATTTTACACCTGCGAAGCAGACCTACGCTGGAAGCTTTAGCGACAAAATCGAGGAGAAATGATGAAAATCTTTAAAAATGCCCTTGATAACCAAGCAAAGCGCGGTTATCAGTGTATAAACTTTAGGCATGAGTGTGGATTTACTCCACACGAGCAAGACCTACGCGGTGGCTTTAGCCACATACGGACGAAGTGTTTATCCACGCTTACAAACAGCGTAGGCAATAATAAGGGCATATTATGCTAAAGATAAATAATTTATGTGCTACTTTTGCACATTCTCATCATTTTGCTTTGGATAACATCTCCTTACATATCGCACCACAGGAAAAAGTCGCTTTGGTTGGAGAATCTGGCTCGGGCAAAAGTATGCTTGCACAGCTTATTTTAAAGCTACAAAGCAATGTCATCGTGCAGAGTGGCGATATATGCTTTAATAACACAAGTCTTTTAGGACTAGATTCAAAGCAAATGCGTTTTTTACGTGGAAAGGATATTGCCTATATCCCCCAAGAGCCACTCTCAAGCCTTAATCCACTCCATAAGGTAGACAAACAAATTTTAGAGAGCTTTTATCTCCATAGCGATGTGCTATACCCGCATTTGCGTGGCAAGGCATTGAATCTAAAGGCACAAGAGAGACTAGAAGAACTTCTAAGCCTTGTGGGTTTGAATGCAAACCTTGCTGAACGTTATCCTTTCGAGCTAAGCGGAGGGCAAAAGCAACGCGTAGCCATAGCGATGAGTATTGTCAATAATCCTGCTTTGCTTATTTGTGATGAGCCTACAACTGCGCTTGATGTCCTTGTGCAAAAGCAAATTATGGACATGCTTTTACGTTTAAGCACAAAAAGCGCGATTTTGTTTATTAGCCACGATTTGGGTGTTGTGAGAGGGTTTTGTGATAAGGTTGCCGTGCTAAAAGATGGTAAAATAATAGAATCTCGCTCTACAAAAGATATTTTTCACAAACCTAAACACCAATACACGACATTTCTTATAGAATCTTTAAACCTCCCTCACAGAGATAACACCACATTTGTAGATACAGATTCGACTTTAAGGGCAATGCATTTTGATGTGCAAGTGAGTCAAAGGAAATTTTTCAAGATACATTATAAGACATTGGTTTCAAATGTGTGCTTTAATGTGAGAAGTGGGGAAATTCTAGGCATAGCTGGAGCGAGTGGTAGTGGTAAATCAAGCCTTGCACTAGGTATATTGCGATTACTTGAAACAAAAGGAGAGCTGTATTTGCACAATACGCAAGTTGAGACAAAAGTTTTAAGAAAAAAAATTAGCATTGTATTTCAAGATCCTTTTTCATCACTCTCTCCAAGATTCTGTGTGGGGGATATTATCGCAGAGGCGTTGGGAGGGCGATTTGAAACATATAAAGATAAAGTGATATGGGCTTTAGAATCTGTGGGATTAAGCGCATATCATGCCCAAAGCTATCCTTTCGAGCTAAGCGGAGGGCAAAAGCAACGCGTAGCCATCGCCCGTGCTATTGTGAGAAAACCTGATATTTTGCTCCTTGATGAGCCTACCTCTGCCCTTGATAAAAGCTCCCAAAAGCTTATCCTTACGCTTTTGTTATCCCTGCAAAAGCAGCTACGTATGGCATATATCTTTATCACGCATGATTTAGAAATACTCCGCGCCTTGAGCGATAATATATTGATTTTGTACAAAGGGCAAGTGGTAGAATCGGGCAAGAGCAAAGAAGTCTTTGCCGCTCCGCAAAGCAGCTATGCTAAAAGCCTTATAAATGCGTTTTTCTCACAAGCACAGGATTTGAGGGAAACACAAGATATTTATAAGGATAATGAGTGCTAGAATCAAGCTTTAGCTTACTTAAAGCACTAAAACAAAAGCATTTGCTATATGATAAGCCAAGCTGGTGGTGGGCAAATCACGGGCATTTTGAAGTTGTGTTAGGGGCGATTTTAGTGCAAAATACGCAATGGAGCAATGTAGAGAGAATGCTTCATTCTATGCAAAATACGGGAATTCTAAGCGGAGATTCACAAATGGATTTAGAATCTATGGCACTGGTGGATTCTATGGTATTGCAATCCCATATCATTGGCTTACAGCGGCAAAAATCCGCCTATATTATCAAACTTTCACGAGCAATATTAAGCGATTTTGGGAGCTTTGAGAACTTTAGGCAAAATGTGGATTGTGAATGGCTACTTGCACAAAAGGGCATAGGGCGTGAGAGTGCATATGCGATACTCAACTATGCGTGTTTGCGGGAAGTGATGGTTGTTGATAGATATACCTATAAGCTACTATGTCATTTGGGTAGGGAGATAGAGGACTATGAGGAATTAAGAAGATTCTGTGAGGAAGGCGTGAGGGAGAATCTTAACTTAGTCTATGAACTATACCCGCAGGATATGAGCTTAGCGCAGATTTTCGCGCGGTTCCACGGCAAGATTGTAGAATTTGCTAAGGCAAAGGGTGATATGGCGCATTTGGCTAAAGAGATAGAATCTTGCTACTTCTAAAACCAAACCGATCTTAACACAAGGTGATATTTTCAATCAATTCGCATTTGCCATTTTTGATAATCAAGGCATCAAGGCAGTAAGCCTTTGTTATATTATGTGTGGATAAATACAGCCCTATAGCTTTTGTGAGTTTTGTAAGTTTAAGGGGCGTGATATTTAAAAGCGGCTCAAAGTTTTTACCGCTTTTAACCTCAATAAAATGCAGCACATTATCTCTAAAAGCGATAATATCAATCTCACCATATCGTGCGTGAAAATTCAGCTCTATAATCTCAAAGCCCCTCTCACGCAAAAATATACAAGCACTCTCCTCTGCTAAATCACCCTTTTTGCGGCTCATTTTCATCTCTCATTGTATTTAGCTAATCTTCAAGGCGCATTTTATAGGGCTTCTGCACGATAGAAGGGAGCGATTCTAGCTCATTTAGCGCGTGATTGACATTTTTTTCATAGCAATGATGTGTAGAAAGCAGCATTTTTGCCACATCTTTATCATCGGTTTCTTTTTGCAAAAATGCACCAATAGATATATTGTGCCTCCCCAGAATCTGTGATACCTGCCCTAGCACACCGGGTTTATCGCTCACATATAAACGTATATAATAGCGTGAATATATCTCATCTTTGCTCTTTAGCCGAATATACTTACTATCTTCTAAGGCACGCTCAAAGCCTAACATTGCCGCATTCTCACCTCTGGCAATAGCTATTATATCACTCACCACAGAGCTTGCCGTAGCATCACCTCCAGCCCCCGCTCCATAATACATACTCTCTCCTACACAATCCCCAATCACACTAATGCCATTCATCACGCCATCAACCTTGCTTATCATCGCATCTTTTTTTATCATACAGGGATGAACGCGCAATTCTATATCGTGTCCTTGTTTTTTCGCAATGCCAAGCAACTTAATTGTATAGCCAAATTCGCAAGCAAATTCTATGTCATCAGGCATAATCCCTTCAATCCCCTCGATGAGAATCTGCTCGGGCAGGGCGTTAATACCATAGGCTAGAGAGGCAAGTATAAGGAGTTTATGCCCCGCATCACCACCGCTTATATCAAGCGTAGGGTCAGCTTCTGCATAGCCGAGATTCTGTGCTTGTTCGAGTGCGGTGTAGAAATCCTGCTTATGATTTTGCATTTGCGTGAGAATATAATTGCTCGTACCATTAAGAATCCCGCGGATAGTAAGGATATGATTCGCATTTAAGCCATCTTTTAGCACACGGATAATGGGAATCCCCCCGCAAACACTCGCCTCAAAGCCTACAGGCACACCATTTGCTAGATGCGCAATATCATAGCGATGATAGGCTAACATTGCCTTATTCGCGGTAACAAAAGCCTTTTTCGCGCTCAATGCCTTTTTAGCAATCTCATAGGCAAAGCCCACACCGCCCATTAACTCGACAATAATCTCTATTTGGCTATCATTTAGCATATCATCGACATTATCGCTTACTAACACCTGTGTGTTCAGCTCCTCTAGCTTTTTGTGAGCCTTTGCTTTATCACGCACCACAACGCGCTTTAGGATAACCTCCTTGCCCGCCCGTGCATTAATAATTGCACGATTAGCAATCAATGCCTTTAGCACACTGCTCCCAACCACGCCAAAGCCAATCATACCTACAATGAGTTTTGACATTTTTACCCTTATTGAAATTGTTTTAAAAATGCTTTGAGATTCCGTGCGGCTTGGCGGATACGTTTTTCATTTTCAATAAGTGCGATTCTCACATAACCCTCACCATACTCACCAAAGCCTACCCCTGGGCTAACTGCAATCTTTGCTTCCTTAAGTAATCGCTTAGAAAACTCCAAACTTCCCATATCACCCACACATTGAGGAAGCTTCGCCCAAATAAACATACTTGCCTTAGGCTTTTGCATATCCCAACCAGCCTCGACAAAGCTCTTAATCAGCACTTCCATACGTCTCTCATATTGCAATTTAATCTCCTCTACACACGATTGATCGCCCTCGAGTGCGATAGTTGCAGCGATTTGTAGGGGCGTGTAGATTCCATAATCTATCCAGCTTTTAATCTTTTGCAAGGCTTGAATGATTTTTTTATTCCCCACGACAAAGCCAACCCGCCAACCCGCCATATTGTAACTTTTTGATAATGTATAGCTTTCTACGGCTACGTCCTTCGCTCCCTCTATTTGTAAAATACTTGGCGTCTTAAACCCATCAAAGCATAATTCCGCATAGGCAATATCAGAAATAATATAGAATCTCTCCTGTTTTGCCATCGCCACCAAACGCTCATAAAATGCTTTATACACGACAATGGTTGTAGGATTATGAGGAAAATTCACTACTACAAACTTTGGGCGGGGCATTACCTCCCTTAACACGCGCTTAATATTACTAAAAAAATCCTCCACATCAAGCTCCATTTGCTCATTCCACTTTAGCCCAAAGGTAGAGACATTTGCACCATTGAGGATAAAGGCATAATAATGGATAGGATAAGCTGGCTCTGCTACGATGGCATTATCACCCGGATTTGCAATGGCTTGCACAAGATGCACATAGCCTTCTTTGCTTCCCATCGTTACACAAGCCTCATTCTCCGGGTCTAAATCCACATTGTAGCTGCGTTTATACCAATTACAAATCGCCAAACGTAGCTTGTAAATCCCGCGACTAACAGAATAGCCCTGATTTTTCTCTTTTTGTGCAGCTTCACAAAGCTTTTCCACTATATGCTTTGGTGTGCTACCATCAGGATTCCCCATTGAGAAGTCAATCACATCTTCATTGTTGCGGCGCATTTCTAGCTTAATCTCATTAATGGCAGCAAATACATACTTAGGTAAACGTTTTATCTTATCAAACTCAATCTCATCAAACATCGCTTACTCCTTATATTTACTTTATAAAACTACTTAAGATTCACAGAAATACCGCCTTTTAGGCTTTCTGGACTATCATAATCTGTAATCATCACAAACTTTACGCCTCGAGGCACACGTATTTTAGCTGAAGCACTCATTCCTGTATTGGCGACTATATCTACTATACCAAGATTCTTATCATAAAGCACTACGCGGGGATTCCATTTTATAAAATTTATTGTTTGGATATGCAAATCCCCATTTGCGTTCAATGCAAGCCAATACTCCCCGGATACCTCGCGTAGATTCAGTGTAGCACTTTTAGCAAGAAATTTTGTATTAGGCAAACGGGGCTCATTCACCTCTAGCACATATTCCCATTGTTGCTCACTTATACGATTAATATCAAGGCAGACAAAGCCTCTCTTGCTAAGTTCATCAAGAATAATGCCAATATCTGGATTGTGTTCAGTATTAAAAGAAAATTCTATATTAGATAAACCTTGAGAAAGTTCGGCTTTGCTCACTACGTAGTATGAATAACCCATTGTAGCAAGAATACTATTAGTTACTTTTGTTAATAAAATAGGGCTAGTACGTGCAGAAAAACTTAACTTTACTTCACTTGGTTGTCCAAAACGCGAAGTAAGCAATCCATTATTCTTAAGCGCATATACAATCTTAGCTATATCGAGTCGTCCATTTGTATAATACATCGTTTTATTTGCAAAAATTTTATTAAGAAAATTAACATTGAGCTGATAGTTTTGTTCTCCTATAAGATTACGCACCTTATCATCAAATACATCAGCCCATATATAAGTAAGCATAAATGCCATAAATAGCACATATCTTACCATTCTAAACCACCATTAAGTTCTTTGAAACGTGTATAGCCTATGTTGCGTAAAGTTGAGCCATCATAATACATTCTCACAGGGTGTTTTGTCCCGTGTGGAATATCTTCACCATTAAGCGTAAGCGTAAAACTGCTATGCCCCATAATAAAGAGCATTTTACCCTCAAGCTTTATATCATATTCTTTCTTATAAGAAAACTGCTCTTTTGTACCTGTTTCTAAGTTAATTACACCCAGCCATAAATCAAAGTCCGATTGAATATGCAAGATATTGTCATTAATGACTTTCTTTTGAGCTTCTTGGCTCGAAGAAGTATTTTGAGGCTGGAAGAAGAAATTTTGTTCAGGGTGGCTCTGTAATGGCTCTTGCAAAGGTTTAGAGTAAGCATTAGAGCTCTCCGTAGATACAGCTTCTCCTTTTTGAGGAGTGTCTTGCTCTTGCACAGCCTCTGGTATAGATTGTGCTTCAACCTGAATGCTCGATGCATCAAAGAATAAGCCATCATAGCCATCTTCTTGTGAGGAAGTATGAGTGTTCCTCTGCGATATAGGTGCTAGATTGCTCTTTTGATGGTCTTGCATAAATGCCTTATAGGCAAAATATCCCATTAGTGCTAAAAGTATTAAAACCAAGATAACATAAAGCCACGAATAAGATTCTGTATCGGATTTAGCAATTGGCTTGCCTTTAAGCGCTAAATCAAGTACTTGATGTTCGCGTTTTTTTTCTTCATTCTGCTTTTGCTCTTTTTCTTTTGCTATTTGCTCTTCTTTAGCAGCATTTTCTTTTAATCTTTGGGCACGTTGCTCTTCATCTTGTTTGGCAATGACTTGTGAGACACTTTTTATATCTTCATTTTTTGAACGTTCATACAAAAGAAGCCAATCGCGCAAATCAACATCATATTCTCGCTCTAAGATAGCAATAAATCCTTTAGCCCTTACTCTATCGATTTTATCAAAACGCTTCTCGAGCACATCTTCAATCTTTGAATTTGCTAACTTTGTGCTCTTGCTAATTTCTTTTAAGCCAATAGCTTTAAGTTTAGCAAGCTCTGAATCAAGTAATGATACATTATTTTTGTCCTGCATAGTTAATCCTATCTATTAAAATTCCAGTAGCCACAGCTACATTAAGCGAATCAAAATGATGTGCCATTTGGATAGAGAGTATTGTATCAAGTTTGTGCTTCAATCGACCTGATAAACCTTGATTTTCACTCCCTAAAAATAAAGCCCATTTTTGCCCCACTTTTCCCTTTTGTCCTACATTCATATCTGCCCCTATGAGCGTGAAATTGGCATTTTTTAGCTCATTTACGACATCAAAAATATTTGCAAAGATTCCATAAGGTAAATGTAAAAATGCACCGCTTGAAAGACGAGCGATACTTTCTATCGCTTTTTGACTAAGACTTGGCAAACAGATTATCACTCCCTCTACCCCTAAAGCATAGGCAGTGCGGAAAATAGAGCCGATATTCCCCACATCAGTAACATTATCGAGTACAAGCAAAGAATCTTTACTTTTTAACTCATTTAAATGTGCCGGCAATGGTGGCGTAATACGCGCTAAGATTCCTTGATGATTACCTCCGTGCGCTAAGGCTTGAGCCTTTTTAAAATCAAGTTTTTTGATAGGCTTGTTGAGTTTGGCTAATTGAGAAAATATATCTCTTGGCAATTCTTTAGTTAAATAAATTTCCTCAATACGCCAAGGGCAGGTATTGAATGCATAAAAAACAGGCTGCTTACCATAAAGTATCACTCTTGCCCCCCCCCTCGTATTTCCTCATAGCACTCCTTAATGCTTCTATCGCTCATCTTACTTAGAATCTTTGCCTTTATTTTAGGTGGAATATCAAGCATTAGCACCTCTTCATAATCAAGTGTTCTTTGTTCTTTGGTGATATAGGGTTCTCTCACTTCAAGCACGAGCACCCATTCTCCTTTAATGGTAGAATCTTGTAATGCTTGGCTTATTTCGCTCGCACTACCATAATAGCGCTGTTGATGGAGTTTAGTAAGCTCCTTTTGTACGCTAAGATGAATAGAGGGCAAAAGGAGCCCAATATCTGCAAGGGTATCTAAGATTCTATGAGGGCTTTCATAGCAAATAACGCTATATGCCTCACCCATACGTAAATGCGTAAGCCGCATAAGTTTAGAATGCCGCTCTAGCTTTTTATGCGGCAAGAATCCTGCGAACACAAAAGGCGTAGATTCTACTCCACTACCGCAAAATGCGACATTGAGCGCACACGCCCCTGGTAAAACATCAAAAGGAAGTTGATGTGCTATCGCATAAGATATAAGTTTCGCGCCCGGGTCACTGATACAGGGAGTTCCCGCATCGCTCAAATAGAGTATATGTTTCTCAAACATACTTGGCTGTAAATTGGCTATAACATCATTTTGATTATGTGAATGAAAGGGTATAAATTGTTTAGATTCTATAAAGCTTTGGGAATCTACTCCCGCTGGGAGAGTGAGTAGCTGACGCTCAATGAGGAGATGTAAGAGTCTCTTGCTAACCCTACTATCCTCACATAGAATAATATGAGCTCGTTTTAACCACTCCAATGCTCTAAAAGTAATATCCTCCAGATTCCCTATCGGGGTTGGCACAAGGGCTAGCACAGGTTTATTTTATATTATATTTTTGCTTAAATTTTTCCACACGTCCTGTAATGTCTGTAATTTTATCGCTGCCTGTGTAAAATGGGTGGCAAAAGCTTGAAATATCAATACGTAACTCGCTTTTAGTGCTTAAGACTTCAATTTGCTTACCGCTTGTTACGCAAGTTACCTTGCACGGCACATATTCTGGGTGAATACCTTTTCTCATTATTAATCCTTTATAGTATGTGGTAAATAAAGGCGTAGATTTTATCAAAAACTGCTTTAATTAAACTAAAATGAAAGTTATATTTCAACAAGGAAGTAAGATGTGCTGTGTAATATTTTTGATACAGCAAAAATATTACACAGCATAAATGGAGAAAGACAAGAGGATAAACAGTGCAAACTTTCCCTGCTATTGATATAAATAAACTATTTTACTTTTTCGAGATACTCGCCTGTTTCGGTATTGACTTTGATTTTCTCACCCTCTAGTACGTGAAAAGGCACTTGCACGACTGCCCCTGTCTCAAGTGTGGCAGGTTTTTTACCACCACTGCTTGTATCGCCCTTAAAGTTTGGGGCTGTTTCAGTAATGGTAAGCTCCACTACAAGTGGCACATCAACAGAAATCGCCTTTTGATTATGGAATAGAATCTGCACATTTAGCCCATCAATAAGCCACTTTGCCACATCACTCACTTGGTCATCACTCAGGGCAATTTGCTCATAAGTAGCCGTATCCATAAACTGAAACGCACTCCCATCGTGATAGAGAAACTGCATTGTTCTTTCCTCTAAATTTGGCTCCTCGCATTTATCCCCTGCATGAAAAGTTTTTTCAATCACTTTGCCATCAAGAAATGACTTAATCTTTGCCCTTACAAATGCTGCACCCTTGCCGGGTTTTACGTGCTGATATTCTGTGATTCTATATGGAATCCCATCAATTTCTATCTTCAAGCCCTTTTTCAATTCACTCATTCCAATCGCCATTGCATATCCTTTAAACATAATTGAGGCGACATTATAGCAAAAAACATCTAGAATCCATATCTTAAGGAACAAACTTATAAGGGTAGAGCGAGAGTAAAAACCAAACAACCATAAAATGCGAAATAGTATGAAGTGTGGTAGCAAGAAAGCACAAAATCTAGATCTTAGAAACGCACAACCTCACTTGATAAGTTGCATTGAGCAAATCATCAAAGCCGATAACTTTTAAGCAATAGGCAGAACTTTACTTTCTATAAAACAGGATTGCACTATGGCAAAATTTAATAGCAT
>NZ_CAJTLL010000030.1 GCF_910577135.1 uncultured Helicobacter sp.
ATATATTGGGGATACAAACGCAAGATTATGATGAGAATCTTGATATTCTTAAGCCATAGTGTTGGTTTTTGAGCTGGTGTATCCAATAATCATAATACTTGTTTTATCAATGCTTTATTGCTTAAATTTTATTAATCTTATCATTCAAAAAACACAAATTTTTGTAGTCTCCCATCAGTGAATCCACAAACTAATTGCGCGCAAAATACACAAAATAAGAATAAAATCTCAAATTTTATGCTAAATATTCTAGCTTATAATTTCAACATTCCAAGGAATACAAAATGAATACAGTTAATAAAAAATATATGGGGGGGGGGGATAATCTCTATTATCATACATTAAATATATCTCCTCATTTTGTTCTCACTACAAAAAACTTCCCACAAGACGTGGCGTTATAATGGTTAGGTCAAACTTGCAATCTAAATTGTTATTTTTGCTACTTTGCCGAACGAATTGCCAATAAAAACCATCCAGAACATCCATTTTTCACATTAGATAAAGCCAAAGAAATTTGTAGAATCTTTGTCGAAGAATATGGACTAAATAGTATTGATATTCAGGGTGGTGAACCAACTATCTATCCACAAATTTTTGATCTTATCAAATATTGTAATAGCATTGGGCTTAAACCAACTCTCATCACGAATCTTATTTCTTTAGCAAACTTTAAACACGCACAAAAATTTAAAGAAGCTGGAATTTATGACTTTTTAGTATCCCTACACGGTATAGGTGAAAATTATGACAAAGTCGTAGGCAAAAAAGATGCGTTTGACAAACAAATACAAGCACTAGAAAACCTTCAATAACTTGAAATCCCTATTCGTGTAAATGCTGTGCTTTCTAATAAAATTATTAATGACCTAGAGTCAATTACGAATCTTGCTCTACATTACAAAGCAAGAGCTATAAATTTCCTTGCTTACAACAACACTGGAGACCAAAAAATCCTAAGAGATACCCATAAAATTCCATATTATGACATCATAGGGCAAAAACTCGAACCTTGTATCACTATTAGAATCCCATAATATTGAAGTAAATATTCGTTTTTTGCCTTTTTGTGTAATAAGTGAGAAATATAGAAAAAATATCCAAAATAGCCTGCAAATGATATATGATAATCACGAGTGGGAGCCTAGCTCTCGCCTATGGATTGATAGACCTGCTCAAAGACAAGCAAAAGCACTAATTGAAAAACGAAAAGGTGTATATTATCTTTTTTCGCGCATTAAATTTTCACGTTTTTTATCGTGCGACAACTCTTAAGGCAAAAATTTGGTAGCTTAAATCACTCATAAAACCTTTCTTGAATGTATTTTATAAAATACCCAAATATTATGATTCACTGCCCTACCAAAAGCCTATTTTAAACAAAATTCGCTTCTATACTCCAAATATCCCTAAAATATATCGCAATACAGGAAGCATAAGCAAAATAGAAGCATTTTATATAGAACAAAAAGAAATTATGGCAAAAATATCACAACATAAAATTCATCATCAAAAATGCACCGACTGCTCTATTAAAAATATTTGTGATGGATTTTACAGAGACTTTATTGACGAATTTGGAAGTAGTGCGATTAAACCTATCCATATATTCACACCTCAAGGCAATAAGGAACAAATTAGCGATCCTCGATTTTATACGCAATATCAATACAAAGTCATTGAAAGAGAAGAGTTTGAATGGTTTTTTAATGCTGACAAATTAACAAATATCCAACAACAGCAACAAGAAAAGGAAACATTATGACTACTACTTGTATGCCTCAAATTGCAGTCATTGTGAGTTGCTATAATTACGAAGCCTTTATTACAGAATGTCTGCAGTCTATACTTAACCAAAACTATCCATATTGCCATATCATACTCGTAGATGATGGAAGTGAAGATAATTCTGTGCAGACAATACAAAATTTCTGTCAATCACAGCAAACAAAAAATATTACGTTAATCACCCAAAGCAATAAGGGGCAGCTAGGAAGCTTTATGCAAGATTGCAAGCGCTAAGGGATGAGGAAATTGTCTTTTTTATGGATGCAGATGACATAATGAATCCAGACTATACCTTACAATGCATAAGGACATATACATCTAATCCAAGTGTAGAAATGATATTTTGTGATATTAAAACACTATGCAATAGCACCGACCCAATCAAACGGGAAAGCCCTCACCCATATGGCAATTTAGGCTTTGGAATATTTCGAACATTTTATTTAAAAGAATATCTCGGGCATTCTACTTCTTGTATCAGTATTCGTCAAGACACCCTTGCCAAAATCCTCCCGCTTAATTTAGAAAACATAATGGAAAATTAGAGCTGATGATTGCATTATTTATGGCGCAGCTTTAGTGGGAGCAAATATATATCATCTTAATTTTTGTGGTATTAAATATCGCATACATGGCTTAAACAATCATTATGGCAAAAAATTCGATTTAAGATATTTTTTTCAAAGGGAATGTCATATTGAACAGCTTTTTAATATTATCCTTACAAAAAACCATATTATACTTTCAAGCACAATGCTTTACTTAGAATTTCTTTCAAATGGTAACCGTTTAAAATATGCAAAAATTACACTTTTGACACATTTTGTATGGATTAAAAAAATATTACTACTGATTAAAATATTATTTAAACCTTAAAACTATTGTCTTTCAAAATATTAATTCTATGCAAACTGATTCTTATATCACCACAATAGACATAATACAACACAACTTCTCTTTTTTAGAAATTATTGTGAGATAAATTTTCAATACACTAAAATTTTACATTTTACAATATAAAAAGGGATACATAAAATTAGGAGAGGACATAATTTATAACCTTAATCAATAACTGATAAAAAGTTATTGATTAAATATAATATTATCAAAATAGCCCATATATCTACCCTAAAAGCCCAATTAAAATAGTTACAACTTACTCTACCACCTATCAATACATATTAAAAAATAAAGTTATAGATTACTTTTAGTAACTTTTGTTTAAAAATACTTTACTTTTATAGTAAATCCATCATACTTTAATTAAATAGATTCTTAAAATTAGTATAGAATTGCTAGTTATAACAACATCTCAATTAAGGAAAGGGTATGCTATGAAAACACAAGATGCACACGAAGAATTGTTTAAAAAAGCCTCTCAAAGGCTTGATGAACTCGCAAAACTTCCCGCTCATAATGCAAGCAAAGATCTCATCAAAGAATTAGAATCTAAAGGATTTTCTCGCCGTGATTTTATGAAATGGTCTGGTATGATGACGGCTACACTTGCTCTGCCTGCGACTTTTGCACCCCTTACTGCAAAAGCTGCTGAACTCGCTAATCGCCTCCCTGTGGTATGGCTACATATGGCAGAATGCACAGGTTGCAGTGAAAGCCTATTGCGAAGCGATGCGCCAAGTATAGATTCTCTCATATTTGACTATATTAGCCTCGAATATCACGAAACGGTTATGGCAGCTTCAGGGTGGCAAGCAGAAGCAAACCTAGAAAATGCTATCCACAAATATGCTGGTGAATATATCCTTATGGTGGAGGGTGGTATCCCTAAAGGTAGCAGCGAGTTTTACCTCACTATTGGCGCACACGGACGCACTGGTGCAGAAGAAGCGCGAGTTGCAGCAAAACACGCAAAAGCAATATTTGCCATTGGCACTTGCTCTAGCTTTGGAGGAGTGCAAGCAGCTTATCCAAACCCCACAAACGCTATGCCTCTAAGCGAAATCACAAGTCGCCAAGTGATTAACGTTCCCGGCTGTCCACCAAGCGAAAAAAATATCGTAGGTAATGTGCTACACTTTATCCTCTTTGGTGCACTCCCTACACTTGATGCTTACAACCGCCCAACTTGGGCGTATGGATTAAGAATCCACGATTTATGCGAACGTAGAGGACGATTTGACGCAGGGCAATTTGTAGAATCTTTTGGCGATGAAAACGCACAAAAAGGCTACTGCCTCTACAAAGTTGGTTGCAAAGGACCTTACACATTTAATAACTGCTCTAAATTAAGATTCAATCAACATACAAGTTGGCCTATCGGTGCAGGACACGGCTGTATAGGCTGCAGTGAGCCGAAGTTTTGGGATACGATGAATCCATTTGAAGAGCCTATCGGCAATCGCCTCTATCAAACCAACTTCAATGGTATGGGTGCAGATAAAACAGCAGATACCATCGGCGCGGTAATACTTGGAGCAGCAGCCATAGGTATCGCTGCACACGCTATTATTAGCTCAACTCAAAATGCAAAGTAAGGAGTAAAAGATGACAAAACGTATAATAGTAGATCCAATTACAAGAATTGAGGGGCATTTGCGTATCGAAGTGATTGTGGATGAAAATAATGTCATTACTGATGCATTTTCCACTTCAACACTTTGGCGAGGGCTAGAAACAATCGTTAGAAATCGTGACCCACGTGATGCAGGGTTTCTTATGCAGAGAATTTGCGGTGTATGCACGTTTTCTCATTATAAGGCGGGTATTACAGCTGTGGAAAATGCATTAGGGATTAAACCTCCACTTAATGCTATTCTCACGCGCACATTGATGAACATCTCACTTTTTCTACACGACCACGCTGTGCATTTTTATACATTGCACGGGCTTGATTGGTGCGATATTACTTCGGCACTGAGTGCTGATTGTGCTAAGGCATCAAAACTTGCTTTTAAATACACTCCTAATCCTATCTATACAGGCGAAGATGAGCTTAAAGCAGTTCAGGAACGTGTAAGCGCTTTTGTAAAACAAGGAGCATTAGGACCATTTGCAAATGCATATTGGGGACACAAAACCTATCACTTTAGCCCAGAACAAAATCTTATCGTGCTTTCACATTATCTTAAACTCCTTGAAGTGCAGCGCATTATTGCACAAATGATGGCTATTTTTGGTGCGAAAAATCCTCACCCGCAAAGCCTTACAGTAGGTGGAGTTACATCTGTTATGGATATTTTAGATCCTTCTCGTTTGGGTGAATGGCTTACAAAATATAAAGAAGTAGGTGAGTTTGTTAATCGCGCTTATTGGGCAGATATCATTATGGCCGCCGAAGCTTACAAAACAGAAGATTCTGTTCTAAAGGGCTGCGGGGTAAAAAACTTTATTAGTTTCCAAGAAATGCAAGTGGGTGCAGATGAATTCTTATTTAGCAGTGGAATTGTCAAAAATGGTGATTTAAGTAAAGTCTATCCTATTGATGAGAGCAAAATTACAGAAGAAGCCACACACTCGTGGTATGCAGACAATGAGCCGCTCCACCCTTATGATGGTAAAACAAATCCTCAATATACAGGGTTTAAGGACGCTCAAACCATTGGACCAGATGGTAAGCTAGTAGATACAAAAATCATTGATGAAAATGGAAAATATTCTTGGATTAAATCACCACGATATGATGGTGAGCCTATGGAGGTAGGACCGCTTGCTGCTGTTGTTGTAGGATATGCAAGCAAAAATCCTATTATTGTCAAGGTTGTAGATGAGTTTTTGGAAGCCACAGGATTGCCTACTGCTGCCCTCTTTAGCACACTCGGCAGAACAGCTGCTCGTGCAATTGAATGCAAAATTGTAGCAGATAATGGTATTAAGGCCTTTAACGCTCTTGTAGCAAATCTTGCTTCAGGTGATAAAAATACTTGCGCACCTTATGCAATAGATAAATCCAAAGAATACAAAGGACGCTATATTGGGAATGTGCCTCGAGGTATGTTAAGCCATTGGGTACGTATCAAAAATGGTGTAGTGGAAAACTATCAAGCTGTTGTACCATCTACTTGGAATGCAGGACCTCGCGATGCTAAGGGACAAAAAGGACCTTATGAAATGAGTCTTATTGGAACAAAAGTTAAGGACATTACACAACCCTTAGAAATTATCCGCCATATCCACTCATTTGACCCTTGTATTGCGTGTTCAGTGCATGTGATGGATACAAAAGGCAATGAATTAAATGAATATAAAGTAGAGCCATCATTTGCAAGACTTCACTAAAGGAGACAATATGAGCAAAGTAGAAATGTTTAAAAAAGAACTTCATATGCACGAGGAGTTTTCCGGACTTACTCGTTTGTTCCATTGGTTAAGGGCATTGTGTATTTTTACACTTATTGCCACAGGATTCTATATTGCCTATCCTTTTCTTACATCTCAGCCCGAAATTACACAAGCTACTTTGGAGGGGACTTTACAGGGAGAGGTAGTTATCAAGCAACCTATGGGCGTAGTAGGCACATCTTACTTGCAGGCTTATATCCGGAGTGTGCATTTGATTATGGGCTTTGTGCTGATTGCCATCTCGTGTTTTAGGCTCTATCTCTTTTTATTTGATAAAAAATCCCTGCCCGAGCGCATTTCCTTTGCTCAAGTCAAAGATAGAAAAATATGGTTAGCGCAAATCAAAGCCTATCTTTTTATAGGTAATCACCCTCATATTAATGGCGCATACAATCCTTTGCAGTTTGTTACATATTTTTGTCTTGGTGTGCTTGTATTACTTATTTCACTCACAGG
Organism: uncultured Helicobacter sp.; assembly: GCF_910577135.1. Taxonomy (GTDB): domain Bacteria; phylum Campylobacterota; class Campylobacteria; order Campylobacterales; family Helicobacteraceae; genus Helicobacter_C; species Helicobacter_C mastomyrinus. The sequence goes on from NZ_CAJTLL010000030.1 coordinate 6,544, forward strand.
TGTAGTGCTATATTATAACGTCTATAATGATGGACTTGGAGCAATCTTAGCATTTTGCTTTAAATGGGTGGAAGTGCTTTTTGGTGGCTTATCCAATGTCCGTAATTTTCACCATATTTTAACTTGGGCATTTGTCATTTTTATCCCCGTGCATATTTATTTAGCCGTGTGGAATGCAGTGAAATATCCTAATGGTGGAGTAGATTCTATCATAAGTGGTATGCGCTACACTGATGATGTAAAAATCTAAAATGAAAATTTTAGTGCTTGGCGTTGGCAATATCCTCTTTGGCGATGAGGGTATTGGAGTGCATTTAAGCAATTTTTTGAAACTCAACTATCGTTTTAGTGGCGAAAACAAAGTAGATTTTGTCGATGGTGGGACATTAGCTACTATGCTTATTCCTTTGATCACTTCTTATGATAAGGTGCTTATCCTTGATTGCGTGAGTGTTAATAATGCTGCTATTGGCGAGGTGTATTACTTTGACTTTGATAATGTCCCTAACGTCATCACTTGGGCAGGAAGCGCCCACGAAGTAGAAATGCTCCAAACCTTGCGTCTCACAGCCATTAGTGGAGATTTGCCTCCTGTAAAAATTATAGGTATTATCCCTGAAGTTATAGGTGAAGATACTGCTTTTACCCTCTCTCCTGCGGTAAAAGAGGGGGCAAAAGTGATGGAAAAACTTGCCCTAGAATTTTTAGAACAAAATGGAATCTATGCGCAAAAAGTCGATAATAGAGATTTACAAGAAGTGGCAAACGGCTCTTTTAGAGGCTATGAATGATTTATGACTTTAGCTTCTTTAACACAAGTAGAGATGAAAAATTTTTCCTCTATATCCTTGCTAGAACAGCTAAAAGCCTACATTTAGACGCATTTTTCTATACACACGCAGAGCATACGCATTGCCTCTTGCCCGATATATCCGCTTTAAGCGAATCTTACAAAACATATATTTCCACAGATGGCAACCCCTTAGAATCGTATAGAAACAACGACATCAATTATGCGCAAAATATCCTACAGTTTGCCAATGATATGGCGCACAATATGCCCCTTTCGCTTTATTTTTATTTCCTGCAACTTACCCCCATTAATCCACCAAAAGACTTCTATGAGGCACTTAATATCCCATCATCTCCAATATCTCTAAGCGATATTTGCACCCACGCCCTTCCACTAGGCAGCCCTCAAATCACAAGTGACACAATCTTACACAATACAGAATCTATTCTCGCACATTTTGATACACCAAAGACTTATTACTACACACCTTTAGCATTTCAGCATATTCTTAATCCCTCTAGTGGCACCTTTGGGCTTTTAAACCCGCCAAATACCCCAGCACACAAGCCTTTTACAGAACCAAGCAAAGATTATTTCACACAAAGCGTTCAATCGCTCAAATCTGGAGAAAGCATTACATTTTCTACATCACGTGGGACACAGCTTCTCTCCCTTGTTCCCACATCTAGCACACACACGACCATTGCATGCGATATTGCCTCACTCAAAACCTACTTTCGCGCCCATCAAACACATATTGATATCCTTGCAAGTTTTGAAAAGCCCTTAACGCATCTTGTGCCAAAGGAGGTTTTTCAATCCCAATTTCCCATTAATAAATGCGGCTTAGTGCAGGTTGGACTGCCCTATGATATGCCCTTGGCGTTACTTGGGGCATTGCTTTTGCAAGAAGAGATTTCCTACTTCTTCCTCTCGCACACTACAGAATCTACACCTTTTGACTTTCAGCACTCCCCTAGCCCAAAGGAGCAGATTCTAAGCATTGCTCAAAATGGCATATTTATCGATACACACATTACACAAGGCAACACCCTGCAATCCCTTATAGACGCACATTTAAACCCTAAAGACAATCAAAGACATCTAGTAATTTATCTTAGCACACGCAACCCAAGTGCATTTCTTATTGTCGAGCAAACAGCTAGAATCCTCCTTGATATTGCCTTTGAGAATAATCCTCGCCTAATCCTTGAAAACATTGCACGTTCCTATGAAAGCGGCGATGAGCTACTCAAAAACTTTAGTAGACTTTTTCCCAATCTTGCCTCTAATGCTTTCACTCTACCCTCCACGTTTATGCCCTCAAGCAACCTTATAGATATTTTTGATAGTGCAGCCACCATACTCGGCTTTCACGCACAAGAGAGCAATGATAAAAATGCTATTTTCTATCGTGCATATCGATTCGTGCGTGAGAGGGGACCCCGCATTGATTATAAACTTTTACGCAAGGATAATGAGATTTCTTTAGATTATCATCGCATTATCCGCTCCTGTCTTAGCTTCAAATGCGCGGGTATGGAGGATGAAATACTCTGCTTTGGGCTATTAGATTCTCTAAGTGAGTTTGTCGCTACGCTCGTGCGCGATACTTTAACCAATCTTGCCATTGACAAAGTTCTTTTGCTTGGCGATATGCTAAGTCATCATATATTCCTTGATAGAATCTTAGAGTATCTGCCTAAAAATATTCAACTCCTTTTACCAAAAGATGGTTTGATAGATTACTGAAAATGGCTATAATCCCACGCATTTTAATCAAAGGAGAGATATGAAAGCTATCATATATACCCTAATATTCACCTTTGCAGCCCTTATGTTAGGTGCTTGCAGTAGTGATAAAGATGTCCTTAGCACGAATGAATGTCCGCAAAATGCACTTTGCCTCTATAAAAATGTATCCTTCACACACAATATTATGCCTAATGCCTATAAGGCGAGTATCCGCATTACTGAAAGCGATACCTTACGAAAAGGTGGCGAGATAGAATCTAACACAAAAAAAGACATTGCTAATACGCTTAATGATATTCTTAATTTGAGTAAAGAGCGGGGATTCTGTGAGGGGGGCAATCACGATTTACGCCCTAATATCCAATACAAAGATGGTGCGGCAAGGGATACAGTGGGCTATACACTAAGCTTCAACCTTGAATGCGATGTCCCAAGTGAAAAAAAGAAAGAATATGATACATTCATCGCTAATATTGATAAAAAAATCAATCAAAACAAGTATCTTAGCTTCCTTGCACCCAATGTCAATGTCATTGCCACACCTCAAGCGTGGCAGGACACGCAGGATAAAGCCTTTGGCGGTGCGTTAGAACTCGCCAAACACAAAGAAAAGGATTATTCTAAGATTCTAAATAAGCATTGCATTCTCGCAAGTGCTGACGCTATGGGTAATAATACCCTGCAGCCTGAAGTAATGAGAATGACTAAAACAAGTAATGTCTCTGCTTATGCTGATGTGAACTGGGAGCTGCCTATGCCTAAAGAGCAAGAAATCACAGCTAAAATCCAAGTTAAATACATTTGTAAATAAAAGGAATGATATGAAAAGCACACTTGATACGCTCCTCATACACGGAGGAATGACGACAGACCCGCACACAGGTGCGGTAAATCGCCCCATATACCAAACATCTACCTACGCGCAAAAAGCCTTAGGGGAGCATTCAGGCTATGAATACTCCCGCACGAAGAATCCCACACGTGATGGTATTGAAAGCCTTATCGCAGAATGTGAGAGCGGGAAATATGGCTTTGCCTTTGCTTCAGGTATGGCAGCTATTGGGTGTGTCCTCTCTCTCTTTAAAAGCGGAGATTCTATCATTATCTCCCAAAATGTATATGGCGGGACATTTAGAATCTTAGATAAAGTCTTTTCTCATTTTAATATCAGCTATAAGATTATCGACACAAGGGATTTGAGTGCCATTGAAGCAGCCATAACACCTGAAGTTAAAGCGGTGTTTATAGAAAGCCCAGCCAATCCGCTTTTAAGCATCACTCCACTAAAGCAAGTGGCTACATTGTGTAAGAACAAGGGCATTTTAAGCGTTGTAGATAATACCTTTATGACGCCCTATCTGCAAAACCCCTTAGCGCTTGGTATAGACATCGTGCTGCATTCCGCGACAAAATATCTAGGCGGACATAGCGATGTGATAGCTGGACTTGTCGTAGTCAATGATGAGGAACTCGCCCAAAGAATAGGATTCTTACAAAATAGCATTGGCGGGGTATTAGCCCCTTTTGATAGCTTTTTGCTCATACGCGGTATGAAAACATTAGGTTTGCGTATGCAACGGCATTGTGAGAATGCCCTATTCCTCGCCCAATCTCTAAGTAAACATAAAGCCATAAAAAAAGTATATTATCCGGGTTTGCCTAGTGATGAAGGCTATGCAATCCACTCTAAACAAGCACGTGGCGGTGGTGGAATGCTAAGCTTTGAACTAAAGGATGAATATGATTACAAAACATTCTTTAAATCCACTGCTATTATTGTCCTTGCTGAAAGTCTTGGCGGCGTAGAATCGCTCCTTTGCCACCCTGCCTCAATGACACACGCCTCCATTCCCAAAGATATACGTGAAAATATAGGGATAAGCGAGCAGCTTATCCGTCTATCGGTAGGGATTGAATACGCACAGGACTTATTAGAGGATTTAAATCAAGCCATTGAGAGATCAAAGATAAAATAATGTTTATTGCTTCAACTCTTGAACTCATCGGCAATACACCACTTTTAGAACTCACCCGCATAGCAATTCCAAACAACAATCGCATTTTTGCTAAATTAGAATCTCGCAATCCGGCAGGGGGCGTTAAAGACCGCGTAGCTTTGCATATTTTCACACAGCTTTATGATAAGGGCAAACTCACCAAAGATTCTGTGGTCATTGAAGCCACAGCAGGCAATACCGGACTTGGAATCGCACTTGTCGCACAGCAATTTCAATGCAGGGCAATACTTGTCGTGCCGGAGAAATTCTCCATTGAAAAGCAAATTTTAAGTCGTGCTCTTGGGGCAGAAGTGATTAGCACCCCCAAAGAGCTAGGTATGCAAGGCGCGATAGAGAAGGCAAAAGAGCTTTTAGACACGATGCCACACGCCTTTAGTCTTAATCAATTTGAAAATCCACAAAACCCCAAAGCACATTATCTCACCACAGCAACAGAAATTTATGCTGATATGCAAGGGCTTAAACGCCCAAATACACCGCTTTTTGATTATTTTGTATGCGGCGCGGGAAGTGGTGGGAGCTTCAGCGGCTGTATGCGCTATTTTAAAGAGCAAGATTCTTGCATACAAGGAGTGCTATGCGACCCGATAGGTTCGATTATTGGTGGAGGAGTGGAGAGCTGCGCGAATATTGAGGGTATTGGCAATAATGTCATTCCCAAGACTATGGACACTTCTTTAATGGATAAAGTCAAAAAAGTGAGTGATGAGGAAGCCTTTGAAGGTGTAAGAATCTTAGCCAAACAAGAGGGAATCTTAGCTGGAATCTCATCTGGAGCTTGTCTTAATGCTTCGCTTCAACTCGCGCAAGAAGTGCAAAATAGCTTTATCGTAACGCTTTTTGCTGATGATTTAAGCCGCTATTTTAGTAAAAACTTGATACATTAAGTATCAAAATGTTTTTTATTAGCATCTTGTAAAATATCTCCTGCAATTTGCTCAATACCTATGCTTACCTCTTGTGTTTTACGTAAGGTTTCTACATTCTCTTGTGTTACAGATTCTAAATGAGAGATAGCTTCATTGATTTGAGTAATACCTGTAGTTTGCTCT
>NZ_CAJTLL010000031.1 GCF_910577135.1 uncultured Helicobacter sp.
AATCATTATTATTAATACCTTTATCATTTTTTTGGGGGATTTTAAGGGTTGTGTGAGCGAATGAGTGAGGCGTATTAGATATACGCCGCAATGAAATGAGCGATACACTCCCTTAAAATCCCCCAAAAATCAATTAAAGCTAAAAACTCTATCATACTACGCTTTGGGAGGGGGAATAAGCAAGGCAATATTTAAGAATCTTAAAAACTATACCATAGTACCAAATAACCGCATAAAAGAAAAATTCTACAAAGGAGTATATATGCCAACTACAGATTCCACACAAGAACTCTACTATAAGCTTGATGAGATAGGTAAGCTCATCAAAGACTTAGGCAAAGATAGCACAAGCGAATTAAATGCACAAGCTGAAGCTATAAAAACACTAGGCGAGAGTATTAAAAGTGAAATTGCCGCCTCACGCCCAAGTGGTATATTTAAAAAATCATATCGACTCTTAAAAAATGTGCATCTCTATCGCTCTCTTATGGTGCAAGAGGTATTATTAGATTCTAATGATGAGGTGGTCTTTTATGGTGATGTTTTAATGCGAGGACATAGCTTAAGCAATATGAGCAGTGGAAGCGCGAGAAGCAACTATGCAGGTTTCACACGAGTAGCCCTGCCAAGAGATACTGAATTTATAGAAGTATATGGAGGGCATAATGTATTTTATGCCCTCCCAAAGGAAGGTAACTATCTCTATGTATGGGGGGTAAATAATAGCGGCTGTGCTGGTAGTGGTAATACTGCCAATATCCCTATTCCCACAAAGATAGAGTTAAGTTTCCGTCCTGCAAAGATTGTGAGCGGTCAATCACAAGTTACTGGCAAACAAACTACACTTATTTTAAGCGAAGATGGCAGGATATATGGAGCTGGGACAAATACAAGTGGGGAATTAGGTATAGGCAATACTATTAATACCTCCACTTTTACTCAAAGCCCTTATTTAAGGGATATTGTTGATATATCTTTTGCAAGTAATGGAAACTATGGCTATGCTCTTGCCATAGATACAGATGGTAATCTTTGGAGCTGGGGATATAATGCTAGTGGTAATCTAGGGCTTAACTTAACTACTAATGTAACCATTCCTGCAAAAACTACATTTAACACTCAAGTCATCAAGGTATCTACCTCTATAGGGGCTAATAACTCTGCTACCTCACTCATTTTGCTAGAGGATAAAAGCATTCGCGGAGCTGGATATAATGTAGAGTGCCAACTCTCCCAAAGCAATTTAAGCAATTCAAGCGTATTTGTTAGAATCTTAAAGCAAAATGGAAATGATTTAACCGACATAGAAGATATTTATGCTGCAAGTGGAAGTGGCACTTGCTTTGCCATAGATACAGATGGTAATCTTTGGAGTTTTGGTTATGGGGGCTATGGCTTTGGAGATTCACGCACTGGCAACTCTCAAATGGCAAGTATTGTATTAGAGAATATACAGAGCATCGTAACTTCTGCAAATGCCAATACTCGCACCTTTGCAAAGCTTAAAAATAGCGGCTCACTTGTTGCCTTTGGGTTTAATACAGATGGGAGTTTAGGCATTGGTAATATTCTTAATACAAGAGATTTTCAGCTTGTTTATCTTCCTTCAAACTTTAAGGATTATATGCTTTATGCCTTTGGAGCTGAAGCAAATTTGATTACTTTGTGCGGCGATGAGGTGTACTCTTGTGGTGCATATTTAGATGGGAATATTAATGTTGCCACACAGACATTGCAAAAACAATCTTAAGGAGCAAGTATGAAAAAAGTTTATAGTATATTAACCACTCAAATCCTTCTAGTGCAAGGAAATTTTGAATATCTTGGAGAAGAGAATGGCAAAGCATTTGTTAAAGGAGAGGGATTAAATGAGCCTTTTAAAGAAGATACTTTACCCCAAAGCTTACAAGAGTTATTAGATGCTCCTTTGAAAGAAGCAAAAGAATGGAAAATCAAAGAGCTCAATGCTCTTTGTGAGGGCAAACTCATCAATTTTAGAAGCTCTGCATTGGGAGAAGTGCATATCTATGATGGTGATTTGGAAGACCAAATCAATCTTATGGGTGCAGTTGCTGCAAATGCAGATATGCCATTTCGCTGCAGAAAAGATGATGGAAATTCAAGCAAAGAAAATATCTTGCATACAAAAGCCCAGCTCAAAAAAGTATATAGTGATGGTATTGCCTATAAAGCAGATGTCACATATCGCTGTGGGGTGCTAAAAAGCTATGTAGAAAAGCTCACTAGCATTGAAGAAGTGCATAATATTACTTGGGAAAGCTACGAAGATGTGATGAATGCACTTGAAAGCTAAGGAATAATATGAATACACAAGCAAATCCCTTTAGTGCGGCTATTATATGTGAAATTGCCAATGATGGTAAAACCTATATGCTTATACAACCTTTTTGTTATTATAAAAAGGGCGAGGCAAATGATGAAGAGAGGGTAGAGTATTTTAGCAAATATGGCAAATGGCTTAAACGAGATGAGATTATATTATCCCTGCTGGGTTTATCAGTGATGGATTTACAAACTTTGGCTTCCATAGCTTTATTCCTAAATATGGCAAAGGTTTAAAATGTGCTATTTTGCACGACTATTTATGTGAGGAATTTCACAAAGGTAAAATAACAAGATTACAGGCAGATAGAATATTTTTAGAATCTATGCTTGAGACAAAAGCTTTTAGCAAAATGAAGTGTTATATTTTGTATTTTGCCGTGCGGCTCTTTGCCAAAATAAAGGGGTATATATAACCTACACATTTACCTACGCTTTTATAACTTTAAGAATCTTAAAAACTCTACAATCCACAAAAGCATTTTTAAGGGTTGTGTGAGCGAATGAATGAGGCGGACTTTGCATACGCCGCAATGAAATGAGTAAAACACTCCCTTAAAAGCACCAAAGAGATAACGCAAAAGGAGAGAAAATGAATAGACGATGGAGTGAGAAAGCTACATTTTGGATTATAGTAACTGCTATAATCATATCTTTCATATCAAGTATGTGCTTTATTGTGTGGCTATACTACCAAAGCCTTGACTTTTGGGCGTATGCTTCTATTTGCTATGCAAATGAGGATTTCTATTGTCTAGCAAATGCCCTCATTGAGAGAAGCGTAATCAATCAAAGGCTTATAACATGCATTTCGGGCGTTGCTTCAATTAATGGCATTATTTCCTCACTTACATTTTTAATAGTTTATAAACTCAAAGGCTAGGGCAATGGATATTCTTAATATAGATTGGAATTACTTTTGGGTTTTTATGATGGCATTGGTTATGGGATTTTTAACAGCATTGAGACTTTATGATGCAGAGGAGAAACATCATAAGGGAAAGTTTGTTAGAAGGTTAATCATCGCTACTATTGGCTCAATGTTTTTGACATTTCTTTTTTATGAGATTTGTATATTTTTTGAGTTTCCCAATAGTCTTAGCGTAATGCTTGGAGGAGGAGCGGGATTTTTAGGCAGCGATACGATGAGCAGGCTTGCTATCAAGTGGATAGAAAACAAATTCAACGCAAAATAATCGCTACATTATGCCTCCGCTACCGCATAGTCTTACTTCGTGTGAAGTCAAATCTCCTCTTCGCACCTAAAGGATACACTTGATGAGTGCTAACGCATTCATCAAGTGAGTTTCAAAGGTAAAATTTCCCACATTCCCCGCTTTTTATCTTAAGAATCTTAAAAACTCTACAATCACTAAAAACGCGATAAGGAGAGAAAATGACATACAAAATTATACTTCAACGCAAAAGCGAACATAAAAATATACAAAAACCTACAAACCCTAAAATAGAGGATTCCACCATAGGAGAGCTTAAAGTCATTAACGAAGATGGCTCTAGTTTATATAAATGTTTTACCTGTGAAAATATAGGCCCTAGCACGGATACCCCAAATCAAGATAAGCGTATTATGCCACGCACCTATAGTCTAGAATGGACAGATAGTAGCAAGAATGCTTCTTTAGCACACTCATATCCTCAATATAAGCTGCCCAATGGTCGTAATAGAGCTATTTGGGTAACTTGCGATAAAGAATTGCCGAGCTTCCGCAATCGCAGAATCTTAATCCACGTGGGCAACTACCCTCAAGACACTGAAGGCTGCATACTCTTAGGCAAGGCTCATAGTGGTAAAGGCACTATCACAGGGAGTGTGGAAGCGTGTAAGGAGTTTTTTGATTTGCTAGAGAAAATAGGCATTGAAAACTGCACATTGGAAATAATTGAAATATAAAATGTCCTTTCTCAAATCTATAAAGTTTATTACTATCACTCTATGTGTAGCTCTTGTGCTTTTTATGATTATCACTTATACAAACACAAAAGCTAAGTTAAAGGCGATGGAGTATGAAAATGCTACTTTGCTTCATACTCTCAAAAAGCAAAATCAAGCCATAGAAAAATTAAGCCTTGATATACAAACCTATAAAAATCAAAAACCAAAGATACAAGAAAGAATTATCACAAAATATCAACCCTTGCAATCCCCTCAAGGCTATTGCGAGGAAAGATTACAAAACATACAAAATCACATTAAGCTTTGGTATGGAGAGAGATAATGAGAATATCAGTGCTGATTGCGCTCTTTTTGCTTTGTGGCTGCATTCCTATGAGAATCTATGAAGAAGTCAAAGTACCTATCAAATGCAATATTGAGCCCACTGCTAAACCAACATATAGTAACAACCTAGAGCTAGATTTGCAAAATATTCTTATTTATGATGAGTTATTACAAGCAGACTTAAAGGCGTGTATGGGTGAGTGATTAAGCCTGAAAATGTGAAGAGGCGATATAATCATTGATATTATTATAGTCCTTGAGATTCTCCCTTATAATATCTTCAAAGGTTATAATCACTTCTTTGATAAAATTTGCATTATCGTAAGAAAGCTTATCGTCTAAATGTCCATTGAGAATATATTTACAATACAAATCTATTGCCATTAGAAATTGTGCCGTGAGATTACCCAACTCTTTGGCTTGAATACTTTCATCATATAAAGCTTTTGCATAGTTTTTGTAAGTATTGAGGATAAAAACCTCCATTTGCAGGGTCGTGCTTCTTTTAAAACTATTTTGCGCTACCACAATAGAATATATCGTAGCAAGTAGAGCAAGAATAGCTACGCCCAAAGCAATATATGGGATAGCTTCACTCATTTAGATTTCTTATCCGTTGTATTTGCCCCACGTTTTTCTACCATTGCCTTTAAGTCCTTTAGTCCTGCATTAAAGCTTCCTGTGAGTTTAGTAGGAGAGGAAGCGTTTTTTGTAGCCATTGCCTTTAAGTCCTTTAGTCCTGCATTAAAGCTATCACATACAACTCTTTTTTCCACCGCTTACCTCCTATCAAAGAATGCTTGATTATATCTTAAGAATCTTAAAAACTCTACCATAGTACCAAATAACCGCATAAAAGAAAAATTCTACAAAGGAGTATATTATGCCAAGCAAATACGGAATCAATGTCGAACTTCATAACCTAAGCCCCAAAAGCTATGATATTAACAATACTCGTCCTATCGCCCTATGTGGAGATGATAGCTCCTTGCAGGGATTGCATTACTTTAGTGATGTGAGTGAGGCGATTGCTGCCATTGGCGAGGGAAGTATTGCTAATGCCTTAAAGGATTTAGAATCTACAAATCTTAAAAGCCAAATTATCATCTCTGCATTTGCCAAAAAAAAGGGCGAAGATGAAGCAGGGGAGAGTGAGAATATTGCAAAAGTCATTGAAGCTATTAATGCCTTAAAAAAATGCGAACAAGAGCTAAGCTATAAGCCAAAGTTCATTCTTGCCACTGAATATAATGACCTAGGCGTATATGAAAAGCTAAAACAGATTGCCACAAGCCTTAGGGCGATTTATGCTATTGAGCTTAACGCTACTGATGAGGTTGGCATTAAGCAAGAGCTAGATTCTATTCAAACTCATCGAGCTATTATTAGCTTTCAAAAAGTCCAAAGGATAGATAAGACACCTCGTCCAGCTTCTGCTTTCCTCATCGCACTCTATGCTAAAGTGATGGCAAGTAGTGATTTTGGATTTGCACATACCTATTCAAACAAAGTAATAGATGGGGTAATTGGCGTCATTGACACCATAGAGTATATTCAAGGAGAGGATTGTGAGGCAGATAGATTGCGAGCTATGGGGGTTACTACAATCTTTGTAGATAATGGCATAAGGGCGTGGGGGAGGCACACACGAGATACAAGCTTAGGCATAGAATCGCTTCATAGCATTGTCATATTTGATACCATCATTGAAACACTCCTTGCCTCTCAAAAAGAAGCTATAGATAGACAAGTGGCGGATATGGTAAAGCAACTCAAAGATGATTTGAATAGTTTTTATCGAAAGCTTGTGGCTAATAATGTCGTTATCGGTTTTGAAATCTCACTCCCCGAAGAGCTTAATACCAATGAGAGTATCGCAGAGGGGGAAATCTACATCAAGCAAGAAGTGCAAGAGATGCCCCTTATCTCTAGGGTAGTCAATAAGATATATCGTGTTACTAAATACAGCACACAACTGATAAAGGAGCTTTAAGTTGCTTTTTGGTGCTTTTGCCTAGCACACTCTTGTAAAAACCTCTTGGAATCTCAAAGAGATTAGAATTAGATTTTACACAAAGGAGAAAAAATGAATTTTACACCTCAAGCCTTTAGCGGCGGAAATGTCTTTATCGATGGAATCGGTTGTATTGGAATTTTAAAGTCTTTTGAGCCTCCAAAGCTTGATTATGATACCATTGAAGCAACAGCAAGTATTGGCAAATATGAAAAAGTTTTGCCCTCTCTCAAGCCGCTTTCTGCAAAACTCGTAGTGAGCGATATAAACGCTATTACTATTGCAGCCCTTAGCACACTTATCCCAAAAATCATTTATGTTAAGCAGAATATGACTTCTGTGGGCATTACACAAAAAGACACGCAAATTGTAGCTACAATGGGGGGAGTGGTTAAGGTGGGTGAATTGCCCAACTACGAAATGATAAAAGAAATCGAGCATAGCTTTGAGATAGCAGTTTATAGTTTTGTGTATGAAGTGAATAAAGTGTCGCTTATCGCATATGATATAGAGAACTCCACTTATATGGTTAATGGCATAGACCAATTTGCAAGTATTAGAAAAAATATTATGTAAGGAGCAAAAATGTTAAATAAAATCGCTACTACTACCAAAACCTTCAGGTTTAGAGATGGACAAGAAGTTATTTTAAAAGAACCAACACTCTTGCAGATTCAAAAAGCGAGGAGCAAAAGCACAGATGAGATAGCTACAAGCAAGGCTTTGTTAATTGATATGAGCGATGGAGAGCTTACAAATGAAATATTAGACTCCCTTCCTTTGAAGGAATTTAAGCGTTTGAGTGAGGAGATAGGTGAATTCGTGGGAATAGATGAGGGAAACTAAGGGAGGGCATTGCTTTAATTGGCTATGCCCTGCATTTTAGCTTGAGTGATATTAAAAATATGAGTTTAAGTGAATTTAAGGAATATTTTGAAATCGCTAAGAAATTTGCAGAGTCCTCTCTTGGCTTAAAGTAAAGGGCTTGATATGATATTAGCAAATTTAAGCGGCGGCAGAGACTCTAGTGCTATGGTAGTGAAATGGCTGGAGCTTGGTAATAAATTAGACTATATTATATTCTGCGATACAGGCTTTGAGTTTAAAGAGATGTATGAATACATAGGTAAGCTTGAAGCTTACCTCCAAAGAAACTTTGATATGACTATTACACGATTAGATTCTTGCCACGCAATAGAAAAATGGGCTTTTGAATATCCTATTACAAGAGGAGAAAAGATAGGCAAATTAAGAGGATTGCCTAGAAGCGTTGGCAAAGAATACTGCACGAGAGAGACAAAAGTATATCCCACTAAATCCTTTGTCTGCAAGTTAAGCCCCCAAAAATATATGAACACTGCTTTGATAGGATATACCTATAATGAAGTAGAAAGCGGCAGAGTAAGTAACCTAGAATATGCCATAAGCAAATATCCATTGCACGAGTGGGGCATGAATGAATATGAAGTCGATCTATTCTTAAAAGAGCGAGGCATACACAATACATTGTATGAAAAGTTTAGCAGGACAGGCTGCTACTTCTGCCCTAAACAAAGTATGAGAAGCTTGTATAATCTATACAAATATTATCCGCAATATTTTGAGCTTATGCTGCAATGGGAAGTAAAGGCACAAAAACTAGGCTGTGAGAATACAACTTGGAAGCCAAATGTTACTTTGACAGACTTAAAAAAGAGGTTTGAGAAAGAAGCAGAGCCAATATTTGAGGATAGATTTGAGATAAGCGATACTTGCTTTTGTAGGTGAATAAATATGGAATAGCGAGGCAACAATGAAAAGTTTTGAAAAAGATTTGCACAGATATGTGCGCAATGCTCTCAATCGCTCCATCACAAAGATTGCCAAAGAGCAAAGGGAGCTCATAAAGCTTGATTATGCCCTAAGCAATAAAAAGATACGAAATCTTACCAAAATATCAAGGGCAAAGCAGGATAAGCTAGAGGCAACAATCGCAAATGCTAAAGTCGCTCTCTCTATCAATAATTTCAAGCGTTTTCAAAATAAGCAAGGTGTGCGTGTGAAAATTGCCAAAAACAAAACACTCTTTTTTAAGGGCGCATTTTTGGGAGTGCGGCAAGGAGGAAGTAAAAGCGATAACAAAAGCGGCTTTATGGCTACAAGATATAAAGACAATCTTAAACACACGCCCTTTGAAGCAAGTGCCTCCACGATATACTCACATAAAAACGCCAAATCTCCTAGAGCTTCAAAAGTATTTTATTTTAAAACAAAGCCCTTTAGTCTCATAGCCATAGATAAAACAAAAGCCTTACAAAAAAAGGCTATTGCTATATTTGAAGCAGAGTTAGCAAAGGAGTGATTAATCTTTTTTGTTTTTCCTTTTAAAAAATAATTGTAACATAGGAAATATGGCACTTGAAGCAAGTATGATAAGCCCATATATTGGCTTATCATTGGCTACAAGATAGATTCCACCGCCAATAAGAATAAGAGATAATGAATATGTCCCAAACCAACCCAAATAATTCATATTGTGCCTAGTTTGCAAGTCTTTTTCCGCCATCTTTAGTATTCTATCAGGGAATGAATCATCTATATCTTTATATCCCTTTAATATTTGGGGTGGAGGAATAGGACCCTCGAATAACTGAGCTGCCTTCTTAAGGATTACGCGATTTGGCTCTTTGCTTTTCAACTCTTTGTTTGTTTTTTCTATCTCGTTCTTTTGCATGTATTGCCTTTGCTATGCTCTGCCCTACACAATTCCAAGATTGCCTAATATTATCCTGCGAATTTGGATTATACAAAGCATTAAAATCAAATACCTTGCTACTACCTTCCAATAAATATGTCCAACGTTTCATAGCCTCACCTTTCATTTGGTAGTATTCTAACACATTTTTATTAAAGAATCTCAAATACCCTACAATACGCTTTAATATTCCCCAATGAAGGAAAAGATAATGCAAGATTCTCTAAAGCATATAGCCATTCAAGGAGAGAGACTAGATAGCATATATGCTAAATATTATGGAATAGATTCTAGCCTTAATACCTTGCATTATGAAAGTGGATATAATGCCTTTATTCTAACAAATATCCATTTAGTCTCTACCCCCATATTAAAAGGTGGTGAGATTGTTTATCTCCCAAATCTCAAAGAGACACAAGAGAGTGATGAGGTGCTAGGAATATGGGAATAGAGCAATATATCGCCCCAAAATATAGCATTACTCTTAATGGCACAAGCAAACATAATCTTATTATCACAAACCTTTGTTATACTGACTATGAAAGCGATAGTGCCGATACATTAAGCCTTACCCTCGCTCCCAATTCTGCCCTGCCAAAATTTAGCGATAGAATCGAGCTTTTTCTAGGGAGGAATAGCCTTAATTTTATGGGAGCATTCTATGTAAGTGCGATCAAAGAGGAGTATAGACAAAGCTTTCAAGTTGAAGCCACAAGCATTGACTTTAGCAAGGAATTAAAGGTAAAGAAAAGCCGCAGTTTTGAAAACCTCCGCCTTAAAGATATATTAAGCACCATAGCAAGAGAAAATAACCTCAAAACCAAGCTTAACTTTAAATACAGCGATAGTATAGAATTTATAGAGCAAGTAGATGAGAGTGATAGCTCACTTCTATATCGCTTAAGCAAAGAGCTAGATTGCTCTTTTAGTATAAAAAACGATACTTTGATATTCCTTGATAGAGACTTGAGCTTTGATAGGAGGGCGTATCATATCAATGCGAGTGATTGCATATCTTTAAGCATAGAGCAGTTTGCTTCCAAGCATTATGCCTCCCTAGAGCTTACATATGCTGATACAGAGGGCAACACAAGAATGGTTAAGGTGGGTAAAGGAGTGCCAATTTATAAGATGAGCTCGCATGCTACTGATGATAGCAATGCCTTGCAAAAGGCTACCACAAGACTGCAATCTCTTAATGCAAAGAAATTCAAAGGCTCTCTTAATGCCATAGGTAGAGTGCTCTTTGCAGGAGGATATTTAGCACTTACAAAAGATAATACCACAAGCACACATATCATCACACAAGTAACGCACACTTTAGATTCTAAAGCTTGGAATATGAGTTTAGAATTTGAGAGTATGAGAAGCTAAATCCCCTATTACATTAAGAATCTTTTAAATATTATTAAAACTTTATTACAATACTATATAAATAAGATGAAAGTATTTAGGAGACAATATGCTAGAAAGCAAAACCTATACAAAAAAGCAAATTGTAAATATTGCACTAGATGTTTTGGATAGCTTTACAGAGTGTATTGAGTTCCCTATTAAGGTATTAGAGATTGCCAATAAAATGGGATTAAAAGTGTTTAAAGCTACCTTTGATAGAGATGATGTATCGGGTATGCTAAAAGCCCAAGAGGGAGAAATATACATATCCGAAAAGGATAACATAAATAGACAAAGATTCTCTATTGCTCACGAGATTGGGCACTATGTCTTGCATTACAAAGGCAAGGTGTTTGAAGAAAGAGACAACCGCAAACATATCTCTTATAGAGATAGCCTATCATCACTAGGCTTTAGCATAAAAGAAATAGAAGCCAACTTCTTTGCTGCAAATCTATTAATGCCTGAAGATAAGGTAAAAGAACTTTGCAGGAAAGGATATAGCATTAATCAAATGGCTGATTTCTTTGGAGTATCATCCACGGGAATAAGCTATAGGCTTGATTTTTTAGGAATAGAATATGAGTAAGGATGTTGATGAAATATTAGAATATAATAAACCTAGAGGGGCTATTCAAACGCCAGATGCAAATGAAAGCAACCTCCAAGAGTTTAAATATGAAGATGAGCTCTATACTACCAAACTCAAGGAGAAACATAATGACGCTGGACATTCGTTACAAAATACAGAATTGCTTAATAAGGCATACTCACAACTTATAGTTAAATTTTTTAGTGGTAAATGGTTTTATTTTTGGCTTATATTTTTACTTATTTTATTCATACTGAGCGATGAGTATATCTTACAATTAAATTTACCTTGTATAGATATTGTTAATTTCATAGCTAAAAAGTTTCTATACGCATTGGGAATGTTATTTGTAGCAATGTTAGGTTTTCCTACAGCCAAAGGCATAAGAAACCTTTTTAAGGGTATTACTGAAAAACTTATTAAAAAGCCATAATTTTACACCAACACCCCGCTTATACTCAACTCCTTTGTATGATAAGTGATATTCCTAGAATTATCCATAAGCCAATCTTT
>NZ_CAJTLL010000032.1 GCF_910577135.1 uncultured Helicobacter sp.
ATTTTAAAGCAGCTATCAATCAAGCGGATAATCTTTATTATTATGGTGTAAGCGCACTTTTGGGCTATGTGTTTTAGCAAATCTCAATTTTAAGCCCTTTGCAAGTATTGAAGTAAGAACTCTATTCACACAAGCACGAAGTGCAGGAGTAAAAGTATTATAGAATCTAGCCTTTTGAAAACTCATTTGATGATTTACACGAAGTGCTAATCCACACTTGCAAAATTCTGCCAAGATAAAATTAAGGTAAGCCTTAGTTTTGCTCTAGTGGGATTTGCCAAAGGCTGGATAAGTGTATTCTTTGAACGCATAAAAGGGGCTTATCTCTCTTTACGTAAGGCTTTGTAGCACGAAGTGCAGCAGCAAAGAAATGGATAGAAATGTTACCTTTTTACTTTTTTGCTATGAGTTTTGTATAATTACTTTTTGTTACATATATTTTATTGTAGGATATTTATTGTTACTTTATATATGAATTGAGTATGAAGGTAATGTAGTAGAATTTATACACATAAAAAGGAGTAAGCGATGGAACTATCCAAGGAACAAGAAAAGGCGCTTTTCAGCTTCAAGCAATTTGTTTCGTTTAGAAATAAAATTTTACTGATTTTATCAGTGGTGATTCTCTGTGCTTATTATATATTTATTTTGGGCGTAGGATTATTCCCCGATGTTTTGGGGTATCGTTTAGGACCTAGCTCTATTACGCTTGGCATTATATTAGGAGTCTTTCTTATCGTATTGTGTATCGTAGCTACGGGACTTTACACATTTTTGGCAAATACATACTTTGATAAAGAGCAGCAAGAAATCCTGGATTCATTACAAAAGCACAATGTAATAGAATCGCTTCAAAACGGAGAGATTGCATATAGAGACTATAAGCCAAAACATACATCACAGGAGGCACAATAATGCAAAGATTCATCAAAATATATACATTTGTATTGCTAAGTTTAAGCCCTCTTTATGGGGCATCTATTGATATGGGTGGGGCAAAGGCAGAGGTTAATCCCATAGCTATTGGTATGTTTCTTACTTTTGTGTTAGCTACATTGTTTATTACTTATCTTTCAAATAAGAAAAGCCAATCAGCAAGTGGATTCTATACGGCTGGGGGGAATATTACCGGAGCGCAAAATGGCATAGCTATCGCTGGAGACTATATGAGTGCAGCAAGCTTCTTGGGTATTACCGCACTCGTCTTTACTAACGGCTTTGATGGGCTGATCTATTCGATTGGATTCTTGGCTGGTTGGCCTATTATTTTATTCCTCATTGCAGAAAAGTTTAGGAATCTTGGCAAATTCACCTTTGCTGATATTACCGCTTATCGCCTTGAGGCAAAGCCTATCCGCATTATTTCGGCTATTTCAGCCTTAAGTGTGATTGTCTTTTACTTGATTGCGCAAATGGTGGGGGCTGGACAGCTCATTCAGGTGCTTTTTGGATTGCCCTATACATTAGCTGTTGTGCTTGTAGGGGTGCTTATGATTTGCTATGTCGTTTTTGGAGGAATGCACGCAACTACTTGGGTGCAAATCATCAAGGCTATTTTGCTTTTAGCCGGGGCAAGTTTTATGGCGATTATGATTTTATATCATACAAAATTTGACTTGCATTATTATTTCTCTCAAGCAATCGAACATCACCCTAAGGGAGAGGCTATTATGTCTCCGGGCGGATTCTTATCTGATAGTATTTCTGCACTATCGCTTGGATTGGCGCTTATGTTTGGCACAGCTGGATTACCTCATATCCTTATGCGATTTTTTACCGTTAAAGATGCAAAAGAAGCGCGCAAGTCGGTATTTTATGCCACAGGCTTGATAGGATATTTTTATATTCTTACCTTTATTATTGGTTTTGGGGCGATTGCATTATTACTAGGCAATGCTGATTTTACCAACCCTGATGGCACTTACAATGGCATTGCTAATATGGTAGCTGTGAATCTTGCCGCAGTCATTGGCGGAGATGTGTTTTTGGGCTTTATCTCTGCAGTGGCTTTTGCTACGATTTTGGCTGTTGTGTCTGGATTAGCCATTGCTGGGGCTGGTGCGATAAGCCACGATTTATTTGTGAATGTCTGCAAAAATGGTGTGTGTGATGCTAAACTTGAGATGAAAGTAACCAAAATCGCCACAATATTTATCGGGTTATGCGCGATTGCTTTAGGTATAGTATTTGAGAAGCAAAATGTCGCTTTCACCGTGGGACTTGCCTTTGCCATTGCTGCAAGTGTGAATTTCCCTATCTTGCTTTTGTGTATTTATTGGAAAAATCTTACAACCAAAGGTGCATTTTGGGGCGGTTTATTGGGACTTATCGTGGTGCTTGTGCTAGTGATTTTAAGCCCTAGTATTTGGGTAAAGAGCTTTGGCTTTGAGAGCGCGATTTTCCCTTATGATCACCCGGCAATCTTTACTATGCCACTTACTTTTGTTGCGATATATCTTATCTCTATGCTTGATAATTCTAAACGAGCTAAGATTGATAGAGCAGGATTCAATGCGCAAAACTTTAGAGCAGAGAGTGGCGTAGGCATAAGCGAAGCAGTAGCACATTAAACTTTCTATGGAGCTTTTTAACATAATGGCTTTGAAGATTTTATTTTTAATGATTTATATTAAGGGTAAAAGGTTACAATACTCATTTCATTTATAAGTATCTTAATAAACAGAAACTTTTGGACTCCTTCTGGGAATGAGCGGGGTTTCCCTTGCAAAGTGGTCTTAAGCATAAAGTGTAGTTTTATACTTTATGCGGCCACAAAATAAACGAACGTGGGGAAGTATATGTTTCAAAAATACCTTATGCCCTTATGTATCCTTGCTTTTGTATATTTTGTATCTACAAGCGAGGCACTCACAAGCGTAAGCGCGGGACTAGCTATTTTACTTTTTGGTATGTTGAGTTTGGGAAATGGATTTCGCGCCTTTAATGGAGGATTCTTAGAAAATCTGCTTGCTACTTCTACTAATACTGCGGTTAAAAGCGTAACCTTTGGGGCAGTTGTCACAGCAATTATGCAAAGTTCTTCTTTAGTTTCAGTGCTTTCAATCTCTTTTGTATCTGCTTCATTGCTTAGTTTGGCTCAAGGTATTGGCGTGATGTTTGGTGCGAATCTAGGCAATAGTGCGGGTTCGTGGTTGATTGCCGGGGTGAGTGGCATGAAAATCTCTGCTTTAGCGCTGCCACTGATTGTAGGAGGTGTGTTGTTTAATTTTCAAAATGCAAAATCGGCTAAAGGGGTAGGACAGATTCTTATAGGGATTGGCTTTTTCTTTTTGGGCGTGGGCTATATCAAAGATGGTTTTGAGGAATATAAGGAGGTCGTTGATTTTGCGCAGTATTCTATGGAAGGGTTGCGTGGGGTGCTACTTTTTGTAGGGCTTGGGGCATTGATGACGGCTATTGTGCAAAGCTCACACGCGACTTTGACGATTATTATTTCGGCTTTTGCCACAGGTAGCCTGATGTATGAGAATGCCCTTGCAGCGACGCTTGGGACAAGTGTAGGAGGAGTAATGACAGCTCTTATCTCTTCCCTTGGCACAAATATTGATGGCAAACGATTAGCCGTAGCAAATTGTATTTTTAATTTTGGTATAGCAGTCCTTGTGATTGCTACTTTTGATTATTTTGTATGGATAAATAGCACGCTTTCCTCACTACTTGACTTAAGTGAGGAAAGCGTGCTAAGGATTGCTGTTTTTCACACACTTTTTAATTTTGTTGCTGTTGTGCTGCTTCTACCGCTTATACCTAAAATATCCTCTTTCCTTGAAAGGGTTTTAAAAGAGAAAAGCACACAGGTGGATAAACCCCTATACGTAAATGATACGATCGTGCAATATCAAGATACAGCTTTGCTAGCCCTTAGACACGAGATTGGACATCTCTATGATAACGCTTTTGAGCTTATCGCCCATACACTTGGCTTTTCACGTGCGGATATTAAGAGTAAAAAAGATATAAATGACATTCTTAAGGCAAATATATGGGCAAAAGAAGATATAGATGTAGAGATTTTTTATATTAAAAAAATTAAAGTCCTTTTTAATGCAATCTTAGATTTTTCCACACAAGCTCAAGCCCACACACAAGATCAAAACTATATCCGTAAGTTTGCACTGCTTACTTCATCTGCCCGTCATATCGTAGAGGCTATCAAAAATATGGAGCTTTTGCAGCCCAATCTCAAGAAAAATAGTCTTTCTAAAAATGTAATTCTCTCAAATGAATATAATAACCTAAGGATACATTTAGCCTTGCTTTTGCGCAATATTAATGAGATTAATACTTATGAGGATATGCACCCCCAAGAAGTCATTGTAAAGCTTAAGGCGGAGAAAAAGGTGTTTAAAAAAATGGATAAAAACTCTATTTTATATATTGAATCTTTACTAAGCAAAAAAGAATTAAGCGTGCAAAATAGCACTTCTTTGCTTAATGCAGTGGGGTTTAGCCATAGTATTGCTAAGGAGCTTATTAATGCAATGATTCAGATTCAAAAGACGTATTTTGAAGAAGGGGGCGAAGCAGAGAGCAGTGGGGGAATAGCAGGTAATACCGATGAAGAATAAACAGCGTTTTTTGCTTAGCTTTTTGATCATAGGTATTATTTGTTTTGTATCAGTTATTGCTTACAAGGTGTTTTTCTCGCATTCATTTCATGCTTATAGCTTGCAAGCGCTGGAGTCAAAATATGCACATATCGCTCCTACACAGTGGGGTGAGGATTTGCAAGGCATTACTACACTTTTGCCAAATGATTCTAAACCTACTATCTATCTTACTTTTGATGCCTGTGGTGGCGACTATGATAAGGCATTGATTGATTATCTTATCACACAGCAGATTCCAGCGACTTTATTTATCAACTCGCGTTGGATTGATAAACACCCTAGTGAGTTTTTAGCCCTAGCGCATAATCCACTTTTTTCTATACAAAATCACGGCACAAAACATCTCCCATTAAGTGTGAATGGCAGAAGCATTTATAATATCAAGGGCACAAATTCTATAAAAGAAATTTATGATGAAGTAATGGGAAATGATAAGCGCATTTTTACACTCACAGGCAAGAAACCACGATATTTTCGTTCAGGCACGGCGTATTATGATGAGGTAGCAGTTAGCATACTCAAAGATTTGAATTATGAAATTGCGGGATTTGATGTGCTAGGCGATGGCGGAGCGACCTTTTCTAAAAAGAAAATACTAGAGCAAATCTCAAAAGTAAGAAATGGCAGTATTTTGATTTATCACTTTAATAAACCTAAAAGCGATACTTTTGCAGGGATTAAAGAAGTTGTCCCTCTGCTTACCCAAAAGGGTTTTACTTTTGGTAAGCTAGAGTAGATTGAGGTCTTAGTTACCTTTAACAATAGTTGTTGAAGCAGTGTAAATACCTAAAATACTCCATATTTTTGTATCTACACTTTTGATTTGGGAAACATTGCCATTTCTGCTGGCTGCATCAACAGAGCAATCACCTACAGAGATAAGACCAAGAATATTTGAGCAAGTAGCTCGACCTTCTTTAGAGCTTCCAGCTGCAGAAGTAGCTGCTACAGGACCAGTCATATCAGAATATAATGCTCCTGAAGCAAGTCCAGCTGTGCTGCCAATTGCACAACCACTAAAAAATGCCATTGCACCGCCTATACCTAAAGCTAAAACAAGCTTCTTCATTAAGAACTCCTTAGAAAAAAGTTACATACAAATAGAGGAATATTTCCTTATTCTAGTATGGAAGTCTATTTTAACAAAAAAAAAAAAAATAAATGCAAGGCATTTTTGAAAAGCACTATGGCGCATTTTATTATGTTACAAGAAGCCACAGAGGCACACTCACAAAGCTAAGCAAGATTCCAAACGCAATAGCACTTACTACGAGTTTTGCATTAAGCCCTGCTTTAATCACTATAGCCCCCGCACTCACCACAGGCGGCATAGCCACCTCAATAAGCGCCATACGCCACAAATCATTGAATCCCCCAAAGCTAACGAGCACAACGATAAAAAGCATAAGAGGCGCGATTATCATTTTCCCAAACAGAAGCAGGGCGGTGAGCCTCCACTCCTCTTTAACACTTTTAAGACTCATCTGCACCCCAATGGCAAAGAGAGCTACGGGTGTAGCCGTTTGCGCAAGACTTTTAAGGGGAATAAAGAGTTCATCAGGAATCTCTAAAGGCAGGAACTTTAACGCCAAACCAAAGAGCAAAGACAGAAAGAGCGGACTTTGAAAAAGACGCAAAGTAATCGCCCTAACGCTAAAAATCCCTTTGCCATTAAGGCTTAATATAAGCGGTGCAAGGAAGGCAATAGGAATGCCTGTAACAATTTGATCATAAATAATGACTTTGTTTGCATAGGATTCCCCAAGTGCGCCATTGACAATAGGCAGTCCTAAAAAAAGCGTATTTCCAAATGCACCCATAAAGCTCATGGCAAGAATAGAATTACGCTCAAGCTTTAGCATTTTACCAACCCCAAAAAGTGCCACCCCACCGCTAATAGAACATAATAGGCTAATTAAGCATACATACAAAAATGCCATATCAATATGTGCGTGATAAGTGCCATTGAAAATTTGTGCAGGGAGGGCGAAATTCAGCAAAAAACCAAGCAAAATACCACTTTGCTTATTCCCCACAAGGCGCAAAAGCTTGGCAATATAACCGATAAAAATAAATACAGACACACTATAAATGGCAAGGAGCATAAACAATCCAATGAATCAAAGATGAGGCGGATTCTAACACATTTACAAGTAGTTTCTATAAATCATCAATAAACCAACCCATCGTTTTTAAGGTATTGTTGGGGTAAAGATTCAGTAATGCTTGTGTAGAATGCAATTTTACTTTAAATTACCCTAAGGAAGAGCTGTGTCCCATATAGAAATAAAAATTGTATGCCTATGTTTTATTATCAGCCTTGTGTTGTGCGTGTTGATTATTGGTATGAGTAAAAAATACAGAATTTTTATTGATAGCGGCACTTCTAGTAAGCCTCAACGTTTTCATACCCTATCTACCCCTAGAGCAGGTGGCATAAGTATCTTTGGTGCGTTTTGCATTATGGTAATTCTGTGCTATTCCTCACATTTTGAGATCATGATGATTCTACTTGGTGCTAGTGTGATTTTTGCGAGTGGGCTTATAGAAGATTTTCGTGGGAATCTCTCACCAAAAATGCGACTTTTAATGCAATGTGTGGCCGCTTTTGGTGTATGTACTATGCTTGATTTGTATCTTAAAGATTTATCCCTAGGCTTTACCCTGCCCTATATAATCGGTCTATTATTTACCACATTTGCATTAGTGGGTGTAAGTAATGCTATAAATATTATTGATGGT
>NZ_CAJTLL010000033.1 GCF_910577135.1 uncultured Helicobacter sp.
CAATAAATCTCGTTTGCCATAAGGATATACTTCGTTCACAAAGAAGTCTCGATCATTTATTTTTTCGCTATTTGATGAAAAATCAAAAGCGAGTTTGTTTGTATTCCGTTGATTGTGTTATCGTCTCTTCAATAGTCATTTTCTTGTCTTTTATATGTGCGACTCGAGGTGTTTCTTTTTGATTTTGCGGAGCGTGTATAATATCTGTTATTTCTTGTGCAATTTTTGCATAGGAACGCATAGCCGCTTTTGTTTTGAATTGCCCCATCATAATGTATATATAGCCATTAGCTCGATATAAGGCGTATGGATATTTCGCAATATTTTGCAAGGTGCCATTAGGCACCTCTCCCTCATATGTAGCAAGGATATAGTAATATCCATCTATAAACTTGGCAGTTGAAACGACATTTTGAGTCTTAAAAAAGACATAAGATTGCTCCGCAATATAATCAAGCGCTTCTTTGGATATATCTTTATCGTGCGTAGCAAATACATAATAATATCCTGTATCGGCTTCGCCTTCTTCTGCTTGCTCACCCTTGCGAGGAGTTTCTATATTTCTAAAGAATGGTAAAGTGGGGGCAGGATTATGTGTAGGTGCTGATTTCCCGTGAAAGACATTAACACCTCTAGCAATACTTCCCCCTAACGAACCATCTTCTAGCACCTCTCTTAATGTGTTATTTCCATCAAGATAGCGCACTATAGGCTGCATATTACGTTGTACGTGTGTGGTTTTAGTAAGAAATGTTATAGTTTGCTTATCTCTTTTAGTATCATTGTAGGTATCATACGCACCAATAAGGTAACGATAAAGGGGCTTACCGCTATCTTGACTAATATGCACGATATAGGGATATTTAGCAATTTTATCCATAATATCTTTGGGCACCTCGCCTCTATATGCAGCCACTTGGTAATAATACCCCTTAAATGTCTTGGGCTTTGCAATTGGCTGTGGAGCTATGGCTTGAGCAATATGCTGAGCTGGACACTGACACGAAACTTCCGCGACACTCTCTGCTTTTGTTAAAACAATGAAATTATCTCTTCTGCTCTTCTGCTCTTCTGCTCTTCTGCGCGCTCTTTCTCTAGCTATCGCCAAAGCCTCTTCTCGGGTATATTCCCGTTCTTGTTGTCCCCTAAGGGATTCTAGATAAAAAGCTATATCTTCTATATCTTGATCGGTAAATTTATACCGCATAAGGGCTGCGCTCATTGTTCCACTTGCGCCACCACCATTAGCTATACCATCTCTGTAGGCATTTAAGATTCGCACCAAAGTATTTTTTCTCATACCAGCAATGGGTCTGCTTGCTTTATCTCCCGGAGGTATAAGCTCTCCTGTTTTGCCATGACAGTGCGCACAAGCTCTCTTGTAGAGGTTTCCACCGCTTTCAAGTGAGTTCGCTACCGAAAAATCGAAGCTTGGGGCTCCATAAGCTGATGGAATACATAAAATTAGCCAAACAAAAGCTATAAGTATAGGTATAAATTGTATTGATAAGGATATACGTCGCGCTTTTATAGATTTGATGCGGTGTTCCGTCATTGATAATTCCGTCGCATAAGTTTAACATTGTTTTTTGGCATAATTGGCATAAATAGTGAAAATATAAATGCCCCCTGATTTTTTACCCAGCAGTATTATAAACTAAAATTGAATTTAAAGATACTTTACTTATTATAATTTAAACTTTATTAAATATATTGTTTAATTTTGATACATATTTTATATTTTTTATGCTTTTTTTAATATAATTATTTAGTTTTGATTCTATATTTTTTTCATCAAGAGATTATAATATGCCCTTATAGTATATTTTTTTAAAAGATTTTATACCATATTTTCTAGGTTTTAATATATGAAAGCTTTACAATGTAAAATTAAATAGGGAATTTGCATTTTGGATATTTGCTATACAATAAATTACACAAGAGTACAGAGGCTAATAAATATGAATAGATGAGTTAAATTTGACGATAAGTCTTAAAATCCGGCATCTTCCCATAAATAGACCTTAATCAGGGGGTAGAGGGGTGTTTGGGAAGGTCTATTATAGGAATCACGCCGTATTAAGATGATAGCAAATGATGTTCCATTTTTGGTATTCATATATAAATTATTACTTTTAATGCTGCATTGCATAGTATAGAAAAAAGCTTGATATACTTCATAAACCAAATGCTAGCAAGCTTTTAAGTTTTAATTACTATTTTGCAAAATTACGTAGTAATTTGGGTCGCAGGAATGCAGCAATAGCGAATCTAAAACTGATAGCCAAATGAAGCAGAGAAGAGATGCAGCTGCCCAAACCCCCCTGATTGGTAAATGCTCTTGCGCCCATCTTTAAGACTTAAAGAATAGGCTAGTCCATAGCTCCACTTTTCATTAAGATTCTTTCTTAGCCCTACACCAAACATATAGGCGTTACTATCAGGGATCCCCAGCTTGTCTTGTGACACTGGGGATTGGTCAAATGCAGCAGAAAACATTAAAAGCGTGTTTTTGCGCGTGAGATAGGTAATGCCTAAGCGCAATGCGATCGTATCCTGCCACCCATCACCCATAGCCACCGCACCATAATCGGCTAAATCCATCATAGATTCTAACTGCTGTGGGCTAAACTGCAGCACCATACCACTTAAGGGGGTAAATCGTGGCTTGCTAAAATTAAAGGCGAATTTATCACCCTTGCTCCAATAGATTTTTTCATACACAAGCTCTATGCCTAATCGCCCAAAGTAGTGCATAAGCGCGATTTGCATTGTGGAGGGTAAAGTTGTAGTAAGATTTAAATCCGCTCGCATATTCACATCGCCCACAGAGCCACCGATATAGGTAGTCGCGTCAAGACTTCCTTTAAGATTAAAGGTTACGGGCGAGGTATAGACAATACTTAAAGTCGTCTGTTTGCTCTCAAAAGGACGCACACTCATAGCGACTTTATAGCCAAAGGCTAAGTCCGCGCCATCGCTCTTTTGATCGACTTTAGTCGCGCCCACTAAATGCGTAGTAATATCCATATCACCCATACCAAAGGCTTCTGCGACTTGTTTAGCGTCCATAAGCGGCAGATAGCCCCGCGGTGCGCCGTCTTCATCTTTTTCTGTAGGTTTTGGGTAAGCGCAAGGTCCCGGATTGTTTGTCTGCAAATTCCCATTAAAATCATAGAATGTGCCCGTATAACAATTCACATACGCCCCTAATTGCTTTGCTTTAGTCATAGTATCGCCAAGATTCCCACAGCCAAAAAATCCGCTTGTGCTATATCCATTTTGAATGCAGTAATTTACGCCATTGACAAACTTATATCCATCACGTTCTACTCCATTAATAGTAGTTTTATAGGTTTGGTTAGGTACTTGATTGAAAAATGTTGGGAGACAAATTGTTGTTTGATCTACACAAGTTTTATCATTATATCGCCAATCCAAATGACCATTTGCCCATTCACCTTGATACGTCTCCCAATTTTGCTTTATCGTAGCGTTAATCTCTGCGACTTTTTGATTATACCCCGCTATATCGATGACTTGCCTCTCCTCATCGATATATTGATTAAACACATCAGGGGAAGGCATACCAAACCACGCCTCAGGGTTGAAGAGCGTGGGAAGCCCATAGCGCAATTTATTATTCAAATGCCCTCCCCCGCCAACGCCAAGCCCTGCTAAAGCCGCTAAGGCATTGCCTTGAGCTGTATTCACTGCATAAATGAGCTGTGCCATAGCCTCTGGCACCATAGATGAAGGAATCTCATCAAAATCCTTAATATTAGTAATAACCTCTCCGGGCTTCTCTCTCGTACCTAGTGGCACAAAAACCGTGTTTGCGAAATTCCCCATACCATAGAGGATTCTCGGGCTTACGCCAATAGCAATTCGCTCATTATAATTCCAGCTAAGCGATGGACTAAGCTCCACCATAGCTATCATTACATTACGTAAAAACGCTCCAGCCTCGCCATTCCAATTCATAGCTAAACCACTAGGTGCAGTGAAGCTCACTCCCCAGTTAAAATTCCCCCACTTACTCTTAGCACTCTTGCTTTTGTAAAAAATCTTAGGCACGGGAAAAAATGTAGAATCCGCACTTCCCGCTACTAGCGCACCTTTTTCGCTAAAGCCCCATTCGCCATTTTGATTTTTCACTTCGGAGGGCACTTCAATAGGCTTTGTTAAATCCACACCCAAAAAGCTATTTGCCAAATTCGCCATACTTGGATCAATCCCTAGTGTCGTAGTCGTGCTTAAACCCCAGTTTATCGAGCCTTCGCCAATATTTTTTGTGGTAGTATCGGTAGTAAAAGCAAAGCCGGGGATAAAAATGCCTGTAAGGGTAATATCCAAATCGTGTTTATCATTGTCACTTAATGGGTGGGAAAAGCCCATATTCGCAGGATTATAATAAACACTATCTGCACCAAAAGCCCCAGCGACATAGGCGGAATTAAGGGCAGTAGATTTAAGGCTCTGTTCACTGATTCTAAATCCTGAAGCAAAGCTTAAGCAACAGCATAAACCTGCATAAATAAATAGCCTTAACACCTTCCCTATCCTCGAAATTATAATGTTTTGGTTGTAAAATTGTTGCGTATGCAACTATATACCTTGCTTTATAACTTTGTGGAATCAAAAGAGAAAAAATGATTTTTTGTAATTTAGGTGTAGAAAAATGTAGCAATTTGAAGGGGGTTGTTGCTTTGCGTCAAAGCAAGAGTAAGCAATACTCGTGCTTTTTGTGGATTCAAATCTCCGCTAGAGATGAAGCCATTTTGCGAATCTACCTCGCTTATATATACACTGCCTTGATTAATGCGAGAGCTTATCACCACACACAAGCCTTGTTTAATGAGACTTTGGAGTGTTTGCTTATGGACTTTATGGACGCTCCCAGCACCGCTCCCAGCGATGACTAGCCCTTGTGTACCATTGCTAAAAAGTGCCTTAGCAGCGATTGATGAGCCATCATTAGCATAAGAGTAGAGTATATCCACACGCGGCAGGGATTCTATCATCTCCGTGTCAAACATAGGCTGATGTAATACACCGCAAGATGCGTGAAAATGCACCGCACCATTGGCGATATAGCCCAAATCACAAGGCGAGGCAAAAGATTCAAGGCTTGAAGTGTGAATCTTGCTCGCATACCGCGCAGAGAGGATTCTATCATTCATACATAGCATAACCCCTCTCTT
>NZ_CAJTLL010000034.1 GCF_910577135.1 uncultured Helicobacter sp.
TGGCAGAGAGGAAGGGATTCGATAAATATTGTTTATAATTCCCTCATATAGGGATTAAGGTTTCTTTTGTCCCCAATCTGTCCCCACTCATTAATATTTTCTTTTATCTCTCAAACGCATTATAACGTTTGAGAACTCTCTTACATACTCTGCAATAAGCATTACAATAAGTGATAGCGGTGTATATACAAGCATTACAAAACAATAAATATACATAGAGGCAAGAAATAATACAAGCAATGCAATAAAAAATATAAAAGCAGAGAGAAGAGCATAGCCCATCATATCTATATCATTGGTAAAAAAAGCATATATCGTAGCAAATACTATCCAAAGCATATGTATAAATAGCCCAAAGATAGCAAGGAATTGAAATACTTCTTTCACTTATTTTTCTTCTAGCATTTTATGAGATTCCTTGTATTTAGGTGTGCTATAAGCTCTATAATTGATTATATTACAAATTTATCTTTTAATCAAGGACATCTATGCAAACGCAAATTTCTTTAAAGCTTATCCCTGAATTGAGCCAATTAAGCAAGGCTATTGATAAAATAACTAAAGATACAACCCAATCTTTGAGTAAAAGCCTAGAAGAGCCTATCAAAAAGCTTAATGATAAGCTCAAAAATGAGCTTAATATCGGCAAGGCATTGCAAGGACCTAAACTACCCACAAAAGCCTTTGATGATATACAAAAAAAGTTAAAAGAGGCAATGAAGGTAAAACTTGATTTAGACTTGCAAGAGGCAAATGCCAAGATTGATTCTATGCGGTATCAATTACTTGGGCTTTATGCTTCATTTAAAGGATTGGTAAGCAAACCCATATCTGTGGCAATGGAGTTTGAAAGCTCTATGTCTGATGTAAAAAAAGGTTGTAGAGTTTGAGAGTAAAAATGAGCTTAAAAGCTTTGAAAAAGAGATTGGGGATTAACCAAAACTATCCCTCTAGCTGCCAAAGACCTAAGCGCAATCGTAGCTAGTGGTGGACAGCTAGGATTAGATAAAAATATCCTTGTCCCTTTTACTGATGTAGTAGCAAAGATAAGCATTGCCTTTGATATGGGGACAGCAGAGGCAGGAGATACCATCGCAGGATTAATGAAAAAGATGGGCATAGGCATTGATTCTGTAAAAGAGTTAGGCGATGCTATTAACTACATAGGGACAAAGAGTGCAGGAAGTCCTAGAGAGGTTGTAGCAATACTAGGGAGAATAGGCGGTATGGCAAAGACTATTGGCTTAAGTGCGGAGCAAACAGCAGGACTTGCAGGAGCATTTGCTAATATGAAGATTCCAGCCGATCAAGCAGGAACGGCTATCAATAAAATGCTAAGCGTGTTAGGCAATGCCGATGGAGGCACGGCACGATTTAAAAGTGCATTAGGCAGGATAGGCTTAAGCGGGGAAGAGTTAAAAGAGATGGTGGGGAATAACCCATTAGAAAGTATAAGGAGCGTGCTAAAAAGCATTGAGGGTGTGGAGCAAAGTGAAAAAAAGGTATTTTGAAAGATATGTTTGGAGAAGAAGCAGGACCTAAAATCGCACAAATCACCGCTAATATGGACGAGTTTGATAAGATTCTAGGGCTTGTAGCCAATAAAGATAATTATTTAGGCTCTATGCAAAAGGAATTTGATGAAGTAAGCAACACGACTGCGAATGCTATGGTGCTTATGGAAAATAGCTTTGGGAGAATAGCTAATGCAATAGGAAGCGTGTTTTTGCCACCATTGGCTAGTGGATTAAAAATTATAGCAGATATATCTAGCTCTATTGCTATTTTTTTAGAGAAAAGCCCACTTATATCAGGAATTACATTGATGATTCCAGCTTGTATGGCTCTTGGTAAAGCAATAGGGATTGTTGTAGCTTCTTGGGGTGCATTAAAGACATTATTCTTTTATCCTTTTCAATTGATATTTGGACTTAATAAAGCATTGGCAATACATAAAATAAGATTAGTTGCCTCCACCATAGCTACAAAAGCCTATACCCTTGCTATGGGTGGAGCATCTCTTGCCACAAAAGCGTGGGGGATAGCTACAAGTGCATTTTCTAAACTCTTTAAAGTCTCTATGTGGAGTGTCAAAGGAGCGTTACTTAGCACAGGCATAGGGGCATTAATAGTGGGGATAGGATTAGCTATTGCGTCCGTGTGCGAAAATTGGGAGAGTATAGCACCTAAGCTCATTGCGGTATGGGAGTGGATAAAAGAGGCAATCTCTCCTATAACAGAGTGGTTTATGGATATATTTGACTTTATAGGCAAAGGTATTGATAAAATCTTAAGCGGTGCAAGGGCAGTAACTGATTTTTTAGGCATTACAGATTCAGATGATACTCCTGCTAGTCTTGATACAAATGGTGTGGTAGAAAAGACCATTCACACCCAAACCCAAAATGCACAAAACTTCTACAATAACACACAAAATAGAGCTATCAATGACAATAAGACTATTTATATCAATACCACTGCAAGTGCAAATGAAGTAGCAGAAGCGATAAATGCTTATAGTTATTCCTATGCGGATTGAGAGAGGATAGCCCAATGATAAATATACGCAATCTTTTAGCCTCTCAAGCAAATGAGTTAAAACACAAGGAAAATTTTAAGAAACAAAGGGCATTTCAAAGCTCTCCTTTGCAAAGCATAAGCCCAAAAGAGAATGAAAAGCTTATTAAAATAGATAAATTTATCTTTAGTGTCTTTCATAATATTGAAAGCATTGATTATGAGCTCAATCTTGGTATCACAAAGGTAGAGAGCATAAGCACAAACTACTATTTAAAGCTTGGGGGCAATGAGGAGAGAGTAAGCTTTGAGGCGAGAGTCTTTGTGGAATATTTGGAGCATTTCAATGGGCTTGTAGCAAAAATAAAGCAAAGAGTGCCACTTTCTTACTCAAGTTTAGAATCAAGTGTGAATAGAAAAATCATCATTGATAAGTTTCACTCTAAAAGCAAAGATTGGCTTATGGATAATTCTAGGAATATCACTTATCATACAAAGGAGTTGAGTATAAGCGGGGTGTTGGTGTA
>NZ_CAJTLL010000035.1 GCF_910577135.1 uncultured Helicobacter sp.
CCAATCCGCCCTAAAACTTATCCAATATGCTCTTGCAGGCAAGATTCTTTGATAGGGATTAATATATGATGTGCCACCCCTTCCACTGCTATAAGTAATCAAATTATCTGGATCATAGAATTTCACATCAAGGAGATTATTCACCGCAAAAGTGAGGGCATAAGTTTTATTAAACTTATAGGTAGCCGCAATATCTACTAACTGATAATCTTTATAATACTTCCCTACAAGTCCTCGCGCACTTGTAGCAAGACTGCTTTGTTGCACTGCGGAAGTGGGTGTTTGGAAGTTACCACTCCAGCGAATATAGGCATCAAAGTTCTTATAGTGATAGTTTGGCTTAATGGTAAATTTATGTTTAGGAATATTGTTTATAGGCTCACCTACAAGAAATTCTTGATTTGCATTAGAGACACTAAGTGTTCTCGAATAAGTAAATCCATAACTTGCATCAAGAGAGATTCCATAAATAGGCTTTAGCTTAAAGCTTGTCTCTGCTCCTGTGAGCATAGCACTATCAAGGTTGCGATAAAAGGCACATTGATTAGCACCCGCTGCATCACATAATACACCATCGATAGTAGTTCCGGGTTGAATGCCTGTAACGCTTGAAATTTTATTATTAAAATCTGTATAGAATCCGGTTAATATTAGCATAGCTGGTTCAGTATCAAGAATAGCGCTTAGCTCATAGCTCACACTCTGCTCGGGCTTTAGGTTTTTATTACCATAAGATGCCGTGGTTGTGTTATTGTTACCCCTATCGGTGCTTAACGTATAACCCTCATAGAGATAGCTAAGCTGTGGCACAAGCACCCCTGTGGCAATGCCAGCCTTAAAAGTAAGCCAATCGGTAGGATTGTAATTCACATAGAATCGAGGATTAGGGATAGCCTTAAAAATATCGCTGTAATTGTAGCGTAAGCCTAGAGTCGTGCTAAAGTATTGATTGATGAGATATTCACCCTCGGCAAAAAGGGCTACTTGATTCATATCTCTTCTAAAGCCATTGTTTTTAGTATAGAGCTGCTGCCATATATAATACACTCCACCATTAAAGATAAGGCTTCCTGCTCTACCAAAATCAAAATCATCAGTAAAGGTAGATTGAAAAATAAGGTCTCGATTGTATCGTCCATTCGCCCAATCTACGGTATTTCCTTTTGATGAACCTGGCCAAAGCCCACTACCCCAAGTGCTATTGGTATCAGCGTGAGAAGCCCATTGTGTTTGACTATATTGTATATAACTATTGATTTTACCCCAATCATAATCTGCGGTGTGGCTTAAAACATTATTGAATTTATAGAAATCTCTTACCGCAGTAATGCTGCTTGATGATGTTTTGAGGCTTCCTGTCCGTGCAAAGAATACTTCAGAATCTAAGTAGATATAATTATTTTTATTAGGCGTGAAGTTGAGCCGTCCTCCGGCATTCCATTGGGTATAGCCTGTAGCAGACCAATTATAATATGGATTGCTAAAATTTACGCTGCCATTATTGCCTGATGTATATGTGATAGGTGTATGGGGTCCCTTACCGGGTTCATAAAATGCATTTTGCCCACCCCATTTGTAGGCTCCACGAAGATTCAAAGAAAGCATTTCTTTTATAAGAGGGATATTCATATAGCCATTTATTCCATATTGAGGACCAAAGGTTTGAGGATGTTGGGAAAGTGTAGTCTCAAGCTGGATTCCCCCGCTAAATCTATCGCTATGTTTTTTAGTAATGATATTTATCACCCCACCCATCGCATCGCTTCCATAGATGATAGAAGCAGGTCCTCGAATAACCTCGATCCTCTCTATCATACTAGCAGGAGGCATAAAAGAAGTAAAGGTGCCATTAAAGCCATTAGCATCAAAGCCTTGAGCGACATTTTGTCGTTTGCCATCAATAAGGATAAGCGTATAAGCTGAGCCAAGCCCACGCATAGAAATGGTATTACCCCCTGTTTTTCCGGCTTCCACATACACACCCGGAATATCTTGCACCGCATCGCCTAGGTCTCTAATAGGGCGAGTGAGTATTTCCTCACGTGGGATAATGGCTATACTTGCCGGAGCATCTTTTATATCTTGCTCATAGCCTGAAGCACTTACCACAGAGCGCCCTAGATTAACCTTGCGGACATTTTCATCATCTACATTTTGACTTGATTCTTGGCTATGCCCCCCCCCCATTTGGTTATTTGCTGAATCTAGCGAATCTGCGATTGCAAAGCTACTTAGCAAACTTGCTACTAAGGTGCTATACGGAATAATTTTCATTGTTCCTCCTTGAAAATTTTAAGTGATACTATCATTTACAAACAATAATAAGAATGATTTGCAAATGAATAGCTGATAATAGCAAATGAAAACTAAAGTGAAAATTAAAAAGTGTGAGAAAAG
>NZ_CAJTLL010000036.1 GCF_910577135.1 uncultured Helicobacter sp.
GCTATTGCTCCTTGGACTAAAGCAGAAAAAGCTTATTATGAGTCCCTTAAAACAAAAAGAGAAAGATATAAGTATTTAGTCATAAGAAGTGGATTAAGAAGTGCGGTGATTGATATACCTTATGATGCTTATTGTAATGTAGATGAGAATGGAAAGCTTATCAAGGAAGAATATAAAGAACTTTATGCAAAGGTAGAATCTAATAGAGGAATGGCAAATATGCATAAAGGTTGGCTTCATATGGCTGAATGGGAATTGAGCGCAGGAATCCTAGGGGATATAGAAGGATTTAGGGGAGCATTACAGCTTTCTATGACAGGATTTAAAGCAAGAACACAAGCAGTTAATTTCTTACTTATTCAATTAGGACATAAAGATAGTTTTAAAGATTTATATGATTCTTATCAAACTAGAGGCTTAGTAGATGGCTTACATAAGAATCCCCTTAAAGCTCAAATGTTAGAAAACTTTGCAAAGAATCCCCCTTATGATGAATTTGGAATGTTACCTTATTTAGATGAACTCATAGGGGTGGATTGGGTGATGAACTTCAGCATACACCCTTACATAGTGGATAGCAGTGGTGATATAATATGGGAGCTAAAAGAGCAAGTCAAACAAGGCAAACTCAAAGACCCAAGAGATATAGATTCTACACCTGAAAGTAGAGAGGAGTTTTTGCAAGTTGCTTATGGAATGCTAGATTATCAAGAAGCCTATGGAGATTGCCCACCTAGTGAATGGAGTAAAAAAAGTGTTAATCTCTACATAGACACTTTAATTTTAGAATCCAAAATAGCCGCAATCACTCCCCCGCAGAGCTATCCTAACGCACCGACTTATTTCGCACCTGAATTGCTAGATGATTTTTATCAAAGAAAAATTTTAGACAAACTCCTTAACCCCACAATCCTCACAATCTATCGTTACGACTTTCCCGAATCCTTAAGAGCAAAAATAAAAGCCTATGCTAAAGAGTATAATATAAAGGAATAAAATGTCCCTCTTTATCCCATAGCGTCATTATGAGGAATAAACTAATAACTAAGAATCCATAATCTTATATAAAGAAATACAAACTATAATAAGGAATCTTATCTTAAAAAGGATTCCTATGCAACACATTCCAAACAACAAATTAAGAATCTCTACACTACAAAGCAGGAGAGAAGCATTAAGACAATTAAGAGATTTAGGAATCTTAGGAATAGGTGGGCTTTTAGGATTACAACACTTAGTTAAGCAAGATAATCTAGCTCTACAACCCCTACAAGATTCTATCTCTAATCTAGCAAATGTAAATACAATGACAGATTCTATTTTTCACTCTAATATCCCTAAAGCGATTCTCTCTTTACCCTTAAGTTATTTTTCTATTCCACACGCATATGCTCATATCTTACAATTCCATAAAGATAGGAAAGGCTTAAATCTAATCATTCCTTTAATAACCAATAAATATTTAGACTACACACATTATTATCTTGATATGCCAATGCCGCATAAAAACTTACCCTTTCTCTCTTATCATTATGATAGCTTACAATCTTTTCTTAAAGATGTAGAATCTCAAGGCTTTTATCTAAGAGATTACACAATGGATTCTATCCATACACAAATCATTAAAGAATACTTTATGCTTTTAGAAACAAAAGAACAAATACAGACTTTTTATCAAGAATACAAAGAGAGAGAAAGTAGGGCAATAGAAGCCATAGATTCTTACCACACCGCAATGAATTATCTTGATGATATTTACCAAAGCTCTTTTAATACCAATTTAAACGATACTATCTTAGACCCTTTAAAACATAGAAACTTTTTAAAAGCTTTAGATATTATAGGACAAAATAATATTAAGGCTTTGTATGTGGGGGTGAATAATAGGAAAAAGCTTGATAAGCCAAAACCACCTACTAACGTTCTAAATTTAAACAATAAAGATAAGGAAACCAAAGACCAAAATATCCAAGAATCTCGCCCTAAACTCGTAGGCAGACTTGCCACAACAATCATTATGAAAAATGGATTGCATTTGGGATAAATTAATACAAAGGGGAAACAATGAGTGAGACTTACCAAATCACAGCACCAAATAGCGTAATATTGAATGTAGATAAACAAAGTAACGAAATAATTTTTGAAAAATGGGAAAAAGAAACAGGCAAATACACCCAACAATACTCCAAAGCCCTTTTACAAGCTTGGCAAATAATGGAATCCTCCCCCTACAAAGACTACAAACCCCT
>NZ_CAJTLL010000037.1 GCF_910577135.1 uncultured Helicobacter sp.
GCTGTTTTTTACTCATAGTAATACTTCACTTCACCACTTATTGAAAAAGTTTGCCTTGATAAAGGTTGATGGGTTGAAGCCCTCTTTTTGTGTAACCTTAAGATTCTCTATCCACGCTGTCCTAGTTCACTGAAATGATTCTCAAAAATAAAATAGCGATGCCCTCCGCCATAGTTGAGGGCAAACTTTTGATTATTAAAGGTTCTCCCTCAACTTCAATAAGCAGACAGAAATAACGCTAATAACGTTTTATTGCTATTTTTTATTATGATTAAGATGATAGCCTAAGCCACTTTGCAAATAAAATGTGTGAGGGGTGTTAAGGTTTTTAGCATATTATACCCAGCCATTGAATCATTTATTGTTGCAAACTGCGTCCATCCCTATCGAGATTATCAGGATCTAAAATAATGCCTGTGTAGATTCCTGGCGCATAGTCAAATCTTAATGTTTCATCGCTCCCTCCTTAATATCCTATACCAAATTGTAAGCCTGCATAGCTTGTGTTTGAAGATAGGTAATGCACCACTGTACGTGCATCTTTTGTCACACCTGATTTATCGCTATCTACAGGAATACTAATACTCACGCCATCACTTGTCCGTTGCTTTTGAAATGCATAAACATACGAATATAAAATATGTTTTTGCTTACATAATATCTCGCTCTCGTGCTTAAACGCAGTCCATAGCCACTTTTGGTAGAAAGGGTATACTTTGAATTGCTATCATCAATAACTACCATTGTAGCGCTTAAGCCTATATCATAAGCAAGGGGATATTCAAAAATCCAAGTGGAGTTTAAGGCTATATTGCCTCGCACTTTAATGAGTAATACATTCGGCAAATCCCAAAAAACAGATGTATTGCCAGAATTATTTGCATATTTTGTTCTTTTATATCCTGTGCTCATATAGAGTGGTTTATCATACTTACGTCCTGCAATGTAATAGTCTACGTAAAATTCAAAATCAAAAAAAGGTATAGCCCCTAGGGATAGTTGTGGTAAGCTTTTTTGCACCTTGTAAGAGATAAATATCATTAGTATTGCCTATACTGGCTCCAAGTGTCTCGTCATAGCCCAATATAATGCCATTTTGAAAATTGTAATTATAAGCTGTGCGTTATCTATGCGACTATCTCCTGCAATATGGTGTAAATACGCACTATTAATCCCTATCCGTGAGAATCCTCCACTCTATGTCTCAATTGCCCAAGGCGTCTAATAGAATCTTATGAAGTTATACAAAAAAGTTTTTCCTTTATCGCTCAGGAATACACTCTTCACTCCCCCCCCCCAGCAAAAAAATATTAAGAAATGCTATCGATATAGCCCTAAAAAATAATAAGTCTTCATAGATAATCCTATCACTTTCTCACTTAGTTTTCATAGCATAAATATTAAAAAAGAAGACATTCCGCCAACCTACTCTCTCATTCCGCACTTGTAAAACCTCTTAAAAACCATCATAGGACAAGAGCAATGCAGTAAGCAATTATAACAGGAAGGGGGTGAAGCATACATTACTGAGCTAAT
Organism: uncultured Helicobacter sp.; assembly: GCF_910577135.1. Taxonomy (GTDB): domain Bacteria; phylum Campylobacterota; class Campylobacteria; order Campylobacterales; family Helicobacteraceae; genus Helicobacter_C; species Helicobacter_C mastomyrinus. The sequence continues at coordinate 1,537 of NZ_CAJTLL010000037.1, forward strand.
TCGATACCTGTGCGTTAACACGAGTTCATACTTCTGTATTTAAAATCTTCGCTAGAGCATTCCTATCATAAATGGTGCAATAGAATTGTAACAAGTATCAACAATTAAAAACCTCATAACTTCGTGCCAAAAACATCTTTGCATTTAAGCAATAATTGCAAATAACAAATATAATGAACATTTTATAAATAGATTCTAATGCTTACAAACCATAAGGGGGTCATTATGGAAGAGACTAAATCATCTCGTTTGCAATATTTTCCTGTGATAATATTTGCTATCATAATGGGACTTGGAGGGCTTACACTAGACTATAAAAAAGCTACTGAAGTGCTTTCTTTTCCGCCCATTTTATTTCAGTTTCTTTGTGTCATTGTTTCAACTCTTTCATTGATTATTTTTTGCTTTTATATACTTAAACTTTTGAAATATCCGCAAGCCATTTTGAGTGAATTCACTCACCCTGTAAAACTCAATTTTTTTGCTACAATCTCTATGTCGGCTTTACTTCTTTCAAATATATTTCACAACATTACCCCTCTTTCTCACACGCTTTTTTCCCTTGCTGCAGGATTCCAAATCTTCATCGCCCTTTATGCCATTACTTATTGGCTTAACAAAGATATAGAATTTGCGCATTCTAATCCTGCTTGGTTTATTCCCGTTGTTGGGAATCTCCTTGTAACAACGGCT
>NZ_CAJTLL010000038.1 GCF_910577135.1 uncultured Helicobacter sp.
CTAAAACACATAGCCCAAAAGTGCGCTTACACCATAATAATAAAGATTATCCGCTTGATTGATAGCTGCTTTAAAATACCCATCAAGTCCTAATTGTATCTTACGTCTTGGCTCAAATCTCGCACCTATACTCAATCCTATACGATTATCATAGGGTTTATCAAAGCTTAATTTTTCTCCCCCGATAAATTGCAACTGCAGCTTTTGTGTGCTCAATAAAAACTGCTCATAGTCCAACCCAAAAAGCACATATTTACTCCTATCTATGCGATATGCCCCATCTAAGCCCACGCCTAAACTCATAAAATACGCATTGTATTGTGGCATAGATAAAGCCTTAGCCTTATCTGTAATACCTGATGTGAGGGCATTTTCTGTAAAGCCTGAAAACATATTATAACTTTGCAAAAGCCTAAAATAAGGCTTTAAGGAGCTTCTTCCTCTATTTGCTCCTAAACGATAGCCTAGCTTTGTATCTAAACTCACTTGATTAGTGCGATATGTGGCTTCAAAGATTTGATTAGCCGCAGTGTTGAGCTGTATCTTGCGTTTGCTATCAAGTGAGGAGGTAAAATAGCCTACATCAACATCTAGCTCAAGTCTATTATGAGGGAGCAAATACAAATGATAGTTTGCCCCAAGTCCAGAACTATAACTTTTATTGCTAAAAGAAGATTCTAAAAGTGTGTAATCCTGCCCCTTGCTTCGCATACTCCCATAGGTATAACCTCCATATACTGATAGCACAGCTTTTTTTATTTTAATATACGCTCCTAATCGCACTCCAGCAAATCCTCCATTTGCACTACCTAAGATACTCCTTGTAATAGCCCCCGCATCAGCACCCAAAGGTGAGTTGCTTTGAGTGCTTATAGAAACTGCACTAATACTACCCTTAAGCACATCAAGCCCACTAAAAGGCGTAGAGATAAATTGTGAAAACAGGGCATTATTCAGTCTATTTACATCACTTGTAACACTTTGAGTGTTTGCTCCTGCAATAGTATAAATATCCTCTCCTAAAGCATTTACGATAGCCTTTTGGTTAGATTGAAGTGTGGCATTAAAACTATCAATAACATCTTGTTTGATATTTACTATCACTTCTCTCTTATCAGTGCTCAATGTAGCAGTAGCAAATTCTGTATTGCCATTCAGTAATGCGACACTACCCCCACCGCTCAATGTGCCGCTAATAAGTGTATGTGTGCCTCCACTTGCTCCTGCCATATTGTAAATAATGCTTCCGCTATTATTGACATTGCCTGTAAATGCACCCATTTTGCCATTATAGACACCAAAAGTGAT
>NZ_CAJTLL010000039.1 GCF_910577135.1 uncultured Helicobacter sp.
TAAACGTATCAAGCGTAAAATGTCCGCGACACAGCCTGACAAAGTGCATTTTCATATGCTTGTTTTTAAGCGCGTTACTCGCTCTGATGCCTATACTTCGTGCTTGATTTTGGCATTGAATATCCCTTTTGTTGGCCTAAGCGTCTATTACTATCATCACACAGTTATTTTGCTTGCGCTATGTGCGGTATTTGCGCTATGCTATACCTATTTTTATGCAAAATTAACTCGCTTTGGGCTTTAATACTCTTTAAAAAAAGGATGTTGTATGAACTACGCATGTTTGAGGGTATCAACTCACAAGCAAAGTATTGAAAATCAATATTTTGAAATTCAAAAATGGTGTGAAAAGCATCATATTCATATTGATTCTGTCTGTGCGGAATCAATAAGCGGTATGATTAATCCTAGCTATCGTCAGCTTGGCAAAACCATCAAAAAAGCTAAGAGGGGAGATTGCCTTATTATCTGTGAAATTTCCCGTCTTGGCAGGAGTATTTTGCAGATTATGGGTGTGCTTAATCAATGTATGGAGCGAGGCATTACGATTTACTCTATTAAAGAAAACTACGAATTAGGGGATAATATTAACTCTAAGGTTTTAGCCTTTGCATTTGCGTTAAGTGCGGAGATTGAGCGGCATCTTATCTCTCAACGCACCAAAGAAGCCCTCTTGCGTATCAAGCACGAGGGGAGAAAGCTTGGGCGACCACAGGGCAGCACGCCTCTTTCTGCCTTAAAACTTTATCCTCATAAAGATTCTATATTGTATATGCGCCAAAAGCAAATCCCGCTGGTGCAAATAGCTCAAAAATTCAAAGTAAATCGCAAGACACTAAGTGCTTTTCTTCACAGGCTTGATACACAATAGTTTCTTTCCAATCCCTTATACGCAATGAGATAAATGGCTGTAAACCCCACAATAAAAGCTATAAGTATATATGTGCAAGAATAGAAGGCAATGCTTATCCCAATGATAAGAATCTGCACACACAAAATAGCACTTGAGGTAAGAGCATTGCTTTTTAGCTTTTTAAAAAGCAATGTATGCAAATGCAAATCATCAGGGCTAGTAGCATTTAGTCCGCGCTTCTTGCGT
>NZ_CAJTLL010000040.1 GCF_910577135.1 uncultured Helicobacter sp.
TGATCAGGTTGAAAGTTGGGTAACACCAACTGGAGGACCGCACCCACTTCTGTTGAAAAAGAAGGGGATGAATTGTGGCTAGGGGTGAAAGGCCAATCAAACTCGGAAATAGCTGGTTCTCCGCGAAAACTATTTAGGTAGTGCGGTGAGCGGACACGTTGAGGGGTAGAGCACTGAAAGAACTAGGGGGGAGCGATCCTTACCAAATTCTATCAAACTCCGAATACTCAACAGTGATACTCACCAGACAGACATTAGGTGCTAAGGTCTAGTGTCGAGAGGGAAAGAGCCCAGACCGTCGAATAAGGTCCCCAAATTATGGCTAAGTGGTAAAGGAAGTGAAATGTCCAAAACAGTCAGGAGGTTGGCTTAGAAGCAGCCATCCTTTAAAGAAAGCGTAATAGCTCACTGATCTAACAGACGTTTTGCGCCGAAGATGTAACGGGGCTAAAGCCATATACCGAATTTACGGATTTGCACGCAAGTGCAAGTGGTAGCGGAGCGTTCTGTAGGCCGTTGAAGGTGTCTTGTAAAGGATGCTGGAGGTATCAGAAGTGAGAATGCTGACATGAGTAGCGAAAAGAAGAGTGAGAGACTCTTCCGCTGAAAGTCCAAGGTTTCCTGCGTAAAGCTAATCTGCGCAGGGTTAGTCGGCCCCTAAGGCGAGGCAGAGATGCGTAGCTGATGGATAACAGGTTGAGATTCCTGTACCACAATATAACAGAACTGTGGGGACACACGTGGAAAGTATGAGCCGGGAATGAAAAGACCGGTGCAAGCGAGGTAGGAGGCGTACAGGCAAATCCGTACGCTGATCTGAAGACGTGATGCGGACCGAACAAGAGTAGGGAAGCATATGAGCCATGTGTCAAGAAAAGCCGCTATCGTTTATATTGTGCCCGTACCGCAAACCGACACAGGTAGATGAGGAGAGAATCCTAAGGCCGACGGGAGAAGCATTGTTAAGGAACTCGGCAAAATGACTCCGTAACTTCGGGAGAAGGAGTGCCGGTGAGAGCCGGCCGCAGAGAATTGGCC
>NZ_CAJTLL010000041.1 GCF_910577135.1 uncultured Helicobacter sp.
TTTTTGATAAACAGTCGCCTGGGCCTTTTCACTGCGGCCTGCCGAAGCAGGCACCCCTTCTCCCGAAGTTACGGGGTCATTTTGCCGAGTTCCTTAACAATAGTTCTCTCGCTCGCCTTAGGATTCTCTCCTCATCTACCTGTGTCGGTTTGCGGTACGGGCACCTACAGTCTTGCTAGCGGCTTTTCTTGACAGCGTGAAATCAGCAGCTTCGGTACTCTTTTCCCTCCCCTTCACGCCTCAGAATTATCATAAATACGGATTTGCCTGTATTTACTCCCTTGACGCTTGGACACGCTCTACCAACGGCGTGCTCTGCTTATCCTTCTGTGTCCCCACTTCGCTTAAAACGACCTCCGGTGGTACAGGAATCTCTACCTGTTGTCCATCGGCTACGCCTTTCGGCCTCACCTTAGGTCCCGACTTACCCAGGGCGGACGAGCCTTCCCCTGGAAACCTTAGGCTTTCGATGGATAGGATTCTCACCTATCTTTCGCTACTCACACCGGCATTCTCACTTCTAACCGCTCCACAGCTCCTTCCGGTACTGCTTCTCCGCTGTTAGAACGCTCTCCTACCACTGACACTTCGTGTCAATCCGCAGCTTCGGCGGTCCGTTTAGCCCCGGTACATTTTCGGCGCAGAGTCACTCGACTAGTGAGCTATGACGCACTCTTTAAAGGATGGCTGCTTCTAAGCCAACCTCCTAGTTGTCTGTGCATCTCCACATCCTTTTCCACTTAACGGACACTTGGGGGCCTTAGCTGGCGGTCTGGGCTCTTTCCCTTTTGACCATGGACCTTATCACCCACAGTCTGACTCCCGATTAT
>NZ_CAJTLL010000042.1 GCF_910577135.1 uncultured Helicobacter sp.
TTGTCCGGTATTAGAGTTAGTAAAGCCATTTATCACTCCATTACTCATATTATTAAAAGTAGTTATCTCTCCATTGTTAGTAAAGGCATTGGTAACGCTTCCATCATTATTAAGACTTTCTATCATAGCCCCTTGATTATTTTCAAGGGTATCGATTCTCGCATTGTTATTATTAGTGAGCGTTGTCGTTGTGCCATTATTGGTAAAGGTAGTAATAACACTTTCATTGGTAAAATCATCTATGGTTGCCTGTGTGTCATTTGTAAGGGTTGTTATGCTCCCACCCGTGCTATTAGTAAAGCTTTGCACATTCCCAGTAGCATTATTATTAAAAGTAGTGATTGTTCCGCTATTTTGCCCATCAGTAATGCTTCCTGTATTAGTAAGCGTATTCATCGTGCCATTGGTTTGATTATTGAGATTGCTTAGAGTGCCAGCATTAGTGAGAGTATCTACTCTCCCCTGTGTGGCATTCGTAAAATCAGCTATCGTTCCCCCTTGAGCATTGGTAAGATTCTGCACTTCTCCACCATTATTATTAAAGGTATTGATTTGATTACTATTTGTAAAGTTTTCTACTATCCCTGTGTTTTGATTATTATTAAAGTTTGTTATAGTGCCATTATTTGTTCCATTAACAATAGTCCCTGCATTCTCTATGGTAGATAATGTGCTTTGATTGGTGAGTGTATTTATTGTGCCCCCTTGGTTATTTTGCAATGTAGTTACACTCCCACCGGCATTATTACTAAAGTCAGTTATCGTGCCACTATTG
>NZ_CAJTLL010000043.1:0-505 GCF_910577135.1 uncultured Helicobacter sp.
GAGAGGCGTAGGCGATGGACATCAGGTTAATAATCCTGAGCTCGCGACCCTTAAACTGGGGGGACGCATGAGAAAAGATGACTAGGTTATTGAATTCCGAGTTGAGTCTACGGACTCAGCGCATCATTGGATCGAGTGCCAAGAAAAGCCCCAGCGTATGCTAAGCGACCCGTACCGCAAACCGACACAGGTGGGTGGGTAGAATATACCAAGGCGTAAGAGTGAAACCTGGTTAAGGAACTCGGCAAATTAGCCCCGTAACTTCGGAAGAAGGGGTGCCTGCAGCGATGCAGGCCGCAGAGAAATGGCCCAACCGACTGTTTATCAAAAACACAGCACTCTGCAAAGACGCAAGTCGAAGTATAGGGTGTGACACGTGACCAATGCCGAAAGATTAAGGCAAGGGGTTAGCCGCAAGGCGAAGCTCTGAACCCAAGTCCCGGTGAATGTCGGCCGTAACTATAACGGTCCTAAGGTAGCGAAATTCCTTGTCGGGTAAGTTCCG
>NZ_CAJTLL010000043.1:515-773 GCF_910577135.1 uncultured Helicobacter sp.
ATTGTAGTGGCGGTGAAGATGCCGCCTACCCGCAGAAGGACGGAAAGACCCTATAGACCTTAACTGTAAGCTGTCATTGTTTCTTCGGTTTTAATGCTCAGAGTAAGTGGGAGACGCTGAAGACGCCCTTTAGGGGGCGTCCGAGTCATCAATGAGACACCACCCTTTGAAACTGGAGGATCTAACCCTGAGCCGTGAATCCGGCCAGAGGACCGTGTCAGCCGGTCAGTTTTACTGGGGCGGTATCCTCCCAAAGAG
>NZ_CAJTLL010000044.1 GCF_910577135.1 uncultured Helicobacter sp.
ATTTTATATAAGTTAAAGATATGTTTTGCTTGTAAATAGATTCAAATTTAGAATCTTGTTTGCTGTTTTTGCTAAAACCCATCCTATTGATTTATATATCCTTAGTTATATCTCCATAACTCTCTTCTTTATAGATATTGTCTCTTGTTTCATATATTTTTATCAAGTATCCATTGATTGCTCTTGTGCTTTTCTATCTCCCAGCTTATGGGAATGGTTTTATCACTGAATAATCTTGCAGGATAATGCTTTGATATATTTTTGGCACATAAGGGAAGCCATTGGGCAGATTCCCACAAAAATGCTTGGGACGCTTAATGTATCATCAAGCGATAATCTATACGCAGCTCCCCTATGCCACCAAAATCTTTAGAGAAAAATATTGAATCAGGACGAGCGTCATTATTTAAAATCAATAAGGATATGCCCCGCTATGACTGCTTAAGATAAAGATTTGTGTATTATCATAAATCCTCTCATCTTTAAGCCATTGTATAGTATCTTTCAAATATATAAGAGCGCATATTTCTGTATCATAATGCTGATAATAATAGCTTTTGTGTTCTTCTTTTATGTATTTCATTTGCTCTATATGAGAATATTCACTCTATACACTTTTTGCTTACTAAAATGTAGACATTTGCCATTATTATAATATAAGCTATAAAGCACAAAGTGTAATTAAGTATTTGGCTTATATCAAATTGAGAAATATCACTACTCTATACAGCAAAAGGTGTAAAGACACATACCATAAAATAT
>NZ_CAJTLL010000045.1 GCF_910577135.1 uncultured Helicobacter sp.
AAATCAGTATGATGGTCGGAAGTGTGGCGATAGAATCTTAATATCCATTTATCTATCCAATCCCTACTCAATATGCTAGGTTTTTTAGAATCTAGCTCTATTTCTTTAGCATAAAGCTCTAATTTATGCCATTGCGAAGCGTCTAGGAGGTTGTTTTGTCGAATGAGTGTATTTTTAAGTTCGGTAAGAATCTCTAATGTCATTTCTTATTTGATTTGATGTATCGTTGTCTTTGCCTTTAGTTTGATTTTTTGCTAATTGAGATAATTTTTCAAAAGAATTATCGACTTTTGCATTGACAAAATTTACTAAATTGCTTTCTGTAAATCCTACACCCGAAAAGTTAGGTATTTCTTTAAAATCTACATTCCAAAAGCTTGCTTGTTTATGAAAAACTGATTTTGAGCCAACAAAAAATCCATTAATTTTTGCATTATCAAATAGGGCATCTTTATGAAAATTGCAACCCATAATTGATAAACTATCTTCAAATATACATTCTTGAAAAGATACATCTTGCATAAAATGCCTACATTGTAAAACAACTTTTTGCTTAAAAATTGTTTTTAATGCACCACCTAATGTGCCAAA